>CAVZCK010000020.1:0-129385 GCA_963773735.1 uncultured Alphaproteobacteria bacterium | reverse complement strand
GTCGATGGCAACGCGATCACGATCGCAGTAAAAGCTGCCGCGCCTGCTCGATCGTCGCGCGCGCATAATCCGCGAGCCGCTCGTCCGACGCGCTGCTGATCGGGTGGTCGATGACGGCGAATTTGTAGCCGGGCATGCCGAGCACGCGGGCCATGAGTTCGGCCGCGCTGGCAAAGCGCGTCGTCATCACGCCTATGGCGGGTACACCCTGCCGTTCCGCTACGACCGCGTCATGCAAACTGCACGACGAGCAGCTGCCTCAATCGCCGACGCCGGCGACGACGGCATGCCATGCTTGATCTCATCGACGATATGCGCATCGGCCGGCGCGCTGTAGTTCGACTTCGTGCGCCATACGACGTCGGCAACGCCAAACTCCTCGCGCAGCATGCGATCGAGATGGGCGAAATAGCCCTTGGTGCCTTCTTTGCCGTTCGAGATGAAGCCGACTGGTCTTACCCCGCAGCGACGTCGGCCGCTCGGCCGGCTGACCGCCGGCGGCCTTCATCTCGTTTGTCGGGTCGAACACGCGCAAAATCATGATCTGTCCTTCGGCTCTGCTGCCCAGCCTGATAGCACGATTATGCCAATTGGGCTCAGCTTTTCGGCGGCTCGCAATCGACGCAAGCGCCGATCGCAGCCGTCACGGCCTTGGTCTTGCTGCCCATCCATGGCGCGATGACGGCGCCGAAGCCGCCCGCCGGGCCGCCCGCGGCAACGACCAGGAGATGATCCGGCGATTCGAGCGCCGGATGCACGCGTTCTGCCGCGGTCGCGCACGACCGAACCCTTGCCGACACTCGCCCATTCTCCGCGCCGAACCCGCGCCCGCTCGTAGAGGAACTCGCCGATGTCCCGCTTGGTCCAGCCGGCCCTCTGGATGATGCTCGCGCAGCTGCTTGGGGATCACGATCACGTAGTTGCCGCCATAGATCGAGTAGTGCAGCTGGTTGGCGCGCATTTCCGCGGCGAACGTCTCCAGGATCTCCTTCGGGTCGGTCGTCCATTCATTCATGATCTGGCGCGGCGCCATGGCGGCCATCACGGTGACGGCCGAGGCGCCCTCGGGCATGCCGCGTATGACGGACAGCGGCTGCCATGTGGTGTCCTCCTCGTCCTCGGCGAGGCAATAGGAAAATTTGCCGGGATGGCCGAGCGTCGAGCGGTCGATGCCGCCGGGCGCACGTCCATCAGATTGATCAGCGCCAGCCGGATGGCGCGGCCGATGACCGAGGTGGCGCGATCGCTGTTGCCCAGCGCGTTGAACGTAGGGTTGGCGCCGATCTCGAGACGGATCGGCCCGTTGATGATGACGAGAATGGCACATCCGCCGGTGCTCGAGGTCACGCCATGCAGAAGGAACTCCTCCTTCAGCATGGCCTGCCAGGCCGTCGCGACGACGGGGAAGTGCATCGGCAGGCAGCCGGCCATGACGGCGTTGATGGCAAGTTTCTCGGCGGTGATGGGTTGCTCGCGGACCGGCTCGATGCCGATGCAGCTGATCCGGCGTCATCATCGCCCAGTCGAGGCAGGCCGCGACCGCGGCTTCCGTCGGCGGCACCACAGGCAGGCCGTCGGTCCAGCCGTTGCTGTGATAGAGTTCCTGAGCGGCGGCGAAATCGTCGACATCGTAGACCTTCGAGGTCAGGGCCGGCTTGATCAATTGTTGCATAACATCATCTGCGACGCGCAATTCCGTGGGGCTGAAGCGCAACCCGCGCGCCGCCGCTGGGCGTCGCGGTTCGATCGGTGTCCAAGCGCTGACAGCGCACGTCGATATTCGCCCTGATCGCGCTTGCACGTCAATTGCCCCGACCGTTATTTCCTGCGACCGATCCGCTCGACGAGATCGGGCCCAACCGCCGCGGCTGATTGAATACGACCGGCCTCCAAGATGCGGTCATTTGTTTGAAAAGATATTCAAACTGTCCCAGAAACCGGATTTGCTCTCCGATTTTTCCTCCGGCATTCGTTCCCTGAGCGGGTGCATTCTCGCCCAGCGCATCCGACGCAACGAATCGGGGATTGGCGAGATCGATGCGGGTTGCATTGGTTGTCGTGCCGTTCCGCACCGTGCTTTGTGTCGCTGCCGTCGTCTCAGCCCCGCCAGCCCGCGCCGGCTTCCGGGACGGAGGTGGTGCTGGCTCTGCCTGGGCCGCGACCTTAGCGGGTGCGGTATGCGGCGAAGCGTTAGCCGCGGGATCACTGCCGCTCGGCGGCCCACTCGCAACACTGCCCTCGGCGGGAGCATTAGCCCGAACGGGATTCTGCTGTGATTGCGGCTGGGGCTGGGTCGCGGCGGTGACTTCGGCGGGGCTAGTGGTCACGCCGATTCCGAACAGCCGCCACTCGCCCCCGACCACCTGAAAATAGAGGTCGAAATCCACGCGCTCCGGCGCCGTGGGGAAATGGCCGGCGAGGCGCAAAATGCCTTGCGGATTGATCTGGGGTTGAATGGCGAGCTTAGGCGTGAAGAATAGGATCGGCGTCAAATCGAGATTGCGCTGACGGAGATGAGCAAAAATCTGCGCGAGGCGCGCGGAGTTGTTTGAAGCGCGAAAAGCGGGCGCAGCCAGATCCTGCAAGACGGTGTAATTGCCGGTCTTGTTCGCCTGGTTGAGCGCAATAATCGATGAGCGGATCATGAGGTTGAGCGCATAGGCATCCGGTATGGGCGGCAAGGCAGGTGCTGGCGCCTGCGGTTGCTGATGCGCTTGCGGCTGCGTCTTGGGCACAGTTTTTTTTTGCTCGGCAGCCGCGGGCCCGGCCGCGGCGATGATTGCCGCAGCAAGCCAGAGCGAAACACGGCGGACGCGCCCCTTTGCTTTCAGCGTCTTACTCATTGTCGCTCGTGATCCAACGCGTGCAGTTCATCAGACCCATGCAAATACGCCAACGGGCCACCGGCAATACCGATGGCCCGCTTTGGCGCATTTGCGTCAATTACCAGGTCACCTGGACGCCTGCGCGGCCGGCAACGGCCCGGTCGGTGTTCTGGCCGCCATAATCCTTCTCGTTCAGGCTGACACCGACGCCGCCGGAAACCGCCCAGCGCTCGCCGCTGCCGAGAAAGTCGCGGCCGAGCACGCCCATGGCGGAGACGGCGATCGCGGTGTTGCCGTCGAAAGAGCCCATATTGGCTGCCAGACCAAATGTCTCATTGCCGACCAGATCGGGATTCTCCAGCGCCGTGGCGATGGCAATGCCGGCGCCTTGCTTGCCGAGATCACGGAAGATCTGGCCGCCGTCCGAGGCGACGTGCCCGTCAGCATCGGTCGTCACCAGCTCAAGTGGTCCTGATTGACGCTCCCGGCTGAGGTCGGACGTAATGCCGGGGGCCGTGTAGGTATGGTTCACTGTGCCGAGCACGAATTCATTCTCAAGGCGAGCAACGGCGCCACCACTATTGGGGTCGGCCGATGTCGCTGTGCTGTCAGCCCCGATGGCGACGGAGCCAGCGGCAAGGGCTTTCGTATTTCTACCAACCGCAACCGCATTCGGAACGCCTCCGTTCTGTATTGGAAATCCCGTCTGCGCATTGTCGCCGACGGCCACAGACCCGGAGCCGCTTGCGCGCGCTTGGTTGCCGATTGCGGTTGTCCTGCCCCCGGTCGCAAGCGCATCGGCGCCAATGGCCGTCGCGCGTCCATTTCGCGCCTCGGCCCGGCCTCCGATTGCTGTCGCAAGACCATCACCTGCGCCTGGGTTGTTTATCTCTGGATCCGCAACCGCGTCGCTGCCGATCGCGATCGACCGCGGGCCACGGGCAAACGCACCTTGTCCGTCGTTATTCACGTCGCCACCAATTGCTATGCCCCCATCATTGAAGGAGGCACTGCCCGCACTGACCGTCGAATTGGAACCGATAGCGATAGACTTGGTCGTACCGCCATTTGCGTTTGTGCCAACCGCGATAGTGTCGGATGCCGATATATTGTTGCCGGAGTTGTCGCCGACCGCGACATTGCTGCTGCCGAGCACATTATTGCCGGAATTGTTGCCGGAAGCGCTGTTGTTGTCGCCCGTGACGCTATTTCCGGAATTATTGCCGAAGGCGCTGTTATTGTTTCCGGTGACATTCGTGCCCGTCGGATCGCCGACGGCAGTATTGCCGTCGCCCTGAACGTTCTGCCCAGCGCCAAAACCGAAGGCGGTATTTCCTGCCCCGCTTGAACCAGCGCCAGCGGCCGCGCCAACCGATGTCGAATTCTCCCCATTCGCATTGGCGCTATCGCCGATTGCCGTAGCGTTCGGGCCATTCGCGGTCGCATTCGGCGCGCAACCGAAATCTCCAGACTGGCTGGCGCTGGCCCCGCTGTTGCTCGATCCGATCGTATGATGGTGAGGATCGTTGGTAACGACCGTTAGTCCCAATACCGTCGGCCCCAGATCAGTATCTCCGGTCTGCGAATTTACATGCGTAATACACGTCGCTTGAGCAAATACGCTCGTTGGAGAAAACGACGCCACCAACGCCGTCAATGCTATGAGAACTGTAGAGTTCAGCAATCTCGCTTTCGAAAAGGTCATAGGTATACTCCCTCAATGCCCTGAATCAAAGTTTTCCCATTGAAATCTGCGTCCACATTCGAGCCAGAACGCAAAAAAGTCTCATTACGAACACGCATCAGGCAACTTCAAGATTATGGATACCGTTCGACCTGAGAAAATCGAGTAGATGGATTACGTATATGGTGAAATTCGCTGGGGTTCTTTCTCACCTGCGTTGCGAATTTACAACTTTATCTGATTGCTCGTGGTGGTTTCTGTAAATATTAAAACCGGAAGTTGCGAAACTATTGATTGTTGCACCAATTGAGGCGCCGGATCGTCCGGGCTTGACGCAAACGCAATTTCATGTAAGAACAAAAAGCGAACAAACGAGTTTGCGTAACATGGTCGAACCTCCCGAGACACCGGAAGAGCCGGATCCCTTCGCCCATCCGTCCCCGACCGAGTTCGACTACAGGCCGCTGCTCGTTGCGCTGAGGGAAGCCCGGTTACGGCTCCAGGAATTCATCGGCCAGACGGGCGCGCGCAACCCCGTCCGGATCGAGGCCGAGTTGCTGATCGCCTATATCGACGCGGTCGCAAGACTGACGCGTGTCCCGGGTGCGGTGACCTTCGTCAAGCGCTCCTGCGGCGATCCGAAAACGTGACGCTCGACCGCCGCTATGGCTTGGAACTGGTCCAGTCACGAGGTGGTGATCCGCCGTATCCGCGAGAGTTTGAAAACGGCGCACGCTCGGCTCTTTCGACAGCAGGGACGGCGTGAGGAAACGGACGCCGGCTCACAGACGAATCCGCCCAAGACGCCGCCGGAGCGCAATCCGCCTAAGCCACCTCCGCAGCGGGAATGAGGTGGTCGATCACCTTAGCCGAGCACAGCACCCCCGGCATTCCCGCGCCCGGATGCGTGCCGGCGCCGGTCAGATAGAGGCCCTCGATGCCCTCGGCGCGATTGTGGAAGCGGAACCAGGCACTCTGGGTGAAATAGGGCGCGATGGAGAAGCCGCTGCCCTGATAGCTGAGATACTGCTCCTTGAAATCGGCCGGAGTCAGGATCAGCTCAGCGGTAATCGTCTCGCGCAGGCCCGGAAGGATCGTGGAGTCGAGTGCCTCGACGATGCGATTGCGCAGGCGCGGCGCCTCTTCCCGCCAATCGATCGCCGCATTGAGATTGGGCACCGGGCAAAGCGCGTAAAAGCTGTCGCAGCCTGCGGGCGCAAAGCTCGGATCGGTTGCCGTCGGCCGGTGAATATAGAGCGAGAAATCCTCTGCCAGACGGCCGTGCTTGAAAATATCATCCAGCAATTCGCGGAAGCGTTCGCCGAGCCAGATGGTGTGATGAGCAACGTCCGGATATTGCCGCCGCGTGCCGAAATAGACCAGGAACAGCCCCATCGACAGCCGCGCCGTGCGCAACTTCAGCTTTGCCGCTGGCGTCAGTTTTTCCCTGGGCAGCATTTGCGTGAACAGATGCATCGGATCGGCATTCGAGATCACGATATCGGCGGGAATGCTCGCCCCGCTTTCCAGTGTCACGCCGGTCGCCCTGCGACCGCTGAGCGTCACCCGCGACATCGGTCTCGCCGAGGCGGATTTCGGATGCCGACCTCCTCTATCAGCTTAGCGATTCCCGCCATCAGCCCGCCGGTGCCGCCCATGGCGAAATAGACCGCCCATTTACGCTCCAGATAATGGATAAGTCCGTAAATGCTGGTGGTATCGAAAGGGCTGCCGCCGACGAGCAGCGGCTGGATCGAAAAGGCCTGGCGCAGCTTAGGGCTTTTCAGAAATTTCGAGATCATCTGCCAGACGCTGCGATAGGCGCCGAGCCTCACCAGAGCGGGCGCCTGGGCGAGCATGGTGCCGAGATTGTGGAAGGGCTGGTCGGCAAGGCCGATGAAGCCCTTGTTGAACAATCGCTCGGAATGGGCGAGCAGCCGCAAATAGCCGTCGCAATCGGCCGGCTCGATGCGGCGGATCTCGGCGAGCGTGTCCTCGATCGTGCCGCCATAATCGAAGCTGTCACCGTCCGGAAAGCGGAAGCGGTACCAGGGGGCTAGCGGCACCAGCGTGAGGTAATCCCCCATCCGCCGGCCGAACAGCTCGAACAATTCCTCGAAGAGAAAATGCGCGGTGATCACGGTCGGGCCGGCGTCGTAGCGAAATCCGTCGCGGCTGAGAACCTGTGCGCGCCCGCCGAGCATCCCCAAGCGCTCGAACAGCGTCACCCGATAGCCCTTGGCGCGCAGCCGCAGTGCCGCGGCCATGCCGCCGAGGCCGCCGCCGATGACGACGGCATGAGGAGCGCGCGCAGAACTGCGTGGCGGCGTTTTGATCCGTGACCGTCTTCAGCATCGCCGATTCCTCAGGGCAGGAGCGGCGCCTGCCGCAGATCGGCCAGTGTCCGGCTGCCGGTGCAGAAGCACGCAATCCTGAGCTCCGCGATCCGGTCCTCGAAATGCGCCATCGACGGCATCGACGCTTTCGAGCGCGGCCGGCAGCACGCCCGCGGCTTGCGCGGCAAGGTCGGCGCCGAGCCTGACGGCCTTGGCGGCGTCGAGCCCGGTGCGAATGCCGCCCGAGGCGATGACCACGGCCTGCGGACACGCAGCGCGGACATCGGCGACGGCGCGGGCGGTTGGAATGCCCCAATCGCGAAAGGTCTCGGCGATGGCCCTGAGGCGGTCGTTCGGCGCGCGGCCCGCCTCGACGGCGGCCCAGCTCGTGCCGCCAGCGCCGGCAACGTCGATGATCCTGACGCCGGCCTCCCAGAGCCGTTTCGCCAGCCGCCCGGAAATGCCGGAGCCGACCTCTTTCGCAATCACTGGCACGGGATGGCTTTCGTGAGCGCTTCGAGCCTTGCCAGCAGTCCCGACCAGTTGCGGTCGCCGCCCGGCTGCACCGCTTCCTGCAGCGGATTGAGATGAATGATGAGCGCGTCGGCGCCGATCATGTCGACCGCGCGCCGGGCCATGTCGGTGCCATCCGGGCGCGCCAGTTGCGCCGCGCCGAAATTCGAGATGAGCGGCATCTCGCCGATGAAGCCGCGCAGCTCTGGCCCGAAGCCTGAGGCGCCCGCCTCCTCGATCGCGACGCGCTGCGAGCCGACGGCGAAGGCAATGCCGAGCTGGCCAGCGGCACGCGCCAGATTCTCATTGATCGCCGCCGCCTTCTCCGGTCCGCCGGTCATCGAGCTGATCAGGAACGGCGCCCGCATCCGCCGGCCGAGAAACTCCGTGCTCAGGTCGATCTCATCGAGGTCAAGCTCCGGCAACGCGACATGCTCGAACCGCACCGTCTCAAAGCCGGTGCTCGGCAATGTGCGCACATTTTGGGCAAGTACGACGTCCAGATGTTCGGTCTTGCGCCGCAGCAAATCGGACATGAATTTCCTTTTCCATTGCGCACTGCGAAGAAGGCAGCGTAAAGCTAAATTTGAAAGGAACCAAATGATGAAGCTTCGCGGGAACAGGTTTCGGCTCGTTGCGTGATCTTTATTTCAAAAACAGTGCGCAAAAAGGATTATTGTCGTCGAAGCCGCTGGTCCGGCAAAAATCCTCGTCGTAAGAAGGAAAATCTGGAGGACACCGCAACGGACCGTGAGCTTGCTCAATGCTGAGCAATGAGAATTTGAGACAACTCTCGCAAGAGCTGCGCCAATCCGTCGAAACGCGGCTTGATGTTTTGATCCCGCCGCCGCGGCAAGCTCCAGCCGATCTCCATCGGTCAATGCGCCACACGCTCCGGGCGCCCGCCAAGCGTGTCCGCGCGCTGCTCGCCCTGTTTGCCGCGCGTCATCTCGGCGGCAGCGATGCACCCGCGCTGACGCCGGCTTGCGCGCTCGAAATGGTCCATGCCGCTTCGCTGATCCTCGATGATTTGCCGGCGATGGATAATGCCTCGCTCAGGCGCGGCTTGCCGGCCAACCACCAGGTCTATGGCCAGGCGACGGCGATGCTGGCGGCTATCGCGCTGCTGAATTGGGCCTTCGGCGTCATCGCCGAGGATGAGGCGCTGAGCGCCGCGATCCGCGTGCGGCTTTCGCAAATCCTCAGCCGTTCGGTCGGCTCGGAGGGCCTGGTCGCCGGACAGGAGCAGGATTTGAAATGGTCGCCGGAGATCGCGACGAAAGACGATGTCGCGCTCGTCCATGCCCGCAAGACGGCCGCCTTGTTCTCGGCTGCGGCCGAAATGGGCGCGGTGGCGGTGATGGCCGATGCGGAGCAGATCGGCCTGATGCGCGACTTCGGTCTGAAGCTGGGTCTTGCCTTTCAGATTCTCGACGATCTTCTCGATGCGACCGGCAGCCGGGAAAGCGCCGGCAAGGATGTTGAGCAGGATTGCGGCCGGCCGTCGCTCGTGCTGACCATCGGCCTTGAAGCCGCCGGCCGCGAGGCGCAGCTCTATATCGAGGAAGCCTCGCAATTGATCGCGGATAGCGGCGGCGATGAGACCGAGCTGAGACATTTCGCCCTGGGCCTGATCGCGGGCCTCGAAAATAAGCTAAGAGGAAGGTGGCGGCAGATCGCCTGACGCGACCGGCCGCAAGAAGAGATCATAGAGACTCCGAATTGCCCGACTGGTCGATCAGCTTGAGCATTTTCCTGGCCGTCTTCATCGGCATGGAGGGCGTTGCCTGGGCCTTGCACAAATATGTCATGCACGGCTTCCTCTGGGTGCTGCACGAGTCCCACCACCGGCCGCGCCAAAGCTGGTTCGAGCTCAACGATCTGTTCGGTGTCTTCTTCACCGTCTTCTCGATGGGGCTGATGATCGCCGGCACGCTCTATGACGGGCGGTTCTTCTGGGCGGGCCTCGGCATGACCGCCTACGGGCTCGTCTATTTCCTCATTCACGACGTGCTGGTCCATCGGCGCGTCGAGCACGGCTTCGTGCCGCGAAACGGCTATCTGCGCCGGGTCTATCAGGCGCACCGGCTGCATCATGCCACGCACGGCAAGGACGGCGCGGTGTCATTCGGCTTCGTCTATTCGCCGCCGGCGGAAAAGCTTGCTGCCAGGCTGAAGTCGATAGCCGCCGGGGACATTGTCGCGGAAGATCGGGCGGCGGGGTAGCCGGCCGTCATGGCGCCGATCAGGCCGAAATGGCGAGCCGCTCAGCGCGTTTCTCATGCAGCCCCTTGCGCGCGATCAGCCCCATCTCGGTGATCTTCGCCAGAATGGCGTCTGCCGCCTGGTCCGGCGACTGATGCAGCGTCTCGATCGTGACCTCAGGTGCCTCCGGGGCCTCATAGGGATCATCGATGCCGGTGAACTGCTTGAGCTTGCCTTGCGCGCGCGAGCTTATAGAGCCCCTTACGGTCGCGGCGCTCGCATTCGGCAAGTGGCGTGGCGATATAGACCTCGATGAAGCCGCCAAACGGCTCGATCATCTCGCGGACCTCGTGGCGCGTCGCGGCGTAAGGCGCGATCGGCGCGCAAATGGCGATGCCGCCATTCTTGGTGATTTCCGAGGCCACATAGCCGATGCGCAGGATATTGATGTTGCGGTGCTGCTTGGAGAAGCCCAGCTCCGATGAGAGATGCTTGCGGACGACGTCGCCGTCGAGCAGTGTCAGGGGCCGACCGCCGATCTGCATCAGCTTGGCCATCAGCGCATTGGCGATGGTCGACTTGCCGGCGCCGGAGAGGCCGGTGAAAAACACCGTGAAGCCCTGGCGCTCGCGCGCCGGATGGGTGCGGCGCAGTTCGGCGATCACGCTCGGGAAGGAGAACCATTCCGGGATCTCCTCGCCTTCCTGAAGGCGGCGGCGCAGCTCGGTGCCCGACAGGTTGAGGATCGCCTCGCCCGGCTGGATCTCATCGGCCGGAGCATAGTGGTGGCGGTTCTGCAAATAAACCATCTCTTTAAACGGCACCATTTCGATGCCGATCTCCGCCTCATGCAGCTTCACCATATCCTGCGCGTCATAAGGCCCGCAAAACGGCTCGCCGATGCTGTTATTGCCCGGCCCGGCATGATCGCGGCCGACGATCAGATGCGTGCAGCCATAGTTGCGGCGGATCAGGGCGTGCCACAGCGCCTCGCGCGGCCCGGCCATGCGCATGGCGAGCGGCAAGAGGCTGAGCGTGGCCTTGCCGTCCGGGTAATGCGGCAACAGCGCCTCATAGCAGCGCACACGGGTAAAATGGTCGACGTCGCCTGGCTTGGTCATGCCGACGACCGGATGAATGAGGAGATTGCCGCCCACCTGCTGGCACGCCCGTAGCGTCAGCTCCAGATGGGCGCGGTGCAGCGGATTGCGGGTCTGGAAGGCGACGACCTTCTCCCAGCCCTGCTCCCGGAACAGCATCTTGAGCTGCGCGGGCGAGTGGCGGCAGTCGCGGAAATCATAATGGTTGCGGCGCCTGCAGGCCAATCACCCTGCCGCCGATATAATGGCTGCCCGCCTTGTCGTGCAGATAGCGCACGGCAGGGTGGGCGGGATCGTCGGCGCCGAAAACCTTGACGGCCTCGCGCGCCTTGTCCGGCCGCCAGATCGACTGGACTTCGAGAATGGCGAGGGCGACATTTTCGGGATCCCGCAGCGCGATACGCTGGCCGGTCTTCAGCTTGCCGGCAAAATCGGCATTGACGTCCAGCGTCACCGGGATCGGCCAGAGCGCAGCTGAGGCGAGGCGCATCTCCTCGACGACCCGGTCATAATCGGCCTCGCCGAGAAAGCCGGTCAGCGGCGCAAAGCCGCCATTCATAAGCAGCTCGAGGTCGCAAAGCTGGCGGGCGGTCAAATCCCATGAGAGCAATTCGCCGGCTTCGGCCTTGAGTGCCGCGACTTCGCCCGCAGGCGCGAATAGAACGTGCGTCGTCCCGGCATCGCCCGTGGCATCAGAGTCCGGAGCGCCCAGATGCTTCCCGCGGAACGGATGATCGCTCATGATCCCCTCGATCAGAGTTTGTTCTTTTAAAAGTACGAATAGTACGTTTCTTCCTACATCATTTTGGTCGCCGATCAAGCCCAAATCGGCCAGACAGTACTGCGCTTTCATTCGGGAAGCGGCCGTCAGCTCACTTTGCTTTGCTGCCCCATGCTCTCCTCCCAAGGGTAATGACTTAGGCCCCGCGGCAGCAAGAATTACGATGCGTTTACCTTATCTTGATCCTTCTCGCCATAAGATCACCACAATCCAGCGCGGCTTCCGACCGTGAATAGCGGAGATATCGGGAATAACGATGAGGTTCTGTCATTTACGCCGGATTTGTGGCGAATCAGCCACAAAGTTTACGCAATCCTACAATGGGTCCCTCTCTTCGGCCCTTGATAGGCCAGCTGACTTCATGGCGTAATAGGGTCAGGAGGCATCTCGTGGGAAGCCGCTGGCGCGTTGCGCGTGGTCCCCATTTCCGTCCCGTCAAGGCGGGGCGCCGATGCAATCAAGAGATGGGGACAACGACATTGCGGATCGGCAAGTGTGCTCTTTGCCTCGGGCGTTCGTTTGTGTTCGTCGGCGTTGCTTTGGCGCTGCTTTGTGTCCCCAAGGCCGTCGGGGCGCGGGAACTCGTTGCGTGGGCCGGCGATCAGCAGATGGGCACGATCGTCATCAAGACCACCGAGCGGCGTCTCTATTACGTCCTCGGCAATGGCATGGCCCTTCGCTATGATGTGGCCGTGGGCAAGGAGGGTATGCAGTGGTCCGGCGATACCTTCGTTCAGTCCAAAAGCGACAGTCCGAGCTGGACGCCGACGCCGCGGATGCGCCGCGAGCATCCATCGCTCCCGGCCTATGTGCCGCCCGGTCCGAACAACCCGCTCGGCGTGCGCGCGCTCTATCTCGGCTGGACCGACTACCGCATTCACGGAACCAACGCGCCCTGGTCGATCGGCCGGGCCGCATCGAGCGGCTGTATCCGCATGCGGAACGCCGACGTGATTGATTTGTTTGAACGTGTACATATCGGCGCACCGGTTCATGTGATCCGGTAGCGGCAAACTCTTGAGCTCACACCCCGCGGGGGGGCTCATGCGGCGAATATGGAATGGAGGTGTTATGTTCAAGGCTTTCTTGAGAGTTGCAGCATTGGCTGTAGGTGCTACGGCGCTTCTGACAGTGGGCACGGGTAACGCGCGCGCCGACTTCTTCGATGATCTGTTCGGCGGGTCCGGCGGCAGCTATGCGAGCAAGGAAATGGTTCGCTTCTCGCCGAAATATACCCCCAATCAGATCATCATCAGCTTCGGCGATCGCCGGCTTTACTACGTCCTGGCGCCTGGAAAAGCGATCAGCTATCCGATTGCCATCCCGAAGGGTGACGCCCGCTGGGCCGGCACTTTGAGCGTCAGCTCGAAGAAGGTCGATCCGGAATGGATCCCGACCGAGGACATGCGCCGGGAGAATCCGAAGCTTCCCGCTTATGTGCCGGGCGGTCATCCGCGCAACCCGCTGGGCGTGCGCGCGCTCTATCTCGGCAACACGCTCTACCGCGTCCACGGCACAGACGCCCCCTGGCTGATCGGTCAGGAAGTCTCCCATGGCTGCGTCCGGATGCTGAATTCCGATGTGATCGATCTTTATAACCGCACGCGCATCGGCACGAAGGTGACGGTGACCTGGGCGCATTTCACCACTTCGTAAGCGCATCGCTCTGACGAAGCGCTGCATCGAAGCGCCTATGTTGCGAATAGGGCCGGATTCCTGATCCGGCCTTTCATTTTGCCTAATACCGTTTTGAAGCAAGGAGTGGGTCCGCGGGTCGAGCCCGCAGACGACATCTGAGATGGACCTCGTCGGCCGAATGGCCCTCGGCCGGTCATCCCTGGGCGAGCGGAGCGAGACCCGGGGATCTATGCCAGTGAGGCAAAAATCGGCCCATTCGCTGAAGGTCCGGGATGACCGCTCGCCCCGATTCAGCGCAAGCCAATGTGATGGGCAGGATTGTTTTCCGTCGCAGCTTCGCCAAGATTTACCTATAACGCTGCAAAAAATATCCTTCTCCGAAAAAATTCGATTCTTCATCGCGAGGTTGGTCGATGCAGCACTTCCGCCGAATTCAATGCGCACTTTTCGCCGCGCTGGCGATGGTGGCGTTCGGGGCGCCGAAGACTGCGGTCGCGCATCCGCATGTCTGGGTGACGGTCAAGACGGTGGTTCTCTATAACGCGCAGAAAGCGATCACCGGCTTCCGGCACAAATGGGAATTCGACGAATATTACTCGGCCTTCGCCATCCAGGGCCTCGACAAGAACAATGACGGCAAATATGACCGCAACGAGCTGGCGCCGCTGGCCGACGTCAATATCAGCTCGCTGAAGGAATTCGACTATTTCACCTTCCCGAAAGTCGCGGGCAAGCTCGTCGATCGCGAGCCGCCGAAGGATTACTGGCTGGAATATGACGGCACCAAGCTGACCCTCTATTTCACGCTGCCGCTCAAGACGCCCATCCCCGCCGACAAGGTGAAGGATTTTACCTTCGCGGAATTCGACCCGACCTATTTCGTCGATTTCGCTCTCGCCAAGGACCATCCGATCATTCTGAGCGCCGCCCCACCCGGCTGCACCCCCGTCATCAAGGCCCCGGCCGCGGATACCGCCCAGACCACCGTGAGCAATCTCGGCGAAAGCTTCTTCAACAATGCCGACGCCGCGCGCTCGCTCGCCGAGCAGTATGCGCAATTCGTCACCATCACCTGTCCAGCCGGTTGAGGGACCCATGGCTCGCTTTCTCATGCTGATCTTGCTCTCCAGTCTCAGCCTCGCCGGATTGCAGGCGCTCCCCGGCTCCGCCCATGCGCAAAGCCCCGCCACCACCGGGGCGGCGCCGCGCGCCGCCTGGCCGGCACCGGCCACATCCGGCGCGCCGTCGCAGCCAAGATCCGCCTGGCCCGCCGCGCCGGGCGCCGGGTCAGCTCCGGTGACAACGCCATCATATGGGGCGAACTGGTGGCGGTTCGTTCTCGACATGCAGCAAAAAATGCTCCGGCAGCTTTCGGACGCCGTGAAGGGCCTCAAGGCCGGCAGCTCGGTCGGGACCGCCCTCACGCTGGTGGTGGTAAGCTTCATTTACGGCGTCTTCCATGCCGTCGGCCCAGGACATGGAAAGGCGGTCATCTCCTCCTATGTGGTGGCGAACCGGGTGACGGTCTGGCGCGGTGTCCTCCTCTCGGTCGTGGCGGCGATCGTGCAGGCCTTCTCGGCGATCCTGCTCGTCAGCGTGTTCGCCATTGCGCTCCATGCCGCCGGGCTCCAGATTCAAGAGATGGTGCGCCGCTTCGAGACGGTGAGCGGCGTGCTGATCCTGCTGACCGGGCTGTGGCTGCTCTCCAGCTATCTGCGCCGGCGTCTGTATAGCCGCCCGGCCATTGCGCTCGCCGCGGCGGCGGGCCATGATCACGATCACCACCACCATGATCATGACGACCAGCATCATCACGGCGACCACCACCATCACCACGACGAGGCTTGCGACTGCGGCCATGCCCACATGCCTGACGCCAGGGAGCTGGAGAAGAACTGGTCGCTGACCAACGCCGCGGCGATGGTGCTGGCGATCGGCATCCGGCCCTGCACCGGGGCGATCCTGATCCTCGTCTTCGCGCTCACTCAGGGCATGTTCTGGGCCGGCGTCGGCGCGACCTTCGCCATGGCGCTCGGCACCGCGATCACGGTCTCCGCCATTGCGGTGCTGGCGGTTGCCTCGCGCGACCTTGCCCTGCGCTTCGGCGGCAGCCGCTGGACGACCGGCATATCGGATTTTGCCGCGGTTGGCGGATCGCTGCTGGTCATGCTGCTCGGAACGGCGTTATTCTTATCGGCGCTCGGCCCCGCAAATCCGTTCTGACCACCCCTGACCGGGGTCCATGAGGGAGCGCTCGCATGACTTTGCCTGCTTTGAAAGGCGTGCTTTTCGACGCCTATGGCACGCTGTTCGACGTGCATGCGCCCGATCGCCCGTCTCGCCGCCGAGATCGGCCCGAACGCCGCCGCGATCTCCGAGCTTTGGCGCGCCAAGCAGCTTCAATATACCTGGCTGCGCAGCCTGATGGGCGCGCATGCCGATTTCGCTCACGGTCACCGCCGACGCGCTCGATTTTGCCCTCGGCCAGCATGGCGTGACGGATAAAGCCTTACGCGACCGCCTGCTCGGCCTCTACATGACTCTCGACGCCTATCCCGACGCCGTGAGCGCCTTGCGCGCGCTGCGAGAGCGGCGGATCATCACCGGCATTCTCTCCAACGGCTCGCCTCAGATGCTGGCCTCGGCCGTCGCCTCCGCCGGCCTCACCGACCTCCTCGATCATGTCCTGTCCGTCGAGAGCGTCGGGATCTACAAGCCGCATCCGCGCGTTTACCGGCTCGGCGAGGAGCGTCTGCAGCTCCCGGCCAGCATGATCGGCTTCGTATCAGCCAATGGCTGGGACGCGGCGGGCGCGGCCTTTTACGGCTTCACGGTGATCCATCTCAACCGCTTCGGCCAACCCCGCGAAATTCTCCCGGCCGGACCGGCCCTTGTGGTTAAGACCCTTGACGAGGCCGCCGCCGCAATCACTTAGTTGACATCGTCGATTAGAGGGTGGCGTAACTTTTTCTTATTACCGTATAGTCTTGGCAAGTTTCACTCCATCCTTGAAGGAGGTGGTTCCATGGCCCTTGCCAAGGTCAGCCTCGACGACAAATACGATCTCAGCCAGGAGCGGATTTACGTCAGCGGAAGCCAGGCCGTCGTTCGCCTGGCGATGATGCAGCAGCGCCTGGACGCGGCGCGTGGCCTCAACACCGCCGGCTATGTGACCGGCTATCGCGGCTCCCCGCTCGGCGGGCTCGATCAGACCTTTCAGCGCGCCTGGAAATTCCTCAAACCCTACAATATCGTCTTCCAGCCCGGCCTCAACGAGGACCTCGCGGCGACCGCGCTTTGGGGCTCGCAGCAGGCCGAGCTCCGCGGCGAGGGCAAGTACGACGGCGTTTTCGGCATCTGGTACGGCAAAGGGCCGGGCGTCGACCGCTCCGGCGACGCGTTCCGCCATGCCAACCACGCCGGCACCTCGCAAGAATGGCGGCGTCCTCGCGCTGATGGGCGACGACCACACCTGCGAATCCTCCACCTCCGCGCATCAGTCCGAATTCGCCTTCGTCGACGCCATGATCCCGGTGCTCAATCCGGCGAATGTGCAGGAGATCCTCGATTACGGGCTTTACGGCTTTGCCCTGTCGCGCTTTGCCGGCGTCTGGGTCGGCATCAAATGCGTGAAGGACAATATCGAGCAGACCGCCATGGTCGATGGCCGCATCGGCCGCGTCACGCCGGTCATCCCCGCCGATTTCGTGCTGCCGGAAGGCGGGCTCAACATCCGCCTCGGCGACACGGCGCTCGCCAAGGAAGCGCGGCTGCACGACTACAAGCGCCCGGCCGTGCTCGCCTTCGCCCGCGCCAACAAGCTCGACCGCATCATCCTCTCCGGCGGGCGCAAGCCCACGCATCGGCATCATCACCACCGGCAAGAGCTATCAGGACGTCATCGAGGCGCTCGATCTGCTCGGCATCGACGAGGTGACGCGCCGCCGATCTCGGCCTCCGCCTCTACAAGGTCGCCATGCCCTATCCGCTGGAGCCGGAGGGCGTCATGGCCTTCGGCGAGGGCCTTGAGCTGATCATGGTGATCGAGGAGAAGCGCGCGCTTATCGAGGTGCAGATCAAGGAAGAGCTTTACGGCCGCCGAATCCGTCCGCGCATCATCGGCAAGATGGACGAGAACGGCAAATGGCTGTTCCCGGCCAAAGGCGCGCTTGAGCCGGTGCAGATCGCGCTCGCTCTGGCGCGCCGGCTTGCCGCCCGCGGCGAAAGCGCGGAGATCGCCGCGCGGATCGCCGAGCTCGAAGCCGCCGATCGTGCCGCCCATGCCGCGCAGTCGATCGCCGAGCGCATCCCCTATTTCTGCGCCGGCTGTCCGCACAATACCTCGACCGTCGTGCCGGAAGGCTCGCGCGCCTATGCCGGCATCGGCTGCCACTACATGGCCCAGTGGATGGACCGCTCGACGGAGGGCTTCACCCAGATGGGCGGAGAGGGCGCCAACTGGATCGGCGAGGCGCCGTTCTCGAAGCGCGGCCACGTCTTCCAGAATATCGGCGACGGCACCTTCATCCATTCCGGCAGCCTTGCCATCCGCGCCGCCGTCGCCGCCGGCACGAACGTCACCTTCAAGCTGCTCTATAATGACGCCGTCGCCATGACCGGCGGGCAGGCGCTCGATGGCGGCATGAGCGTTGCCCAGATGGCGCAGGCGGTCGAAGCCGAGGGCGCCAAGCGCGTCGCGGTCGTCTCCGATCAGCCGGAGAAATTTGCCGCGAGCGCCTTTTCCGCCGGCACGCGGATCGCCCATCGCGACGATCTCGACAGCGTGCAGCGCGATCTTGCCCAGACCGAGGGCGTCACCGTCCTCATCTACGAACAGACCTGCGCGGCCGAGAAGCGCCGCCGCCGCAAGCGCGGCGCCTTTCCCGATCCCGACATGCGGGTGATGATCAACGAGCTGGTCTGCGAGGGCTGCGGCGATTGCGGCGTGCAGTCCAACTGCGTCGCCATCGAGCCCGTCGAGACCGAATTCGGCCGCAAGCGCGCCATCGACCAGGATGCCTGCAACAAGGATTTCTCCTGCATCAAAGGCTTTTGCCCGAGCTTCGTCACGGTTCACGGCGGCAAGCGGCGGCAGCCCAAGCGCGAGGCGGCGCCCGATGGCGAGCGCTTTCGCCAGTCCGCCCGAGCCGGCGCATCCGGCGCTCGACCGGCCCTATTCCATGGTCATCACCGGCATTGGCGGCACCGGCGTCGTCACCATCGGCGCCATCCTCGGCATGGCCGCCCATCTCGAAGGCAAGGGCGCCGGCATCATCGATATGTCGGGCCTTGCTCAGAAGGGCGGACCCGTGGCCGTCCATGTGCGCATCGCCGAGTTCGCCGAGCGAGATCAAAGCCATCCGCGCCTCGGCGGCGGGCGCCGATCTGGTGGTCGGCGGCGATCTCGTCGTCGCCGGCTCCAGCAAGGTGCTCGGCGTCATCCGCTCAGGGCGCACGCGGGTCGTCGCCAGCCCGCATCAGACCATGACCGGCGACTTTACCCGCTCGCCGGATCTGAGCCTTCCCGGCTCCGCTCTGCGGCGCGCGCTCGAAGACCGCGCCGGCGCCGCCGCTTGCAGCTTCATCGATGCGCAAAGCTACGCCGCAGCGCTGACCGGCGACAAGGCGATGGCCAATATTCTGCTCTCGGCTTCGCCTATCAGAAAGGGCTGTTGCCGCTTTCGGCCGAGGCCATCGAGGAGGCGATCCGGCTGAACGGCGTCGCCGTCGAGGCCAACACCCAAGCCTTCCGCTGGGGCCGCCTGCTGGCCGTCGATGAGGCCCCGGATCGCCGCGCTGGTAGCAAAACGCGCCAAGCCGGTCGAGGGCGAAAGGCTGTCGCAGACGCTCGATGAGGCGATCGAGCGGCGCGTCCGCTTCCTCGCCGCCTATCAGGATGCCGCCTATGCCGAGCGCTACCGCAGCCGCGTCGAGGCGATCCGCGCCCGCGAGGCGAGGCTGTCGCCGGGCAACGAATTGTTGAGCTGGGCGGTGGCGAAGAATTACTTCAAGCTGATGGCCTACAAGGACGAGTACGAAGTTGCCCGTCTCTATACAGACGGTTCATTCCAGCGCCAGCTCGACCGCGCCTTCGAGGGCGATTACCGCCTTGAATTTCATCTGGCGCCGCCGCTTATCTCCAAGCCCGATCCGGCGACTGGCCGGCCGCGGAAAGTCCGCTTCGGTGCCTGGATGATGACGGCCTTCCGGCTGCTTGCGGCGATGAGGCGGCTGCGCGGCACGCGCGTCGATATTTTCGGCCTGAGCGCGGAGCGGCGCATGGAGCGCCAGCTCATCGCCGACTATGAGAGCCTGCTCGACGAGATCGCCCGGCGCCTCAAGCCCGAAACGCATGAGGTGGCGACGGCGCTTGCCGCTCTGCCGGAGCAGATTCGCGGCTTTGGGCCGGTGAAGCTCGCGTCGGTGGAGAAGGCGCGGCTGAAGGAAAAGCAGCTCCTGGAGGCTCTGCGCGGCGTCCCGCCGGAGCATCGGGAAGCCGCCTAGAATTTCATTTCCGAACGTCATCGACGCGCTTCAGCTATACGGCGAAGCATAAGCTTGCCGCGCCCGCGAACTGGCAGCCCAGCGCCGAAGCGATCACCTGCGCCGCGGCTCTCCGACGAATCGCGGCAGACGTTTCCGCGGGGCTGGAAGACGCCGAAGCCCTAGATCCGGCTCGTTACTCCGCCGAGCAATTTAAGCGCATTCGTTGCTCATCTAAGCGGCAGTCAAATCCAAAAGGACGTCCGGCTCGCGGACTTCACGGGCCAGGCTTATATGAGCTGCCGAGGTAACGAGACAGCATAACCGCCATGAGAAAATAGCGTGGGGCCGGACGAGCACCGCTGGTTTATTCTCCGCCGCCGGAGATTACCCCATGCTCATGAAAACCTGGCTGCTTTTTCTCGCCGTCGGCATTCTGCCGGCCATCAGCCCCGGCCCGGCGGTGTTGCTCGCCATCTCGAATGCGCTGCGCTACGGGCCGCGAGCTGTGCTCTATTCCGCGCTCGGCAATGCGCTTGGACTGACCATCCTCGGCTTCGCGGTGGCATTCGGCCTTGCCGCGGTCCTTGCAGTCTCGGCGGCGGCGTTCACCGTCGTCAAGATCATCGGCGCGGCCTATCTCGTCTATCTGGGCGCAAAACTCTGGCGCGACGGCAAGGCGATCTCGATCGATAGCGACGCCTCCCAGCCCATGAGCCGGGCGCGCCTCTTCCGCCAGGCATTTTTCGTCTCGGTCACCAATCCGAAAGCGCTGGTGCTGATCGCCGCGCTGATCCCGCCTTTCGTCGACCGGGCGCAGCCCATGATCACGCAGGTCGCGATCATGTCCGTCAGTTACGCGGCGCTATGCCTTGCGAACCACCTGATGCTCGCCAGTGGCCGGCGGCAAGCTGCGGCGGTTCCTGTCGTCGGAGAGGCGCATGATCGCCGTGCGCCGGGTGCTCGGCTCGATGTTCATCGGCTTCGGCGCGGCGCTCGCGGCGGCGAGCCGCTGAGGCGCGATGCAGCGATGTTCGGGAAAAACGCGAGAAGGTGGGAGGCTGACAGGCAACCCGCGTCGAACTCGTTAGGGCTGCTTCCTTCCGGACCTGACCCGGTTGGCGAGGGACACGTCCACCGCCAACCTCCCGCTGCCTATATCAGCCCTTTCGCCCGGCGATGCAAGATTGTCCTGGCGCGAGGGGCGTCAAAGCTCACACCGATCGGCCTCAAAATAACGGCTGGTGTTGATCCGCTCCGCGCTTGGCGGTGACTTGGCGCGCTCGATGAAGCCATCGCGAGGCAGCCGTGCAGGACGGTAGCAGAAGCGATAGCCGCCTTCGGCGTCGCGGACGATCAGGCGTTCCGCTTGCCTTTCGTGCAGCTTTTCGAACAGGCCGGGCGCGTCGAGCAGGCTGGCGCAGATCAGCACGTCGCCCTTTGCCGGGTAATAATCCTCGGCATCACCGCAGGTGACATCGATCCGGCGCCTGAACCCAAGCAGCGCGATCAGCCGCTCGGCCAGCTCGCAGGCGCCTTCGTCGCGATCGACGCAGGTGACGCAGCTATGCTGGACGGCTACGCGCCAGTAGGATCGCGGTCAGCGGCAAGGCGCCGCTGCCGAGAAAGGCAAAGCGCTCGCCCGCCGCAGCACCTAAAAGCATCAGCTCCTCCCGGCAGAGCGCCTTATATTCATCCAGATACCAGAAGGCGGCTGAGCGCTTGGGCGCCGGGACAATCGCTTGCCAGAATCCTCCGGCACCACCATTTCTCCATTTCGCATTCGGCCCTGGCGCAGAAACCTGGCAGCTCCTGCGCGACCTCGCTCAGCTCGGGATACTCGGCAGGTCGTGGCCGAACCCAGCGGCCTGCCAGCCTTTCAGAGTGGCGACCAGCCGTCCGAGACAGGCATTCACTTGGCCGTTGTCCGGCGACAGGTCGGTCTGCCTTGCAAGTGTGTCGTGGGTAGCCTTAAGAAAGCGGACGGCGTCGGCGTGATCGACCTGATTCATCTTCGCAGCTCGGCGATTGCATCTGACGCTTGCCGCTTTACCGTAGATGTAACAAAGTTGCATTAGTTGCGTTCGAGTCTCACACCGTTTTTCCGCAAAGTGTTGCCGCCATGAAATTCCTCGATCAGGCCAAGGTCTATATCCGCTCCGGCGATGGCGGGAATGGCTGCGTGTCGTTCCGGCGGGAGAAATTCATTGAGTTCGGTGGGCCGAATGGCGGCGATGGCGGGCGCGGCGGCGACGTCTGGGCCGAATGCGTCGCCAATCTCAACACGCTGATCGATTTCCGCTATCAGCAGCATTACAAGGCCGGGCGCGGCGGACACGGCATGGGCGCGAACCGGACGGGCGCGGGCGGCAAGGATGTGACGCTGAAAGTGCCGCCGGGCACGCAGATATTCGCCGATGACAATGAGACTCTGATCGACGATCTGACCGAGCCCGGCCAGCGCGTGCTGCTCGCCGAGGGCGGCAATGGCGGCTTCGGCAATGCGCGCTTCAAGAGCTCGACCAACCGAGCGCCGCGTCACGCCAATCCCGGCCAGGAAGGCACGGAGATGACGATTTGGCTGCGGCTGAAGCTGATTGCGGACGCCGGCATTATCGGCCTGCCGAACGCCGGCAAATCGACCTTTCTTGCCGCCGTCAGCGCGGCAAGGCCGAAGATCGCCGACTATCCTTTCACCACGCTCTATCCCGAGCTGGGCGTCGTCAAGGTCGGCGATACCGATTTCGTTCTCGCCGACATTCCCGGCCTGATCGAAGGCGCGCACGAAGGCGTCGGCATCGGCGACCGTTTTCTCGGCCATATCGAGCGCTGCCGGGTCATTCTGCATCTCGTCGATGTGAATGAGGAGGACGTTGCCAGCGCCTACCGGATCGTGCGGCGGGAGCTGCGCGCCTATGGGGCGGGGTTGGAGAAAAAGCGCGAAATCGTCGCCCTGTCGAAATGCGATTCCGTCACGCCCGAGCGCGCCGACGAGCAGGCCGAACGGCTGCGAAAGGCCTGCCGGAGGAAGCCGGTGCTGCTTTCGGCGGTCAGTAAATTAAATGTGGACAAAGTCCTCCGGCGCATTGCGACCAGTTTGAGCCGGGACGGCGAGCTAGGCGAAAACGAAGCGGCGCAGGCTGACGATCTCTCCGGCAGATGGTCACCATTAGATTAATAAAATCAAAAGCTTAATAAAACGTCTTATCGTCTCTTTCCTAAGCAATTTTCCCGATTTCGCTGGCCGCATGCGTGGCGGATGGTCGCAGTTCCATGCGTTATACGCATAGCAGCCATGCACGAACAAGTCCGATTGTCGCCTTATTTGACACGTTTACGAACGCGCCTGAAAACAACAAGGGAAAGTTGTAATGGTCAAGAGTAAAGCGTTCCGCGTGTGCATGACGGCAGTCGCCGGCATGACAGCATTCCAGACGTCGTCCTGGGCCCAATGTGGAACCGCCTCCTGGTACCACGAAGGTGCGCGCACCGCGACCGGCGAGCGCTACAATCCGGACGGCATTACCGCTGCCCACAAGACCCTGCCCTTCGGAACGAAGGTTCGCGTCGAGAACCGGCGCACGGGGCGCAGCGTCATCGTACGCATCAACGACCGTGGACCGTTCGTCCGCGGCCGGATTATTGATTTGTCGCGCGGCGCCAAACGCGTCCTCGGCATGGACGGATTGGCGTCGGTGTGCCTGACCGTGCTGGGACACGGGCCGACCTATGCATCCGCCGATGATTCGGCAGCAGGCGTGCGACACGCCAGCGCGGCCACGTGGTAAGGACTGCCTACCGGACCAATGAGGCCGGCCGCTATTCAGTGAAGACCGCCTACAATGCGACCGAGGCCAGCGCCACATGGGACGGCGAGGAGTCCGCCGAGCGGCCGCGCCGCAATCGCCACCACGCGGCAAAGCGGCATGAGCAACGCGCCGCAATGCGCCATGACCGCCGGGAGCGCCAGGCGCACCAAGAGCGCCAGAGCGTGCGGGCGGACAGCGCCTCCTTCAAAGTGGCCGGCTGGCCGCGCGGCGGCGACAGCATTTTCTGAGCCGATCATCGTCAGGACATAGCCGAGCGTGAAACGGGCGCTCGTCCCGCCACGATCTTGCTTTTCCTGTAAAAACCGCATGCCGCCGGTTGCAAGACCGGCGGTATGTAATGAAGCTTCGCGGACGAAGCGTTTGACGCACACACGGCGTCGTCCCGGACGGCCCTCGGGCCGATCAGGGACCCACTCGCGTCTCTGCGCTATCGCGCAGGGAAGAAAAGCTGATAGGCCCCGGCGCTGACGTCCGGGGCGACGACGGACGATGTAGCACTATACCCCGCACCAGCGGCGGGCGATGTCGCGGAAGATGGCATGTGCTTCCTCAATGCGCCGGACGTAGCAATATTCGTCGGTCTGGTGCGCCATCGCCGGCTCGCCCGGACCGAGGATCACCGCGGGCGGATAGCCATAGGCTTTCGTCAGAGCGGCGGCATCGGTGAAGTAGCTGGCGATGCCAGGCCCGTGCCGCTCGCCGGTGATCGCGGCGGCGATCTCGCTGATCTCGGCGAACCAAGGATGAGACGGCTCGGTATAGACCGGCGCGGAGGAATTGCGCCGTTCGAAGCTGACATCGGCGCCGCCGAGCTTGGCGAGCGTCGCCATCACTTCCGCATCGGTGAGGCCCGGAACCATGCGGATATCGAGGCCGAATTTTGCCTCATCGGGAATGGAGTTGATATTAATGCCGCCATGGAACCAGCCGACATTGAGCGTCGGTATTCCGGCGGTCAGCGCGCGGCCTTCCTCGAGCTTCAGGCGTTCGAGCTTGCAGATCACGCGCGCCGCTTTATAGACCGCGTTCTCGCCCTCGTGCGGGCATCGAGCCATGCGCGGTGACGCCGGTGGCGCGGCCCTCGACCCAGAGCACGCCTTTATGCCCGTTGAGCGGACGATTGGCGGTCGGCTCGGCGACCAGCAGCGCACCTGCCTCGCCGAGCACGTCGTCAAGCCCGGCGAGAAAGTTTGCGCCCTGACAGCCGGTCTCCTCGGCGACCGTGATCGCGAATACCAGACCCGGCGTTCTCCCAAGACGCGGTGCCAGCTCGACCGCAGCCGCGATGAGCGCCGCGATGCCGCTCTTCATGTCGGAGGAGCCACGACCGTAAATCCGGCCATCAGCCATGTCCGCGGCGAAGGGCGCAACTCCCCAAGGCTTGGAGCCGAGCGGCACGACATCGAGATGGCCGGAGAGGCAGAGCGGCTTCTTATCGGCGCTGCCGCCGATGCGCGCGATCAGATTGGCACGGTTCTCAGCCATCGGATGATAGGCGATCGCTGAAACCCGCGCGCTCAAGAATGCCGCCAAGATGCTCCGCACAGGGTGTTTCATTGCCCGGCGGATTGATGGTCTCGAAGCGGATCAGCTCGCGCGTGAGTTCAATGGGATCGATCATGCAGCGATCAGGCCTGAAGCTCGGTGAGGCCCTGATAATAGTCGAGCGCTTCCGGATTGGCCAAAGCCTCCCTGTTCTTGACCTCGCGGCCATGGACAATGTCACGCACGGCAATCTCGGTGATCTTGCCGGACTTGGTCCGCGGAATGTCCGGAACCTGGATGATCTTTGCCGGGACATGCCGGGGCGTGGCGCCATTGCGGATCTGCTGCTTGATCCTGGTCATCAAAGCATCGTCGAGCGCCAGCCCGTCGCGCAGCACGACGAAGAGGATGACTCGCACGTCGTTGTCCCAGTCCTGGCCGACGACGATCGCTTCGCGCACCTCCTCCAGCTTCTCGACCTGACGGTAGATTTCCGCCGTGCCGATGCGCACCCCGCCCGGATTGAGCGTCGCGTCGGACCGCCCGTAAATGATCATGCCGCCATGCCGGGTCCATTCGGCGAAATCGCCATGATGCCAGATATTGTCGAAGCGGGCGAAATAGGCGCCGTGATATTTGCTGCCATCCGGGTCGTTCCAGAACTGCACCGGCATCGACGGAAACGGCCTGGTGCAGACGAGCTCGCCCTTGCCGCTTGGCAATGGCTTGCCGTCGCTGTCGAATACCTCGACCGCCATGCCGAGCAGCGGCCCCTGGATCTCGCCGCGCCAGACCGGGGCGAGCGGATTGCCGCCGACAAAGCTGGCGCAAAGATCCGTGCCGCCGGACATCGAGGCGAGATGGATATCCGGCTTGATGGCGTCGTAAACGTAATCGAAGCCTTCCGGAACCAGCGGCGAGCCGGTCGAGGTCATCATGCGCACGCTGTCCAGCCGGTGGGTGTCGCGCGGACGCAGCTCGGCTTTACGCAGCGCATCGATATATTTCGCCGAAGTGCCGAAAATCGACATGCCTTCCGCATCGGCATAGTCGAAAAGGATATTTGGGCCGGGATGGAAGGGCGAGCCGTCATAGAGCAGGAGCGTCGCCCCGCTGGCGAGGCCGCTGGCGAGCCAGTTCCACATCATCCAGCCGAGCGTGGTGAAATAGAACAGCATCTCGCCGGGCTTGAGATCGCAATGCAGCCGCTGCTCTTTGAGGTGCTGCAGCAGCACGCCGCCGGCCGAATGTACGATGCATTTGGGCACGCCCGTCGTCCCCGAGGAGAACAATATATAAAGAGGGTGATCGAAGGGCAGGCGGGTATAGGCGATGTCGCGAACAGCATAGGGCGCGAGCGCCGCCTCGAAGCTCACCGCGTTTCCGGCGCCGGCGGCGACCTCTTCGGCCGCCCCGAGAAGCGGAACGATTACCGTAAGCGGCGCGCCGGGCAAGGCCGCCGCAATCTCCCGGACCTTCTCTGCAATACGGATGTCCTTGCCGTTATAATAATAGCCGTCGCAGGCGATGAAGATCTTTGGCTCGATCTGGCCGAAACGGTCGAGAGCGCCCTGAACGCCGAAATCGGGCGAGCAGGACGACCAGATCGCGCCGAGAGACGTGGTCGCAAGCATTGCCGCGATCGCCTCCGGCATGTTCGGCAGCATGGCCGCGACCCGGTCGCCGACACCGACGCCATGCGCGGTCAGAAACTGCTGGAAGCGCGAAACCAGGGCCTTCAGCTCCTCCCAGCTCAGCTTCCGCTTGATCTTATCCTCACTCCAAAACACAATGGCCGCATTCCGATTGGGTTCGGCCAGCAGATTTTCGGCGAAGTTCAGCCGGGCATGAGGGAAGAATTTTGCGCCGGGCATTTTGTCGCCATCGGCGATATAGGGCGGTGCACCCTTCTCGCCACGGATGCCGCAAAAATCCCATAGGGCGGGCCAGAACACCTCGGGGACCCTGACGGAGAATTCATGAAGGTCCCTCCGGTCAGCCATATAGGCACCGTAATGGCGGGAGAGGTAGCGCATGAAGGCGGTCATGTTGCTGGCCGCGACAGCGTCAGCTTTGGGACTCCACAATGGACGGTCTTCGATCATGTCTTGTCTCTCTGGGCCTTCGCCGCGTATGACAAGCGGGGCTCGACGGGTAGGCATGCTTCTCGCTTGGGGCAATCCCCAGGCTCATGCCGGTCGCGCGGCCGCCGCTTCAATCATGATTGAGCACATATGAGATTGAAAGTCCCGTTTTTGGGTTACGTGCTGGCGCTCGTTGGGTTTCTGCTCCCTTCGATCTTATTTATTGCGATCTTGCCGTCCTTGATCAATGCCGAGCCTGTAAAGACGCGTCTGATGTCGGAGCTGAGAGACTGGACGGGCTCCGAGATCGACATTCGCGGGCCGATTTCGGTTGAGAGCTTCTTCTCGCTCTCGGTGAATGTGCAAAATGTCGAAATCAAGGGATTTCGTCGGCCTGCCCGAGCTGAAATCGCTGCGCGCCGGCGAAATCGTCGCCCGGATCGCCTGGACAAATCTGCTATTTGGAAAGCTCGATTTCGACAAGATCAAGATCAATGACGCGACCGCGCTACTCCAGCCCATGAACGATGAGCAGATGGGGCGCGCGATCGGCTCAATGCTGACTGGTCCCAACCATGCGCCGTTCGCGACTTTCGTTCTGACCAACTGCAAACTGGAGACGGAGAGCGGCGAACCGCGCGACCTTTATATTGACACGGCGATCGTCCATCTGCGCCAATCAGACAGGCGGATCGAATTCAACGGGGCATTCAATTGGCGGGGTGAGGACGTTTCCATCGGAATTCGGACCTACGCCCTTTTGCCCGATCAAAACGCCGCGCCTGTTCCCTTGAAGGTAAAGGTCAGAAGCCGATTGTTCACTGGCCAACTTAATGGCAATGCCGATCTCGCGGCGGGAACGCCCTGGAATGCGAGCGGCGAGATACAGGCGGGCACCCCGAATGCGTTCGATCTCTCGCATTGGATCGGTGCTGCTTTTGCGCCATTAATTTCCGAAGCCGCGAGCATCGCCGGTACCGTCGATATCGGCCGCGACCATCTCAACCTGCAATCAGCCAGCTTTTCGCTGGCAGATGAGCGCGCCGACGGGGATCTCAACCTGACCTTCGACACGGCCGGTCCGCGGATCGACGGTACGCTGGCCTTCGACGCCGTTGACCTCCAAAAACTCTGGACGATCGGTGCCGCGGGCGAAGGCGCCGATAGCGCTCATACCAGCGGGCAGACTGGCCTGATCAGCAACGCATCGGTCGATCTGCGCGTTTCGGCGAACCAGATGCGCTGGAATAGCCTCGTCATGCAGCGTTCGGCCTTCACGCTCACCGGCCGGGGGGGCGGGCACTTTTCCGCCGAGATCGCCGATCTGCGTCTCTTCGATGGCTCGCTTCTCGGCCACATCGCGGCGGACTTCAGCGGCGATGGCGCCCAGCTTCGCGCCCGGCTGACCGCAGAAGACATTGATACGTCCC
This sequence comes from uncultured Alphaproteobacteria bacterium, assembly GCA_963773735.1. GTDB lineage: Bacteria > Pseudomonadota > Alphaproteobacteria > Rhizobiales > Rhodomicrobiaceae > CAVZCK01. Next base: position 100,991 of record CAVZCK010000020.1, on the reverse strand, counting down.
AGCTTCTGGCGATGGCGGCGAGCCAGAGCTGGCTGTCGGGGCGTGCGGACATCAATGTCGAGGCGGAGGCGGCGGGCCATAGCGTGGCCGAGCTTCTCGGCAATGGCCAGGCGAGTGCGCGGGTCAGCCTGCCTGACGGGGGCCAGGTCCGGCTCAACCTGTCACAGACCGCGCAATCAGCGACAACGGCCGGCCGCACCGGCTGGGACACGGTCGGCCTTGACTGGTCTGCTTTCGACGATCTGCGGCTGGAACTGGCTTTTGCCAGTGGACGTCTGCGCTTCAGGGACCTCCGGCTCACGAGCGCCGCGGCTTCTCTGGGCGGAAGCGGCGAGGTCGATCTTAATAAGCAGACCGTCGACTGGCAGCTGCAGGTCGGCCCGGGCACGTCCGATGCTGCCGCCGCGACCGGCGTGAAGCCCAACGATCCAAGCCGGACCGGCGCCAGCCTCTCGATCGAAGGCCCATGGGCCGCGCCTGCCATCCAGTTCGGCAGGCAATCCGGCGAAAAAACCGGCCGGGGCGGCGCCGCGGCGGGCCCGGCCTTTGCCGACCGCAATCTCTGAGGTCTCGGCGGATCGGCCGCCCACCGCATCATTGTGAAGGAATCCCGGAATTTGGAGCTTGGAATGATTGCCGTCTGCGGCTAACCGGCATAAGAGTTCACCAACCTAAATTTCCTCAGTTTTCAACGCTTTTCCCGGGAACGAAGAAAATTCATCGCCTCGCTCGCGGCACCTGCGCTAGGGTGTGCCGCAAGTTGAGAAAGGCTACGTCGGAAGGACATTGACGTGAGAAAACAAAGCCGCGGGCTCCAACTCATCCTCGCCCTTGCGTTTGCCGCATTGCTGTCCGCGCCCCCTGTTGCCGCGCAGACCCCTGCGCAGGAGCCGCCCGCTGCTGCAGCAGGCGAGCCTTCGCCGGGCGCAGCAACAGGGCAGAACGAAAAGCCCGCGGCGGAAAGCGCTGCGCCGCAGCCTGGAGCGGCGGCCGGCGTGGATAATTTGGGCAAGAACAGTGATCGGCCGGCCGATGCCGCCGCACCGGCGATGGCACAACCCGCCAGTTCGGAACCAGCAGCGCCGCCCACCAACTCCGAACCACCGGCGCCGAGCACCGCGCCCACCCCGGCGGCTGCCAACCCCGAGCCCGCGCCCCTGCCGGCACAGGCTTCCCCCGCACCGGCGCCCACGCCAATCGATCCCAAGGATATCACGCTCAAAATCGCGACCTGGGGCGGGGCCTATGGCGAGGCCCAGGACCGGGCCTATTTCAAACCGTTCAATTCCCGCTTCGGCTACCAAGTCAAGACGGTCATCTATGATGGTCACTACGATAGACTGAAGGAGCAGGGCGAGACGCCCGAATGGAGCCTTGTCGATCTGAATGGCGAGGCGGCGACGCGCGCCTGCAATGACCAGCTTCTGGAGCACCTCGATCCGAGCATTGTCGAAACGGCGCCGAATGGCGCCTCCGCGCCCGAGGACTTCCTGCCCGGCGCGATCCAGCCTTGCGGCATCGCCAGCGTCGCCTGGTCGGCGGTCATCGTTTACGACAGGCGTCTGAAGCAAAAGCCGGGGTCGGTTGAGGATTTCTTCAACACCAAGAGGTTTCCAGGCAAGCGCATTCTGCCAAAGCAGCCGAGCTATTCGCTGGAGCTTGCGCTCATGGCGGACGGCGTCAAGCCGGACGCGGTCTATTCGACACTGGCCACGCCGGAAGGCCAGGACCGCGCCTTCGCCAAGCTGTCCTCGATCAAAGACGATATCGTCTGGTGGGAAAAGCCGTCCGAGGTTTTCGGACGGATTGCGGCGAAGGAAGCCGTTATGGGCATCGGCTTTAACGGACGCGCATTCATGGCGATCGTCGGCGCACGAGAGCCGGTCGAAATCCTCTGGGACCACCAGATCTATTCCTTCGATTATTGGGGGATTCCGCGCGGCGCGGCGCATCAGGACGCGGCTAAGGCGTTCATCCGCTTCGCTACCAGCCCGGGCCCGCTCGCCGATCAGACCCGCTGGCTGCCTTATGGTCCCGCGCGGCGCTCCGCCGTTGAACTTGTCGGCAAGCATGCCGAGCTGGACCTGGAGATGAAGCCGTTCCTGCCGACCTATGCGCCGAATATGAGCAGCGCTCTCGCTTTCGACGCCAGCTTTTGGGCCGCTAACGAGGCGACTCTGACGACGCGGTTCGACGATTGGGTCACAAGACGTCAGCTGCCGCTACAGAGGGAGCCTGTCACATCCCAATAATGACGGCACCGGACCCGCGGCGAATTTTCTTCAACAGCGTCGGCGCTTGATCTGTTACTTATCTGTCACAATCGGACGAATTCAGCCACAATTATGACGATTGGCTATATGATCGCGGCGCCAGGCCCAGGCTGTTCTGCGCGGCTTATTTGCCGTGAAAGTGCAAGCCGAGATTTTGATTATGTGCCAATCGCCCGCGAGCCGTCAACGGATCCTGAATATATCGTATAGCCGATGAGACCGATCCCCTGATGTGATCGGTGCTGGCGAACCCGCTCTCGGGTTACGCCACAATTCAACGTCTAATGCGCCAGGAATCAATGCTCGACATAAGCTGGCCCGATTGCGCAGCCCGACGCTTTGCGGCAGACTCAGCCTGAAGGGGGGGTCGTCTCGCCAGTTTGGACTGAATGGCGAGCCCGAAAAGCATGCTGAAGCCCGATCGTGTCGGGGGGGCTGTTTTCGTGACAGGTCTAAGCACGTCATCGGGGCGATCGGCGACGAAATTAGCGGGGTTACAAGCACTGCCGTCCGAAAGGCGGCAGTGTTTTATTTTGCCGGTATGCCCCGTCATTCATTCGGCTGAGCCGGCAGATTCGACCATTAGCCCATGTGTCACATTTGCATAGCATTAAAGGAAGTTTAGGACGCTTGGTTTATCTTCGTTAGCGCGCTTGCGGGCGAATTCGTTACTCTCCCAAACTTCCGTTGATCGTCTCACTGGGACGACAGGGTTGCGCAGTCAATGCGTTCAGGGCAAGCCGGTTGATGATGACTTATCGTATTGCGTTGGCGATCTCCATCATGTCCGCCGCCATCCTTGCGCCGCCTTCCGCGTCTTCACAGATTCTTCCTGATCAAACCGGAAGCGTTAAGCCGGCCGCAGTTCAGGTCGATCCGGGCGACCTGCCTCTGACGCTGACCGCTGGTCCGGTGACCGGCGAGCTGACGGCGACCTCGCCGAAGGGCCTCTATACCGCCGGCAGCTCAGCCTTTGCGCAGCTTACCTTGTCGAGCAAGGCTGAGAGCCGGCGCGGCGTGTCAGCGGAGCTGCTCCTCGAAGCGGAGCAAGGTGAAATCGTCGATGTCGACGGCTCGAGGGTCTCGACCAAACAGAAGGGCGCGGTGCAGCTTGCGCATATCGATGGCATTAGGAAGGGTCGCAGCCGCACCGTCCTGATCGAAGTCAAGCTGCGCGCTGCGGCTGACAAGTCACCTAATCGGCTGACATTGACATTGCGTGCTCCGGGTGACGATGACGACGAAGATCGGCCAAAAAGGAGCGCGCCGGCGAGCACGGTCGTCGAAAAGACCGTGGCTCTGGCGTGGCCAGTCGCTGACTGCGGCGGGAAATTTCACGCGGCGCTTCGCCAGATCGGGGACAATGGCGGCGCCCGCCTTCGCGAGATCTGGCGCAATGCTTCGCGTCCCGACAAGTCGATGTCGCGGGGTTGGCTGTTCCGGCCATCAATACCGAGACGGCCGGGCCGGCGGCAGAATAACGAGGTCGAAACGGCGGGACTTTCGGCCCGCGAGGTCCGCGACATCTATATCGAAGCCGACCGGCTGACGAGCGCCGGCTATGACACCACTCTGCGCGAGAGCGGGAAATATGGCTGGATCATCGATAAGGTTGCCCTCGATCTGCGCAGATACTTCCTGCAAGACATGAAGCCGGCCATCTGCACCGGCGCCATCCGCTTCGCCGACTATCATGACGATCAGCTTTCGCCGCTGCGCAAGCACGGGGAAAGGCTGGCGGAGCTAGCTGGCGAGGCCGAGACACTTGCACGCGCAAAAGCCGACGAGGTTTTCGCTGCGGCTCGTGACCTGCCCGGTGGTCATCCGGCATGGGGCGGCGCGACGCTTGCCGCCCTGCAGCTCCAAAGCGAGGCTGCGAAGGACATGAAGACGCTGCTGGTCGAGATTCTGGAAGCGGCAAACGTTTCCCAAGAGCGCGTCGAGGAGGTCAAAGGCGCCGAGGATACCTATCACGCGCTGATTGTCCTCGACGACCGCGGGTTGAAAGGAGAAGCCGAGAAATCGGTTCGTGACGCGCTGCGCGAGGCGATTGCGGCGGTCGAGGCCGCCGTTCGGCTGGTTGCGGTCCGGCAGCGTCAGGAGACGCTCTGGCAAAGCTTTCACGGCAGCCTCGAAGCAATCCGCGCGGCGCATGGCGAGCATTGCGTCTGCGGCCGCTAACTGGCGATCGCTCTGGCTAAAATTGCCCGCCGTCAAATGATAACTTGCTTACGGAAAGATTTGCTTTGTTCGAAAATCCAGGAATACCACTCGCTCATGCCTTCTCCGCTTGCCGCGGATATTTGCAGAACTTCCGCATGCGGACTGACGGTGCGAATATTCTCAACGCAAAGGTCGATGTCGAATTGGAGGTGCGGCAGCAGGTCGATCTTGTTGATGAGAACCAGGGTCGATGCCTGAAATATATGCGGGTATTTCAGCGCCTTGTCCTCGCCCTCGGTCACCGAAACGATGGCGACCTTCGCCTGTTCGCCGAGATCGAACAAGGCCGGGCAGACCAGATTGCCGACATTCTCGATCATGACGACCGATCCGAACGAAGGGGCAAGCTCCTTGAGCGCGCGGGCAACCATATCGGCTTCGAGGTGACATCCTGTCCCGGTATTGATCTGGACGGCGGGCGCGCCCGCGGCCCGTATGCGCTCGCCATCGTTGGCAGTCGCCTGATCGCCTTCAATGACATAAAAATCATGCGGCGTGCCGAGCTCTTTGATCGTGCGCTCCAGAAGCGCGGTCTTGCCCGCTCCCGGCGAGCTGACCAGATTGAGGGCAAGGATTTCGCGTCCCGCGAACCAGGCGCGGTTGCGCGCGGCCAGCTCGTTGTTCTTTTGCAGAACGGCCTGGCCTAATTCGATCGTGTGGTCGTGCGAATGATCGTGTGCATGGTCATGATGATGGTCATGGCCGTGGTCGTGACGGTGCCCATGGCCGTGATGCTCGTCGGCGTGATGATGGTGCGACGGCCCGTGATCGCTGGCGATCTCCGTTTTCGCTCCGGTTACCAGATTGATGACCGTCGCCTTCGCACCGTCCGAGCAACCGCAGCTTTCGCACATGTCATTCTCCTTGCGCCGCAAATGCAGCTATCGAGCGGCGTTTCCCGAGTGTTTTTCCAGCGCCGGGTGAGATCCCGAAGCGAGTTCATATTCCTTGATTTTCAGCTCGTCGCCGCTCAGCCGTTCGAAACGATTGGAGCCGCAGCGGCAAGCGCTAAAGAGCGTGCTTTGCGCGAACTCCGCGCCGCAGGCGCGGCAAAGCGCCCGCGCTTCGACCTGCCGGATTTCCAGCACCGCGCCTTCGAGCGCCGTCCCTCTGGCGACGACATCGAAGCAGAAGGCGATCGAGTTGGTCATCACTCCGGCGAGCGTTCCCACCTCCAGCACCACGCGGTTCACCGGCCGGTGATTGGCATGCTCGGCAACGATCGAGACGATGTTCTGGGTGATGCCCAGCTCATGCATGATCCGGCTCCAAATGCGGGCGCCGGGGCTCGGCTAGGCGCCCGCCGAAAGCGTTCGCTAAAGAACCAATAGCGCCACGCCGGCCGCGGCGACAGCGCCGCCTGCCGCCTGTCCGAGGCGCACGACATTGAAACGCTGCGACAGCAGCCCAAGGCCGACGCCAATCGTGTGAAGGGCCGCCGTCGCGAGCAGGAATCCGGCAGCATATTGAAGCGTGCCGCCGCCGGCCGGCAATTCCGCGCCATGCGCGATGCCATGGGCTGCACCGAAAAATGCAGCGGCGGCAAAGGCGAGAGCCAAGGGTGCCTTGACATTGAACAAGGCCAGAGCTCCGAACAGCACGACCGAGCCAGCGATAACAGTCTCGGCCGACGGCATGGCCATGCCCTCCATGCCAGTCAACCCGCCTACGAGCATGCCGGACATGAAGCCCAGGGGGCGCCACCCAGAACAGCCGGGGCGCCGCGAGCGCCGCCCACAGACCCACGGCGACCATTGCCAGCAAATGATCCGCGCCGGAAATCGGATGAGCAAGACCGGCCGAGAAGCTATGCATCCCATGCCCCGGATGCGCGAATGCGGGCGTGGCCAAAATCAACGCGGCACCAGCCCCGAGGACCGAACGGTAAGAAACCATGGATATTCTCCTTCGCTGATTGCCTCTGTGAAGTTCGATGGCAAAGGGACCTCGGTCCCGGCCATCTTGGATCATCAACAAATCCTCGGTAGCTGCTCGCCGACCAGCATATCTACAATGCGATGTCCGCCAAAGCAGGTGCGCATGGTGACACGGCCGGCCTCGCCGTTTCCGGCATAGCCGATGAGGCGCGCGCCCTCGCCGAGCGGATGAGCCTGCATCGCCGCCAGCGCGGCGCCCGCCTCATTCTCCGGAACGACGGCGACGAGCTTGCCCTCATTGGCCAGATAGAGCGGATCGAGGCCGAGAATTTCGCAGAATGCCTTCGACTTCGTCGCGGATCGGCGTGCTCGTCTCGTCGATTTCGATGGAGACGCCTGAGGCAGAGGCAATCTCGTTCAGCACCGTCGCGACGCCGCCGCGCGTTGCATCGCGCAGCAGACGCGTATTCGGCGCGGCGACCAGAATGGTCTGGACAAGTCCGTGAAGCGGCGCGCAATCGCTTTCGATGAGGGTCTCCAGCGCCATGTCCCCGCGCGCCCCGAGAATGGCCGCACCGTGATCGCCGAGCAGCCCATTGACCAGGATGACGTCGCCCGGCTGCGCGCGATGGGCGCCGAGATTGAGTCCCTCGGGAATCGCGCCGATGCCCGTCGTCGTAATGAACAGCTTATCGCAGGCGCCTTTGTGAACCACCTTGGTGTCGCCCGTCACGATCTGGACGCCGGCGTTGCGCGCCGCCTCCGCCATCGAGGCGGTGACGCGCCGCAGCAGCTCGACCGGAACGCCCTCTTCGATGATCACCGCGCAAGAGAGGAAAAGCGGCACCGCGCCGCCGACCGCCAGATCGTTCACCGTGCCGTAGACAGCGAGCTTGCCGATGTCGCCGCCGGGGAAGAACAGCGGATCGACGACGAAAGAGTTGGTCGTGAAAGCCAGACGATCGCCCAGCGCCGCAAAAAGGCTGAGATCGACACGGGCCTGATCCTCCAATGGCGCCAGCGTGAGGTTTTCAAAGGGCGCGATAAAGACATCGTCGATCAGGTCGCGCATGGCCTTGCCGCCGCCGCCATGAGCGAGCGTGACTTTCGGCACATTGACGCGGCCGAGCGGCCGCGCCCGCGTAAACGGAATGACGGTCATGCAGCGCCCGCCTGCTTCTTGATGCCGCCATATTGGATAGTAGGCCGCGCAGGCGCCCTCTGACGAGACCATCAGCGCGCCGAGCGGCGTCTCTGGTGTGCAGGCCGAGCCGAACACCTTGCATTGCCACGGCTTGATCACGCCTTTGAGGACTTCGCCGCATTGGCAGCTTTTCGGGTCGGCGATGCGCACATTCGGTACGGTGAATTTGCGTTCGGCGTCGTAAAGCGCATAGCTCTCGCGGATCTTGACGCCCGAATGATCGATCGAGCCGAGGCCGCGCCATTCGAAGAATTCGCGCAGCTCATAGACCTTGGAGACGGCTTGAAGCGCCGCAGCATTGCCCTCGTCTGGAACGATGCGCGCATATTGATTTTCGACTTCTGCCCGGCCCTCCTTGATCTGGATCAGGCACATCCAGATCGATTGCAGAACATCGAGCGGCTCGAAGCCGGCGACGACCATCGGACGGCGGTAATAGTCGGCGATGAACTGATAGGGCGCCGTGCCGATGACCATGGAGACATGGCCGGGACCGAGAAAGCCGTCGAGATGCAGATCAGGGCTGTCGAGAATGGCCTTGATGGTCGGCACGATGGTGATGTGGTTGCAGAACACGGAAAAATTCGTGACGCCCTCAGCTTCCGCCTGAAGAATGGTCAGCGCCGTCGAGGGCATGGTCGTCTCAAAGCCAATTCCGAAAAAGACGACCTCCCGGTCTGGGTTTTTGCGGGCGAGCGCAAGCGCATCCATCGGCGAATAGACCATGCGCACATCGGCGCCGTCAGCCTTGGCCTGAAGCAGGCTCTTCTTCGAGCCGGGCACGCGCATGGCGTCGCCAAATGTGGTGAAGATCACCTCCGGCCGGTCGGCGATCGACATGCAATCGTCGACGCGCCCCATCGGCAGCACGCAGACTGGGCATCCCGGCCCATGCACAAGCTCGATCGTGTCGGGAAGCATGCCCTCGATGCCGTAGCGGAAGATCGAATGGGTGTGCCCGCCGCAGACTTCCATGAGATGGATCGGACGCTGCTTGGTGATGTCGATCGAGGCGGCCAGCGTCTCGATTTCCCTTATCAGGATCGCCGCTTTTTCGCGGTCGCGGAATTCATCGACATATTTCATGCCGCGGCTCCTTTTGTCGCCGCCGAGCCGCGGTCATCCGCGAGCAGCGTATGCACCAGATCCCACAGGATATGGTAGGCGGTGACGTGGCATTCCTGGATGCGGTGGATGGAGGAGGACGGCACGACGAGACAGTGGTCGACGACGCCCGCTGATTTCATTTTGCCGCCATCGCCGCCGGTCAGGCCGATCGTCAGCAGCCCCATGTCCTTCGCCTTGGCGAAAGCCGCGATGAGATTGGCCGAATTGCCGCTCGTCGAAATGCCGACGAGCCCGTCACCGGCCTTTGCCTGCGCCACGACCTGGCGCACGAAGACATGCTCGAAGCCGACATCGTTGCCGACCGCCGAGATCATGGCGAGATCGGCGACCAGATTGATGGCCGCGAGCGCGGGCCGGCCCGGCGGTGATCGGGTGGACGAACTCCACCGCGACATGCGAGGCATCGCAGCTCGACCCGCCATTGCCCATGGTGAACAGCCGGCCGCCTTTGCGATAGACATCGGCCACGGATTTCGCCGCCGCGACGAGGATCGGCGCCTGCTCGGCGAAGAAAGCCTCGTTGGTCTGCCGCGAGTCTTTCGCCTTTTCGTTGACCGAATGCAAGAGCGCGGCGTCGAGCTGCGCGGCGTCCTGCGGCTTGCCGTGGAGAAACGGATAAAGCGCCTGGAGGTCATTTTCCGAAGACATGCCAGCAACTCCTAATCGGCCGCCGAAAGCCGCATGGCCCTCAGCTCTTCCTGCGCTTCGCCGAGCTCAGTGAGGATCTGCAGCGTCTGCGCCGCCTCTTCCTCGTTGATGCGGCTCATGGCGAAGCCGACATGCACGAGCACCCAGTCCCCGACGCAGGCCTCCGGCGGGTGTGTCTCATCGACGATGCAGGCGATATTGACCTGGCGCTTGACGCCGCTGATGTCGACCGTCGCAAGGCGCATCGCGGCGCTGTCGATCTTCACGATGCGGCCGGGAATTCCGAGGCACATGATGCTGTTCCTTGGCCTTGTGTTTGGGTGCGGATGAGCCGTGCGGCGCCGATCGCCGCCTGACCGAGCGCCAGCCCGCCATCATTGGCTGGAAATCGCGCATGAGTCAGCACGGAAAAATCCTTCGCTTGCAAACGGCGACTGACGGCCTCGAAGAGAATGCGGTTCTGGAAACAGCCGCCGCTGAGGGCGACTGCCGTGAAACGCGGGCCGGCCGGCGCGTCGCGAAGGGCGAGCTTCTCGGTCATGGCGATGATCGAATCGGCGAGCCATGTGTGGAAGCGCGCGGCGACCACCGGAGCCGGCGTTGCTAAAATGCAGGTCGCCGAGCACGGCGCGCCACATCCCAAGCGGCTCGATATAAGGCAGGCCGGTCTTGGGCAGAGCGGGAATGGCGACCGGATAGCGCTCCTCGCCCGGATCGCGCAGCGTCTTCTGATCGGCCATCGCTTCAAGCTCGGCCCCGGTCTGGCCCTCATAGAATTGGCGTTCGCGGCAGACGCCGACCGCGGCGGCGAGCGCGTCGAACAGCCTGCCGCAGGATGAGGCCAGCGGCGAGTTCAGATTGCGCGCCAGCATGGCCTCGAGCGTTGCGCGGGGCTTGTCCCTGAGAAATGCGAACAATTCGAGCTCGGCAAAATTCATGGCGAAATCCGCCCAGCCCATCTGCGCGGTAAGATGCGCATAGAGATTGCGCCACGGCTCGCGCGCCGCTTGCGCGCCCCCTAGCATGGCTACCGGCTTCAGGCAGCCGAGCCGCTCATAGCCGTCATAATCGGCGAGCAGAAATTCCCCGCCCCAGATCGTGCCGTCATCGCCGAGCCCGAGACCATCGAGGACGACGCCGAGGACAGGCGCCGCATTCAGCGCATGGCCATTTTCAGCAAGGCAAGATGCGACATGAGCATGATGATGCTGAACGGTGACGAGCGGCAGATGATCTTTGCGGGATCGCTCCGCGGCGAGTTTCGAGGAGAGATAGTCCGGATGCTGATCGGCGACGAGCGCCCGCGGCTTATGATCGAACAGGGCGCTGTAGAGATCGATGGTCTTCCGGTAATCGGCGAAGGTCGCGGCGTTTTCGAGATCGCCCTGATGCTGGGTGAGTATGGCCATGCCATCCTTCACGAGACAGCCTGTCGCCTTCAATTCGCCGCCCATCGCCAAGATCTCGGGCGCCGCCTCAAAACCGCGCGGCAGGCGCAGCGGCGAAGGTGCATAGCCGCGCGCACGCCGGATGAGACGGATCTTGCCGTCCATCTCGCGGACGACGGAATCATCGACGCGGTTGGCGATGTCGCGGTCATGAATCAGGGCGTAGGCCGCAATCCGGCCCAGCCTGTCCATCGCCTCGGCGTCGGCAATAAGCTGCGGTTCGTCGGAGACATTGCCGCTGGTCATGACCGCGGGCCGGTCCAGATTGCGGAGCATCAGAAGGTGCAAGGGCGTCGTCGGGAGCATGAAGCCCAGCATGTTCAAGCCTGGCGCCACCGGATCGGGGAGATGCTCCGGCCCGCCGGCGCGCAGCAGAACGATGGGCGCTTTCGCGCTCATCAGAGCCGCCTCCTCCGCTTTGCTGATGCGGCAATAGCGCCTGATGACATCGAGGTCGCGCGCCATCAGCGCGAAGGGCTTGGCATAGCGCCCCTTGCGCTCGCGGAGCCGGGCGACGGCATCCGCGTTCGTGGCATCGCAGGCGAGCTGATAGCCGCCGAGCCCTTTGATAGCAACGATCTCGCCCTTTTGCAGCAGGCTGCGGGCCGCATCGACATTATCGAGCATCGAATGCTGATCGAAGCTGACTGCCCCGCCGTCAAGCCGGATCAAGGAGACGCGCGGTCCGCAGCTATGGCAGGCCGTCGCCTCGGCATGAAAACGCCGATTGGCGGGATCGCCATATTCGGCGAGGCAGGCCTCGCACATGTCGAAGGCGGCCATCGTCGTCTGTGCGCGGTCATAGGGCACGCCGTTGATGATGCTGAGGCGCGGCCCGCAATGCGTGCAGTTGGTGAAGGGATATCGGTACCGGCCCTCGAATGGATTGAGAATTTCCTCCGCACAAGCTTTGCAGATCCCGGCGTCGGGGGAGATTTCGGTATGGACGGCCCCGCCGGCGCTTTCGGTGATGCGAAACATGCCGGGCAAGCGTCCGTCGTAAGGATGCGAGACGATCGACTCAATGCGCGCAAGCGGCGGAGCTTCGCTGTGAAGGCGCTCAATAAAATGCATCACTGCAGAGGGCGGACCCTGGAGGCGAACCAATACGCCCTGCGCGTCGTTGAGCACTTCGCCGCCAAGGTGCAGCGCATAGGCGATGCGCCAGACAGCGGGCCGGAAACCGACACCCTGCACACGGCCCTGGACCCGGATTTCGACGGCGATCGTCTCGTATGCGGCGGTCTGGGCGGGAACGCTCATGATGCAGCCTCCCAAAGCAGCACGCGGTTATTCCCCGAATCCGCGATGGCCAGAACCTCGCCGCACCCACTGATGCCATACGGCCAGCAGAGGCTGTCGCGGCGAGGCGGACCCCAGCGATTATCTCCCTTGTCGGAAAAGCGGCGCTGGCCGGCAAGGCTCGTCGCGCGTGCGCCCATTGCGATGTCGCGCCGCGAGAAAGCAACGAGCCTGGAATTCGCCGTGTCAGCCACGACAATCCGCTCGCCGAGCGCGGTGGCACTATATGGCATATTCATCGTCGCAGCATTGGGCCAATAGGCGGCGCCATTATTCTCCTGTTCTGCGAAGCTGGCTTGCCCAAGCACGAAATCGCAGGGCGCGCCATGTTCCTGCGGCATCGAGCGCCAGACCATGACGCGATTATTGCCGGCGTCGGCGACCATGATCCTGCCGGCGGCGCAGGTCACGGCGTGCGGCCAGCGCATGCCGCTCGCGCCGATGGCTTCGCCTCCGTTTTCGTCGCGGCAGGTGAAGCATTTCTGTCCCAGGACAAGATTGGCCGGCGTGCCGTTGCGTTCGGGGACGCGGTCCCAAATGAGCACGCGCCGGTTCCCGGTATCGGCGACGAAGAGCCGGCCGTCCGCGATCGTCACGCCATAGCACCAGTTGAGCGTATCGGCGTCCGGGCGGTCCGCCCCGCGATTGGCGAGGCCGGCCTCAAAATCGGCCTGTCCGAGAACGACATCGGCTGGCTGGTTGGAGCGCGCCGGGTAGCCATGCCAGATCAGAACGCGGTGGTTCCAGGCATCAGCGACCGCAAGGACGCCGCCCGCCGCCGCGACGCCGGTCGGCACGTTGAGCGTCGCCGCGCCGATTGCGGTCTTGGCGTTGCGCCCTTCGGAGCAGAAATCGGGCTGGCCAATGAGAAGATCGGCAAACTGATCATCCTGAGCTGGAGCCTCCGACCAGATCATCAGGCGGTGGTGACCCGTGTCCGCTACGAAAAGCGGTCCGCTCCCCGTCGCCAGACAGGCGCCTCGCGGTCCGAACAGCGTGGCCCGGCCAGGCCTTATGGGCGCCGCGAGCCCATCTCTGCCGAGGTGGCCGCCCAGTATAACGCGCGGTCCCTCGACAGAGAGCAGGGGCAGGGGTAGAGGCTCCGGATCCGACGAACCGGAGCGGGGGAAACTCGCCGTGGCATGCTGAAGGGAGACCCTCATCGCGCCAGCCTCACTTCAACGCGATTGCCGATCACCCGGACGGCGTGGGGCTGCAGCTGCACCTCGGGCGCTGTCAGGCATTCGCCGCTGGTCAGGTCGTAGCGGAAGCCATGATGCGGGCAGGTGATGATGGCGCCCTCAACATCGCCGTCGTCGATCGGCAAGCCGAGATGCGCGCAGGCATTCCGGAAGCAGGCGACGACCGGTCCGCGGCGGAACAGCAGCACTTTTTCGCCGCCCAACGACAGGGCGCAAACGCCGCCTTCGGGAATCTCGTTCAGCCGGCCCGCAAATAGCCAGTCGCCGGATGCATTCAATGCGAAGGGGCTGATGAAATTTACAGCCCCATTCGCGCCGCCAGCGTGGCCCTTGACCTGGATGATGTCCGTAATTTCCGGGCAGGCGTCTTCGACCGCCTTCTTCACCCCGGCGTGAAAGGTGAGCGCGGACGCGGCGCAGCCGTCGCAGGCGCCGGTAAAGCGGACTTCGATGGCGGGCGGGACAACCTTGACGAGTTCGATGTCGCCGCCATGAGAGGCAAGCATGGGACGCACGCTCTGGAGCGCGGTCTCGACACGCTCGGCGATGCTCGGCTTGATGACATTGTGGCGGCGCAGGACGGCGTAAACAATCTCATCGGCGGCGGCGTGCTTCATGGCGGCGGCGGCGGCTGGATCGTTCTTCAGCGCGCCGACCAGCCGGCGGATCGCATCGCCATGAAGGGCTTCAATCGCTGTCCGGTAGGCATGAACGGCGCTGCGCGGCGCGTCGTCCCACTCCGCAAAAATAGCGTCGAGCCGCTCGATGTCTTCGAGAAGCCTGGAAAGATCGCTCCGCTGCGGTGGCGCCTTATCGAGCGCATTCATGGACGTTTACTCAGCGAAATCGGATTCTCTTCAATAAAATCGGCTGCAAGCCTCCGCCGATGAATCCAGCCGCCAGCACTGCGGCCCAGAGCGGTGTGCCGGCCTTGACCAAGCCAATGCAGAGGAGCGCCGTGAAAATGGCGCCTGCGGCCATGAGGCTCAGCGCCTTGCCGGGTTCGGCAAAGAGCCGGCCACGGAGGAAAAGGATGAAAGCATTCTTCGCCATGCTGAGCATCTGTCCCTCCTCAACCGACCAGCGCCAGCGTAACGAGCGCGACGGCGATGCCCGGAAGCCCTGAGAAGAGGCCGAAGAGTGCCCCCATCTGCGTCGCGACCTCGGCGCCAAGCTCTTTGCCTGCGATCACGAAGCCGGACACCGCGCCGCCGATCATCGCAGAGATGAACCCGATCGCCGATAAAGCCAGAGACCAGATCAAAGGTTGCTGGAGCAGGCTCTCCACCGTCACGTCAGCCTCCCGAATTTCGATGGCGATGCTAAGCGCGCGCCGTATGTCCCGGACCGCCGTTGCCGGCAGGCAATCCCGTCAGTTCAGCTTCCAATTGAAGCGCGATCTCGGCGACGATACCCGCCTTGCCGCTCTCGCCGCGGGCTTTGAAGATATCTCTGGCCTCTTCATAGAGGGCCTTCGCCTGAACCAGGTTCGCGCGGTTGCCGTGTTCCGGCCGCTCCGGATCGTCCGGCAGATTTTGCAGGCAATTTGCCTTGTTGGTCAGTGTGTTCGCATATTCGATGGGCATATTCCTGCGTGTACGGACTTTGAGCGCTTCATCATAGGCTTCAAGGGCCCTCAGATTGTTTGCGACCCCGTGCGCTGAGGAGGCATATTGCAGCGCATTGCCGAGATTGTTCTGCAGCATGGCGTATTCGACCGGATGGTCGACGATGTTTACCACACGCAGGCCTTCCTCGAAAGCCTGGACGGCAAGCGCCTCGCGCATCTTGGCGCGTTCGTCAGACAGCGGAATAGTCAGAAAGGCTGTGGCGAGATTGTTCTGCAGAATGGCGAATTCCTGGGGAAAGCGCTGCCTGTCGAAAACCCGCAGGGCGCGCTGATAGGCCGAGATCGCATCGGTGATGCGCGCGCAGCCCAGCCCCGCAAGGCTTTGCAGAACGAGGCCGAGATTCATTTCCAGCTCGGCCAATTCCTCCGGGGTGCCCTGAGCCTGGAATATGGGGAATACGGAGGTATAGAGGTCGCGCGCCATTGCCAGGAATGTCGCGTCATCTGCCGGTATGGCTTGCAGAGCGGTCGCCTTGCGCGCCGTGATCCGCGCTCTCAGCAGCGCTTCCTCTTCCGGGCAGATCTCAAGGGCCTTGTCGCAGAGATCGGCGGCGGCTTTGAGCTGGGCTGGGTCTTTTGGCTGTTTCTGTAAGCCCATGGAAATCTCCATGAGCATCTCGGCGCGCTCTGTCGGACTCGCGGTCTCAGCTTCGGCGGCAGCCAGCGCCGCAGCGAACTGATCCTTAAAGAGATCAGCGGAAACCATCCGCTCCTCCCGCATGGTCGGACAGAAAACTTTGTTTGTATAGAGGTAATCTCATTTCTTTCGTTTCGTCAATCAATTGTACATATCGGAAATTTTGTTTACATCCGGAAGAATTCGTACATCCGGAGACCGTGATAGTTTTTACACCAGGCGAATGATCCGCGCCATTCGGCGTCGTCTTCAACACCTTGATCACGAAAGAAATCCGCGGCGCTGACCACCCGGTCGCCCGCCGCGTTGCGAATTTTCAGAACATATCCGCCGGAGGCGGCGTTTTGCACAGGCAATCCCAGAAGGTCCGCGCCTTGCCTAAGAAGAACGACTGTTGTGCTGGGCGCAAAAAACGCGTCGTACGCCGCCCGCGTCACATAGAGCCGCCCGTCGCGGAAATACACCTGAGCAGCCGTGTCGGTCACGATAGGCTCGACCCCGCCAGTTGACGCTCCGCGATCAGCTCGCGGATTCGGCTTGCAACCTTGTGCGCCGCGCTCGCAACTTTTTCCGACAGGCCAACGCCGAAATCGAGATGTTCGGCTTCGATAAGGAAGACGGTGACGTCGGCGGGAAAGTGCTCGCGAAACATCTGGCGCCCGGCGAACAGGGCGTGGTCCCAGCGGAAATCATGCAGATTGAAGCCGCCGGGCGGCGGCTGCTCAAGCTCGTGGCCCGGCACTTCGAACACCGCGCCGCTCTCGGCGCCCGAGCGGCAAGCATCGACGACGATGAGCGTTTGGCAGCCCTTGGCGGCGAACATCACCGCCATTCCGTCGGTCCCCGCATCGAGCAGCCGGACATCGTTAATGAGTCCGTTCCGCTCGTCCAGAGCCAGCAGCCGCAACACTTCGGCTCCTGCACCATCGTCGCTGCGATTGACGTTGCCGCAGCCAATTATCGCAATACTGTCCGTCATCGGCCGCTAGAGCGACGTTCGCTCAGATGGAATCGCTCGCGTCGTTCTATCTATCTGTTTTGTCGCTCGATTTTTCCGAAAACCGGTTCCTATCCTCCGTCTTCCACGGGGACAGGTTTTTCGGATCTCGCTCTAAATGCGCCAAAGCCGGCAAGACCAATCCGGCTCGACCGGCAAATCCAATTCCGGGAGCGCGCAATGGCGGCGGCGCACCAGATAATACATACAGGTTTGGCAGGCCTGCTCGATCTCATTGTGCTCCACCGGCACGATGGAAAAGCCGGCGATGACGAGCTTTCCTTTGAGGTCGCGGCCTTCCACCTGCAGCCTCTTGACGATGGCCTGAACTTGCTCATGGGTATCGGCTCGCGGATAGACCTCGGTTCCTAATCCGCTCGAAAGCAGCTCTATGATTTGTTCGCGCTTTGCATCGGCATCGCTGCTCATCGCCGGCCTCCCTCGCGTTTCTTGCGCCTCCCTAATGCATCGATCCAAACGGAGGCTTCAGCCGGAGTTTAGTAAAATCGATGCAGAAACAAACAACGAGTGCACTGACGCATGCGCCTGGTCAATATGTCAGCGCACTCGAGTCAAATCCGCCAAAGCCGACACCACCAATCTGGCTCGACCGGCACGGATAGTTCAGGCAGATCGCACCATTTTCGGTGGACGAGATAATACATGCACTCCATGCAGCGCTGCTGATCCGGGCCCCAAGGATGATTGACGAACCCGCCAACGATCAGTTTCGATTTCAAGTCGTTCGGGTCGAGCTGGCGCAGCTGAAGCAGAATGTCGGCGAATTCCTTGTCCGTTTCCGGAAACGGATCGACCTGGGTTTCAAGTCCCTGTTCGAGCAATTCCGCAATCTCGCTCAACAAGTCGGGGTGATCGACCTCGGAAAGCGCGTTGCTCCACATTTTCGCATCCCCTACCCTGTTTCGCATATCGGAGCTGCGCCATCCGCGCCCAGACCTACGCATCGACAAGATATAGACAAATATCTCGTTCTCGTCTTATTTACATATTGAGTGCAAAATACACAAAATGGGATATCTTTTTCATCAATCATATTACGAATAGGTACGAGTTGCCAGCGCGGCGACGGTGCCGAACCAGACTTTCGCCGATTGCACTGTCAAAAACCAGCGCGCCGAGCCATCCGCTC
Source organism: uncultured Alphaproteobacteria bacterium (assembly GCA_963773735.1). Lineage (GTDB taxonomy): Bacteria > Pseudomonadota > Alphaproteobacteria > Rhizobiales > Rhodomicrobiaceae > CAVZCK01. The sequence goes on along the minus strand of CAVZCK010000020.1, from coordinate 83,272 downwards.
GTGACGAACAGCCCGGCCGTGGTAAGTCCGACGCGCTTTGAGCCGCAGTTCTGCTTATGCGGTCCGGAAGCGCGCCAGCTCCTTGCCGGTCTTGCTGTCATGCGCATGAACCGTGCAAACGAGGCATGAGTTGTAGGAGCGGCAGACATGGCCGACCTCGACGGGATCGCTGGGGTCGGCGATCGGCGTGCCGATCAGCGACTCCTCGATCGGGCCGCGGTCCCCGACGTCGGTTCTCGGGCCGACATTCCAGGTGGTCGGCGCAACGATTTGGTAGTTTTTGATCCTGCCGTTCTGAATCTCGATCCAATGGCAGAGCGCGCCGCGAATTGCCTCGGTCGCCCCCCAGCCCCGGCCGTCTTTTTCGTTCGGCTTGATATACCATGGATCTTTAATCTTGAACTCGCGGAGGCTTCTTTCAGCTTCGCGATAGAGCTTCACCACCTCATGCATGCGGGCGAAATGGCGAAGCAGAACGCTGGCGCCGCCCATCTTGCGGTACATATCGACGACAAGCGGATCGTAGTGCTGCCAGGCTTCGCCATGCTTGCCACCGGCCACGACCTGGCGCGCCAGCCCACCCGCTTCGAGGCGTCCGATCTGGTCGTGGTAGACAGCCGTTGCCCAAGAATATTTCCCAGCCATGTCTGGATCGTTCTTCTGCAATGGCACCGTCGTCCGGTCGAAGGGATGGCGGCCGCCCGGCTCGTCATACCAGGCGTGCATTACGTCCTCGCGCGCATGCGTGTGATGCATGAGCTGGTGCGTGTCGGCGTGGCCGTCATAGATGCCGCTCTTCATGATCAGCGCCGCGTTGCGCCCGTCGATGGTTGGGCGATTATAGCGGTGCTCATGCGGGAGGTAGCCCCAGGAAATATACCGACCGTGGCCGCGCCCGAATTTGTCGAGCCCGATATCGACGCTCATGCGCCAGAACAGGCCGAGATCGGAATTTGCATGCTCCGGCCGTTCGTTGAGCCAGACCATGAAGTCGTCATAGGATCTGATCTCTTCATAGCGCTCGAAAGAACAGCCGAGCCACACCGGCTCGGCCCAGTTGCGCCGGAAATATTCGAGGATCGACCAGGCGCGAGTGACGTCGGTGAGGGTCGGCGCGCACATCACGCCGCCGGGCACCATATAGCTGGAATGAGGCCACTGCCCGCCGAGCAGCGCGTATATCTCGACCGGCCTGCCGGAAATCGTGACGCCGATCTCGTAACTCGTGCCGGTGAATGGCGCCCAGCGCTTGACGGCTTCCTCGTAAAAGGCGGACCTCGAATAGTTCTTATTCGTGTAGTCGATCATGAACAGCCCGTAATGGTGCCTCGGGATGCTCTGCAGACTCTCGGTGATCTGACCGAGATTGCGCGCCAGGATCGCATTTGGCGGAACCTCCGACTGCCACGCCGTATCCAGCGCCCAGGCCGCGCAGGTGAGATGCGATGCCCCACAAATGCCGCAGGCGCGCGGGGTCACGACAAGCCCAGCCTGCGGGTCTTTGTTCCGAAGGATCACCTCGAATCCACGGAAAAGCTCGGCCTGCGTCCAGGCGTTGACGACGACGCCGTTCTGAATGTCGACGCGAACGTCGAGATCGCCCTCGACCCGGCCAACGGGTGAAATATCGAGTGTCTGAACTGCGGCAGTCATGGGGATGTCTCCTAAAGCAGCTTGGGGCGGATGCAACGCCTAGTGTGGTGATCGAGAAATCCCCTTCATTGTCTCAGCTTGCTCAGCAAGGGGATTTCTCGATCTCAAACCACACGAGAATCATAGAGTTGCTAGTGTCCCTTGAGATTCCGAAGTTCGCTAAGGAGCTAGCTGCAGAATGAGGCGAACTTCGGAATCGGGACACTAGACGAAAATGTCGTCCTCGGCCCATGCGGGCGAGGCTGCCTTGGCGGCCGCCGTCAGCTTTACGTAGCCGGCCTTGCTGACTCCTTCCGGCATGTCTTTGGGCACGCCCATCAGCGTCTGCGTCTTGAACACGGTCCCGGGGGCTAGCTCGAAGAAGGGGAATTCCGGCTCGGTGCAGCCGATGCACGGCATCCCCGAGCGGGTTTTCGATGATTGCCGGTTCCACAAAATCCGGTTGCAGGGCGAATGGGTCATCGGCCCCCGGCAGCCGAGATCGTAGAAGAGACAGCCCTTGCGCTGGCCGAACTCGGTCGCCGAGACCTTGTAGGCGAAATGCATGTTCCGCGTACAGCCGGTCTGCGTAAAGGTGGTGAAGAAGGTTTTCGGCCGCTGCAGATCATCGAGCGCAATGTCGGCGCCGCGCCCGGTGGCGAGAGCGACGACGATCTGCGTGATCCAGTCCGGATGGGCAGGGCAGCCCGGAATGTTGATCACAGGCAGCCCGGCTCGGGATCTGTAATTTTCGCCGAGAAAGCCGCCACGCTTGCGCTTCAGGTACTGCAGCCCCATGCTGTCCGTGGGGTTGGGCTCGGTTGCAGGGATGCCGCCCCATGTTGCGCAGTCGCCGATCGCGACCGTGTAGCCGGCGACTTTGGAAAGCTCGCCAACCCAGTCCTTCATGGGCCGGCCGGCAAAGCGGTTCCATGCGCCCGTGCCGTTCGGAGCCGTTATCACGGTGCCCTCGAACACGAAGACATCCAGCGCAATCTCGCGGGATATGAGCGCTCTCAATATCCGCTGGAGGTTGTCGCCAAGTTCAAGCCCGAGTGAGGGGTGCCACAGAACGTTAATGCCGAAATCGGTCACCAAATCGCACGCACTCGGCTCTTCGGCATTCAGGAACGACATCGTATTGCCTGAGCAGGCGCCGCCCTGGAGCCATAAGAGATTTGCCATTGCTTCCTCCAGCTTGATCCGAAGCATCGATGCGGATGTGCTTCTTGCTCGGGCAAAGCAAGCCATGTGCCAAAGCGGGTCAGCGGATGAGAAAGCCGATCAATGCTTGGGTTTACGGTGATGTGAAAGATATTGCCGAGTTGATGCCGGAAAATTCGCTGCAAAGTTGCTTTACAGCAGAAAGCAAGTTTTCACCTTCTTGGCGGGATCGGCGCTAGCCGCTGCGCCCACCGCATTTTGGGCACGCCACCTCCAGAAGATAGCCATACCAGATGCCCTGACAGCGGCTGCACCAGTGTCCTGTGCCCTGCCGGCCGGGCGCGCCGAGCATTTGCGCAAGGTCACTCAGACCGAGGTCCTTGAAGCCGCCCTCCGAGCCACGCGGCGCAACACGCGATTGCGGGAAGGGTACGACATTGACCGATCCCGATGGATCTGAGTCATTCTCGTCGGGCATCAGACCTGCTCATCCAGTCCATATCGTCTGATTTTATTCGCAAGGCCGACCCGCGACAATCCCAGTTCTTCGGCGGCGCGGCTCTGGTTCCAGCGATAGCGCGTCAGCGCCTCGCGCACGACATGACGCTCCAGGCTCTCCACCCGATCTTTCAGCGTTTCACCTTCTGGAAGGAACTGCGACGGCGTCTGCGCGGGCGGCCGCGCCGAGGCGTTCAGGATCGTTGGCGACATATGATGGGTGGTCAGATATTCGCCGTCCCTGGCAAGAGCAAGCATCCTGCGGATTTCGTTTTCCAGCTCACGGATGTTGCCCGGAAAATCATAACAAACCAGCTTTGCCAATGCCTTGGCGGAAATGCCGAGGACTTTCCGTCCAATGGCCGCGCTGTGCTTGGCCGTGAAGAATTCCGCAAGCGCCGGAATGTCCTCGGTCCGCTCGCGCAGAGGCGGAACTTCAAACTCGAAGCCGCGCAGACGGAAGTAGAGATCCTGGCGAAACGCCCCCGCCGCAACGAGCTCATTCAGCGGACGGTTAGACGCCACCAGGATGCGGACATTGCATGTCTGCGTCGCGTCGGAGCCAAGTGGCTTCACTTCGCCTTCCTGGAGGAAACGCAGGAGGCTGACCTGAAAGGTTTTGGAGACGTCGGAAATCTCGTCGAGAAAGACCGTTCCGCCGTCGGCAGCGCGAAACAGACCGAGACGATCGGAAACCGCGCCGGTAAAGGCGCCTCGCTTATGACCGAACAATTCGGAGTGGAGCAACTCATCCGGCATTCCACCGCAATTCTGCACCATGAGCGGACTGGTATGGCGGTGAGAGTTGTAATGGATGGCGCGCGCCAGAAGTTCCTTTCCCGTGCCGGTCTCTCCCTGAATCAGGATCGGCAGATCGCTCTTGGCGGCTGTCCGGGCAAGATCGCACAGCTCGGCCATTTTCTCGCTGACATAGACCAGCTTCTCGAACCGGAGACTTTCATTGCGTATCGGCAGATGCGGGCGATCGAATTCGAGCGCATCAAATGAGAGTTTGAATTCGCGAGCGAGCAGACGGTGGCGTCTCGCAAGCTCACGAGTTTCCAGCCCGCGCTTCACGACAAGTCCAACTTGGTCAGCATCGAGCGGCTTACGCAGAAACTGGTAGACCGACGCCTGAGAAATCGCCCTCTGCACCGCCGCGTATTGTGCCGGCAGCGCCAGCACGCGAATGATATCGGGATACGAAATTCGAAGGGCCGACAGCAGGGCGACGCCATCTGCGTCGGCGTCGCCCTCGTCGGCGATAACCAGGTCGACATGCACATCGCCCAAGGTCGCGCGAGCTTCCGCAGCCGATAACGCCTGCAAGACGCGGTATCCATATTGCGTGGCCAAGAGCGCCTTCGCCGGCGACCAATCGTCGGCGCGGGGCGTTACGAGAAGGACTGTGCCCGCCTTGTCCATGAAAGTTAATTTCACTTTTGTGAAGCTGCTTTGCAGCAGTCTAAGACGCGATCTGCGGAAGGGAAAGCAGATACGCAAATCGGGCCGCTCAATGTCCGACGCAATTCGTTTGGCGCGGGGCCCCAGGATCAGATTTTGGATCTTAATGCATGAAGTTCAATCACTTCACATCCGAATATTTCCGGGCCAGCTCGGTGTGGATCAGCAAGGCGCCGCAGACTTTATATAAGCAATATTACGGATTTTCCGCCCATGCGGCGCAAGATCATAGTCCGGAAAATATCGAAACGCCGCTTAGGCATATATCATATGATATATCATATAATACTAATATAAAATATGAATAGAACAATTGTTTTAAATTAGATATATTTTGCATTTTGAATATCCATGACGGAGCTTATCATCATAGAGGAGAGAGCGATCGACAAATTTGAGTTTAAAATACCAGCCTGTTAGAGTATTTCTCTTTACTGATCGTGCGGACTACGGTCGGTACTGAAGTTGGCCGCGATGGTCAAGCTCGGCGTCTGTTTTAGCGCTGGGGTCGGAAGTTCAAACACTGTATTGGTTGGCCCTTGGCATGACGCCCGCTCAGCTCCGAGTATTGCAACGCAGCTTTGCGAAGATCGAGCCGATTGCCGATCAGTTTGGTACTGTTTTCTACAATCGGCTGTTTACAATCGCACCTGAAATCAAGCCGATGTTCAGAACCGACTTAAAGGCCCAGCAAGCCAAATTCATGAAAGTCATTACCGAGGTTGTGCAGCTCCATCTTCGGTCGGTCGTTTCGTTACCCGTGACTGCTCAAGCGTCAGCGAGCGCTGTGCTCCCGGGAGCATTTTGGTCGGGCAAGCTTCACGCAGCCTACGGCGTTCGCATGGAGGACTATGCGACGATGAAGTCGGCTTTGGTTTGGGCGCTTGAGAAAACGCTCGGAGCCGAGTGCACCGACGAGGTGAAAGATGCGTGGAGCACGGCCTATGACATCGTCGTAGGAGCCATGGAACCTGGCATGACGAGCCCCGAAGACGATGAAAACGAGCCCGTCGATGCCATGCAATCGCGGCTGGATGCCACTGAGCGCGGGGCAGACATATCTTCGCTTTTTAAGAGCGTAGGCAAGCGGTAACGCTCGACCAGAGCCAGCAGCGATCGACAATTATTTCTCAGACGCACCCAAAATCTGAGATATGTCACAAATAAATTTGTAGGTAAGACCCCTAATATCGTCCGCAAACGTGAGAGGTTTGTTGATAGGACAAATTTTTTTAGCAATATTTGGCGCGGCTAATCTCTCTTTGGAGGGGGAGCGAAAATGAACGACGTTCGTCTTGCTCAATCTGGTGGGTATATATTCATCGTGCATACCGCGATGACGCCGACACAGGTGGAGATTGTTCAGGACAGCTTCAGACTGCTCAGCGGCCAATCCAACGAGGCCAGCCGGGTATTCTACGACGAGCTGTTCCGGCTTTCTCCCGAGCTTCGGGGTCTCTTTCCCGACGACATGACGCCGCACAAAGCCAAATTCGTTCAGATGCTATCGACGATCGTCAGGAGCCTAGACCGGATTGCGGCGGTATCGGAGCATGTCGCCGACCTCGGCCGCCGGCATATGGGATATGATGTCGAGGACGAGCATTATGCCATCGTCGCCGAGGCGTTCTCGTCGATGCTGAGCCGCGTCCTCGGCCCGGATCTGAAGCCGGAGATAAGTGAGTCCCTGGGCCGCCGCATATGACATGCTGGCTCACGTGATGCAGAAGGCCTCGGCCGTTCCCGCCGCCGCGGAAGCCTTCTTCGGCTCCATCATCCGCAGCGTTTTAGCGTCGCAATATGGCGTGGGGATCGGATTTGACAGGACCGTCGCCGGGCGGTCGCAGATTACTCATGGCATCGAACGCAGTCAGATCGCGCGGCTGTCCTGACCGGCTCTTTTGTCGGCCTACGGAAAATTGCGGATCGCGATAGCGCGCAGGCCTCACGCCGCCGGTGCGGCTCACTCTACGGCACCAGCCGGAGCCGCTCAGGCATAATCTCGATGATTACGCCACGAGTGCGCCGTGGCAATGTTTGAATTTCTTGCCCGAGCCGCACGGGCAGGGGGCGTTGCGGGAAACTTTGCCCCAGGTCGCCGGATTGTTGGGATCGACCGCCGCGGCCTTGCTGCGGGAGCGTACCGGTACGCCGCCGCCGCCGCGGCCGCCCTTGCGCGGCAGCGGGCCATCGGTGCCGGTTGCCGCCTCGGCAAATTCGAACTCGTCTTCGCCGGTAAGCGGATCGACATGCGACGGGCGCATTTCCGGCAACTCCTCAGCCTGCATCTCGAAGCTCTGATTGGGTGCAAGCTGAATATGCATGAGCTGTTCGGTCACGGCCATGCGCAGGCGTGACAGCATGGTCCCGAACAAGGCGAACGCCTCGCTCTTATATTCGTTGAGCGGATCGCGCTGGGCATAGCCGCGCAGGCCGACAGCCTGACGCAGATGCTCGAGCATGATGATGTGTTCGCGCCAGAGCTGGTCGAGCATCTGCAGCAGAATGCCCTTTTCGACCTGCCGCATCAGTTCCGGCCCGAATTCGGCGGCCTTGCGCGCCGCAGCGGCATCGGCTTTGCCGATCAGCCGCTCACGGATTTCCTGATCGGCGATGCCCTCCTCCTTGGCCCAATCGACGATCGGCAGATCGAGCGCTAAAACGGCTTTCGCCGCCTCCTGGAGCCCGGCTGTGTCCCATTGTTCGGCATAGGCATTCGGCGGAACATGGTCGGAAACGAGCTGGTCGACCGTCTCATGGCGCATGCCGGCGATCGTCTCACTGACTTCGTCCTTGTGCATGAGCTCGATGCGCTGCTCGAAAATGACCTTTCGCTGGTCATTCATCACGTCGTCATATTTGAGAATGTTCTTGCGCATCTCGAAATTGCGCGCCTCGACCTTCTGCTGGGCTTTTTCGAGCGCGCGATTGATCCAGGGGTGGATGATCGCCTCGCCCTCCTGAAGCCCGAGACGGCGCAGCATGCCGTCCATCCTGTCGGAGCCGAAGATGCGCATCAGATCGTCTTCGAGCGACAGGAAGAATTTGCTGTCGCCCGGATCGCCCTGGCGGCCGGAGCGGCCGCGAAGCTGGTTGTCGATGCGTCGCGACTCGTGACGCTCCGTGCCGACGACGTAGAGGCCGCCCGCCTTAAGCGCCTGTTCTTTCTTCTCCGCGATCTCCTGACTGACGATCTTGGTCTGTTCTTCGAGTTCGTCCTCGCCCGGGGTCTTGCCCTTCGTCTGCTGCTCCGCGACCCAGGTCTTGACACGCATTTCAAGATTGCCGCCGAGCTGAATATCGGTGCCGCGGCCCGCCATGTTGGTCGCGATGGTCACCGCGCCCGGGACGCCTGCCTGCGCGATAATATGGGCTTCCTGCTCGTGGTAGCGCGCGTTCAGCACCTGATGCTGGATCTTAAGCCTCTTGAGCTCTTCCGAGAGCGTTTCCGATTTTTCGATCGAGGTCGTGCCGACCAGGACCGGCTGGCCGCGCTCGCGGCAGTTCTTGATCAGCTCGATGATGGCGTCGTTCTTTTCACGCGCGGTGCGGTAGACTTCGTCATGATGGTCGCCGCGCACCATCGGCCGATTGGTCGGGACCTCGATCACGTCGAGCCCATAAATATCCTGAAACTCACCGGCTTCCGTCAGCGCCGTTCCGGTCATGCCGGCAAGCTTGTCATAGAGGCGGAAGTAGTTCTGGAAGGTGATCGAGGCCAGCGTCTGGTTTTCCGGCTGGATTTCGACGCGCTCCTTGGCCTCAAGCGCCTGATGCAAGCCCTCGGAATAGCGTCGGCCTTCCATCATGCGGCCGGTGAATTCGTCGATGATGACGACCTTGCCCTGACGGACGATATAATCACGGTCGCGCATGAACAGCTTATGCGCCTTGAGCGCCGAGGTCACATGATGGACGAGCGAGACGTTCTCGATATCGTAAAGCGATGATTTCTCATTCAGCACGCCGCGTTCGCGCATCAGCTCCTCGACGCGCTCATTGCCGGACTCCGTCAGGGCGACGGTGCGCATCTTTTCGTCGAGTTCGAAATCTTCGGTGCGGAGCTGGGGAATGATCGTGTCGATCGCGTTATAGAGGTCCGAGCGGTCTTCGACCGGGCCGGAAATGATAAGCGGGGTGCGCGCCTCGTCGATCAGGATGGAGTTGACCTCATCGACGATGCCGTAAGCATGCCCCGCGAGATCTGCGCCGCGCCCTCCGAACTGCACCATTTCGGCAGTCGAATATTTCATATTGTCGCGGAGATAATCGAAGCCATATTCGTTGTTGGTGCCGTAGGTGATGTCGCAGCCATAGGCTTGGCGGCGCTGCTCGTCATCGAGCTCATGCAGAATGACGCCGACCGACATGCCGAGAAACTTGTAGATCGCGCCCATCCAATCGGCGTCGCGGCGTGCGAGATAATCGTTGACGGTGACGACATGGACACCGCGCCCGGCAAGCGCATTGAGGTAGACTGGGAGAGTTGCGACAAGCGTCTTACCTTCGCCGGTCTTCATTTCGGCGATGTCGCCTTGATGCAGCACCATGCCGCCGACCAGCTGCACGTCGAAATGGCGCTGTCCGAGGGTACGCTTGGCCGCCTCACGCACGGTGGCGAATGCTGGGACCAGAAGATCGTCGAGCGACCGTCCCTGGGCAATCTGGTCTTTGAACTCCAAGGTTCTGGCGCGGAGGGCATCGTTCGAGAGGGTGACGATTTCGGGCTCCAGGGCGTTGATGGCCGCAACGCGCGCGTCAAACGCTTTCAGCTTGCGTTCGTTGGACGTTCCAAAAACCTTACTAGCAAGCGTCGCGAAAGATAGCATTGCAAAGCCTCAAGCACGCCAATCCGCTCCCGGCGGATTAACGAAAATTGGTCGAATCTCAACGTCCCGAACCACCGGCGCCCACATGATCCCCATATCTGCGTCGGGGGCGATGATCTTCGAGGAATCCTTAGAGCATCACGGCTAAGCGGTCTGTCGACGGCCGGGAAATTCACACTTGCAGAGATAAGGGGGGCGCAATCCCTTGTCAACGCGCGCCTTAACCGAGAGCGGCTTAATCAGCCTTTGCGCGCGGCCTCAATGGGCGCTAAACAGAGCCAGACGGACTGCCGCACCCAGAGCACAATTTTCTGGCCAAACAGCCGCAAGGTTCCGTAAGCGAATTCAATCCGAGAGGACGAACCGTGAAAACCTTTGTATCAGCCGCAGTGCTCGTCGCGGCCGCCATGTTTGCCGTGCCGAGCTGGGCAACGCCGGAAACCGTTGTTGCCACGGTCAACGGACAAGATGTCACCGAAGCCGAGATGAACTTCGCCGAAGCGGAGCTCGGATCGGAGCTCGCTGGCGTTCCGGCCGACAGCCGCCGGAGGGTCCTCGTTGAATATCTGATCGAAGCGCATCTGATGGCCGAAGCCGCCGATAAAGCAAATCTGGGCCAGGGCGAGGACTTCGAGAAGCGCATGAAATATTATCGTCTGCGTGCGCTGCGTGACGCCTATTTTGAGAAGAAGATCCGCGACTCGGTACCGGAGTCGGAAGCCAAGGCGGTTTATGATGAGCGCGTGAAGAGCCTGCCTGTGCAGGAGGAAGTCCACGCCCGGCATATCCTCGTCAAGACCGAAGACGAGGCCAAGAAGGTCGCCAAAGAGCTTGAGGGTGGCGCCGATTTTGCCGAAGTCGCCAAGAAATATTCGCAGGATCGCGGTGGGGAGTCCGGCGGTGATCTCGGCTATTTCACGCGCGGTCAGATGGTGAAGTCCTTCGAGGATGCCGCCTTCGCGCTGGATAAAGGCAAAATCTCCGGTCCGGTGCAGACGGAATTCGGCTGGCACATCCTGAAGATCGAAGACAAGCGCAACCGCCAGCCGCCGAGCTTCGAGGAAGTCAAAGAGCAGATCACCGCCTCGCTGATTCAAAACAAGTTGCAGGCCGCGGCTCAGGACTTGCGGCAAAACGGCAAGATTGAAATCCTCGATCAGGATCTCAAAAAGGCGGTTGAAGCCGATCAGAACGCGGGCGATGCCGCTGCTCAACCGAAAGCCAGCCCCGGCAAATCGGAATAAATCTTTCGGGGGGTGCCCCGGTGAAAATCTCGCCATTCGCGCCTCAGCGCCTTGCCAGCTTGCCGCCCCTTTCGGGGATCAGGCTCGCGGTCGCCGAGGCCGGCATCCGCTACAAGAACCGGAAGGACGTGCTTCTGGTGCTGCTGCCCGAAGGAACGCGGGCAGCGGGCGTTCTGACGCGGTCGAAAACATCGTCGGCCCCGGTCGATTGGTGCCGGCGTCAGCTTGGTCATGGCCGGGCGCGCGCCCTCGTCGTCAATTCCGGCAATGCGAATGCGTTTACTGGGATGCGCGGCTGGGAAACGGTGGAGACGACGGCGGCGCTCGCGGCGAGAGCGGTGGGTTGCGATCCCTCGGAGGTGCTGCTGGCCTCGACCGGAGTGATCGGCGAGCCAATCCCGCCGGGAAAGTTCGAAGGCGTCCTGGACCGGCTGGCGGCTGAGGCGGTGGAGGACGGCTTTGCCGAAGCCGCGCGCACCATCATGACGACCGATACCTTCCCGAAGCTGGCCTCCCGGACGTCGGAGATCGGCGGTGCGCAGGTCACGCTCAACGGCATCGCCAAAGGCTCCGGCATGATCGCGCCGGACATGGCGACGATGCTCGCCTTCATCTTCACCGATGCCGCGGTCGCGGCACCGGCCTTGCAGGTGCTCGTCAGCCGTCATGTGGAGACGACCTTCAATTCCATCACCGTCGACAGCGACACCTCGACCAGCGACACGCTGCTCGTCTTCGCCACTGGAGGCGCGGCAAATGGCGGAACCGGATCGATGATGCTGCCGACAGCGGGCTCGGCGGCTTTTCAGAGGCGCTGCGCGATCTGATGCAGGATCTCGCCCTGCAGATCATCAAGGACGGCGAAGGCATCTCCAAGCTGATCAAGGTCGAGGTCGAGGGCGCCGAAAGCGATGCCGCGGCCAAGCGCATCGCGTTGTCGATCGCCAACTCGCCGCTGGTGAAGACGGCGATTGCCGGTGAGGACGCGAATTGGGGGCGGGTCGTCATGGCCGTCGGCAAGGCCGGCGAGGCCGCCAATCGCGACAGGCTGTCGATATGGTTCGGTGACCTTCTCGTCGCCGAAGCCGGGATGCGCAGCCCCGATTACAGCGAGGCCGAGGCCAGCGCCTATATGAAGAATCGCGAGATCGTCATCCGCGCTGATGTCGGCGTCGGCGGTCCGGGCCGGGCCACCGTATGGGGCTGCGACCTCACCCACGGCTATATCGACATCAATGGCAGCTACCGGAGCTAGAATGGCATCGGCACCGCTCAAATTGGTGCTTGTCGCTGCCGTGGCGCTGATTGACGAAGACGGCCGGGTTCTGATCACGCAGCGGCCGCTAGGCAAGTCGATGGCAGGCCTCTGGGAGTTTCCGGGCGGCAAGGTCGAGCCGGGAGAAACGCCGGAGCACGCGCTCATCCGCGAATTGCGCGAAGAGCTCGGCATCGATATCCGGCAAGCCTGCCTCGCGCCGCTCACCTTCGCCAGCCACAGCTACGAAGACTTCCACCTGTTGATGCCGCTTTTCGTCTGCCGGCGCTGGGATGGCGAAGTCACGGCGCTCGAAGGCCAGGCGCTGGCATGGGTGCGCGCGACCAAACTCGGCGACTATCCGATGCCTCCGGCAGATCTGCCACTCATCCCGATCCTGCGGGATTGGCTTTGAAATCAGGAGTTCGGTGTTGATCGCTTGCGTTCAATCCGTCTTGCTCTCATTTATGATGGGGCACGGCGTAATCGCGGGAGTGGCTCCCCCTATTCATTTGAGAGATAAGCTTGCGGCGTAACAGCAAAAGGTCGGGCGCGTCCTTCTTTCCTGATGCGCAGGAGAAAGATACGAGCCCCTTCTCGGTGCTTCTGAAGCTTCTTCCGTTCATCTGGCCACAGGACCGTCCGGATCTGAGGCTGCGTGTCGTGCTGGCCGGCGTCGTGCTTGTTGCGGCAAAGCTGGTGACGGTTGCCACCCCGCTTGCCTACAGGGCGGCAGTGGACTGGTTCACCGGCGGCGCCAAAGGCGCGGAGGCCGTCACCACGGTGACGTTTACGATCGTGCCCGTTGCACTCATCGTCGCCTATGGCCTCGGCCGGGTGATGATGATGGGCTTTACGCAGATCCGCGACGTGCTTTTCACCAGGGTCGGTCAGAACGCCGTCCGCCAGCTCTCCAATCAGACCTTCGAGCATCTGCACAGGCTGTCGCTGCGCTTTCATCTGGAGCGCAAGACCGGCGGCCTCAGCCGGGTCATCGAGCGCGGACGCAACGCCGTCGAGCTGATCATCCGCATGGGGATGCTGAACTCCATCCCGACCGTGCTCGAGCTTGTCCTGGTGCTCGGCACCGTAACCTATCTGTTCGGCTGGATCTTCTCGGCAATTATCGCCGCGACGCTCATCGTCTATGTCTGGTTCACCTTCAAGGCCAGCGAGTGGCGCATTGCGATCCGCCGCGAGATGAACGACAGCGACACCGAGGCCAATGCCAAGGCGATCGACAGCCTGCTCAATTATGAGACGGTGAAATATTTCGGCAATGAGGGCTGGGAAGCGGGCCGCTTCAACCAGTCGATGGTCCGATACGAACGGGCGGCGGTGCACACCTACAAATCGCTGGCGGTCCTGAACACCGGGCAGGCGTTGATTTTCACCGCGGGTCTCGTTGCCTGCATGCTGCTGGCGGCGCGCGGCGTCGCCCATGGCACGCATACGGTCGGCGATTTCGTCATGATCAACTCCATGATGCTTCAGCTCTACGTGCCGCTCAATTTCCTCGGCATGATCTATCGCGAATTACGCCAGGGCCTGGTCGATATCGAGGCTATGTTCGAGCTGTTGGGTCAGAACCCCGAGGTGAAGGACAAGCCGGATGCGAAACCGCTGATCGTTACGGAAGGAAAAATCCGCTTCGAGGACGTCTATTTCTCCTACGATCCGGCGCGGCCAATCCTCAAAGGTGTCGATTTCGAGGTCCCGGCCGGCAGGATGGTGGCCATCGTCGGCCCGTCGGGCGCCGGCAAGTCCACCATTTCGCGGCTACTGTTCCGCTTCTATGAGACCGGATCTGGCCGTGTGCTGATCGACGGCCAGGACATCAGGGACGTGACGCAGGAATCGCTGCGCGCGGTACTGGGCATGGTTCCGCAGGACACGGTGCTGTTCAACGACACCATCGAATATAACATCCGCTATGGCCGGCCGGATGCCACGGACGACGAGATCCGCGAGGCCGCCCGCATGGCCCAGATCGATGATTTCATCCGGACGTTGCCGGACGGGTACGACAGCATGGTCGGCGAGCGCGGCCTCAAGCTCTCAGGCGGCGAGAAGCAGCGTGTGGCGATTGCCAGGACGATCCTCAAGGGCCCGCCGATCCTGATGCTTGACGAGGCGACCTCCGCGCTCGACAGCTTTACCGAGAAGCAAATTCAGGCAGCGCTCGACCGCGTTGCCGAGAACCGGACCACGCTCGTAATCGCGCACCGTCTATCGACCGTCATTCATGCCGACCAGATCCTGGTCCTGGAAGCGGGGCGGATCATCGAGCGCGGCACCCATGGCGAGCTCCTCGCGCAAAACGGTCTCTATGCTGGCATGTGGGCGCGCCAGCAGGAGGCCGAGCAGGTCGCACGGCGCGCCCGCGAACTGGCGGCGGATCCGTTCGTCGAACGCAAGCCCGCGATCTCTCCCATCGCCGCCGAATAGTGTTTCTGGCGGCATAAAACTTCATGAAAGCGCTAAGCTTTTACCCGATTTGCGTGCTATGAGCCGCTTCAGTTGAAGCATGGCCCGGGGAACCGCCATGGAAGACCGTCACAATCTCGTCGATACAATCAGGGCCGCCCTCGTCCCGATCCATTGGGACGGGCATAAATTCGTCGGCGCCGGCGCTGCCGTCACCATTCTGCTCTTTCTGATCTGGTCGCCGCTCGGCTGGCTCGCCCTGCTGCTGACCATCTACATCGCCTATTTCTTCCGCGATCCGCCGCGGGTCACGCCCGTGCGCGAAGGGCTGATCGTCTCGCCCGCCGACGGCACGGTCACCTCGGTTCATCTCGACAGGCCGAGGAGCGAGCTCGGCCTGCCCGATCAGCCCCATACATGCATTTCGATCTTCCTTTCGATTTTCGACGTTCATGTCAATCGCGCCCCAGTCGACGGCCAGATCGTTCGCGAGATCCATGTTCCCGGAACCTATCTCAATGCCGCCCTCGACAAGGCCAGCGAGGACAATGAACGCGAGATCATGGTGTTCAAGACCGCTTCGGGCCTGCAGGTCGGCGTGGTGCGCATCGCTGGGCTGATCGCTCGGCGGATCGTGACCTTCGTCCGCGAGGGGCAGATGGTGGAAGCGGGGAGCCGCGTCGGCCTGATCCGGTTTGGCAGCCGGGTCGACATCTATATCCCGAGCGCCCGCGGCGTGCTGGTCGCGGAGGGCCAGCGGGTGATCGGCGGCGAGACCGTGCTGGTCGATCTGCGCTCGGATGAAAACGGCCGCGAGGTCCGGCTGAACTGACGGCCGATCCGGATCGCCGACCCCGCACGATGTCGTTGCCGGCTTTGCCCCGGCAACCTTTGCCGCCGACCTATCAGCGAGCCTGTAGGATGGGTTGAGCAGAGCGAAACCGCATCGATTGATGGCACAAGGCGGGTTTCGCTGCGCTCAACCCACCTACACCGTCGCAAGGCAACGGCATCGATCCTCGGGTCTCGCTTCGCTCACCCGAGGATGTCAAGGGAGGAAACGGCGTTTCCTTTAACGAGTTTAATTCGCGAAGCGGAAGTGCATGACATCGCCGTCATGCACGGTGTAATCCTTGCCTTCCAGGCGCATCTTGCCGGCCTCCTTGGCGCCGGCCTCACCGCCATATTCGATGAAATCGCCATAGGTGATGGTCTCGGCGCGGATGAAGCCCTTTTCGAAATCGGTATGGATGACGCCCGCCGCCTGCGGAGCAAGTGTCCCCTTGCGAACGGTCCAGGCGCGCGCCTCCTTCGGCCCGGCGGTGAAATAGGTAATGAGGTCGAGAAGCTGATATCCGGCGCGGATCAAGCGGTTGAGGCCGGGTTCGGCGAGATCGAGGCTATCGAGATAAGCTTGGCGCTCGTCGGGTGGGAGCTGGGCCAGCTCGGCCTCGATCTTGGCCGAAATGACGACGCAGGCCGCGCCCTCGCGCCTGGCTTTTTCCTCGACCGCGCGCGAATAATCATTGCCGCTTGCAGCGGAAGCTTCATCGACATTGCAGACATAGACCACGGGCTTGGCCGTCAGAAGCTGGAGCTGCTTGAAGCGCTGGCGATCCTCGGGCGCGATCTCGGCGAGACGCGCGGGCCTGCCCTCGCTTAACACGGCGAGCGCGGCGTCGATCAGCGGCAAGGTCGCTTTCGCCTCCTTGTCCTGGCCCTTGGCTCTCTTCTCAAGCGGCACACGGCGCTTCTCCAGGCTGTCGAGGTCGGCGAGCATCAGCTCCGTCTCGACGGTGTCGGCATCGGAAATCGGGTCGAGCCGGCCTTCGACATGGGTGACGTTTTCATCCTCGAAGCAGCGCAGCACATAGGCGACGGCGTCCACCTCGCGGATATTGGCGAGGAACTGATTGCCGAGTCCCTCGCCTTTCGAGGCGCCTTTCACGAGGCCGGCAATATCGACAAAGGTCAGGCGCGTATGCAGGGTCTGCGCGGATTTTGCGATCGCGGAGATGCGGTCCAGCCGCTCGTCGGGCACCGGGACGTCTCCGACATTGGGCTCGATCGTGCAAAAGGGATAGTTCGCCGCCTCGGCCGCGGCCGTCTGCGTCAGCGCGTTGAAAAGCGTCGATTTGCCGACATTGGGCAAACCGACAATACCGCATTTGAAGCCCATAGCTGATGATCTCTCGTGAATGCTTCGCAGGCCCGTTCCGCCAAAGCGGACGCCATGACCAGCGATTGCGCCTGTCCTACACTTCTTACTTGCTGGAAAACTGATTCCGTAGCGTTCCTGAATCGGCGGTTTCAGGGCCGTCTGAGCCAGGCCATGAGCTTGGCGCCGAGCGAAGTCTGCCGCTCACCGTCCGGTTCCGCTCCGGCCATCGCCAGCTCCGGCTTCTTTTCGGCGGGCATTGCCGCCGCTTTTGGTGCCGCCGGCGCGGGCGCCTCGCGCTCGGCCGTCTTTCCGGCAGATGCCGGGCGGGCGGCACGCGCAACCTCGTTCATGAATTTGGCGTCCTGCCCGGTCACAAGAAAGGACGCACTCTGCGCAATTGCCGTCAGCAGCGGATCCAGCCATTCGCGATCGGCGCGAGAGAATTCATGCAGCACGTAATTGACGACGGCATCGCGATGTCCGGGATGTCCCACACCGATCCTGACCCGCTGATAATCATTGCCGATATGGGCCGAGATGGACTTCAGACCATTGTGTCCCGCATGGCCGCCGCCGAATTTGACCCTGACCTTGCCGGGCTCAAGATCGATCTCGTCATGGAAAACGATCACATCGGCCGGTGAAATCTTGTAGAAGCGGATGGCCTCGCTCACCGCCCGGCCCAATTCGTTCATATAGGTGGCCGGCTTCAGGATCAGATAGCGCATCCGGCCGATATCGACCTCTGCCGCGAGGCCCTGAAAGCGTTTGCGCCATTGTGCGGCGCCATAGCGTTCAGCGATGGCTTCCGCCGCCATGAACCCGACATTGTGCCGGGTACGCTCATATTTGTCGCCGGGATTTCCAAGTCCAACCAGAACCTTCATCGGACGCCCGCTCAAGTCTCAACTCCCCCAACCGGCGAGAACGGCGCTATTCTGTCTCGACTTCCTCTTCCGGCGCAACTGCTTCTTCCACCTCGGGTTTCATGGCCGACGAAGAGGCGATCGTTGCGATGGTAAAGTCGCGGTCGGTGATCGTCGGGATCACATTCGCAGCCAGCTTGATCGCAGAAATATGCACCGCGTCGCCGATATCGAGGCCCGCGAGGCTCACCTCGATCGATTCCGGAATGGCGTCTGCCGGGCAGGTCAGCTCGATTGCGTGGCGCACGATGTTGAGCACGCCGCCGCGCTTCAGGCCCGGCGATTTATCCTCATCGATGAAGTGCACCGAAACCTCGACATCGATGCGCGCGCTCTTGCTGACCCGCATGAAATCGACATGAAGCGGAAAGTCGCGCACGGGGTCGAGCTGCACGTCGCGCGGAATGACGCGGGTCTTCTCCCCGCCGATGTCGAGCATATAGACGGTGGACAGGAAATGTCCGGTCTCGACCTGGCGCCAGACAAGCTTGCGAGCGATTGAAATGTTCTTCGTAGGCTGATTGCCGCCGTAGATGATTGCTGGAATCATTTCGCGCTTGCGCATCTCACGCGCCGCCGCCGAGCCAGTCGTCGTCCTGTCTTCGGCCATTAATTCGACCAGGTCTGCCATCGGGTGTCTCCGGAATGAAAATGGGCCCTATCAAGGCCCAGCAAGGCGCGGCGAAAGTTGCGTTCCATGCCGCTCTTCTCGCGCTGCCTTATAAACGGAAAGATCGCCGAACACAATCGCGTCCGCGAAAGCTTGTCAATCAAAAAGGCTGGATACCGACTCTTCATTCGCGGTGCGCGCGATCGCTTCGCCGATCAGGGGCGCAACGGAGAGAAACTCGATGTTCGGTGCCTGTTTTACGTCCTCCGTGGCCTGGATCGAATCCGTGATGACGAGCGCCTTGAGCGCCGAGTCCCGCACCCGGTCCGCCGCCCCTGGAGACAGCACGCCATGCGTGATGTAAGCGTAAACGTCGCGGGCGCCGCGCTCGACGAGCGCCTCGGCCGCATTCACCAGCGTTCCGCCGGAGTTGACGATGTCGTCGATAAAGATGCAGGTGCGCCCCGAGACATTGCCGATGACGTTGACGACTTCGGATTCGCCCGGCTGGTCGCGCCGCTTATCCACGATTGCAAGCGGCGCCCCGATGCGCTGGGCGACGTTGCGCGCCCGGACCACGCCGCCGACGTCCGGTGAGACCACGGTAATGCCGTTCTCATCGAACCGTTCCTTGATCGCCCGGACCATGACCGGCGCGGCGAAAAGGTTGTCTGTCGGAATATCGAAAAAGCCCTGGATCTGTCCGGCATGGAGATCGAGGGTCATCACGCGGTCGGCGCCGGCGCGGACGACGAGATTGGCGACGAGCTTCGCCGAGATCGGCGTGCGTGGGCCGACTTTGCGGTCCTGCCGCGCATAGCCGAAATAGGGAATGACGGCCGTGATCCGCCGCGCCGAGGCCCGTCTCAGCGCGTCGATGATGATCAGCAGCTCCATGAGATTGTCGTTGGCCGGGAAAGACGTCGATTGAACGACAAACACATCCTCGCCGCGGACATTTTCCTGGATCTCGACAAAAATCTCCATGTCCGCAAAACGCCGGCAAACGCACCGGGTCTGCGGAATATGCAGATAGGCCGCAATCGCATCCGCCAACGGGCGATTGCTATTGCCGGAAACCAGTTTCATTGAGGAAGCCTCTGGCGGCAAGAAAGCCCACGGACCAAGCGTTCATGCCTTTCGTGACACCGAGCACGGATCGGTCTCGAAGTCCCAACAAACAAACGGACGGCCCGCTTTTAGCAGCGGGCCGCGGGTCTGTAAACTGTTATAGCCAGAAGCGAATGCGACCCGGACTTATCCCTGCCCCTGCTGCTTGAGCAGCTTGGCAACGCTCTTCGCCGCCTCGCCGGCCGCTAGGTCCGCGATCTGCCCCCAAGTCCCGTCCAGCGAGCCTTCAGGCACCTTGTTGCGCTGGACGACGGCCTTCTCCATGGTCTTGCCCGACGGGTCGACCACGAGCCAGCGGATGGTGATCGGCTGCTGACCGCTATCCGCGGTACCAAGCTGAACCGAGCCCTTGACCGTATAGGCGTTCGGCGCGCTGCCGCTCGCGACCTTGACCCCAGCGGCCTCAAGGTGACGCCGCATCGCGTCGGTCAGCGACGTCTGGCCATCGCCTGGCGCCCCCGTCACCGGCTGAACGACAACCGCAGCCGAAGCGGCGGGAGCTGTCGCGGCGGTTGCCTGGGGCCGCGGTGTCGGTTTGAGGTGTCTGGACGGACAACACATTTGCCGAAGCCTCGGACGCGCTGGCTTGCTTTGTGGCTGCGGCTGGGCAGCCTGGGCCTGCAGGCTGGGCGGTTTGAGCCTGCGCCTGAGGCTGCGCCGCGGCAGTCGCATTGGCGGATGCGGTCGTGCCGCCAGTCGGACATCCAGGACCTGATCTCATCGGTCAGTCTTTGCTGCGATCCGCTGAATTGCGGCGTCGTCAACCAGCGCCCAGGGGTCGCCGCCCTTCTTGCCTTCGATCAGCTCGTCGCCCTGAAGGCGCTTGGCGCGCTTGCCGCTCTTGTCGGTGATGTCCCAGATGTAAGAAAGTTTCGTGCCTTTGGCATCGGCCGCCGCGACCAAATAGCCGCGGATGGTATATTCGGCGTCTTGCGAAGAGGCCACCCGGATATTCTTCTGACCTGCAGCGGCGGCAAGACTCTCATTCATCTTCGATGAGACTTTCGCCGGCGCACCGATGACCGGGGCGAATGCGACCGGTTTGGCCTGTACCTGCTGCTGCGTCGCTGTCAGCGAGCCGACGACGGCATTTCCCGAGCTGTTCGAGCTTGTTTCGCATCCAGCCAGCATTAACGCAAGTAAGCCTCCGACAAGAGGCAACGCGATACGCCTTACCCCGCAACGCGCAACCTGACTGCATACGCGCGTCACAGATGATGCTCCAATTGGTTCCATTGCCTCGCGCTCCAATGTCGACGGGAAACTACGCATACGCGCGCCATTTCCATACGGAATCCGTACCCACAATCGCCAAAGGCGTCTAGAGACGGTCAAGTGCCCTGGCGAGGCATCAACAGCATACAGGCGGAAAAAAGCCCCAAACGGCCCCTTTTCCACATCACATAAGAACAATGGCGGAAATTTGGCGTCCATAATCAGGCTCTTTACGGTGTACGGACCGTCTGTAACTGAAGAAAAGCGATTTGTTCGCGTAAGTGCAAATGCCGAGATTGTCCATATTGCCGATGCCGGACTCTTCCAGGCGCTTGAGGCAATAGCGGGGCAGATCGAAACGCGGCTTAGCGTGATCCGCCGGCTTGGTAAAAAAGCGTTGATTGGACTGATCCTCGGCGGCGAAGCTGGCTTCGAATTCGGCGCCGACCTCGTAGGCCGATTGCGAAATGGCGGGTCCGAGCGCGGCGACAATGCGGTCGCGTCTGGCACCGAGTTTTTCCATGGCTGCGATTGTCGCTTCGATGATGCCGTCTTTCGCCCCGCGCCAGCCCGCATGAGCAGCGCCGATCACGCCGGCTTCGTCGTCGGCGAAGAGAATCGGCATGCAGTCGGCCGTCAGGATGCCGATCGCGAGTTGCTGCGATGCGGTGACGATCGCGTCCGCTTCCGGCAGGCGGCCGGGCGGCCAGGGTTTTTCGGCGACGATCGCGACATTGCTGTGGGCCTGCCTGACGGTCAGCAGCCGGCCCGGGTCGGTCCCGAGACTGGCCGCGACGCGGAGCCGGTTTTCCTTCACGTTCCCAGGCTTGTCACTGGAGCCCGCGCCGCAATTCAGGGAGTCGTAAATTCCGTCCGACACGCCGCCCTGTCTGGTGAAAAATCCGTGGCGGACACCATTCTGGTGCTTCAGAAGATCACTGACGATCATGAGACGTTTATGCCTCTATCTCGCACTTGGGCCGGTTCGGCGGTTTCAGCCTTGAAGCGCGATGCTCCGCGAAAATGGGGGTGGCGGCCCCAAGTCATGGCTTGTCAGAGCCATGACCTTGAACAGGCTGCCCATTTGATAAGGATCGACCAGCCGGCGCGCGCCTAGGAAAAGCGCGCTCTGCTGTTCTGCGTTCGCCGAGCTCATAAGCTGCCTCAGGCGCTGCTCAAGCCCGATCGAGAGCAGGAATTCGCTCTGGGACAGCGGCCCCCACACGTCCAGTTCCGCGATCTCGGCGAAATGCGCCAGCTCGGCGAAATTGACATGAGCGCTGAGATCGGTCTCGCCGGGAGATTCGAGCGGGTCGGCATAGCCGTGGTTTCTGATGGCCTGAAGCGTGTCGCCATAGTCACGCCGCTCGTAGCCGTAATCGGCGATGAGAACGGCAATGGATGCAGATTTTGCGCGGCGGCCGAATTCGCCGATCAGGCTGGCGGCGGCGGGCCGGTGCTCAAGGATGTCGCCATCATGTGGTGGGCTTGACGGCAGGAGTTCGGCTGGGGGCACAGCGAGCCGCCCGACGACAAATGAGGGGCCGCCGGAGCCGTTAAGCGCGACCATCCGGCGATGCCATCCGCCATCGTCGTAAATATGCTGTTCGACAGGAAGCGCGTCGAAGAATTCATTGGCGATGACGATCAGCGGACCGTCCGGAACACTATCGAAACCGTGATGCCAGTGCGGCTGGCAATAGGGCGCGAGAACCTCTGCCTGCGTTTCTTTGAGGGTCTCCGAGGTTTCGACCAGATGGACTTCGGCGGCTTCGAGAAAATTTGGAACCGACCGGGCTGCGCGCAACGCGTCTTGCATGAGGGTGCCGCGTCCCGGCCCAAGCTCGGCCAGAATGAAGGGCATCGGCGCACCCATATTCCGCCACACCGTTGCCGACCACATCGCGATCAGTTCGCCGAAAATCTGGCTGACCTCGGGGGCAGTCACGAAATCCCCGGACGCACCCAGCGGATTGCCGCTCCGATAGTAAGCGGCATTCCCTTCCGTCAGACACCACGCCATGTAGTCGGCGACGCTGATCGGACCCTGTTCGGCCAGACGCCGCTTCAGGCTTTCGACGGGCGAGGTGGTCGTCTCATCCATCATGGATCCGCCAAACCATCATACTTCAATTGGCGTGTCAGCCTCGCTGCGGTCGCGCAGAGCGGCGCGACCAATGATCTCTTCAAGAATACCGCCCATTTGCATCAAACGAGTCGCCCCTCCTATGAAGCAAGTTGCGCAGCGCTTTGTAAACCCAGCAGTTGATGTTTCCGCTGCCGCCGATGCAGTTATGCCGGACTGGTGGCTTTGTATGTCGCCCTCGCGATCAGATAGGCGCCGAAGGCCAGCATCGGCAGCGAGTAGACCATGCCCTCTGAGAAATAGCGCGTCGTGAAGAACTGCCCGTAGTCCCATTCCTTGAAAAACTCGACGATGATCCTGGCCATTGCGTAGGCGCATAGAAACGCTCCAGCCGTCAGACCTGGCTGTTTCAGCGATCCGCGCGAATGCGTCAGATAGCGGATCAGCGCGAAAATCACGATGCCTTCGAGAAAGGCTTCATAAAGCTGTGTCGGATGACGTGGACCGGGAAGATCGCCCGGCTCCAGCACCGAGGCAGGGAAGTCGACGGCCCAGGGCACATCGGTCAGGCGGCCATAGACCTCGCCATTGATGAAATTCGCGATCCGCCCGAAAAAAAGGCCGAAAGGAACGACCGCACCCGACAGGTCGCCGAGCGAGAGGAACGACACCTTGTTCACGCGCGAGAACAGATAGATGCCGAGAATGACCCCGATGAGCCCGCCATGAAAGGCCATGCCGCCCTGCCAGACGGCGAAGAAGCGCAGCGGATTATGGATCAGCATGCTCGGCTCATAGAGCAGGAAGAAGCCGACACGCCCGCCGACGACCGTGCCGATGGTGGCCCAGAGCAGAAAATCGTCGGCCTGCTCCGGCTTCATCGGCGCCGCTCCGCCGCGCCACAGGCCGGGCTCGGCAAGCAGCCGGCGCATATAGAGCCAGCCCAGCACAAGTCCAGCCAGATAGGCGAGCCCGTACCAGCGGACATGCAGCGGACCGAGCGAGATTGCGACCGGATCAAATCCCGGAAACGGAATGGCCATGAGCTCCATCGCGATTTCTCCTCCATTGGCTCGCGCGCGGCCCGCTCCGCTTCCTAGCAAGCTCCGTCCGATGAGCCAAGCCTTGATCCGACGCCAACAGCTGGCCAATATCAGCCGAAGTGCCGACTTAATACCCCTTTTGACGATCGGAGAGCACAATTTCATGACACAGACGACAAGCCGATTCTTCGATGAGATGGCGAAGCTGATGACGGATGCCGCTGGCGCGGCCCAGGGCTTTCGCCAAGATGCCGAAACCTTCTTCCGGTCTCAGGCCGAGCGTGTGATGCGTGAGCTGAATGTGGTGCAGCGCGAGGAGTTCGAGGCCGTCAAGGCGATGGCTGCGAAAGCGCTCGAGGAAAATGAGCGGCTGACAAAGCGCGTCGAGGCGCTGGAAGCGGCGGCCGGCATCCGAACGCCGGTGCAGAACCCGTAGAGGCGAGCATTTCCCCGTGGAGAAGATCGCGCCCGCCTTGCGGAGCGGGTGCGACGCAGTTACGCGCTTATGCTTGGGTACGGAGGGGTGATCCGCGCATTGCGCATTGATTCCCTTAAATTGCGTGAGAGTAGGCCCACCAACGCAACGAAACGCGAAGGTCAGAGAATGGCATCTGCTCTACCGGATTTTATGCGACTGACCAACCCGATCGATCTCACGGAGCACATCGCCTCGATCAATGACTGGCCGTTCGAGCGCGCCACCGAGGACGAGTTGACTGTGGCGGTCGCCGGGACCTGGAGCGACTATCACCTTTCCCTGAATTGGCGGGAGGATCTGGAGTCGCTGCACATCGCCTGCGCATTCGATCTGAAAGTGCCCTATCCGCGCGCTGCCGAGGTCTATCGCCTCCTGGCTCAGATCAACGAGCAGCTCTGGATCGGCCATTTCGACCTTTGGGCGCATGAAGGCGTGCTGCTCTACCGCCACAGCCTGATGCTTCACGGCGCCGAGCCGACAGCGAATCAGTGCGAGGCGCTTATTCAGGCTGCGCTTGAGTCTTGCGAGCGCTATTATCAGGCGTTTCAATATGTGGTCTGGGCGGGCAAGCGGGCCGAAGACGCGATTGCAACCGCCTTGTTCGAGACCGAAGGACAGGCATGAGCGAGGGCCAGGATGGGCCAATTTTTCTTGTTGGCGCGGGCCGCATGGGCGGCGCGCTTCTCAAGGGCTGGCTCGCCCGGGGCATCGCGCCGAGCCGCATCTTCGTGCAGGAGCCGTCGCCTCCTCCCGACAGCGCGGCGCTAATTTCGTCATCCGGCATTGTCGCCGGCACGCCGCCGGCCATGCCCTCGCCTCCCGCGGTCATCGTTCTGGCCGTCAAGCCGCAGCTCATGGACGATGTGCTGCCGCAGGTGGCGCCGCTTGTAGGACCGGACACGGTGGTGCTCTCGATCGCCGCCGGGCGGACCATTGCGAGTCTGGCCGGGCATCTGCAGAAAGGCGCGGCGATCGTGCGTGCCATGCCGAACACGCCCGCGGCGATCGGCCGGGGCATTTCGGCGCTTTATGCCAATGCCGCGGTTCGCCCCGAGCAGGCCCGGCTTTGCGAGTCCCTCATGGCTGTGGCGGGAGAAACGGTCTGGCTTGACGACGAGGCGCTCATGGACGCCGTGACCGCTGTATCGGGCTCCGGTCCGGCTTACGTCTTTTTGCTTGCCGAGTGTCTGGCCGAAGCCGGACAAGCGGCTGGCCTCCCGGCCGAGCTTACGGCAAAGCTGGCGCGTGCCACCATATCGGGCGCTGGCGAGTTGCTGCACCAGTCGAAGCTCGGCCCCGCCGAATTGCGCCGCAATGTCACCTCGCCCGGCGGTACGACCGCCGCGGCGCTGCGCATTCTGATGGGCGACGAATCCGAGGGCGGCCGCGGCCCCATGCGCGACTTGCTGCGCGAGGCCGTCGAAGCGGCGGCCCGGCGTTCGCGCGAATTAGCGGGCTAAAGCGACATTCGCTTAAATGAACTCGCTCTATCTATTTGTTTTGTGCCTCGATTTTTCCGAAAATCGGTTCCCGCTTTTCGGATCTCGCTTTAAGCCGGCCAACAAATCCTTACGGCCGACGGCAAAATCCGAAGCAATCCATCTTGCTTCAAGCCCGTGAAGGGCACGGCCGACCTCCGGCCCGGGCTTGAGCCCGCGCGCAATAAGATCCTGCCCCTTGAGCGGAAAAATGGGAGGCACCCAGCGCTCCGGGAGCCGATAAAGCTGCTGCCAGGCTTCGTCAGCGCTGCCGTCCCCGGCCCGCGCCCAGGCAATCAATGCCCGGTCGCGGTAAGCCTGTTCGCCGATCCGGTATAGCGCCGTGCGTGCATCCCGCTCTGACATGCCCGGAAGCAGCTCAGGTTCGAGCGCGGCGATCGCATCCAGCCGGACCGCCTCCGCATTGGACAGGCGCAGCCGCATGGCGAGGCGCGCGGTGTCCTCCTCGACCATCACCGCCAGCGCGCCAAGCCGGCGGATCGGCGATGCTTCCGCGCCGAGCCGCGCTTCCAGCGCTGCGAGCCGCTCGAAATGCGCTGGGCGGACGACGCCGCCGAGGATCGAGATGAGCAGCCCCGTTTCGGCCATCGGCTCGATGGCATGCATCGGATTGCGCGTGATCAGCGTGCGCAGCAGCTCGGCGCGCACCCGCTCCGCCGACAGCCGCGCCAGACCGGCGCGCTCCGCGATGCAGGCGGCAAGCCCTTCCGGATCGGGCGGGCCGTCGCTGTACGCCGCGGTAAAGCGGAAAAAGCGCAGAATGCGTAAGTAGTCCTCGCGAATGCGCTCGCGAGCCGAGCCGATGAAGCGCACGCGCCGCGCATAGAGATCGGGCAAGCCGCCGAGCGGGTCGTAAATGCGGCCGTCTGCGCCGGCATAGAGCGCATTCATGGTGAAATCGCGCCGCGCCGCATCCGCGGTCCAATCCTGCGTGAAGGCGACGGTTGCGTGCCGGCCATGCGTTTCGACGTCCTGGCGCAGCGTCGTCACCTCGAAGGGCGCTCCGTCGACGACGACTGTGATCGTGCCATGATGGATGCCGGTGGGCACTGCCTTCAGTCCTGCGTCGGTCGCGAGGCGGATTACGTCATCGGGGGGCGCAGTAACGGCAAAATCGACCTCGTGGACCGGCAGCCCCATCAGCGCGTTGCGCAAGGCGCCGCCGACCACACGCGCTTCATGCCCGTCGCGATTGAGCGCCGCAAAAATGGCCCTTACGCCCCGCTGGCGGAACCAGTCCGCCTTGGCGACGCTCCGCTTGCTTTGAGTCTTGGCGGCCTTGCTAGCGGGCATCTCTATTGACTTCGGAGTGCTCCCCAGGGCGCTCGATATGTCCCGGCACAATGACGCCATCGTGAACGTAAGGTGGCACATATCTGCCGGTGGGGTCTCCCACTTCCCATTGACCGAGAGCGATGAGCGCAATCAGCATCAACCCCGCGCCCCCGGCGAGAAGCCAGAAAATCGGCGCGTCCCCTAAAATCGCCTGGCTCGGCGCCTGCCGGGCGCGAAAGTAGACATATCCGAAATAGACAAGCATTGGCAGGAGCAGGAGCAGCAGATTGACAAGGACGATCCTGATCATTCCGCGTAAAGCCTCTCATACATGCTGCGCAGAATCCCTGCGGTCGCGCCCCAAATATACCGATCGCCATAGGGCATTGCATAAAAATGACGCAAATGTCCCTGCCATTCCAGAGAATGAAGCTGATGGTTGCCGACCGTCATCAGAAATTCGAGCGGGGCCTCGAACACGTCGGCAACTTCGCTCTCGTCAGTGCGTATCGTGAATTCCGGGGCGACCACCGACAAGACCGGAACGATGCGAAAGCCGGTGCGCGTAAGATAGGCATCGAGAAGGCCGACTGGCGTCACGACATCCGCCGCGAGGCCGATTTCTTCCTGTGCTTCCCGGAGCGCGGTATCGATCACGGTCGCGTCGAGCGTTTCTACCCGCCCGCCCGGAAAGGCGATTTGTCCAGCGTGGTTGGGAAGATGTGCCGCTCGGAGGGTGAGGATCACGGTCGCACCGGGCTCACGGTCAACGACGCCGATCAGAACGCTGGCAAGGCGCAGACCGCCAAGCGGCATCGATTTCAGAAAGTCGGGGTTCAGATTGTGGTCGCCGCGGAACACGCTGTCGTTTGCCGCGAGTTCGGCAGCGGCGCTGAGCGGCAACGACCGGCTCGCGGCCCGCTTGATGAAATCGTCTGCCGTAAACGTGCCGCGTTCCATAGTCATGCTCGACGCCAATTGCCGCATTAAATAGACAAGAAATCACTATCATGCCACCAAAACGCCGCCCCGAGCGCGGCTTGCGGCAAAAGAGCCGCCCCGGACGCCATCCCGGGGAGATCACGCTTGCGCTTGCCCCCGGTTTCGCCTGATAGTTGATTAGGGATGGATTTGTGCCGGAGAAAAACGGACCCGGCGTTTTACGGTTCGAGTAAACGAGAGACTATGACCCTCACACAGTCTGAAGCCGATATCGTCGAGCGGCTCGAGGCCGCTAGTGCCAAGATCGCTCGCGTCAGAGAGGCCGTTGCGGCGGTCATTTTCGGCCAAGAGCGGATTATCGACCTGTCTCTGGTGACGCTGCTATCCGGCGGTCACGCAATTTTGATCGGTGTGCCGGGACTTGCCAAGACCAGCCTGGTCGAGACGCTAGGCCGCGTGCTCGGCATCGACAATAAGCGCATCCAGTTCACGCCTGACCTGATGCCCTCAGACATCGTCGGTTCGGAGGTTCTGGAAGAGACTCCGAACGGCTCCCGCTCCTTCCGCTTCATCAAGGGGCCTGTGTTCACGCAGCTCCTGATGGCGGATGAGATCAACCGCGCGAGCCCGAAAACGCAGTCGGCGCTTCTGCAGGCGATGCAGGAGCATCATGTCACGGTCGCGGGCCATCGTTACGACGTTCCCTCGCCATTTCACGTGCTCGCGACGCAGAATCCGCTCGAGCAGGAAGGCACTTATCCCCTGCCTGAAGCCCAGCTCGACCGGTTTCTTCTGCAAATTGATGTCAGTTATCCTGATCAAAGCGCCGAACGCCGGATGCTGTTCGCGACGACCGGTATCGAAGACCGGCGTCCACAGCTCATTCTGTCGGCTCAGGAACTGCTCGCCATGCAGCGGTTGGTCCGTCAAATCCCCGTCGGCGACCAGGTTGTTGATGCGATTCTGCGGCTGGTTCGGTCTGCGCGCCCAGGAACAAGCGAGGCCGGCAGCGAGGTGAATAATTATGTTGCCTGGGGCCCCGGTCCACGCGCCAGCCAGGCATTGATGCTCGCGGTTAGGGCGCGCGCGCTCATGGATGGCCGGCTTGCTCCCTCGATCGACGATGTGATTGCGCTCGCCGAGCCGATCCTGAAGCACCGGATGGCGCTGTCGTTCGGGGCACGTGCCGACGATGTCGCAATTACCGACGTCGTTGCGAGCTTGACCAAGCCGCTCGGCTAGCTGACACTTAAGGGATGCAGGGATTGAAAGGGCAGGCGGAAGGCAGGTCCACCCACGATCTAGAATTGTCGGCTCACGCGCTGGCAAAGAGACTGCCCGCTCTACTCGTTGAAGCAAGCCGAGTCGCACAGACAGTTGCTCATGGCATTCACGGGCGCCGCCGCGCGGGGCCCGGCGAGACTTTTTGGCAGTTTCGTCATTATGCGAGCGGCGACAGCGTTCCCTCGATCGACTGGCGGCGTTCGGCCAGCTCGGACCATCTTTATGTGCGCGAACGCGAATGGGAAGCGGCGCATACGCTGAGGCTGTGGCCGGACCTGTCGCCGTCGATGGTGTTTCGCTCCCATCTCGCGCCGGAACCGAAGCGCGACCGGGCACTGGTTCTCGCCTTTGCGATCGGCGAGCTTGCGCTTGGCGGCGGCGAGCGCATCGGCCTGCTCGGTGGCGATCCGCCGTCCGCGGGACGTAAGACCGTGCAGAAAATGGCATTGTCCCTCGCGCGCCAGGAAAGAGACGGCGTCCCGTTTCCGAGTTTGCCGCCGCGCCTGTCGCTCAGCCGGTTCTCCGAATGCCTGCTGTTCAGTGATTTCCTCGATCCGCCCGAAGCGCTGAGCGAAGTTGTGGAACATATTGCGGGACAGGGTGTGCGCGGGCATCTGATCCAGATTCTCGATCCGGCGGAAGAAACGCTTCCCTATGAGGGCCGCGTCGAATTCTCCGGCATCGAAAGCGCCGACCGGATGATCGCCGGACGCGCCGAGGATCTGCGCAAAGCCTATCAGGACCGTCTGGAGCGTCATAAGCAGGCCGTCATGGAGCTGGCGCGACGGCTCGAATGGTCCTATCTGCTTCACCATACGGATCGGCCGGCCGGCGAAACGCTGCTTGCCTTGCATACCCATCTGTCCGGCCAGGCGTCGAGCTACCGGGCGCAGACCGCGAAATCGCCGGCGCGCCGTAAGCCCGATGATCTGCATGCGGGGCCCCCATCATGAATTTCGGCATGATCGGCTTTCTGGAACCCCTGATTCTGACCGCGCTCATAGCGCTGCCGGTGATCTGGTGGCTTCTGCGCTTCACGCCGCCACGCCCCGTCGAGATCGCCTTTCCGCCGATCCGGCTGCTGCTCGGATTGCGCTCCGAGGAGGAAACCCCTTCACGCACGCCCTGGTGGCTGATGGCCCTGCGGATGCTGATCGCCGCGCTCATCATTGTGGCGCTCGCCCGGCCCGTGCTTCATCCGGAGCGCGGGGCTGCGGCCGCCAGCGCCAATCTCCTGGTCGTCATCGATAATGGCTGGGCCTCGGCAAGCCGCTGGGTACAACGCCAGGACATGCTGGCGGCGATCCTGGAGCGCGCGGAACGGAACAGTCAGGCCGTGATCATCGTGCCGACCGCCGGTCCAATTTCAGCGGCCCCGATCGAGCCTATTTCGGCGGTGAAGGCGCGCGAACGGGCGACCAGCCTGGAGCCGATGCCTTACGATGTCGATCGCGCTGCAACCGCTGAGCTGCTGACCAAGAATCTGCCCGACGCAAAAGGCTACGATGCGATCTGGCTCAGCGACGGGGTTGACGAGGGCGGCGCGGACGGATTGGCCGCCACGCTGCAACGCATCTCAGCGGGCGGATCGTTCTCGATTGTCGCGGATGATCGCGGCCGCGAGCCGCTTGGCCTTTCCGGCGAGTTCAACGCCCAGAATGGTCTCGTCGCGCATGTCGTCTCGCCCGGAGGCGCGCCGCGGGTCGGCACGGTCGCGGCCCTGAGCCGGCGCGGTGCGCGCCTTGCGGAGGCAGACTTCGCCCTTGCCGATGGCGAGAAATCGGCCAAGGTGTCGATCGATCTGCCGCTGGAGCTGCGCAACCAGGTGACGCGGCTGGAGATCGACCGCGAGGCCGCGGCTGGCGCGGTTTACCTGCTTGACTCCCGTTCGCTTTGGCATCGCTTCGCGATCATCTCCGGCGAGGAGCGGGAGTCCGCGCAGCCGCTGCTGTCGCCGACATATTATATCGAGCGCGCGCTTTCGCCCTATGGCGAGGTGATGGTGGCCTCGACGGGCAATATCGACGAGGCAAGCGAAGCGCTGCTGGCGCGCAAGCCGTCCGTTCTCATTCTTGCCAATATCGGCCAGTTGATCGGGGAGACGCAGACTGCGTCTGACCGAATGGGTGCAAAAGGGCGGAATGCTCTTGCGCTTTGCCGGGCCCCGGCTCGAAAAAGGCGGGGATGCGCTGCTGCCGGTTCCGCTTCGCGAGGGCGGGCGCACATTTGGCGGTGCCTTGTCCTGGCGGGAGCCGCAGAAGCTTTCACCATTCGAGGATATGAGCCCGTATCATGGTCTCATCATTCCGGATGACGTGCATATCAGCCGGCAGGTCCTGGCCGATCCGACCGCCGAACAGCGGCCGTCGGCACAGATCTGGGCCCGACTTCAGGACGGAACGCCGCTCGTCACCGCGTCCAAGCTCGGCGAAGGCTGGCTGGTGCTGTTCCACATTACCGCGAATTCCGACTGGTCGAACCTGCCCATGTCCGGCCTGTTCGTCGAGATGCTGCAGCGCACCGCGGAGCTGTCCAATGTCAGCGGCACGTTCGATGCGTCCGCCGAGGCTGGCGGCGGCGCCGCTTCGGCCGACAACGCGGTCAGCACCTCGAACCGCAAGGCTTTTCTCACGCCCTGGCAGACGCTCGACGGATATGGCCGGCAAGGGCCGCCGCCGGTCACCGCCAATGCCCTGCCCGCATCCCATCCCGAGGGCGTTCGCCCCAGCCCGAGCCATCCGCCCGGATTTTACGGACAGCCCGGCCATATGCGGGCCCTCAATGTTATGCGGCCGGACACTGAGCTTCGGCCGCTCGATCCGGCACGGCTGGGAGCTGCGCGCTTGAGCTATGAGGCCCGCAAGCCGGTGCTCCTGATGCCCTGGCTGCTGCTAGCAGCTTTTGGATTTTTCGCCGTGGATGCAATTCTGACCCTCATCATGATGTCGGGAGGCTTGTTCCGGCGCCGGGCCGCCCACGCCGCCGCCTCCATCGTGATTGTCGTCGCGTCCGCCGCCGCCGTCATCGCTTTGCCAGATCCGGCTACCGCCCAGGAGCCAACGCCGGAGGCCGACGCCTTTGCGCTCAAGGCGTCTTTAACCACGCATCTGGCCTATGTGATCACCGGCGATGCGGCAACGGACGACCTCAGCCAAAAAGGCCTTGCCGGCCTCTCCCGCGCTCTCACGGCCCGCACGGCGGTCGAGCCCGGCGAGCCGATGGGCGTCGATGTCGGGCGCGACGAGCTGGTATTTTTCCCCTTGCTCTACTGGCCCGTCCGCCCGGATGCGCAGCCGCTGCCGGACGCAACGCTCGCCAAGGTCGACGCCTATATGAAGCAGGGTGGCATGATCGTCTTCGACACCAAGGACTATCAGATGCCGCTGACCTATGGCTCCGGCGCTCCCGTCCAGTCGCCGGGTCTCACCAATCTGATCGGCAAGCTCGACACGCCGCGGCTTGAGCCCGTGCCTGAAGGTCACGTGCTAACCAAGTCCTTCTATCTCATCAATGGATTTCCGGGACGCTGGGACGGCGGCGCGCTCTGGGTCGAGGCGCGCAATGCCGATGCGGATGCGGATGGCCGCCGCGCTCTCAAGGCGGACGGCGTCAGCTCGATCCTGATCACATCGAATGACTTCGCCGGCGCCTGGGCGCTCGACGCAGACGGACGCCCGCTCTATGCCTGTGTCCCCGGTGGCGAAGTGCAGCGCGAAATGGCGTTCCGGGTCGGGATCAATATCGTGATGTACGCGCTGACAGGCAACTACAAGGCCGATCAGGTTCACGTTCCCGCCCTTCTGGAACGGCTCGGTCAGTAAAGGCGCTTCATGAACTGGACGATCGAGTTTCTGCCGTTCGTGCCGATCCCCTATCTTGTCGGCGCCGGGCTCGTGGCCCTCCTGATCGCGCTGGTGCTGATCTGGCGCGGGCGGCGCGGTGCGCTTCTCCGCGCGGTGAGCCTTGCTCTGCTGATCGCCGCCCTTGCCAATCCCAATCTCAAGGAGGAGGAGCGCGAGCCGCTTTCAAATATTGCGGTCGTCGTCGTTGATAAGAGCGCAAGCCAGCGCATCGCCGGCCGTGAGGAACGCACCGCCGCGATCCGCACGCAGCTTGCCGAACGGCTCGGCTCGCTCGATCATCTGGAGATCCGCTGGGTCGAAAGCTCCGGCGGCGCCAGTTCGGCCGCTGAGGAAACCACGCTTTTCGCCGATCTCGATCGCGCACTCTCGGACGTCCCCTCCGAGCGGCTGGCCGGCGTCGTTATGATAACCGACGGCGAGATCCATGACGTGCCCACGGACGTGAAGAAGCTCGGCTTCGATGCACCCGTGCATGCGCTGATCGTCGGCACACCAAACGAGTTCGACAACCGGCTCGAAGTGATCTCGGCGCCACGCTTTGGCCTCGTAGGCAGTGAGCAGATGGTCGAACTTCGTGCGGTTACGAACCGCAAGGACGCCGCATCCGGACCTCCGGCGACGCTGAAAGTCCGCCGCGCCGATCAGAGCGAGGACACGCTAACGGTGCCATTCGGGCAGACCGTGCGCCTGCCGTTTCCGTTCCCTCACGCGGGAACCACGCTGATGGAGGTCGAGCTTGCTGGCGAGCCCGGCGAACTGACCCTCGCCAATAACCGTGTCGCGCTCCAGGCCGAGGGCGTGCGGGAAAATCTGCGCGTGCTGCTGGTGTCGGGCGAGCCTCACGCCGGCGAGCGGCACCTGGCGCAACCTGCTGCGCTCGGATGCGTCCGTCGACCTGGTGCATTTCACCATCCTGCGTCCGCCGGAAAAGCAGGATGGCACGCCCATCAACCAGCTTTCGCTGATTGCCTTCCCGACGCGGGAGCTGTTCTCCGAAAAGCTCGCACAATTCGACCTCATCATCTTCGACCGCTATCAGCGGCGCGGTGTTCTGCCTCTGATCTATCTCGATAATGTCGCGCGCTATGTCGAGGATGGCGGCGCCGTGCTTGTTGCGGCCGGCGCCGACTACGCCTCGGATATCAGCCTGTTCCGCACGCCCCTTGGCGATATTCTCCCGGCGCAGCCGACCGGGCGTGTGATCGAGCAGCCATTCCGGCCGATGATTACCGAGATCGGCGAGCGGCACC
This sequence comes from uncultured Alphaproteobacteria bacterium, assembly GCA_963773735.1. Lineage (GTDB taxonomy): Bacteria > Pseudomonadota > Alphaproteobacteria > Rhizobiales > Rhodomicrobiaceae > CAVZCK01. The sequence continues at coordinate 48,996 of CAVZCK010000020.1, read as the reverse complement.
CGGTGACCTCGGGTCTTGCCGGCGAGAACGCAACGCCCGAAGCTCAGCCGCATTGGGGCCGCTGGTTCCGCGTCGTGGAGTCGACCGCGAGGGAAGGCACGTCGTCATGAACGGGCCGGATAATTCGCCGCTTCTCGTCCTGTCCCGCCGCGGCAAGGGCCGCGTGGCGACATTCCTCTCCGACCACGTCTGGCTCTGGGCGCGCGGCTATGAAGGTGGCGGCCCCTATCTGGATCTGCTGAGGCGCTTGTCGCATTGGCTGATGAAAGAGCCCGACCTCGAAGAGGAATTGCTGAAGGCGACTGCCGATCGGCAGAGCATCGTCGTCGAGCGTCACAGCATGAAGGATGAGATCGGCAGCGCGACGATCACGACGCCGACCGACAAGACGGTGACCGTGCCGATGGAAAAAGCCGGCCCCGGACTGTGGCGCGGCCGTTTCCAGGCGACCGAGCCGGGGCTGCACAAGATCGCCATGGACGGGCTTGCCGCCGTCGCCCTTGTCGGCAATGGAAACAGCCGCGAATTCTCCAAGGTCGCGGCGACCGATGAGCCGCTCCGTCCGGTCGCCGATGCAACTGGCGGCGGCCAGTTCTGGATGGGCGGCACTAACGGCGCTGCCGCGCGCGACATGCCGCGTCTGACCATGCTGCGCTCGGCGACACGCTATTACGGCCAGAACTGGCTAGGTCTGAAGGACCGCGAAGCCTATGTCGTGCGCGGCGTACAATATACGCCGCTCCTTGCCGGCTTCTTCGCGCTGGCGCTGTTTATCGGCCTGATCATGCTGACCTGGTTCCGCGAGAGCCGTTGATTTCGGACAGCGGCGGCGCGATTGTCCGCCGCCACCAGCCCGGAGAATTCCGCAAGCGCGCCGGGCGTCAACTCCGCCGCGAGAAACCGCGCTGGGTCGACAGGTCCCGGGCAGAGCGATCTCTCCCGGCGGGACGATCCGAAATCCGGCGCGCTGATAGTAGGGCAGGTCGCCGACGAGCACGACGAGCCGGAATCCGAGCGCTGCCGCCTCCGCAATCCCGTCCTTCATCAGGCGCAGCCCGTAACCCTTGTTCTTGTAGTCGGGCGCGATCGCAAGCGGCCCGAGCAGCATGGCGCCGCGCTTACCACCGATCGTAATCGCGCTGAACTGGATCGCCCCGACAAGGTGCGCCCCGTTCCAGGCGGTCAGCGTGATCAGCGCCGGACGGGTTGCCGCCTCGCGGACCCGGTAGGCCGTGCGCGCAAAACGGCCGGGGCCGAAAGCTTCTTCGTGCAAGGCATTGATTGCGGTGAAGTCGCCCGGCTCTTGCGGCCGGATCAGGACGCTGGAAGTCATCGGTTCTGCCTGTTTCCGTGTCGTCATTTGCTTCTGAAAAGGCCACGGACAGGCATTCGGCTATATCGAGGGCGCTAAGCTTGCCCCCTCGCCATGACGAACCCGCCGAGCCGCGAAATCTGGCGCGAACTCGGACGTCGTCGGCGCAGAAGCGCCGCAACTTTGATTGCGAGCTTGTGTTTTCCCGTCATGGTGCAGGCGCCATATCATGGGCGTGAGCCGTCGTCCAGACGCAATTCGCGGGCGGCGTTTTCGTCACGAGGCAGAGGATGTGAAGCAATGGGCCACCTTATCGACGGTGTTTGGCGCAATGATGGGCATGACACGAAATCGACGGGCGGCCGGTTCAAGCGCGAAGCGTCCGCGTTCCGGAACTGGGTCACCGCCGATGGCGGGCCAGGCCCGAGCGGCGCCGGCGGCTTCAAGGCGGAGCCGGGGCGTTATCACCTCTATGTCTCGCTCGCCTGTCCCTGGGCGCACCGCACGCTGATTTTTCGCGCGCTTAAAGGGCTTGAAGGACATCATTAGCGTTGATGTCGTTCATCCTCATATGCGCGAGGAGGGCTGGACCTTCGCGACGGACTTTGCGGGCGCGACCGGCGACCGCGTGAACGGAGCGGATCGGCTCTATCGGATCTATCAGAAGGCCAAGCCCGACTATACCGGGCGCGTGAGTGTGCCCGTTCTCTGGGACAAAGAGCGCAATACGATCGTCTCGAACGAGTCCTCAGAGATCATCCGCATGCTGAACAGCGCCTTCGATGAGGCCGGCGCGCGGCCCGGCGACTATTATCCGCTCGCGCTTCGTGGTGAGATCGATGCCGTCAACGATCGCATCTACAATGACGTCAATAACGGCGTCTACAAAGCCGGCTTCGCCACGACGCAATCGGCCTATGAAGAGGCTTATGCGGCGCTATTTGCCGCTCTCGGCTGGGTCGAGCAGAAGCTGTCCCGGCAGCTATATCTCGCCGGCGAGACGCTGACCGAAGCGGACTGGCGGCTATTCACGACGCTTATCCGCTTTGACGCCGTCTATTACGGCCATTTCAAATGCAATGCGCGGCGCATCGACGACTTCCCGGCCATGTCGAACTATCTGCGTGAACTCTATCAATATCCCGGTATCCGCGCGACGGTGAGCATCGATCATATCAAGCACCACTATTACGGCTCGCACCGGCAGATCAATCCGACGGGCATTATCCCTGTCGGGCCGGAGCTTCATTTCGATGCACCTTATGAGCGCAGACCGCCGCGGATTTAAGGCTCACCAATGCTGGCCGATCGGCTCGGCCTCGAAGATTTCGGCCAGCCTCCGCCTCGCGCCGCGGACGATGTCGCCGGGAAGCTCGGCGAGCGGGAAGAACCGTTGCTCCTGGATTTCGAACGTCGCAGGCGGCAATTTCGGCTGCTCCCAATCCTGGACGACATAGACCGCGACGTGATCGCTTGGCGCCGCCTTGAAATTCGCGAAGACGCCATGCAGGCGCGGCTGGCCTTTGATAATAACGCCGGTTTCCTCCTCGACCTCTCTGGCGAGCGCGGCAAGCAGGGTCTCCCGCCACTCGACGCCGCCGCCTGGGAAGTGCCAGCCCGGCCGGTAGCCGTGCCGTATGAGCAGCACACTGCCCGCCGATTTGGTAATCACAGCTTGAACGCCAACGGTCATTCCCCGCGTCAAACGCCAATAGGGGAAAAGCACGCGTTGAAAAAGCTGTCGTTTCATCCGGTTCCTCTCGTTTCCTCGCGCTTATGGCCCGTTTGGGGCTGTTATGAGGCGTATATGATTTGCTAGAGAGGGGCCGACCGCATTTTCTAAGGTCCGTATTATCCGATGTTTACGCTCGCCCATCTTTCGGACATTCATCTCGCGCCATTGCCGAGGCCGGCGCTCTACGAGCTGATGACGAAGCGCGCCCTCGGCTACCTGAATTGGCAGCGCCGCCGGGCGCAGCATCAGCGCGACGTTCTCGACCGGCTTGTCGGCGATCTGCTTGGGCAAGCGCCCGACCACATCGCCATGACCGGCGATCTGGTGAATATCGCGCTGCCCGAAGAGTTCAGGCTTGTGAGGCGCTGGCTCGAAACGGTCGGTGAGCCGGATTTCATCACCGTGATTCCGGGCAATCACGACGCCTATGTGCCGTTCCTCCGCGATCCGGGCATTTCGCATTGGCAGCCTTACATGCTGGCGAACGAGGCCGGCCAGCGCTTCGCCAATGGCCACCTCTCCGGCTTTCCCTTCGTGCGGCTTTTCGGCGAGATTGCGCTGATCTGCCTGTCCTCGGCGCGGGCGACGCTGCCGGGCATGGCATCCGGCCGCCTGGGCTGGCGGCAGATGACGAGCGTCGGCCCGATCCTCGATGAGCTGAAGGAGGGCGGCTACTGCCGGGTCGTCCTCATCCACCACCCGCCGCTGCCCGGCATGACGCCCTGGCAGCGCGCTCTCCACGATGCCGGGATATTCCGTGACGTGCTGGTCCGGCATGGGGCCGAGCTTGTGCTCCACGGTCACAATCATCGCGCCATGATCGCCAGGCTGGAGACGAAAACCGGCCCGCTGCCGATCATCGGCGTTCCGTCAGCGTCGCATTCAAGCCATGAGCCGGCGAAGCGCGCGCGCTATAATCTTTATTCGATTGGAAAAAAACGGGATGGTTCTTGGCGCATCGGGATGCGTGGGCGCGTTTTTGATCATGAAGGCCAAGCAATGGACGTCTATCAGGATCTGTTACCTTAACCGCGCCTGTCATCACATTTGGTTATACCAGCAATGCAAAAATCTCGTTGGACAGAGCGCGGTTTTGCACGGATTTTAGGCGCATAACCTCAAAACTTGACGCCGATCCGGACCTCCTTATGCAAAAGCGAATCGAGCCGATCTGGTGGATTGTCATTGCCGCCGGAACCATTCTTGCGATCAATATGGGCATCAGGCAGACCTTTGGGCTGTTCCTGAAGCCGATGACGCTTGATCTCGGTGTCAGCCGTGAAGTCTTCGGCCTCGCCATCGCGCTCCTCAATCTGCTATGGGGCGTTGGGTCGCCCTTCGCCGGTGCGCTCAGCGACAAATTTGGCGCGAAATGGGTCGTGTTGAGTGGCGCTCTGCTCTATGCCGCCGGGCTGATCATCATGGCGACCGCGGGCGGCGAAGGCGGCCTGGTATTGAGCGGCATGCTGATCGGGCTCGGCGTCGCGGGCAGCGGCTTTACCGCGGTGCTTGGCGTGGTCGGACGGGCCGCGCCGCCGGAAAAGCGTGCTCTGGCCCTCAGCCTGACGAGCATGGGCAGCGCCATCGGCCAGTTCATTGCCTTGCCCTATGTTCACGTGCTGATCAGCGATGCAGGCTGGGTCATCGGTCTCCTCGTTCTGGCGGCGACGGCGGCGGTGATGGCGCCGCTCGGTTTTGCCCTGGCGAGCCGCCCGGCTGGCGATGCCCCTGTGTCGCTGGCGCTCGGGGCAAGGGATCAGCCGCTTGGCGCGGCGCTGAGGGAAGCGTTCTGCCATCCCAGCTTCCTGCTTCTGACGCTCGGATTTTATGTCTGCGGATTCCAGCTCGCCGCCGTAGGCGTTCATTTGCCGGCCTTCCTGACCGACAAGCATTTCGATCCGAGCCTGGGGGTGATCGCGCTGACGATGATCGGGCTGACCAATATCGCCGGTACCTATTTCTGCGGGCGTGCGGGCGAAATCATGCCGAAGCGCGTGGCGCTGACGCTGATCTATCTCGGACGCGGGCTGGTGTTCCTCGGGCTGCTCTACCTGCCGCTGACGGAGACGACCGTCATCATCCTGGCGATGGCCCTCGGCTTTCTCTGGCTCGGCACCATCCCGCTCACCAGCGGCCTGATCGACACCTTTTTCGGTCCGCGCTGGCTGTCGATGCTTTATGGCGTCGTCTTCTTCTCGCATCAGCTCGGCGGCTTCATGGGCGCCTGGCTCGGGGGCTGGCTGTATGACCGCTATCAGTCCTATGATATGCTCTGGTGGGCGGCGATCGCGGTGAGCCTGATGGCGGCGCTCTGTCATATGCCGATCAGTGAGCGCCCCGCGCCGCGGCTCGCCGCGCTCGTGCCGGCGGAATGATTCGGGAGATGCCATGCCGCTCGCTGCGCGCATCACGATCATCGCCACGCTCGCGCTGATCTGCGCGGGAGCGGCCTATCTCATGCTTGCGCGAGGCCCGGCCTTGCTGATCGATCTGTCAGCGGCGGCGAGCCGGCTGTTGTGTTTTTAAGATTCTGCTAAAGGGCGGAATTAGCATGATGGCCAACGGGACAAAGGATGCCCGTCTCGGTGAGCGAGCCATACCCGACAGGCGTCCGTGAAGATGCTCAAGCTATTGATTTTGGCTCGCTTTGCCTTGCGCAGCAAATGCGATGCAATCAGGATGCTTTCGCGAATAGGGTGTAAATCGATCGCCGAATACGTTAGCCTATTCTCTTGCAAATCACTGTTTTAGCTAAAAAAAACAGAATTGGCGGGAGTGACGGGACTCGAACCCGCGGCCTCCGGCGTGACAGGCCGGCGCTCTAACCGACTGAGCTACACCCCCTTGGTGTCCATGGAGCGCGACCGCGCGACCATGAACGGTTGATGTAAGCTAGGCTGACTTGGCCGTCAAGCGCAACAACGGCGAATGCCCGAACCACCGATAGGCAGTGGATGGATGCGGTCAGAGCCCGCACATAGGGTTTCTTATCGAGCGTTGCGGCCGTATGGACGGCATGCGAATATTAACGAAAAGCATCGCGGTAAAGGGAGGCAATCATGCTGCGGAATTTTCTGCTGCACGGCAGTAATACGCTTCTCATTCTATCCTTGCTGATCATTGCGAGCTTCGCCGCGGCAGGTGCCGCGCCGCTGTTTCCGCTTTGGATCGTCGGCGGCGTCGCATTGTTCTATTTGAGCGAATATGGCTGGCATCGCTTCGTGTTTCACGCGAGGCCATCAAAACGCGCGTGGCTCCGCTATCTTCAGCATAGGCTGCATTACGATCACCACGTCGAGCCGAGCCGGCTTGATCTGCTCTTTCTACCCATATGGTTCGTCATTCCGAATCTGGCGCTGACCTGGCTGATTGCTTGGGCCACCGTGGGTGACTGGCAATGGGCGTTGTCGCTAATATTCGGAGCGATGCTCGGCCTTCTTTACTATGAATGGGTCCATTACATCGCGCATATCCCATACCAGCCTCATACGCGCTTTGGACGCTGGATGAAGAAATATCACCTTTGGCATCACTTCAAGAACGAGCATTTCTGGTTCGGTGTCAGCAATCCGGTGCTGGATGTTGTCCACCGCACCTATCGCAATCCCGACGATGTGCCGCGCAGCACGACGGCCCGCGTCTTGCATCCAGAGATATAGAGAGTGCAAGCTGCACGCATGCAAGGTTTGAATCGCAAAACTTGGCAGCAAAAACAAATCCATCTCGTCCACGCCCAAGCGGCGGCAAGTTGTGAAAATGTAACGATCGAATTTCGGGAAGACAGGCAGAGCTTGGAATGAAGAGATGCCCGTCTTCATTTTCCGGCTTAGAATGCATCTTGGACAGATGTGCCCGGCTAATTCGCTGATTTCCTTGGTGGGCGGTGAAGGGTCGAACCTACGACACCCTGGGTGTAAACCAGGTGCTCTACCGCTGAGCTAACCGCCCGGAATAAAAAGGAATTCCCGTCCCGGCAAGACTTGCTTAAAGTCCGCGCGGGGCAGAATAGCATAATATGGGTGCCGTACAAGCGCGGCCGGCTGGCCGAAACAGGACGGCCTTGGCCGAAAATGAAAAGAGCCGCCCTTCCGAGCGGCTCTTGTTCTGTGGCGCGCGAAAGCCGCGCTGCCGAGCTATGCCACGTTACGCGGCCTGAATGTTGTCGACGGCGACCTTGCCGGTCCGGCGGTCTTCCCTCGTGTCGAAGCTGACCTTCTGGCCCTCAACCAGCCCGCGAAGTCCCGCGCGCTCAAGCGCAGTGGCATGGACGAACACGTCCTTGCCGCCATCATCCGGCTGGATGAAACCGAAACCTCTTTGTGCGTTGTAGAATTTAACGACACCGGTATTCATAGACTTTCCTTATTCGTAGGATGCGTAGGATGGACAAAAGCTGCCAATGACCGCAATTCGTCCGGTTCGTCGAATTTTGGAAGGAGAGGGAGTAAACGCGCACCCGGCTATGCCAGGGTATTACGGCCCAATCGTCCGGCCCAAAGTCGATAACGCCAAATTAAGCCGGGCGGGCAAGAAAGACAAGGGCATTGATGAAAGAATTTGATTTTTAAACGCTTTTCATAATCCAACCTCAGTTTTATTTTCGAGATTCCACTAGACATTCGCACGTAGCCTGCCCCCGATCATGCGGGCGGAGACAATCATAAGAATGTGAATTTTAAAAAAAATCGATCTCGATCGCCCGAGCTGATGGTGATCTATTCCCGACGTGCTGCTTCGGGCGATTTTGCCTTCAGAGCCGGTCTGCCGCGGGAAGAGCACGTCGGCGCCGGCATCCGCGCCATTGTGCCGAAGCGGGCCGCCATCGCCATCTGGTCGCCGGGGTGCATGCAAATGGCGACTCATTGGCCGGCTCAATCGCGCTCGAAACGCTCTCGCGCGCGACCGGCTGGTCAGTATTCTGAGCAATGACCGCGCCGGAGCAGGAGGAAGCCCGCGCTGCAGAAGCGTAATTCACAAAACCGCCCCTTTGCGGCCACGGCCGTATCGCTGTATAGAGTTGAGCTTTCGGACGCTGGGGAGACGGCCATGCGTGTTCTGGTCACGGGCGCCGGGGGTTTTATCGGCAGGGAACTCATCAAGCTCCTGCTGAAAGAGCCGGTTCTGATGCGCGGCAACGACGGGGCCGAGCAACTCGGCGAACTGATCGTGACCGGCCGCAGCAGCGCATCGGTCCAGGATCTGGCGCAGGACCCGCGTGTGCGCGTCGAGCTTGGCGACGCCGGCGATCCGGCCTTTTACGGACGGCTCTTTGCCAAGCGCATCGACAGCATTTTCCACTTGCCCGCAACTTTGACGGCCGAAGCTGAGAACAATTTCCGCCGCGGGCTCGAAGTCAATATTCTCGGCATGATCCACCTGCTGGAGCAATGCCGCGCTCAGGAGAGTCCGCCTCGCGTCGTCTTTCCGAGCTCGATTGCCGCATTCGGCGGGCCTCTGCCTGAGCCGGTCGACGACAAGACCGCCCAGACGCCGCAGACCTCTTATGGCATTGGCAAATCCATCGCCGAGCTGCTTATCAACGATTACAGCCGCCATGGCTTCATCGACGGGCGCGCCCTGCGTTTGCCTGTCGTGATCATCCGGCCTGGGGCCTCGTCAGTGCCTTCGATGGCGGACCGGATCGGGGCCGTCCTTCGCGAGCCGCTCCTCGGACGGGACGTCATTTGCCCGCTTGCCCCGGAGACGCGCGTGCCGATCGCCTCCGTGCGCACGACCGTAAGCGCGCTCCTCCGGCTTCACGAGGTGCCCGCCGACCGCTTCGGGCATACCAGGGCCATGAACATGCCGGCACTGGCGGTGTCTCTGCAGGACATGGCGGACGCCGTTATGGCTTATGACTATCCGGGTCGGCGCGGGCGCATCCTCTGGGAAAAGGATGATAATATCCAGGCCGTGGTCGACAGCTGGCCGCGCGCCATTCTGGCCGAAGAGGCAAACCGGCTGGGGCTCAAGGCTGACGCGAGCATTGCCGAGATTTACGGTCTTTCATTGAGGATTTTGCACCCAGCGCTTAAGCCGATCCGTCCGTTGTACCGCCGCCCCTGAATGCGTCGGCCAGGAAGCGCCCTGCGATTTCCAGCCCTTCGCCGTCGATGCCATGCGGCAGGCCAGGGCGGACGTGCCATTCGACTGCGAGGCCTGCCGCGCCGAGCGCCGACCGCGCCTGATGCAGAGCCTCGACCGGGATGAGGTCGTCCGCGTCGCCGTGAATCAGCAGAATCGGCGGGCGCGAGCGTATATCGGCTTTGAGCCGGTTCGGCTCGACCAGCATCCCGGAAAAACCGACAATCGCCGCCATTCTCTTCGGTCGTCGCAAGCCGACATGCAGCGCCATCATCGCGCCTTGGCTGAAGCCGACGAGCGCGAGCGAAGCATCTTCGAGCCGGAGGGCCGCAAGCTCCTCATCGAGAAAAATATCGAGCCCTGGGCCAGCCTGCTGCACGCCGCGCCAGCGTTCCTGCATGTCGCGAAAGGTGAGGCTAAACCATTGTCGCCCGCCGGAGGGATTGGCCGGGCAGTTCTCGGGCGCGTTCGGCGCGATGAAGGCCGCATCGGGCAGAAGCGCGCGCCAGTGCTGGCCCAGCGAGACGAGGTCATTGCCGTCGGCGCCATAGCCATGCAGCAGGACCACGAGCTGCCTCGGCGCGCCGCCGGAAGCCGGCATGATGCGCGGGCCATCGAGCTTGGGTGTTGGGGCCATAATGGGTCTCCGCTGGCTAGTGTCCCGAATCCGAAGTTCGCCTCATTCTGCGGCTTGCTCCGTAGCGAACTTCGGATTCTAAAGGGGACACTAACAACTATAGGTTTCTCGTGTGGTTTGAGATCGGGAAGTCCTCTAAAAGCGTCTGCCGAAACACTGTAGAGGACTTTCCGATCACCACACGAGTGGGGCTTGGCTTCGACGCTCAAAGCGCCATATTGCAGAATTTTCACCAAGGTTGAAGATGGCGCCATGCCTCAATCACGACCAGTCTTTCGCTTCGCACCGAGCCCCAACGGCTATCTGCATCTCGGCCATGCGTTCTCGGCGCTGTTCAGCCATGCCATGGCGCGCCGGCATGGTGGGCAGTTTCTTCTGCGCATCGAGGATATCGACCGGGAGCGCTCGCGGCCGGAATTCGAGCGCGCGATCTACGAGGATCTCGCCTGGCTCGGCATCGCATGGGAGGAGCCGGCGAGGCGGCAATCGGACCACTTCGACGCCTACGCGGCAACACTCGAAAGGCTTGACGCGCTCGGCGTCATCTACCCGTGCTTCGCGAGCCGGCGGGACATCGCACTTGCCTTTACGGCCAAGGGTGGTGACACACAATGCGATCCGGACGGCGTTCCCATCTACCCCGGACTCTACCGTTACACGCCGCGGGCGTTCAGCGCCGCGCGGATCGCCGCCGGCGAGCCCTACGCGCTGCGCCTCGACATGGAAAAAGCCATCGCCTTGGCGCAGTCGAAGCAGAACCGGCCGATCCAGTTTCGGAGCATCGACGAAAACGATCGCGCTGCGGTCCTTCACGCCGCGCCCGAACGTTGGGGCGACGTTGTTCTTGCGCGCAAGGACTTTCCGGCAAGCTATCATCTCGCCGTCGTGACTGACGATGCCCTTCAAGGCGTTACCCATGTGACACGCGGCATGGATCTTTTCGCCGCGACCGACATCCACCGCGTCTTGCAAATCCTTCTCGATCTCCCCGAGCCAAGCTATTGCCACCATCGGCTAATCGTTGACGGGCAAGGCCGAAAACTCGCCAAATCGCACCGGGACAAAAGCCTCAGGAGCCTGCGCGCGGGCGGAGCAACGCCGGAGACGATTAAGCATATGGTGGGATTTTCCTGCGATTGGTGATTAGACTGAGGCCATGAAAGCTTTCGGCCCCGGTGGGGGCGGCACCGCAATGCATGAGCGGATTTCCGACCGCGTGAAGAGAGGCCGGCGTGCCCTGCTCGCCGCGCGCAACCGCACCGTGCCTCTCCGGCTGCTGATTCCCAACATGGTGACGCTGCTGGGCCTTTGCGTCGGACTCACGTCGATCCGGATGGCGATCGAAGGCCGCTTCGAATATGCGCTGATCGCGGTCGCTGGCGCGGCCATTCTCGACGGGCTGGACGGCCGGATGGCGCGCCTGCTGAAAGCATCCTCCCGTTTCGGCGCGGAGCTGGATTCGCTGTCCGATTTCGTCTGTTTCGGCGTCGCTCCGGCGATCGTTCTCTACATATGGGGTTTTTCGACGGCGTCGAGCCTCGGCTGGATCATCGTCCTGGTCTTCACCCTCGCCGCCGCCTTGCGCCTTGCCCGGTTCAATGTTGCGCTCGATGATCGCTCTAAGCCGATCTGGGAGAGCGCATTTTTCGTCGGCGTTCCTGTGCCAGCGGGGGCGATCCTTTTGCTGCTGCCGCTCTACCTGGAAGGGCTCGGCGTACCGGTATCCTGGATGATTCTGCCGCTCCTGAGCGTCTATGCGATTACCATAGCCGCGCTGATGGTGAGCCGGGTGCGGACCTTTTCGGGCAAGCTGATCGCAAGGCGTATCGAACGCGATTACATCGCGCCGGTGATTGCGCTCGGCGTCGTATTGGCGGCGACGCTCGTCACCTACCCCTATCTGAGCGCGAGCCTGGGCTGCCTGACCTATTTGGCACTGATCCCGGTGGGAGTCAGGCGGCATCGGGAACTCCAGGAGCAATATGGAGCGATGCGCGCGACGGCTCTGCCGCGAGAAGGCGAGTTCTCCGAGACCCGCAAGACGCCAGTGTGAGAACGGGCCCGCGCTGCGGGTGGGCCCCGTCTGCCGGCCGGAAGTCTCAGCGCCTATGCCGATTATTCCTTGTCCGAGCCGATCACCGGCTTATGCAAGGCAGACGATTTCGAGGCTCCTGCGCTCCCATGCTGAGTCCGCAGTTCCGTAAAGGACTGATCGCCAGCCGCCGAACGCGGCCGCCGGAGAGGCGCAACGCGATCATTGTTTCCCGATGCGGGTGACGAGGTGCGGCGCTTTTCAGGGTGAAAATCGCGGCCGAGAACATTCTGCTGAACGTCAGGCCGCGGCTGTCTCGGCGCCGGCGGTTCTCTTAACGACGCTGAGGAAACCACGTCGTCGGGGACTTTCATCGCTCCAGGCGGCACCGGCTCTTCCTTCGACTCAACTGCGCTTGGCTTCGGCGGCTCGATGGATTGGCCGCCCTTGGCAACGATCACTGCCGCCGGACGCAGCACACGATCATCGATCATGTAGCCGGCGTGAATCGTCTGCACAACCGTGTCGGCCGGCACGTTCGGCATCTCAATCTTGGTCATCGCATCGTGAAGATGCGGATTGAACGGCTCGCCGAGCGGGTCGAAGCGCTTCACATTGTGCTTCTCCAGCGCTTTCAGCAGCTCACGCTCGGTGACCTCGACACCCTCGATGAGACTGCGCAGGGCCGGATCGGACGCAACGGCATCCTTCGGCACGGCTTCGATGGCACGCCGGATATTGTCTCCGACAACGACGATGTCGCGCGCGAAATCCGAGATCGCGTATTTGGCAAATTCGGCTTTGTCCCGCTCGGTCCGGCGGCGGAGATTTTCCATCTCGGCCACAAGCCGGAGGTTCCTGTCCTTGAGCTCCAGATTCTCCGCCTTCAGAGCGTCCAGCTGGGCAGCCAAATGCGCAAGCGAATCGGCCGCCGGTTCCGCGCCGGCCTGGGCCTGCCCGCCGAGGAAACTCTCCGAGCCGTCCGGCGCACCATCTGCAGGCTGTTCAGCGGCTTGATTAGGGCCGCGCTTATCTTCTTCCATCGTGAGTCTGCCCTTTTATGGGAGAGCTCCATCGCTGGAGCGAATTCTGTCCGGATATTGGCCAGAAGCAGCGAATAATCAAGTCAGGAGGCGGCCAACCAGCCTCGCAGTATAGTCAACCATGGGGATAATCCGGGCATAATTCATTCTTGTCGGACCTATTACACCCAAAACGCCGACAATTTTATGTTCGGTATCGCTAAACGGCGCCACGATCAAAGACGACCCCGACAGCGAAAACAACTGATTCTCTGATCCTATGAAAATGCGCACGCCCTCGGCCTGTTCCGTGAGCGTGAGCAATTGCATGATCTCTTTTTTCGATTCCAGGTCGTCGAAGAGCATGCGGATCCGCTCAAGATCCTCCAGCGCGGTGAGATCGTTGAGGAGATGGGCCTGCCCGCGCACGACGAGGCTCTTGGAATCGTCCTTGCCGCCGGACCACTGCGCGAGGCCGGATTGCACCACCTTTGCCGTCAATTCGTCGAGCTGTGCCCGTTTGGCCGCCAAATCCTCCTCGATCCGCCTGTGAGCCTCGGCGAGCGTTGAGCCGCGCATCCGCGAATTGATATAATTGCTGGCCTCCGTCAGAGCGGATGGGGGCAGACCCTGCGGCAGCGCCACAACCCGGTTTTCGATGGTGCCGTCCTCGCCCACCAGTACGATGAGCGCCCGCGTCGCGTCGAGATTGACGAATTCGATGTGCTTGATCCGGCGGATCAGCTTCTCGGTCAGGACCACGCCGGCGCAGCGCGACAGGCCCGAAAGCATCTCGCTGGCTTCAGAAAGCAACTCGCCGATACCGAGCGGGGCGGCGATCTGGGCCTCGATCTGCGCGCGTTCGTCCTGCCCAAGTGCGCCGAATTCCAGAAGCCCGTCGACGAACAGGCGCAGCCCGCCCTCGGTCGGAAGTCTTCCGGCGCTCGTGTGAGGCGCGTAAATCAGCCCGAGAGCCTCGAGGTCGGCCATCACATTGCGCACCGATGCCGGGGACAACGTCATCGGCAGGTAACGGCTGACGTTACGGGAGCCAACCGGCTCGCCCGTTGCCAGATAGGTCTCGATGATCTGACGGAAAATCGCGCGCGAACGCTCGTTGAGGTCGTTCACGCTCGAGATCTCCCCCTGCACAGCAAATGCCGAGGAGGTCAGATCCTTGACGAGCTGAAAATCTTTCCCGCGCTGCATTGCTGAGGGTCTTTGACGAGCGACCAATTCGGACCAATCCCACGACACAGAAGCTGATTTAGATGAATTTAAGCGCCTTGTTGCGCCGCGTCAAATCGCTGAAAGCCCAGCCGGTCGAACGGCTCTGCCGGTCGCATGAAAGCGAGGCGGCGCGCATCGGGCTTATGATAGCGATCCGCGGCGTCGCGGAGCTCGCGCGCCTGCTGCGACGGGCCTTTCGAGACCCTTGGTCCGTGGGCGCCGTCTGAGGATTTGGCTCATGAGGTTCGAGCCGGTCTGACGAAGATAACGACGGTCAAGTGAGCGGGAGCGGCGCCCCCGCCCAATCGTCTTCATTTCCCACTTCTGGAGGCTGCTCTTGCGGCCGGTTTGGCGGCTTTGACGGGCGCCTTTGCCACCGGCTTTGCAGCTTTCGCCGGAGTTTTAGCGACCGACACCCTGCCGTCCGGCTTTGCTGCCCTGACCGGCGCTCTTGCCGCCGCTGTCTTGCGATCAGCCGTTTGGGTAAGAGCCGAAGCGCTTACCGTCTTGATTGCCTTCGGCGTTAGAGATTTCGGTTTGCCAAGACCCTTCGAGGCAATCCCAGCGGTCTTTGCAGAGGTCTTTTCATTTCTGGCCATTCTAGTACCCCGTTTTCGGAGAGGAGAGATCATCGTTGACACAAGTCAACGGGCCAGATGATCTGCGATTTGTTTGATTTATGCGAGTCCTGGGCGCCACAAGGTCTTCGCTCCACAACATCTTGTCGTTCTTGAGCCTTAACCCACGCCGTGGCGGGGCGCTGCCCCGGGTGAGGGGTTTCAACGTCTCCGCGGACGGCGCGCAGCGCCGAGCCAGGGTCCCATCCGGCCTCTCATCACGCGACCCCGGGTCTCGCCCTGTTCGCCCGGGGTGACGTTCCACCCAACACCAATCCCCTCGCCGGGCGGACCCGCGAGGCGTTGCTGCAATTCTCTCCGCCCCGCAAGGGGTGGCGCGGGCAGCCGTGAGGCCGGTCTTTGCTGGCATGGTGAATGGAGGATTGACATTGGGCTGCTCTCTGGGTCGCACCGATCTCACCTCTGCGTAGAACCACTCAGGACCACGTAGGTCAACGCAGAGCCACTGGTGGAGTCAATAACGGATAATTAGCCTCGGCGGCATTACGGAGCAGGTGAACATGCGGCTGAACGTAACGAGGGCGCGCCTGAGCGGCGAGTTGCCGACATAGGAATAGCGGTTCCAGCCTTGCGTCGAGAACGGGTTCTCGGTGGTGGGGTCGGGCGTGCCGAAGCGGCCGAGCAGCGGGTCATAGACGCGGCCATTCATATGCACGAGGCCGACATCGGCGAGCTCCAGTTGTTTGCTTGCGCTACCGCTTCGCTAGTGGATCGCACCTAACATAAGAATCCGAATTGGGATTCCGCTCTGGTGCGAACCATGCGAATCCAACGGGATGCGCACGGGAATTTCTTTTGATGTCACCGCTGAGGATCGCGCTCGTCTGGAGGCGATCGTTGTGGACCGCAACCGGCCGCAGAAACATGTCTGGCGGGCCCGGATCATTCTTCTCAGCCATGACGGCTTGGGGACCGTCGAAATCATACGGCGAATCTCCAAAGCCAAGACCTGCGTTTGGCGCTGGCAAGAGCGTTTCATGCAGGAAGGCGTTGAGGGGCTTTTGCGGGACAAGACGCGCCCCTCTCGCAAGCCGCCTTTGCCACAGGAAACCGTCGCACGCGTTGTTGAGCTGACCCAAGGTCCCCCGCCCGGCGAGACGACGCACTGGACGTCCGCCGCCATGGCCAAAACGGCGGGAATTTCGCCAAGTTCGGTGCTGCGCATCTGGCGCAGCCATGGCCTTCAGCCTCACCGGGTGCGCCAGTTCAAGCTCTCCAAGGACCCGCAGTTTGTCGAGAAGCTCCGGGATATTGTCGGGCTTTATCTGGCGCCGCCCGCCCATGCGCTCGTTCTATCCGTGGATGAAAAAAGCCAGATCCAAGCGCTCGACCGCACCCAGCCGGGATTGCCGCTGAAGAGGGGGCGATGCGGAACCATGACGCACGATTACAAGCGGCACGGCACGACAACGCTTTTTGCTGCCCTCAACATCCTCGATGGAACCGTGACTGGGCGGAATATGCAGCGCCACCGTC
Organism: uncultured Alphaproteobacteria bacterium; assembly: GCA_963773735.1. GTDB lineage: Bacteria > Pseudomonadota > Alphaproteobacteria > Rhizobiales > Rhodomicrobiaceae > CAVZCK01. Next base: position 32,830 of record CAVZCK010000020.1, on the reverse strand, counting down.
ATCAGGAGTTCATCCGCTTTCTCAACACCATCGAGGTCCAGGTTCCGGCGGGTAAGGTCATTCACGCCATTCTCGACAATTACGCCGCTCACAAACATCCGAAGGTGATGGCCTGGCTCGACCGGCATCCACGCTGGCAGTTCCACTTCACGCCGACGTCCTGTTCCTGGCTCAATGCAGTGGAGGGATTTTTCGCCAGGATGACCAAGCGACGGCTCAAACGCAGTGTGTTCAGCTCCGTCGTCGAGTTGCAGGCCGCCATCAAACGCTTCATTGCCGAGAGCAACGAAACAGCAAAACGCTTCGTTTGGACCAAAGACCCGGATCGCATCATCGCCGCCGTCAGGCGCGGGCACCAAACGTTAAATTCGATCCACTAGCGGAAATTCAAACCGGCCCACAACGCCAGGCATGATGGCGCGCCGGACCGCCTCGCGGTTTGCGATTATTTTCGACTCAGTCATCTGTTAAGCCGATGATCACGCTTTTGAACCAAACTCGCGATCGGCGGTTAGCCCCGCGAGATCAGCAATGGACTGGGCAGTGCCGGTGCCGCAGCGCACGCTCGAACATAGCCACGAGCCCGAACAGATCGCGGCGCGGCTCGCCGAAGGGCCGCCCGCCAGCTATATCCGCGATCTCGTCTATGGCGGCATCGACGGCTCGATCACGACCTTCGCCATTGTGGCGGGCGTCGTCGGCGCCGAGCTGCCCTCGCGGGTGGTGCTGATCCTCGGCATCGTCAACGTGCTCGCCGACGGCTTTTCCATGGCCGCGGCCAATTTCTCCTCGACCCGCACCGAAATCGAGGAATATCAGCAGAAGCGCCGCATGGAGGAGCGCCATGTCGAGCTGCACCCCGATGGCGAGCGCGAGGAGGTCCGGCAGATTTTTGAGTCGAAGGGCTTTGCCGGCGAGGATCTCGACCGCGCCGTCGATCTGATCACCGCCGAGCGGGAGCGCTGGATCGACACCATGATGACCGAGGAGCATGGCCTGCCCAGCGTCACCCGGTCGCCGGTGAACTCGGCGCTGATCACCTTCCTCGCCTTCGTCGTCTGCGGCTTCGTGCCGATCCTGCCCTTCGCCATGCGACTGGCCCATGCGGTGCTCGTCTCTATTGCGATGACGGCATTGGTGTTTTTCGCCATAGGATCGATACGCTCCTTATGGTCGCTCAAAAGCTGGTGGTATGCAGGGCTGGAAACACTAGTCGTAGGCATGATAGCCGCGGGCGTCGCTTACGTGGCAGGTGATTTTTTAAGAAATCTGATATAAAATATCGAGGATGCTCACGCCTGGCGTGAGCGTATGCCATGCGCGACGGTTGTATGAGCCTGAGAGAGCCGAGTTTCACTCTGGGCATTGAGGAGGAATATCTCCTCGTTCATCGCTATTCCCGAGATCTCGTTGCCGATCCTCCGAAGCAGCTGCTCAGCGACTGCGAATCCGCGCTCGGAGAGCTCGGCGGGCAGGTCATCCCCGAATTCATGCGCTCGCAGATCGAAGTCGGGACGCGCGTGTGCAAATCCGTCAAGGAGGCGCGCGGCGATCTCGCCCGGCTGCGCGCGACGATCGCGACCTGCGCGGCCCGCTACGGCTATGCGCCGATCGCCTCCTCGACGCATCCCTTCGGCGAATGGGACATGCAGCAGCACACCGACAAGGAACGCTACCATGTCATCGTCGCCGACCTGCAGATGATCGCGCGGCGGATGCTGATTTCGGGCATGCATGTGCATGTCGGCATCGAGGACGAGGATCTGCGCATCGACATCATGAACCAGGCGAGCTACTTCCTGCCGCATCTGCTGGCTTTGTCGACATCCTCGCCGTTCTGGCGCGGGCGCAAGACCGGCCTGAAATCCTACCGCCTGTCGATTTTCGACGAATTGCCGCGCACCGGCCTGCCGGAGTATTTCTCCAGCTATGCCGAATTCGAGCGGACCATCGACGTCCTCGTCAAGGCCGGGCTGATCGAAGATGCCACCAAGGTCTGGTGGGACATGCGCCCGTCGGTGCGCTTCCCGACGCTGGAGATGCGCATCACCGACATCTGCCCGCTGCTCGACGACGGCGTTGCCATCGCGGCGATGTTTCTGTGCATCTGCCGGATGCTCTACCGGCTGCGCACGCTCAATCAGCGCTGGCGCGCCTATTCGCCCTTCCTGATCATGGAGAATCGCTGGCGGGCGCAGCGCTACGGCGCCGCCAACAGCCTGGTGGATTTCGGCAAGACCGAGCTGGTCGCCTTTCCCAATCTGATCGAGGAAATCCTGGAGCTGATCCGCGAGGACGCCGAAGCGCTCGACTGCCGCGCCGAGGTCGAGCACACCCGCACCATTCTGAGGCGCGGAACCAGCGCCGAGCGCCAGATCGGGCTGTTCGAGGCCGCACTTGCCGCCGGCGCCGACCGGATGACCGCGCTGCAGGCGGTCGTCGACTCGCTCATCGCCGATACGGTGCGCGGCACCAGCGCCGAGGCGGCGGCGCCAGCCCGCTCCGAGTTTGCGCAGCAAGCCGTCTAAGCCAGATTCAGGCTCATGCCGCCGTCGACCATGATGCCTTCGCCCGTCGTATAGGCGCTGTCGTCGCTCGCCAGAAACAGCGCCACCTTGGCGACTTCCTCCGGCGTGCCGAAGCGGCGCTGCGGCATCTGCGCCATGAGCGCCTTGGAGAGCTGCGGATGCTGCGTATAGCGGCTCGTCAGCGCCGTCGGGATGAAGCCGGGGCACATATAATTGACGCGGATGGCATAGGGCGCGAATTCGACGGCAAGGCTGCGCGACAGGCCGGCGATCGCCGCCTTTGCGGTCGAATAGGCCGAAAGCTGGCGCAGATGCTGCACCGCCATGATCGAGGAGAGGTTGACGATGGAGGCGCCCTTCGCCGCCATCAGCAAGGGCAGCGCCGCGCGCGTGACGCGGATCGTGCCCCACAGATGCGGGTTCAGCACGCTCTCCCAGTCGGCATCGCTCATATGGCGGAAATCGGTGCGCAGCAAATTGCCGGCATTGTTGACGAGCACATGCAGCCGGTCGCCGATCCGCTGCACCGCACCGATCATCGCCTGAACATCGTCCTCGCTGGTGACATCGCCGCGCAGGAAAGCCGCGCGCCCGCCCGCCGAGGCGATCTCCGCAGCGCCCGCTTCGATGCTGTCGCCGTCGATGTCGGTCAGCACCACATGCGCGCCTTCGGCCGCGAACAGCTTGGCCATGGCGAGCCCCAGCCCGCCGCCGGCGCCGGTAATCAGCGCGATCCTGTCCTGCAAACGCCCCAACGCCGCCTCCGTCTTAGCCCTGTGCCGACCCGAGGTTTCGCATCGATCAGCGCGCCCTGTCAATTGGTTGGGGCGGCTGCCGCTGTGGGGACGGACAGGCGCGGCGAATGGAGGCGAGGATCTTGGGATTGTTTGTGGGGTGGGTGATGATGATGTGCGCAACGGGGTGATTTACAGACCCTCAGCTGACCGCGCTTCTGGACTGAACCTGTACGAACCTTTTGATTTCACAAGGAGCCCGACACGCAGTATTGCGTCATGCTTGGCAATACCCGCCAATGCGCTGCCCGACTGTGCGTATCAGGTTCAAAATGCCAGGGGTCAGACCGGTTGATGTCCTCGATGCTATATGACCCTGAGCATGGTTTCTTATTGTAATGAGAGGGAGCTGCTGCCCGATGGATACGGAATCTGGTCCATTTCAATTCGGTCCTGATCGATATCAGCCCGACTTAGAGTTTTGCTATAAAAATCGCAGCGATTATGTAATCAGCCAGCAATTTCTCGCCGCCCTCGTGGGTACAGTGGCGTTACTTTTGCCCATTGTGCTGTATTTTGGAACATGGTTCGGAGTTTGTTTCTACTATTCTATAAGCCATTTCTATTATACGCAATTTTTGGGCAATGTGTTTGTAGGCGCGCTCGTTTTCATCGGCACTTTCCTCATTGCCTACAGAGGCGAATCCCGGTCCGAGAACACGTTGGCCACGATTGCGGGCCTATGCGCTTACGGGGTTGTCCTGTTCCCGACAAACGGCGCCGGCTGCGATATGAAACGTTTTGCGGGGCGTATACTGGCGGACCTGCAGATTGTCGATTCAACGGGTGCAATTGAAGTCATCAAACCTGACAACAGCGATCGTTTTTTTGAGCTCTTCAAGAATGCAGCGCTGCTGCATTATGCTAGCGGTACACTGCTTTTCCTTTTTCTCGCCTATTATTGCTTTTTTGTGTTTACACGCATCATTCGCGAACAGCACATCCGTGCTGATGGCAAAACTCTCACATGGCATAAAGCGATACGCAATTGGATCTACATGGTTTCCGGCACTGTGATCGTGCTTTGTATGATTGCCCTGACCGCCAATCCACTTCACACATACTTCACAGGGAACGAATGGTCGTGGTGGGATCGATCGAATTATACATTTTGGCTGGAGACCTTCATTCTTTGGGCATTTGGTATGTCATGGATTACGAAAGGGCGATTCTTCGGCACAGCATTGCTTGATCATCGAGACCGCAAACAGAGTCCAGAGGCCGCTTAATTCATTCATCCGCAGAAAGGCATGGTGTTTTGAAGCGGCATGGCGTCGATCAGATTCTTCTCGGCGTGCCGAGCGGCCAGGAAGAGCAAAGCTCTGAGCTTTCGTCGTCCACCCCAGATCATGATGGGTTTCGCTGCACTCAACCCATCCTACCATGCCACCAGGATCAGGCGTCACATCCCGGTATAATTCGGGCCGCCGCCCCCCTCCGGCGGCACCCAATTGATGTTTTGCGACGGGTCCTTGATGTCGCAGGTCTTGCAGTGCACGCAGTTCTGCGCGTTGATCTGGAAGCGTTTGCCGCCCTCGTCCTCCACCACCTCATAGACCGCTGCTGGGCAATAACGCTGCGCCGGCTCGGCATATTTCGGCAGATTGACCGCGATCGGGATGGCGGGATCTTTGAGGACCAGATGGACGGGCTGGTCCTCTTCGTGATTGGTGCCGGACAGGAACACGGACGACAGCCGGTCGAAGGTGAGGACGCCGTCGGGCTTGGGATAGTCGATCGGCTTGAAGTCCCGCGCAAGCCGCGTCGCCGCGCTGTCGGTCTTGCGATGCTTCAGCGTGAAGAGGGGTATGGGCACGAGAGTGTTCAGCCACATATCGGCGCCGCCGATGAGCGTGCCGAGCCGCGTGCCGAGCCGCGACAGCAGCGGTTTGACATTGCGGACGCGGCGCAGATCCCTGGCGATGGCGCTGGTCCGGAAAGCCTCTTCGTAGCCCGTCAGCACGTCATTGGCGCGGCCTGTGCCGATCGCCTCGAACGTCGCCTCCGCCGCCAGAATCCCGGAGAGGATGGCGTTGTGCGAGCCCTTGATGCGCGGCACATTGACGAAGCCCGCCGCGCAGCCGACGAGCGCGCCGCCGGGGAAGGCAAGCTTCGGGATCGACTGCCAGCCGCCCTCGGTGATCGCCCGCGCGCCATAGCCGATGCGCTTGCCGCGCTTGAAGACCGTGGCGATCGCCGGATGGATCTTGAAGCGCTGGAATTCCTCAAATGGCGCAATATAGGGGTTGGCGTAATTGAGATGGACGACGAAGCCGACCGCGACGAGATTGTCGCCATAGTGGTACATGAAGGAGCCGCCGCCGGTGCGGTCATCGAGCGGCCAGCCGAGCGTGTGCTGGACGAGGCCGGGCCGGTGGTTCTCGGGCCTGACCTGCCACAGCTCCTTGAGCCCGATGCCGTATTTCTGCGGCTCGCATCCTTCACGCAGCCCGAACATCGGAATGAGCTGCTTGGTCAGCGAGCCGTGCGCGCCTTCGGCGAAGAGCGTGTATTTGCCGCGCAGCTCCATGCCGCGGGTGAATGAATCCTTCGGCTTGCCGTCGCGGCCGATACCCATATCGCCGGTCGCGACCCCGATGACGGCGCCGCCCTCATTGCGCAAAATTTCGGCCCCGGCAAAACCGGGATAGACCTCGGCGCCGAGATTGGCGGCCTCCTCGCCGAGCCAGCGGCAGAGATCGCCTAAGCTGACGATGTAACTGCCGTGATTGCTCATCAGCGGCGGCATGATGGCATTCGGGATGCGCAGCTCGCCGCTCGGTCCGAGATAGAGGAAGCGATCCTTGGTGACCTGCTGCGTGACCGGCGCGCCGCGTTCCCGCCAGTCGGGAATGAGGCTGTCGATGCCGATCGGATCGATCACTGCGCCTGATAAAATATGCGCGCCGACCTCCGAGCCCTTTTCGAGCACCACGACGGAAATCTCGCGGCCCTGCTCCACGGCAAGCTGACGCAAGCGGATGGCCGCCGCCAGCCCGGCCGGTCCGGCGCCGACGATGACGACGTCGAAACCCATGGCCTCGCGGGCCGGCAAGTTGATGTCGGCTTCGGTCATGGTCCCCTCATTCTCGGCAGCGCGGGCCGCCCGGCTCCCTCTTATCTCGCGCAGGCTTTGCCCCTGTTCTACGAGCCATGCTAAAGCAGACGCAAGAGGCAAGCGGACGGCGGGCGCCGCATTCATCAGGATTTCAATGCAGAAAACGCTGGAAGATCCGGAAAGTTTGGCCCTGGAGCTGCTGCGCTGGTATCGGGCCATGGGCGTCGACGAGGCGGTGGCCGAGACGCCGCAGGACTGGTCCCGCTACGATCCGGAGCCATTCGGCCGGCTTGGGCGCCAGGCGCCGGCACCGCCTCCGCCGCGCCCGAACGCGGCAAGAAATGCGCCGCCGGCCGCGCCGTCCCGCCTTAGCCAGCCGACGCGCGAAATCGTGCCGCGCGCGCCGGGTCTCGCGCAGGCCGAGCCGTCGGTCATGGCCGCGCGTGAGCTTGCCCGTCAGGCGCCCGACCTCGTTTCGCTTGAAGCCGCGCTCGCTGCCTTCGACGCCTGTCCGCTCAAGAAAACGGCGAAAAACCTTTGCTTTGCGCGCGGCAACCCGCAAGGCCGGCTGATGCTGATCGGCGAAGCGCCCGGCCGCGACGAGGATCTCGACGGCCGCCCCTTCGTCGGCCGCGCCGGCCAGCTCCTCGACAAGATGCTCGCCGCCATCGGCATCGGCGAGGCGGACGCCTACATCACCAATGTCGTCTATTGGCGCCCGCCCGGCAACCGCACGCCGACGCCGCAGGAGGTGCAAGCCTGCCAACCTTTTCTGGAGCGGCAGATCGAGCTGATCGCGCCGGAGCTGCTGGTGCTGCTCGGCGGCGCGGCGGCCAAGCAGGTGCTCGGCACGGATCAAGGCATCATGAAACTGCGCGGCAAGTGGAGGAGCTACGAGGCCGCCGGGCGCTCGATCCGCACCATGGCGACGCTGCACCCGGCGTTCCTTTTGCGCAACCCGGTCTCCAAGCGCTTGGCCTGGCGGGATCTGTTGATGATCAAGGCGGCGCTGGACGGGAAGGTGTAGGGGTTGATTGCGCGCATTGGGCCGAGAACAGCGCATCACCGGACGGAGCGGGGGGACAGGAAGCGTGCGACGCTGTATTGCCGGCTTGTCGATGTGGAGCGAGTTCACGATCGTAATTCTCGGCGCAGCCTGCCATCTGGCAGTGCTTGCCTCGCCGGTGCTCGGCCAGTCCCTGCAATTGCCGTTCACGCTCAGCAGACCTGCCGGCGAGGGCCCGTTCCCGGCGGTCGTCATCCTGCATGATTGCTCGGGGCTCGGCCCCAAATCGAGCGGCGCGCCCTGGCGATGGTCGAGTGAGCTGACCTCCCGCGGATATGTGACGCTGTGGCCGGACAGTTTCAGCCAGCGAGGCCATCCCCGCGGCGTTTGCACAGACGCATCTCCGCCCAGGGTCACCTATGAGCAGCGTGCGCGTGACGCTTATGCCGCGCTTGACATACTTGCAGTCACTGCCCTTTGTCGATGCCCGCCGGATCGGCATCATGGGCGGCTCGCATGGTGGCTCCTCAACGCTCGCAGCGATCGTCGACACCGCTGAAAACGCCGCCCGCAGCGGTCCCGGTTTTGCCGCCGCGATCGCTCTTTATCCGAGCTGCGGTTTCAGCCTGGGCGGCTGGTCGGTCGAACGGGCTCAGCCGCTGAGGGGGCCGATCACCCGCTATTCCGGCGCATTCAAGCCGCTGGCGCCGCTCTTGATCCTGATCGGAGAGCTCGACGATTGGACACCGGCCGAGCACTGCCGCAAGCTGGCCAAGGCGGCTCAATCCGCCGGATACCCTGTCGAGATCAAGGTCTATCCCGGCGCCCATCATTCCTTCGACAGCATTGCGCCGGTCCGTTACATCGCGCAGCGCATCAATCGCAATTCCCCGACCGGCCGGGGCGCGACAACCGGAGGCAACGCAATGGCTTGGGCCGACGCCATCGCGCAGGTTGACCGCTTTCTCGCCGCTCATGTCGGGAAGTGATCATCGAGGCTGCGTCTTGTTGTCGGAGGTGCGGCACCCGGCGTGTCTTCTGGCCAATCCGGTCTCCAAGCGCATGGCCTGGCGCGTTTTGCTGACGAGAAGCCTTCAGCGCAGCACTATCCAGTGACCCGGGCGTGCTGAAACCGCTACGGGCGCGATGTCCGCGCAGCTCAGGACGATCGTGGCCGGCTTATCAGCCAGACCAGATCGACGCCGAAGGAATAAAGCAGCAGCGCCAACCCCGTCAGGCAAGACAATTGCGCTCCCCAGGACGGCATGGCGGGGACAAGCGCTGCGATCAGGAGCGCGCCCTGCGCAACGCAGATCGCCTTTCGCCGCATGCTTGGATAGAGGGGGGCGCTCAGCACGGGCCAAAGGCCGCCGGCCAGTCGGAACAGATAGTAGATGAGTTCGCTCGCCAGCACCCATGGTCCGACGATGCCGTCAGTCGTAAGCATGAGCGCCAGCGCCAGTAGAAACACGCCATCGGTTTCCACGTCGAAACGCGCGCCGAATTCGCTGGTCATATTGCTCCGGCGCGCGGCCCATCCATCAGCGCCGTCCAGCACCAAGGCGACGGTGGCCGCCGCGGTCAGGCCCCAACGGAATGCGCTGTCCAGCAGCCGGCCTTCGCCGAGAAGCTGTTGCGCGATGACGGCAAGCAGGAAGATGTTGAGCGCGGCGCGGCAAAGGGTGATTGCGTTGGCGAGCCCGAAATGATGGTGCGGCGCGTGACGGCTGAGGCCGGCGACGACGAGCAGCGTCACCACGGCGTATGACAGCGCCGCCACGATCAGTCCGTCCCGGCTTAGCGGCAACACCCCGCTGGCGGCGATTGTCGCCACGGCGGTCCCCAAGGTGAGCAACCCAAGTGCCGCCTCCAAGATTAGCGAGGGCGGCGTAGCCGGCCGCCAAAGGAAACCGTAATGCCACTTCTCTGAATAGCCTGCCATTGCACGACGCTCTCTCGCCGCCGGAGTATCGCCCAGTCAGGATCAGCCTCTGACCGGGATGATGTTCCCGGATTTGGAGCAATAATATGTTCGCAAGAGCTGTAACGGTCTGCCCATAACCATTATCCCTCTGCCGGCGCAAACGACCCATGCGAGACGCGGCGCCGCCGCCAGCATCACGCCGCCGTTGGAACTGATTCGGCCGCCATCGAAGGAGGCCGCAATTATGGCTGGAAAGCGGAAGGGCTGAGCGCTATCGTCCAACATCACGGGCATGGCAAAAACAAATTTTGCGACGGGGAGCGCTCGCACACCAAAATCCTAGGCCGGATCAGTTGGTTACGCTACGCTTGTCAACCAATCGCCTCGGCGTCGTCGACAGCAAGGGCTAGCGATCTTTGAAGGGGTTTTTGGACCGGAACCCTGAAAAATGTCCACTGCTTGCCACCTGTAACCTTCAAAAAGTCATTGTCTGACCATGATAGGAGGATAGACCAATGCCGACAATCGAGGCGCATCGCGTAACGCTTAGACCTGTAGGAAACTCACGGCTTTGGAATTGAGATTTCGTATTGAGTCCGTATTCGGCGTCGACTCTCAGATGGGGAAACAAAGTGACGGACGATCCAAAAAATCGGCGTTTCTACCGCCGAACGATGAGCGTAGGTGTTTCACATCCAGAACGCTTGCATTGCTGAGCATCCCAGGAAGCGCAGCGACGGCGGGCCGCACGCACCGGCCAGCCGTAGATGGGGACCTTGAAGCCTTCCGGGATCAGACATGGCAAGAAGCCACCAGATTACCATCAATGGGGAAAGTTTTTTCGCTCGCCGCGGCGAGTTGCTGCTCGATGCGGCGCTGAGCAACGGCATCGACCTGCCCTATGACTGCCGCGCCGGCCACTGCGGCACCTGCTGCGTGCGGCTGGTGTCCGGCAGGATGCGGGGTGGCCAGGGCTCGGAGCCGGGCATCGTTCATGCCTGTCAGTGCCGGATCGTCGGCGATGCGGAGATCGAGAGAAGCCAGGCATCGGGTGTTCGCACCGTCGAAGGCGTGCTGAGCTCACTGCGCCCTCTCTCGCGCGAGGTGATGGAAGTCGGTATTAGAACGGATCGTGCGCTCCCCTATCATGCGGGGCAATATGCGCAGCTGCGCTTCAGCGGCTATCCGAGCCGTCCCTTCAGCATCACTCATCCCTTGCGCGGCAATCCGAACAGCCGCTCGGTCTGGTTCCATATCCGGCGCATGGAGGGTGGGCGCGTCACCTCATCGCTCGGCAAGCACATCACGCCGGGCCATCGGGTGAAACTGATCGGGCCCTATGGCTCGGCGCATTTCCGGCCCAATCTGGACGGCCGGCTGATTCTCGTCGCCACCAACACCGGCTTTGCGCCGATCTGGTCGATCGCCGTCGCTGCGCTGCGCGAGAACCCGGAGCGCAGGATGATGATCATCTGCGGTGGCCGCACCATGGGGGCGCTTTATATGGGCCCGGCTCTCGGGCGGCTCGCACGCTTTCCCAATGTGCGCGTGGTGCCCTGCTGCAGCAGGCCGCAAGGCGCGACCGGCGTGGTGAAGCCGGGGCGGCCGACCGACTTCATTCCGCGGCTGCATGCCAGCGACGTGATTTATGCCTGCGGTGCACCGGAGATGGTGGATGCCGTCAAGGGTATGGCGGCCCGCTTCAGCGCGGCCTGTTATGCCGATCCGTTCCTGCCGACGACCGACGACATGGTCGAGGAAAGTGTTCTGACCCGCGCGATGGGGTGGCTCGGTGTGCCCACCGCCGCGATGTACGAGCGCATTGCGCTCGCCAGCCGGCAGAAGCGCCAGCTCGCTCTCGAACCCCCGCGTAAGCAGCGGGGACAGCCGATGCAGGCCTATAGAATGGCTGAAGCAAAAGCCAGGGTGAGAAGTCAGTATGGTGCTCAGAGCGCATAGCCTTTGGTCGATCGGGTTCGGGCCCAGAGTCCCTCCCCGGTCTTCCATGCTTTATCTGTGCGGCTTCCTGATGATTTTCGGCTTTGCCGCGGACGGCGCAGTTGCGTCCGATCCGGCCAAGACTGTCGGTCCGAATGCCTGCGCCGAATGTCACAAGCAGGAGACGGAGGCCTGGAAGCTCACCCATCATTTCAAGACCTTCCGCGAATTGCCGCGCAACCCCAAGGCGAACGAAATCGCCAAGAAAACGGGAGTGCGGCGCATCAAGTCGGAGGGCCTGTGCCTGAATTGCCATTTCACGGTGCAGCAGAAGAATAACAAGGAGGAGCCGGTTGCGGGCATCTCCTGCGAATCCTGCCACAGCGCTGGGCAGGACTGGATCAAGGTCCACAGTGGGTTCAGCGGCAAGACCGAGAAGACCGAGACCAAGGCCGAGGCGGAAGCGCGCTGGAAGCTGGCTGATTCCAAGGGCATGATCCGGCCACGCTATCTCTATAAGCTGGCGAAGAATTGCTATGGCTGCCACGTCGTGCCGCAGGAAAAACTCGTCAATATCGGTGGCCATAAGGCTGGCAGCGCGTTCGAGCTTGTCTCCTGGTCGCAAGGCGAAGTTCGGCATAATACCTGGTACTCCAAGGGCAAGGAGAATGTCCCCGCCAGCGCCGCGCGCAAGCGGATGCTGTATCTCGTCGGCCTCGGGGTCGAGCTGGAGACGGCGCTGAGGGCCGTCGGCAAGGCGACTGTGCGCAGGACCTACGCCTTCGAGATGGCCAAGCGCGCGGACCTCGCCCGCAACCAGCTCGCCGCCGCCGCCAAGGCCGCGGCCAATGTTCCTGAGTTGACAACGATCGTGAAGCTCGGATATTCCGCCGGTCTCAAACTCAACAACGACCGCGCGCTGACCGCGGCTGCCGACGCCATTTCCAAGCAGGTGGAGAGCCTGACGGAAAAGTATGATGGCAGCACGCTGGCCGCCATCGATCCGCTGATTCCGGGGCCGGACAAAGTCGTCGGCGTTGCGAGAAAACCTAACTGAGCGATGGACGCGATGGGGCAGACGGGGCGCGGCGGCAGGGCTTTCGGGAGCGGTGAGTAGAGCCAGTGGCTAGGCGCGCGCAAGGGGCCTCAATTGGCGGACGCAGTCCGGGCTCGGCGGGATATCCCATCAGCCAGACAGTCCAGGGCCTTCTGATCGCGGCTATTTCCGCCGCGCTGTTCTGGCTCGTCTGGATCTATGGCAACGGCTTGCGCGACCCGCGCTATCTGGATGGCTGGGTGCTGGCCAGCGGCATGAGCTGGCAGCTCTATTTCCACATCGCCATCAAAACGGCGAGCCTATCGCCGAAATCCGCCATGCGCTGGCGGAAAATCCATATTTTTATTGGCTATCTGCTGATCGCCGCCTTCATCTCGCATACGCATTTCTCTCTGCCGAACACCGGCTTCCTTTGGGCGCTGTGGGCGGCCTTCGTGCTGGTGACGCTGAGCGGCATTTTCGGCACCTATCTCGCCTGGGCGCTGAAGGCCAAGGGCTGGAAAGACGAGCTCGTCCCCTATGATCGCATTGCCTCGCGCTACGGCGAGCTGGCGCGGGAGATCCAAGCCGCCGTCGCCAAGCCCGATCCGGCTGCCGCTGCGCTCGCCCTGCCAGCGCCACCCTATGACGCCTGGATCAGGGACCTCTACGGCAACCATCTGCGGGACTTTTTCCAGGGGCCACGCAATTTCACCGCCCATCTCATCGGCTCGCAGCGCCCGCTCAAGCGGCTGACGGATGAGATCGACAACCTGTCACCCTATATCGGCCAGCAGAGCCAGGAGAAGCTTGCCGCCATCAGGAACCTCGTGGTCGAGAAGGACCGGCTCGATTTCGCGCGTGTGTATCTCGGGCTCACCAAGGGCTGGCTGTTCGTGCATGTGCCCGTCACCTATGCGCTGACCGTGTTGATGGTGCTGCACGTCCTCGTCAACTATGCCTTTTCGGGGGGGGCCTGGTGATGCGGCGACTGGGACGGATCAGAACGGTTCGGCTGCCGAAGGCCGAGAGGCAGGCGCCCCCCGGCTCACGGCGCGACCGTCTGGCGGCGCTGCTGGGGCTCGTGACCATCGTCTGCCTGGGCTCGGCCCTCTTCCTCTCCAAGGGCACGCGGTTCCTGATGCCGGGGCCGCTGGCGAGCGCTCACGGCGCGATCGACAATTGCGGCGCCTGCCACACCAAGAGCGGCAGCGGCAAATTGAGCTGGATTTACGGCTTCATTGCCGGCGATCGGCTTGCCGACAGCAAGGCCTGTCTCACTTGCCACAAAATGCCGGACACGGCCTTCAACGCGCATAGCGCCCCGGCCGAGGTGTTGAAGCAGAGCACGAAGCGGCTGACCAAAATCGCCGCGGCGACGCCCGCGCCGCTATCGGCCCGCGCGCAGAGCATCGCCTTCCCGACCCACGACGTGGTTGCCGCCGGCCTCTACTGCACGACCTGCCACAAGGAGCATCAGGGCGTGACCTTCAAGCTGGCCAAGATTTCCAACGAGCAGTGCCGCTCCTGCCATGTGGTGAAGTTCGACAGCTTCGACGGCCATCATCCGAAATTCGACAACTATCCGTTCAAGCGGCGCACACGGATCATCTACGACCACGTCGGCCATTTCGGCAAGCACTTCCCGGAAGTGGCGCAGAAGGATCCGGCAAAGCGCATCCCCGCCACCTGCTCGACCTGCCACAACAGCCGCGACGACAAGCGGATCATGGCCGTGGCGCCGTTCGAGCAGACCTGCACCGCCTGCCATCTCGACCAGATCACCGGCAAGGAACGGGCGAGCGGCCCGAAAGGCGTTGCCTTCCTGACGCTGCCTGGCCTCGACCTGCAAACGCTGAAGAAGAAGAACGCCGCGATCGGCGAATGGCCGGAGGCGTCCGATGCCGAGCTCACACCCTTCATGAAGGTGATGATCAGCCGGACTGAGCGGGGCCGTGCTCTGATCAAGACTGCGGAGAAGCTGAATCTCCAGGATCTGGCCGCTGCAAGCGACGACCAGATCAAGGCGGTGACTGGCCTGGTCTGGGAGATCAAGGGTCTGTTCTATGAGCTGATCTCCGGAAAAGCGTCGGACGTGCTGGGCAACCTCAATATTGGCGGTGGGGCGAAGCTGAGTGCGAATTTCGTTGCCGATCTGACGGCGAGCATCCCGCGCGATGTGGTCATCAGTGCGCATGAGCAGTGGCTACCCAATCTCGCCACGGAAATGGCCAATCGCCAGGACGCGCGTGCTGAGGAACAAAGCGGCTGGGGCACGGCGGTTACGGAATTGAGACTGGCCGGATCGGTGTCTCCCGAAGAGCTGGCTGGTTCGGATGCGCGTCAGGCAGCCCCGAGGCTCAGCCCACAAGCCGCAGGTGGCAAAGCAGACAGCATAGCCAAACCTATCCGGCTTGCTCAGGCAAATCAGCAGACACAGACCAAGAATGCGCCCGGCGCGGTTGCTGAAGAACGCTGGCGGGTCGATGCTTTTGGCCGTGTCATCAAGGGACCGGAGGATGAGGCTAAAGCGGCCGAGCCTGAAGGCGCAGCTGGAAAAGCCGATACCTCGAATGCCAAGCCCGATGGCGGCAAGGAAACGCTCCCCGCCGGCGAACAGCCTGGCGCGAGCCAAGCTCCTGTCAACGACGCCGGGAAAGCAGCCCCGCCTAAAGGAACGGCCGGAAAAACTGATACCACCAGCGCCAAGCCCGATAACGGCTCGCCGACAGCGCAAACCGACGATCTGCTCCACCCGACGCCGGAAGAGCTTCGCGCGGGCGGAGGTAGTCTCAATGACTACCAGAATGCAGCCCGGCCTGAAGGGGCGGCCGGAAAAACCGCCACCGCTAACGCCACGCCCGGTGGCGGCTCGCCCGAAGCCGCAGGCAGCGAAAATTCCTCAAGCGACGGCGCGGCTGCCGGCGCTGCGCCTGGCGCAGATACCGCGGCGGCTGAGCCTCAAGCAAGGGCTGCGCCGGTGATCAGCATCAAAAGCGACGTGGATCCGGAGAGCTGGGCCGAATATGGCGGCTGGTACGAGCAGGATTACGCGATTTTCTACCGTCCCACAGGCCATAAGGACAAATTCATCTATTCTTGGCTCTTTCTGACCGGCCCCCAGGCGCCGAAAGGCGATACGAGCCCTGCCGCCGCGGTCTTCGATGCATTGACCGCCAAGGATGCGCAAGGCTCCTGCACCAAATGCCACAGCGTCGACGATGTGCCCGGCAAGGGGCGGCACGTGAATTTCGGGCCGGCCACGGTGAAGACCAAAGAAGGGCGTTTCACCAACTTCATCCATGCGCCGCATTTCGGCATCCTGGAAAATCGTGGCTGCCTGACCTGCCATAAGCTTGAAAAAGGCCGCCCCTATTTGAAGAGCTACGAGCAGGGCAATCCGCAAAATTTCGTGTCCAATTTCGGCGTGGTCAAAAAGGAGCTCTGCCAGACCTGCCACACCGCGAACGCGGCCCGCCAGGACTGCCTGACCTGCCACAAATATCACCTCAACGGCGTGATCACCCCGATCATGAACACGAAGATCCCGGCGCAGTAGCGGTCTGCTCTGCGCCGCGGTGGTCGTGAAACGATCATGGCGCGGTGTTCGATGAGGATGGCGCAGTGACTTGCGTCACGGCCTACCGGATCCCCGCTCCCCGTCTGCGCGGGACAAGGTTCGCGGGGATGACGTTATGGGGGCAGCGCATGAAAAAGGCTGGCTTTCGCCAGCCTTCATAGGTCTAAACCGCCAACAGGATCAGCGGAGGTAAGGGCAAAGCCTCCTATATCCGCCATAGGTCGTGTAAAGACCAGTATCCCATTCGAAAGACCGGAAACGGCGAGCACAGCGCTCTTTCGCAGAATAGGGAACACCTTCGTAACCGGCATCATCATAGTCGCGGCCGTAGTAGCCGGTATAACCATACGGGACATAGCCGGGACCATAATAGATATAGTGCGGACCTACATGCGTCGGATAATAACCGCGGCTGTAGTAGTAGGGATAATCGTAGTAGAGATAGCTCGGACCTACAGGCAGGTAAATCACGTGGCCGCGGTCACGATATTTGATCTCAGTCACGTTATTCCTGGCACTTTCGCCAGGATTCAGAAAGGACTGCCCGGCCGACGCGGCATTGGCCACTGGAGCAAGGCCCCCTAAACCGACCGCCGGTAAGCAAGCCATCAGAATAGAGGCGAACAAATTCCGACTACTCATAAGATCACCTCGCATAGCGATGTTATGGCAAATAATTTGCGATCTTCACCATCAGATCACATGGTCACTATATATCAAAATATTTGCATTCCGTCGAACCATTGTCGTTGCCAAGTGATGGCTGTTTGCTTCGCCCGGCAATTCGACCACGTCATTGCTGATTGGTGGCAACGCCCATGGCTTGCGCAGCCTGAACGATGCGCTGCCATGTCTCGGGCTCGTCGGCGAAAACGGTCTTGGCTTTTTCCAGCGCAGCGCGGGCCTTCTCGGCGTCTTTCTCGAACCATGCGCGAGCGAATCAGCATGATCCAGCCGTCCGGGATCTTTCGGCGAGGACTCCAGCCGGCTGGCCAGGCGGTCGACCATGCCGGCCGACCATAGCCTGGCGATCCTCGGGCCCCGAGCTGCTTGGCGTTCTCGACATCCGCTGCGGACGGACCACGCGTCGCTTCCGCGCCTGGATGGGTGGCAGCCAAATCGGCCGCGGCTGCTGCGCCGGCTGACGGCTTCGCCTCCGCGGGCTGGGCGCTTGCGACCACGCCCATCGCTTCGGCAGCCTCAAGGATACGCTTTTGCGTTTCCGGCTCGTCGGCGAAGGCGGTCTTGGCTTTTTCGAGGGCGGCGCGGGCCTTCTCGGTGTCGTTCATGGCCATGCGCGAGCGCATCAGCATGATCCAGCCATCGGGGTCTTTCGGCGAGGACTTCAGCCGGCCGGCCAGGCGGTCGACCATGCCGGACACCATAGCCTGGCGATCCTCCGGCCCCGAGCTGCTTGGCGTTCTCGACATCCGCTGCGGACGGGCCAGGCGTCGCTGCCGCGCCTGGATGGGCGGCAACCAAATCGGCCGCCGCTGTTGCGCCGGCTGACGGTCTCGCCTCGGCGAGTTGGGTGCTGACGTCGATCCCGGCCTGCTTTGCCGTCGCCTCGATGCGCTGGCGCAGATCGCCGGCCCATTCGGCATCCGCAGGCGCGATCTTGTAAAGGGCGATCCAGTCGTCGATGGCGCCCTTGTTGTCGCCCTTCTGCGCCTTGGCCACGCCCTTGAAGAATCGGGCGCGCTCGTCATTGGGGTTGATCGCCAGCACTTCGTCGAACGTCGCCAGCGCCGCATCGGTGACGGTGTCGCCGGCTTCCGTGACCATCGCTTCGCCCAGGAGCGCTTTCAGCGTGGGATCCTCCTTGCGCAGATCGACGGCGTGGCGATAGGCGGCGACGGCGTCCTTATAGCGGCCCATGTTGTAATAAGACCAGCCGAGCAAACGCCAGCCATCAGCATCCTTCGGATTGTCCGCTACACGCTTCTCCACCCGCTTCACCAGCGCATTGACATCGCCACCGGCCTCTTGAGCCCCGGCAGCCTGGGCGGTCTGCCCGCCATCCGGCGCCAGCGCCTGGCTCTCCGCAGACGGCAGGTCCGGACGGCCAAGCGCCGCATAGAGGCCAACCGATCCCAGCACGACGATGGCGGCGATGCCGGTCACCATGCGGTATTGCCAGTTCGGAGAGACAGTCTGCGCCGGGGCCCCGTCCGCCCGACCCGCCGCCAGGATCCGCCGCTCGATCTCAAGCCGCGCCGAGGCGGCTTCCGCCTCCTCGATCAGGCCTTGGGCTTCGTCGCGGTCGACCTCTGCGAGCTGATCCTTGTAGACGTCCAGGCTTGTCGGAGTCTCATTCGCGCCGCTGCCGAAGAAGAATGGCGCCAGGACGATCAGCGCAGCACCGCCCATGAGAAGTGTGAGGATGAGCCAAAGCGTCATGATGTGCGCCCTTTTGTCAGAATGGCTTCGAGTTCTTCGCGTTCCGCCGCGCTCAGCGTCTCGGCCCGGCCGCCGTCAGCGTCCGTCCCGGGCTTGCGGATCAGCATCCAATATCCGGCAAGCGCCGCGAGCAGCACCAGCCCCGGCCCGAACCACAGGAGCAGCGTGTCGAGCTGCAGCGGTGGTTTCAGCAGCACGAAATTGCCGTAGCGCGCAACGATGAAGTCGATCGCGGCCTTGTCGCTGTCGCCGGCTTTGATGCGCTCGCGAAGCAGGATGCGAAGGTCGCGCGCCAGCGGCGCGTTGGAATCGTCGATGGACTGGTTCTGGCAGACGAGGCAGCGCAAATGTTGGCTCAGGTCGCGGGCGCGCGCCTCCAGGGCCGGATCGGTGAGGACCTCGTCGGGCTCGACAGCCTTGGACGGTGCAGAGATGGCGGCCAGCGCGCAAAATGCGAGGGCGGCGAAGAGGCGGTGACGCGGCATGGGCCGTTCCCCTATTCCGCCGGAACCAAGACCGGAGCGGCGCGCGACCGTCTCGGCGCGCCGACGCGGAAACGGCGGTCCGACAGCGATACAAACCCGCCGAGCGCCATGATGAGCGGGCCGAACCAGATCCAGGGCGCCAGCGGATGGTAATAGGCGCGAACGGTCCATTCATTGGCGCCGTTCTTCTCGCCGATCGCCAGATAGATGTTGGCGAGCAGGTTGGTGGAAATGCCGGCCTCGGTGGTCTGCGACTTGCGCACCGGATAATAGCGCCGCTCGGTGCTGAGCGTGGTGACGAAACGTCCGCCGCGGCTGATTTCGAAGGTGCCGCGCTCGGCCTGATAGTTCGGGCCGTTTTCGGCCGTCACGGCTTCTAGCCTGACCTGATAGCCACCGACCTCGAGCTGGCCGCCGACCGGCAGCGACGTCAACGTCTCCGCTTTCCAGGCCGACATGGCGGTGATGCCGGCGACCGCGATGCCGATGCCGGCATGGGCGAGGACGAGACCGTAGACCGAGCGCGGCGTGATCCGCGCCAGATCGAGGCTGGTGGCGAACGGCACCTGCAGGAGGCGAGTGCGGTGAACGAGAATGGCGAAGGAGCCGGCGATTACCCAGATCGCCAGTCCGAAGCCGAAGGCGGCGAGCGCGTGGTGGCCGAGCGTCGCCATGATCACGGCAACGGCGCCGAGCGCGGCGATGACCGCGGGCCGCATCAGCTTCGCCAGCGCGCGCGCGAATCGTGTCGCGCTTCCATTTCAGCATCGGCCCGACCGCCATGACGATCAGCAGCGGGATCATCATCGGAACGAAGGTGAGATTGTAGAAGGGCGGCCCGACCGAGATCTTGTCGTTGCTGGTCGCTTCGATGATCAGCGGATAGAAGCGTGCCGAGAAACACTGTCGCGCAGGCCGAGACCAGCAGCACATTGTTGAGGACGAGGCTCGATTCGCGGCTGACCGCGGCGAAGGGCGTGCCATGCTCGCAGCGCCGGGGCGCGATAGGCGTAGAGCGCGAGAGCGCCGCCGGATATCAGCCCGATCAGGCCGAGCACGAAGATGCCGCGCGCCGGATCGAGCGCGAAGGAATGCACGCTCGTCAGAACGCCGGAGCGGACGAGAAACGTGCCGACGAGGCTCAGCGAGAACGTCAGTATACCGAGCAAGATCGTCCAGTTGACCAGCGTCTGCCGCCGTTCGACGACAAGCGCGGAATGGAGGAGCGCCGTGCCTGCGAGCCAGGGCATGAAGGAGGCGTTCTCGACGGGGTCCCAGAACCACCAGCCGCCCCAGCCGAGCTCGTAATAGGCCCAGAAGCTACCCAGCGTGATGCCGATCGTCAGAAAGCACCAGGCAGCCAGCACCCACGGCCTCACCCAGCGCGCCCATGAGGCGTCCACTTTTCCCTCGATCAGAGCGGCAACTGAGAAGGAAAAGGCCATCGAGAACCCGACATAGCCGAGATAGAGGAACGGCGGATGCACCGCCAATCCGATGTCCTGAAGCAATGGATTGAGATCCTGTCCGTCCGCAGCTGCTGGATGGAGCCGGGCGAAGGGGTTGGAAGTGAAGAGTATGAAGGCCAGGAAACCTGTTCCCACCATACCCTGCACTGCAAGAGCGCGAGCTTTAAGCGGCGCCGGAAGATTGCTGCCGAATATGGCGACCGAAGCACCGAAAATCGCCAGGATCAGAACCCAAAGCAGCATCGATCCTTCGTGATTGCCCCAGGCTGCTGACACCTTATATATTAGTGGCATTGCCGAGTTGGAATTCTCGGCAACATTCAGCACCGAAAAATCGGACCTCACATAGGAAGCGACAAGCGCTGCGAAAGCAGCGGTCAGGAACACCATCTGGCCAATTGCCGCCGACGAGCCGAAACGCATCAGTTTCAGATCGCCGAGATGCGTTCCGATTAACGGTACGATCGACTGCGCCAGAGCAAGGGTCAGTGTCAGAATGAGGGCAAAATGACCGGTTTCAGCGACCACCACAGCTCCCCTTATAGCGGCAAATGAAAGCGAGCGCGAGAACATTGCCGGTTCACGCGCTGTCGGGAGGACCTAACCCTAGTGCCTTTATAAGGCGATGAATTGGCGGCTCGCTGTCTGGACTATGGCAATTTTGGGCGTTGCAAGGCAAAAGAAAATTCTCTGATTTTTTCGCAGTTAGATTGCGCATAATATAATCATTTGGAATGACAATTCATCTTGTAACATACTGAATTTAAATGGATTTTTCGATAAAATAAAAAATTCCATAAATATCTATCTCAAACTTGCCATTTTTCGTCATGGTTTCGCTACAGGCGCGGCCCTATGACGCCCCTTTCGCTGATTAATCTCCCGTTCAGTGATCCCGCATAGCGGTCGAGCGCCATTTTCGCGTGAGCGATGAAAATTCGGGGGGCCGCCTTAAAATCCATGGGGGAAGAGGGACAGGCGATGAAGCGATTATCCGGTATTTCGGTGCTTTCCTGCGCTTTCGCGAGCGCCATGCTGATGAGTCCAGCATTCCTTAGCCAGAATGCTGTCGCTGGGTCCAGCGAGGCTGTGGGAACCCAAACCGTACAAGCACAGCCCGGGTTGAGACTGGCCGAGAATCAAGGAGCGGCCGGCGAAACCGATGCGCACGCCACGCTCGAAGCTCTTATCAAGCAGGACGAGGAAAAAAGAGCCCAGGCTGAAGGAGCGGCCGGAACAACCGATACCGCGAACGCCGCGATCAAAACGACTACCAAGGACGGCGAGCAGAAACTGTCTGCGGACGCAGTAGCGAACGGCGATGGGCAGACGTCTTTGCTCGCCGCAGCAGCAAGAGCCTCGCAAGGCAAAGAATCACCCATCCCCGCGGTCGCCCCGGAGACCCTCTCCCTCTATCCCACGGCTGCGCAATGCGGCGAATGCCATAAACAAATCTACGAGGAATGGTCTTCCTCGCAGCATGCCTATGCGTCGATCTCGCCGATGTTCCAAGCGTTTGAGCAGAAGTTCACGGAGCTGACCAAGGGAACGGTCGGCACCTTCTGCGTGCGCTGCCATCAGCAGGTCGGCACCCAGCTCGGCGAGAAGCGCGATACCCCGCTTTGGCAGCGCGCCGAGATCTCGCGCGAGGGCGTGAGCTGCATCACCTGCCACCGGGTCAAGGAGCAGTACGGCAAGGTCAACGGCGAGCGCCGGGTCGAGCCGGGCAAGATCTACGATCCGGTCTACGGTAGCGGCAAAGGCAGCGTCATCAAGGATATCCTCGCCAATAAGGAAACCTACTCCGTCAAAACCAGCGATGACGGGCGTGGTAACTCGATCCACAACGGCATGATGACGAACCCCCAGATCAGCAAGTCGGAGTTCTGCGTCAGTTGCCATCAGGTTGCCGTCAATCTGGGCATCAAGCTCGAGATCGTGTGGGATCAGTATCGCGACAGCCCGGCACGCCAGGCCGGCGTCACCTGCCAGGACTGCCACATGGGCAAGGTCCCCGGAAAGGCCGAGGGCTATGCGATCGCGCCCTCCGCCATTATCGGCGGCAAGGAGATCAACCCGGGACGCAAGCATGCCGATCACCGCTTCCTCGGCCCGGGCTATTCGATCGCCCACCCCGGCATCTTCCCCCAAAACAAGAAGGCCCAGGCCTTTACCATCAAGAAATGGCTGCAGTTCAACTGGCGCGCCGGTTGGGGCACCGACGAGTTCGAGGACAAGGTCGCCAACGGCGAGATCAAGGTCAACTTCCCCGAGGCCTGGGCCGATGCCAACGATCGTCAAGATGCCTGGCAGATCATCTCGGATAACTTCGCGAACCTCAGGAAGCGGTACGAGGCCAGGCGGCAGCTCATGGAGAACGGCAGCAAGGTCGAGGGTCCCTTCATCCAGAGTGATCCGAGGGTCGGCAGCGATCTGGCGTTCGCCTACAAGATCACGAACACCAATACAGGGCACAACCTGCCGTCCGGTTCTCTGGGTGCGCAGCCGCAGCTCTGGGTGAACGTTGCCCTCATCGATCCCGACGGCAAAAACGTCTGGGAGTCGGGCTATCTCGACACGATTGGCGACTTGGCCGATGTGCATAGCGACGACACCATGAATGGCCGCATCCCGAAGGACCAACAGCTGGTGAATTTCCAGACCAAGTTCCTGACCACCAACGTCGCGGGCACGGACCGCGAGATGGCCCTGCCGGTGAACTTCGACGTCGACCAGCTGCCGTTCCTGCGCCCGCCGGAGATTCCGACCACCGTTCTCAACCATCCGCCTCTGGTGCGCATGGAGAACCACTCGCTGACGCCGCTGGGTGAGAGCACGGCCAGTTACCAAGTGCCGGGTAACCTGATCAAGAAGCCCGGCAAGTACCGCCTCGCCTTCCGCTTGCGGAGCCGTTCGGAGCCGATCTACTTCATGCAGTTCGTCGGTGCCACCAAGGAAATGCAGCAGCGCATGAATGAGTGGATGACCAACTTCCACGTCTACACGAAGGAGTTCGACGTGAAGGGCTAGTTACCCAAGAAGCCGAGGGTTTCGGATTGGGGACCCGCAAGGGGTCCAAAGAAGCGGGTCCCCAGCCTTTCCGAAGCCTCTTACGGACCAAGTGGGGTGATGAGCCTGACTTGGCGGGTCGAAGGGACGGCCCGGCGTGAAGTCGAGACGAGGGAATATCGGGTGGATAAAGCAGATGGGGGCTTCCACATGATTTGTGACGCGAAGGGCAACCTTCGGTACCGCGCCAGGACGACGACCGCCCTGGCCACTCTTGCACTGGTGGCCGGTGGTTACCTTGCGATGTCCGGCACGACTGCAAAAGCTGAGACAGGCGCAAGCGTCAACGAGGCCCGCAAGGAAGACAAGCTGATCGCGGCAGACGCAAACAGCAACGAGGCCGGCAAGGAAGACAAGTTGATCGCGGCAGGCGCAAACAGCAACGAGGCCCACAAGAAAGGCAAGTTGACCGCGGCAGGCGCAAGCGGCAACGAGGCCCGCAAGAAAGGCAAGCTTATCGCGGCAGGCGCAAGCGGCAACGAGGCCCGCAAGGAAGGCAAGTTAATCCAAGTGTCGCCCGGCGCCTCCGGGGTCGATCACGCCAAAGACGCTTCCCGAGCCGGTCCGCAGTACCTAGTGCAGTACAATACCATAGTCACGTCGAGCCAAGGGTCGCCCGACGCCTCCCAAGCGTCGCCCGGCGCGTCCCAAGCATCGCCCGGCGCCACTCAGGTCGCCGCCAACACCGAAGATCTTTTCCAACCCGGTCCGCAGTACGAACAGAAGTACAATTCCGACAAAAATGTCGACGTCTACGGCGGAAAGAGCTGCGGTCGAGACGCCGCGCCCGCTGCTTGAGCTGGGTCGCGAGCAATACACCTCCGGCCAATACGACGAGAGCAGCACCCTCCTGGGCGATTTGAATCCGCTGCTCCCGGGCCTCTCCGTCTACGGCGACTGGCGGACGGCGGTCGCCTACAACAACAACAACGGCAAGGATATTGCTCAGATCGCGACCCGATTGAACCTCGACGTCGACTTCAAGATCACCGGCACGGAACGACTGCACGCCTTCTTCACACCGCTTCAGGACGATGCAAAATTCACCCGCTGCGAGTTCGGCGGCGGCGATGGCGATGAGAAGTGCCACCTCGAGTCCGATCTCAACCCGCAGACGCTATTCTTCGAGGGTGACGCCGGCTCCATCTATGCCGGTCTTTCTGGTAACGAGAACAGTTTCGACCTGCCCTTCACCGTCGGTCTCTTCCCGCTGTTCCTGCAGAACGGGATCTGGGCGAACGACGCGATCCTCGGCGGCGCGGTGAGCCTCACCGCGAAGAACTCGCAGAAACTGGGGCTTTCCAACTACGACGTCACCTTCTTCAGCGCGTTCGACAATGTCGACAACGCGCTCGTCAAGGGGAATTCTGTCAGCCGCAACAACAACGTCGCCAACCTCTATGGCGTGACCACTTTCGTCGACGCCTTCGGCGGCTATATCGAAGCGGGTTACGGCCTCATCCAGGGCGTCGACGACCAGGCGGACGGCCAATACACGAACTTCCTGACCGCCGCGTTCACCAAGCGCTATTACGACACCATCTCGAACTCGACCCGCTTGTTCGGGAACTTCGGGAACGGCAAGGACGACGAAGGCTTTGCCATCATTTCGGAGAACAGCCTGGTCTCGGGTTTGCCGAGCACGCTGCTTCCCTACGCCAACTTCTTCTTCGGCAACGGCAACCCTCAGCCGCTGGTCGATGGCAATGGCGCAGGCATCCTGAAGAACGTCGGCATCAACTTCCAGACCGACGCCCTGACCGGCTTCCCGAAACTCAACGACACCGGCTCCAACGCCTTTGGCGGCGCGATAGGCTTGCAGTATCTCTTCAATCTGGATCAGCAGCTCGTCTTCGAGGCGGCCACAGTGCAGCCCTATGGCGATCCGATCGCCGGCGTCGGCGCCAAGGACCCGCAATACGCTCTGGGTGTTCGCTATCAGATCCCGATCACCCAGGCCTGGCTGTTCCGCGCCGATGCCACCTATCAGATCATCGAAGGCGGCGAAGACAACTGGGGCGTCCGCACCGAGATCCGCAGGAAGTTCTGATCGATCGCGGATAACCGTACCGGCTTGGGACGGGGGCCCCGAGTAAGCAAGACCTGTCCGGCCTTTCCGGCTCACCGCAACTTCGCAATGCCATCGAGGGACACAGCATGACCTTCAGATAAAACCAAGAGGCGAAAGATTTCGCGGGCGCGCGCCATCACGGTAGTTCGATGGCCGGAACACTCTATCATTGGATCGCAACGCATGATTTAAGTCGGATTCATTACATTGAACTCATGAACAAAAAATCGCGCTTAAACCACACCGTTACATGACCCATGAACAAAAAATCGCCCTTAAACCAACACCGTTACATTGACTCACGAACAAAAAATCGCCCCTAAACTGACAAAATCGTCATCTATCGCATGGTGGTGGAAGTAAAATCGCTTCCAAGAACCGAAAGATTGAAATCTCTTACAGGAGGTCATTATGAGCTCAGTCGTCCGTTCCGTTCTTGGCGCAGCTCTCCTTCTGACCGGCGCCTCCGCCGCGATGGCTCAGACCTACAGCGCTCCCGTCGCGGCCCAGTCTCCTCAGGCTGGCGGTTACACAGCGGTAGCCGCCTCCAACAATGCTCCCGTCGCGGGCCAGCCTGTTCAGGCCAGCGCTTCGACAGCAGTAACCGCGTCCAATAATGCTCCCGTCGCGGGCCAGTCCCACCCATCCAATCAACCGCGTCTCTGTAATAATACGGATCGCTATGGCGGACATGGCGCGGACACCCTCTGGGGCGTCCGGGCGTTCTGGGGAGAGGGTCAGATGAACCCATGACTAACTGCGTATTGGCCGGTCTTGCTGCAAGACCGGCCGTCTTCTGTTTCGCCGAACATGTGCCACAGCTCCGGACATGGATTTCCCCGACGCGCTTATGAGCGGTTCGGAGCATAGGGATTTTTCGGCTCGCGCAGATGCAGCCGGATCGGCGCCGCGCCGAGGGCGAACGGCCTTCGCTTCTCAGCCGTTTGCCCCGCAAGCAGGCGAGGGCCGCTCCGGGGCCGACAGCGGCACCTCACTCACCGATCCGCCCGGCGCGGACGGTGATCGGCCAGCGCACCAGCAGCCGCGCATCGTCCGGCCAAACAGCGGGCAGCGCCTTGGCGAAATCCTCCACCGGCGCCCGCTGGCCGCGCTTTTCGGCCTCGCGCACCGCCGACCAGGTCTCGACATAGAGCAGGAACTGATCGCGGCTCCAATGCCGCTCGATCGCCAGGTCGGGCTGCGGGATCTCGGGAACCGGAAAGGGCAGAGTGCGATAGCCTTCCTCGACATGGCGGCGCTCGGCAGGCCAATAGGGCCCCATGGTGCGCCAGTAAAATTCCTGCAGGACCGGCTCGGCGTCGGCTTCGACATGGAGCACGCCATAGGCGACGAGCGCCAGGAGCGCGCTCGGCTTGGCCACGCGCCGCGCCTCCGCATAAAAGCCGTCGAGGTCGAACCAATGCGCGGCCTGCGCCGCGACGATGAGGTCAGCCGTTCCGGCGTCGAGCCCGCTCGCCTCCGCCGGCGCGACGCGATAGTCGATGCGCGGATGCGGGCGGGCGGCGGCGATCTGCTGGGCGCTGGCGTCGGTGGCGATCACACGGTCGAACTCATCGGCGAGCAGCAGCGAAAGCTGGCCGGTGCCGCAGCCGCAATCGAGCGCGAGGCCGCGGTTCGGTGCGCTTGACGCGAGAAAGGCCGCGAGCTTGGGCGGATAGTCGGGCCGGCTCGCGGCGTAGTCCTCCGAACGCGCCGAGAAATGATCCTTGAAGCCCGGTTCTGTCATTGCTGTTCCTTGCGTTGAAATTCCGCCGTCACAATATGCCAGTCAGATGCTGCAAGACAGAGCGACTTGCCGGCGCGGCCAGCCCGGAAAGCCGCATGAGATGGCTCCCGCGCAATCGCGCGCTTGCAAAAGTGCCCTTTGCCGTGGCCGCGCTGCGCGCCAACATAACAGCCCAATCCCAAGCCTTCCGAGGCGATCCTTCCCCACTGCATTCAGGAGCCAATCATGACCAAAGTTCTCGTGCTTTATTATTCCGCCTATGGCCATATCGAAAACATGGCCGAGGCCGTCGCCGAAGGCGCGCGCTCGGCCGGCGCCGAGGTCGACATCAAGCGGGTACCCGAGTTGGTTCCCGAGGACTCGCCCGGAAATCCGGCTATAAGCTCGACCAGAAGGCGCCGGTCGCCAAGGTCGAGGAGCTGGCCGATTACGACGCGATCATCATCGGCACCGGCACGCGCTACGGCCGCATGACCTCGCAAATGGCAAATTTCCTCGATCAGACCGGCGCGCTCTGGATGCGCGGCGCCTTGAACGGCAAGGTCGGCGGCGCGTTCTCCTCCACGGCGACGCAGCATGGCGGCCAGGAAACAACGCTGTTCTCGATCATCGCCAATCTTTTTCATCTCGGCCTGATCGTCGTCGGGCTGGACTATGGATTTGCCGGCCAGATGCGCCAGGACGAGGTGACCGGCGGCTCGCCCTATGGGGCGACGACCATCACGGCCGGCGATGGCTCGCGCCAGCCGAGCCAGAACGAGCTTGACGGCGCCCGCTATCAGGGGCGCAAAATCGCCGAAGTCGCCGCCAAGTTGCGCGGCTGAGGCGCCGCGCCTAAATGCGGGGCGGTGCGCTTGAACGGGAGATCATGCGATGAATGCGGCCTCGCCTCTGTCGAAAAGCGTCACCCTGCCTTCGGGCGAAAACGTTCCGGCCTTCGGTCTCGGCACCTGGCGGATGGGCGAGTCCGGCGCGCGGCGGGCGAGCGAGGTGGCGACCGTGAGGCTTGCCGTCGAGCTGGGCGTCAGGCTGATCGACACCGCCGAGATGTATGGCGAGGGCGGGGCGGAGGAGGCCATCGCCGAAGCCATTGCCGGACGGCGCGACGAGCTGTTCATCGTCAGCAAGGTCTATCCGCACAATGCCTCGCGCAAGGCCACGATCGCCGCCTGCGAGCGCAGCCTGAAGCGGCTGAAGACCGACCGCATCGACCTTTACCTCTTGCATTGGCCCGCCAGCGTGCCGATCGCGGAAACGCTCGGCGCCTTCATGACGCTGAAGGCGGCGGGCAAGATCCGGCATTACGGCGTCAGCAATTTCGATGCCGGCGAGCTTGCCGAACTGTGGAAGGCGCCGGGCGGGCATGACATCCAGACCAATCAGCTGCTCTATAATCTCGTGCGCCGAGGAATCGAGTGGGACACGCTGCCCTGGATGCGCGAGCGCGGCATCCCGGCCATGGCCTATTCGCCGCTGGAGCAGGCGCGGCTCCTGAGCAACCGCCAGCTCGTCGCCTTCGCCAGGGACCACGGCATGACGCCGGCGCAGGCGGCGCTGCGCTGGCTGCTCGTGCAGGATGATATGATCGTCATCCCGAAAACCACCAGCCCCGACCGGCTGAAGGAAAACATCGCTGCGCTCGATCGCGCGCTGACGCCGGATGAGGTCGCCGAGCTCGACCGGCTGTTTCCGGGGCCGTCAGGCCGGAGCCCCCTGGAGATGCTTGTGACGGCAGCCTCCCTCGAATCGATGCGAACAGCCGCTGTTGCGATCATCCTGCTCGCAATTCTGGGAGCGGCAATTGTATAGCCGTGTGGGAGCGGTTTTCCCGATGCGGCGCCGAAAAGAGGTGGCCGCGCGCTATACGCGTGACCGTCGCATCGCCGCTACGGCGACTTCAAAGCGAGGCTGCGGCGCGTGAGGCCTGATCGTAATAGCCAGACAGCGTCCGCAGCATGGCCGCCACGTGTCTCAGTTCATCCGGCTTAAAGTCCAGAGCCTTCAGGCTGTCGACGAGGCATTGTTCGCGCACATCGCGATAGGAATTGCACAGCGCTACGCCGGCATTGGTCGTGCTGTAAAAAATCTCCTTGCCGCTCCGCTCGCCGATGACCAGCTTGGCCTTGACCAGTTTCTTCAGCGAATAATTGACCGTGTGAACGTCCTCGACATTGAGCAGAAAGGAAATGTCGGCGAGGCGTTTCTGCCGGTCCCGGTGATTGACGTGGTGGAGCACCAGAATGTCCAGCGCGCTCATCTCCTGGTTCCCGGCCGCCGCCATGCAGCGGATCATCCAGCGGCTGAAGGCGTTATAGGCCATGATCAGGCCATATTCATATTCCGAAAGCTGCCAGCCCTTCTCGGTCGCGAGATGTCTTGACGAGACAATCCGGCGGTCCCGCCGCGTTTCGGAATCGTGAGTCATTTCTTGAGCCTTTCGCATTTCACCTCGCCGGGCGCCCAACCTGATCGGCACGTCGGCCGACGGCAATCCGCGCCGCGGCCGGCGCAATCAAACATGTGTTTCGCGAATTGTCTAATGGGCTTAGCCTTTCACAAATAAATATGTGCAAGTTTTTTCAGCAACGCAATCAAGGCGTTGCCCCTCATTCGAGCGGATCGAGGAGACCGGCGTCATCGTTTCTCGGCGAGTTGACGCGCATGGAAATCGGCCACATCCGCATTCTCCCGGAGGGAAACGGGGCGAGAAGATCGCGCGGATCCGGCTCGATCGGCGAGAGCCAGCGCTCATAGGCTTCGGCGGGCAGAATGACCGGCATCCGGTCATGGATCGCCGCAATGAGATCGTTGGCCGGACAAGTCAGGATGCAGAAGGTGCGGATATGCTCGCCCGAAGCTGGATGCCGCCAGTTTTCCCAGATCCCGGCAAGGCCGAATGGCGAACCGTCCTTCATGCCGATAGCGAAGGGCTGTTTCGGCGGCGTTTTCTTGCGCCATTCGAAGAAATTATCGACCGGAATGATGCAGCGCCGCTTGGCGTAGGCCGCCCGGAAGCTCGGCAGGCTCGAAATCGTCTCGGATTTGGCGTTGATCGGCCGCCGCCCGCCGCCCGCCTCCTTGACCCAATGCGGGATCAGCCCCCAGATCAGCCGGTCACTGTGATAGCGGCCGGTCTCGGGATGGCGGCGAATGACCCAGAAATCCTGGGACGGCGCGCCATTATAGCGGCGGCGCGGTGCCTCTCCGGCCGCGTCCGCCTCGGTTGAGACCGAGATGTCGAGACCGGGCAAAGTTTCGCTGAGCTGCGTGAAGCGGCCGCACATGGCGCGATCCTATCACGAAGCGCGCGCCGCGCAGCCGCAAATTGGCCACAATCGAGCCGCTTTCCGGACATCAGGCCGCCGCACGCCGTCGACGCGGCCCTTGCCGTAAGGCTTATGGCCCGCGTAGTCTTGTAAGAAAGCTCATGACACGCCGCCCTGCGATCAGCGGCATCAAGGAAGGAAGACGATGAGCGCGCCAGCCATCAGCCGGTATCCCGTGCCGGCGCTTGAAACGCTTGCCCCCGACATCAGGGAGCGCATTCTGGCCGTGCAGGAAAAGTCCGGCTTCGTGCCCAACGTCTTCCTTGCCCTTGCCCACCGGCCGGACGAATTCCGCGCCTTTTTCGCCTATCACGATGCGCTGATGGAGCGCGACAGCGGCCTCACCAAGGCCGAGCGCGAGATGATCGTGGTGGCGACCTCCGCCGAGAATGACTGCCAATATTGCGTCATCGCCCATGGCGCCATTCTCCGCATTCGGGCGAAAAACCCGCTCGTCGCCGATCAGGTGGCGATCAACTACCGCAAGGCCGACATCACGCCGAGACAGCAGGCAATGCTGGATTTCGCGCTGAAGGTGACGAAGGATTCGCGTGCCGTCGGCGATCAAGATTTCGAGATCTTGCGCGGCCATGGCTTCAGTGATGAGGATATCTGGGATATCGCCGCGATCACGGCGCTGTTCGGCCTCAGCAACCGGCTGGCGAATTTCACTTCGATGCGGCCGAATGACGAATTTTATACGATGGGCCGCAATCTCGGCTGATGCGGCGCGCAGGAGTTGACCATGGCGCATGACGATCACCACGATCACGACCACCACGGCCACAGCCATGACGGCGAGCACGATCACGATCGTCACCACGTTCCCTCGGAGCCGGATCTGAGGGTGCGCGCCCTGGAGACGCTGCTGGTCGCCAAGGGCCTCGTCGATCCGGCCGCCCTCGATGCGATCATCGAGGCTTACGAGACCAAAATCGGACCGCGAAACGGCGCCCGTGTGGTTGCGCGCGCCTGGTCCGATCCCGCCTATCTGAGCCGCCTGCGCGCCGACGCCACGGCCGCGGTCGCCGAAATGGGCTATGGCGGCCGCCAGGGCGAGCATCTGGTCGCCGTCGAGAATACGCCGGAGGTGCATAATCTCGTCGTCTGCACGCTATGCAGCTGCTATCCCTGGCCGGTGCTGGGGGTCCCGCCGACCTGGTACAAGTCGCTTGCCTATCGCTCGCGTGCGGTGATCGATCCGCGCGGCGTGCTGCGCGAGTTCGGCGTCGAAATCCCGGCGGAAAAGGAGATCCGCGTCTGGGACAGCACCTCCGAGATCCGTTATCTGGTCATTCCCGGAGCGGCCCGCGGGCAGCGAGGCATGAGCGCCGATGAGCTGGCGGATCTGGTGACGCGCGAATTCGATGATTGGCGCGGGGCTGCCAAGGAGGTGGCGTCATGAACGGCCTGCACGATGTCGGCGGCATGCACGGCTTCGGCCCGGTCATTCCGGAGGCGGAGAAGCCGATTTTCCACGCCGAGTGGCACAAGCGGGCGATGGCCCTTACGCTCGCCATGGGCGCCTCCGGCAAATGGTCGCTCGATCAGTCCCGCTTTGCGCGCGAGAGCCTCACGCCGCGAGGAGATGATCACGCTCAGCTATTACGAGCGCTGGATCGCCGCGCTCACCGCGCTTGGCGCTGCAATATGGGCTGATCACCGAAGACGAATTGCGCTGCCGGCCGGCCCGATCCGAAGCATCGCCGCAGCGACGCCGGCCTCGCGGCGGACATGGTTGCGGACGTGCTCCGCGCGCGGCGGGCCGGTGGAGCGCAAGATCGGCCGGGAGCCGCGCTTCAAGCTCGGCGACCGCGTGCGCGCGCGCAACATCAACCCGGCGACGCACACACGATTGCCGCGCTATGCCCGCGGCAAGGTCGGCGAGATCGTGCGCTATCACGGCGCGCATGTCTTTGCCGATGCCAACGCGCATCGGAAGGGCGCTGGCCGAGCCGCTCTATGCCGTGCGCTTTTCCGCCGCCGAGCTGTGGGGGCCTGAGGGCGATCCGCGCCAGAGCGTCACCATGGATCTTTGGGAGCCGCATCTTGAGCCGGCCTGAGCGCGAGAACGGAGGCGCCATTCGAGGAGCCGTGGCAGGCCAAAGCCTTCGCGCTCGCCGTCCAGCTCTCCGCGCAAGGGCTGTTCACCTGGCCGGAATGGACGCGTGTCCTTCGTGGAGATGGCCAGGCAGAATGCGGGCGCCGCCGACATTTCCGAGGCAACGCTTTACTGGCGCAATTGGGTGGCGGCGCTGGAGCGCCTGATCATCGAGAAAGGCCATGGCGCGCCCGGACGGGTCGAGGCACTCGCCACAGCCTGGCGCAATCGCCTTCGCGACTACGCCGCACGGCAAGCCCGTCATATTGCCGGATGAGATCCTCGTTCGGCTAAACCC
>CAVZCK010000019.1:0-208167 GCA_963773735.1 uncultured Alphaproteobacteria bacterium | reverse complement strand
TCAACCCGCTCTTCCTGCTCGATGAAATCGACAAGATGGGCGCGGATTTCCGCGGCGATCCGGCATCGGCGCTGCTTGAAGTTCTCGACCCCGAGCAGAATTGCGAGTTCAACGATCACTACCTCGAGGTCGATTACGACCTCTCGAATGTCATGTTCGTGACGACGGCCAACACGCTCGACATTCCGCCGGCGCTGATGGACCGCATGGAGATCATCCGCATCGCCGGTTATACCGAGCCGGAGAAGATGGAGATCGCCAAGCGCCATCTGATCCCGAGCCAGCGCGAGAATCACGGACTCAAGGAGGAGGAATGGACGATCAGTGACGATGCGCTGATCGAGCTGATCAGACGGTATACGCGCGAGGCAGGCGTGCGCAATCTCGAGCGGGAGATCGCCAAGCTTACCCGTAAGGCCGTGAAGGAGATCGAAGGCGGCGGTCAGGCGCAGGTGCACATCACGTCCGCCAATATCTCCGACTTCCTCGGCGTGCCGAAATTCCGCTACGGCCAGGCCGAGCAGGAGGACAAAGTCGGCGTCGTGACCGGGTTGGCCTGGACCGAGGCGGGCGGCGAGTTGCTGACCGTCGAAGGCGTGATGATGCCGGGCAAGGGCAAAGTGTCCGTTACCGGCAATCTGCGCGAGGTCATGAAGGAGTCGATCCAGGCGGCGAACGCCTATGTCCGCTCGCGGGCGATCGACTTCGGCATCGAGCCCCCGCTTTTCGAGCGCAGGGACATTCACGTCCACGTGCCGGAGGGCGCAACGCCGAAGGATGGCCCGTCGGCCGGCGTCGCCATGGTCACGGCGGTGGTCTCGATCATGACCGGTATTCCGGTCAGGAAGGACGTAGCCATGACCGGCGAGATCACGCTGCGGGGCCGCGTGCTGCCGATCGGCGGTCTCAAGGAGAAGCTGCTGGCCGCGCTTCGCGGCGGCATCGACACGGTGGTCATCCCGGAGGAGAACGCCAAGGATCTCGCCGAGATACCGGACAGCGTCAAGAATCAGCTCAATATTATCCCAGTTTCGCGGATGGAGCAGGTTCTGGAGATTGCGCTGATCCGCAAACCCGAGGCCATCCTGTGGGACGAGGCGGAGATGGTTCAAAAGCCGGCGATTCAGCCCCCAATGCAACCTGACATGGGTCTCACGGCCCATTAACATGTTCCGGCGGCTGCTCCCAAAGGGCAGCCGCCGTCGATTTCTTGTGGCCTGCCTTGGATTTTCCGTGTTGGCTGCGGAAAATATCTTCTTCAAAAGTCCGGATATCTGGATAAGGTAATGCTCCGTCCGCACGGGCCATCCGCTGGGATGGGCTTTGCAGCCCGAGGGGCTTGGCCTCTGAAGGCTGCCGGCGTCACCCGGCTTTGCTCAGGGCAGCCCCTGCGAGCTGGTCATGATTTGCCGCTCGGCGTGGCGTCGGACGTATCGATGGATAATGAAGAAAAGGGATAACCATGAATAAAACGGATTTGGTCGCGGCTGTAGCCCAGGATGTGCAGATTACCAAGGACAAGGCGTCTGTGGCGGTTGAGTCTGTGATCAAGCATATTCAGTCGGCATTGCTGGATGGGCAGGAAGTGCGTTTGCCCGGCTTTGGCAATTTCAAGGTCACCGCTCGCAAGGCGACGACGGCCCGCAATCCGCGGACCGGCCAGCCCGTGAACGTTCCGGCCAGCAAAGTTGCAAAGTTCGCCCCGGCCAAGGGCTTGAAGGAAGCGCTGAACGGATAAATCAGCGCGCGCGTTTGCGGGGTTCGCCCCGCCTACATGCAAGAATGCCACGCCCCCTCCTGCGATCCGGGAGAGGGCGTTTTCTTTTAGGCGTCTGGCCGGCTGGCGGCGATTTGGCGGTCCAAGTCATTGATTTGCAGTCAAATCTTCGAGGCATCAAGAAGGCAGGGGTGCACAACCTATGCTAGAGTAATATATTATCTAACACTCATAAGTATATGTGGTGTAAGGCGGCAACATTCTGCCAGATAGTCTTTACACCTATCTAATTGCCGAGGCGGAGATCCGTAGAATCGCTATAATCCCGTCAAGCTTGTCGACCTGTTGCGTCGACCGCTCGGCGGAATCTTTATCCGCATCTCGATGTAGAGTATTTGCGTTTGGGCACTTTTGAGGGGAATTAAAAATGCGCAAAGCACTGATCGCCGCGATCGCGGCGGTGGCCGGCATGAGCACGGCGGCTTATGCCGCTGACCTCGGTGGCGGTTCAATGAAGGACGCTCCGGAGGCCTATGAGGCTCCGGCAATCTGGTCCGGGTTCTATGTCGGCGGTTCGGTCGGCTTCGGCGTCGGCAGTAGCACCGGCCAGCTGAAATTCGACCATCCTGACATTATGTCGCGAGGATGCTATCGACAGCATTGGATAGTATTGATCTGTCGAATATTTTCAGTTCCAAGGTTGATATGAACGGCGCCATTTACGGTGTCCATGCCGGCTATAATTTCCAGCGCGGCAATCTCGTTTACGGCCTTGAGGCCGGGTTTAACGGGACGAATATGGAGGGCTCGGATAGCTGCGTGATCCTCTTCACCTGCGAGCGCAAACTCGACTGGTACGCAACCGGCGTTGGACGGCTGGGCTATACAACCGGAAATACGCTGTTCTATGGCTTCGGCGGCGTGGCCTGGGGAAAGGTCAAAACCGACGTCAGCTTCCTGGCTACCGCTGTTTTAGCGGCGACACCAATCACGTTGGCTGGACCGCAGGTGCCGGCATCGAGCACGCGTTCAATGACCGCTTCAGTGCACGCGTTGAATATTCGCATGTCGATTTCGGATCGGATGATTTCGCCATTACCGATTTCGTGAAGGACAAGGTCGACATGAAGTTCGACGCGATCAAGATCGGTGCGAGCTACAAGCTCTTTGACCGTGACCACGAGCTCGAACCGCTGAAATAAGCCTCTCCAACTACTCTCCTCTGCGATCCTGAGGCAGCCAAGAGAACTCTTGGCTGCCTTTCTGTTTCGAGAGCAGGGCGCCGAGGCGAACGCAACCGCCAAGCTTCGCGGAAGTTATCTGAATGCAATCTGAAGTTGTTCCAAATCTACAATCTTAGGTTGTTATTCGCCTTGCCATATTTGTCACAGTATAGCCACAGTTCTGGCCAATTGGTGATTCGATCTCCCTTCGTGACTTGCGTTTTTGCTCCCGTTGGGTTTCCGTAACTCAGGCAGATGTCGTCGCGCTCTGGGGGCGTTTGGACATCTGCTCGGGACACTTTGCGGGGGGAGAGAGATCATGCGCAAACTCGCAGTTTTTACCGCTGCAGCAGCCTTTTTCTGTGCAGCGGGTGGCGCTTCGGCCGCCGACCTATCCATGAAAGACACGCCTTATGAAGCGGCGATGACGCCGATCTGGGGCGGCCTCTATGTCGGCGGCCATCTTGGCGGCCTGTGGAACGACAATGGCAAGACGAACGGATATGTATGGGAGCGCTGCAAAGAGGAGTGGAAGAAAACCAAAGCTCTCACGTTCTCTGACGACCGGGACGATGTCACGCTGATCGGCGGTGTTCACGTCGGCTACAACTGGCAGGACGGCGCCAGGGTGCTTGGTGTTGAAGGTGATGTCAGCTTTGGCGACGGACTTGATTACCTCGGCTCATTGCGCGCCCGGCTCGGCTATGCCAGAGACAACTTCCTGCTTTACGCAACCGCGGGTTTCGCACTTGCCGGTTTTGACGACGCCAAGATCGATACCAAGCTCTATGGCTATGATTTTGGCACGGCCACATTTTCCGGCGACAGGAAGGTCGGCGGGGTCGTCGGCGGCGGTGTTGAATATATGATCAGGCCGAATTGGAGTGTGGGCGTTGAGGGCTTGTATTATATCTTCGGAGATACGAGCGACAGTCTTTATAAGAAGTTTTATTGCACAAAATTTAAGGCTACGCATGACGACGACAACGACCTGTTCGTCGCCCGTGCGCGCATCAGCTATCACTTCGGCGGCGAGGAATACGAGGCTCCTCTGAAATAATCGGTGCCGAAATCTGGAGACTTGAAACGGGGCCTTGTGCCCCGTTTTTATTTCGCCGCATGGTCGTTGCGTTTGAGCGAGTGAAGTTCCGCCAACAGTATCTGGACGATTCGCAAATCGTCGGAGCGTTAGCCGGGCCTCGCCTCAATGCAGCCGGCTGATGCAGAACTCCACCGCATCCATGAGCGCCGATTTCTCGCCGCTCTCCGGAAAGATCGCCAGCGCATCGCACGCCATGGCACCGTAATGGTGGGCGCGCTTGATGGTGTCGTCGATCGCGCCCGAGCGGCGGACATAGGCGATGGCCCGCTCCAGATCCCCGTCGGCCAGCGCGCCGTCCTGCAAGGTGCGGCGCCAGAATGCGCGCTCATCCTCCGTCCCGCGCCTGAATGACAGCACCACCGGCAGGGTGATCTTGCCTTCCCTGAAATCGTCGCCGACGCTCTTGCCGAGCTTGGCCTGCTCGCCGGAATAGTCGAGCGCGTCATCGACAAGCTGGAAGGCGAGCCCGAGGTTCTTGCCATAGGAGCGCAGCGCGGCTTGTTCCGCCCCGCCCCGCCCGGCAATGATCCCGCCGACCTCGGCGGCGGCGGAAAACAAGGCCGCGGTCTTGGCGTTGATGACAGCCAGATATTCGTCTTCGGTGGTTGCGGTATTCTTCGAGACCGAGAGCTGCATGACCTCGCCTTCGGCGATCACCACGGCGGCATTGGAGAGCACGCGCAACGCGCCCATCGATCCGACCTCGACCATCATCTTGAATGCCTGGCCGAGCAGAAAATCGCCGACAAGAACGCTCGCTTCATTGCCCCAGAGCAGCCGCGCCGCGACCTTGCCCCGGCGCAGATCGCTTTCGTCGACGACATCGTCATGAAGGAGCGTCGCCGTATGCATGAACTCGACGCTGACCGCCAGCTTGACATGACCGTCCCCGTCATAGCCGCAGAGCTTTGCGGCGGCAATTGTCAGCATCGGCCGCACCCGCTTGCCGCCGGAATCGATGAGGTGGCGCGCCAGCTCCGGGATGAGATCGACGTCGGAGCGCGCCTTATCGAGGATGATGCGGTTGACGCGGGCCATGTCGTCGGCAACCACGGCCACCAACGGCTTCAGCTTGTCGAGCGGCTCGCGCTGCTCCTCCAGTGAGACAACCACGCCCAATTGCGCCTCCTGCTTGGAATACCCTTTTTACGCTGCGGTATAAGCCTCACGCGCGGGGGTCTGGTCAAGCATCCACGAGACTTCGCCGCGATATATCTATTTCGGGTTTTTCAAAGCCTTGCGTTCAGTTTACAAACGGTAAGTGTCGGCGCGGCAAGGTGGGGCCGCAATAGGCGCAAACGTCGCGGCTCCAAGCTTGCCCATCGGCGGAGACACTATGAAAGAGCTGATCAGCAGCAATGACGCCGTCCTGCTGTCCTACATTGACGCACTGCTCAATGATGCAGGCATCCCGCATGAGATTGCCGATCTCCATATGAGCATCATGGATGGCTCGATCGGGGCTCTGCCGCGGCGAGTCATGGTGCTGGACAGGGACCTCGACGCGGCGAGACGGATCATCGGCGCCGCGGATATCGCGCTTCCGCAAGATGATGATGGCTGAAGACAGCAGCATACGGGCCGATCAGCTTGCCACCACCGAGGATGCGTTTCTCGGCGGGCGCTTAACGGTCGCGCAGCCCAGGACGGGCTCGCGCGCGGGCCTCGATGCGATCTTTCTGGCGGCGGCGTGTCCTGCAAAGCCGCGTCAGAGGATTCTGGATGCGGGCTCGGGCAGCGGGATTGTGTCCCTGGCGCTGGCGCGCAGGGTCGAGGGCGCGGAGGTGACAGGAATTGAAATCGATCCTTCGCTCCACGCCCTGGCACTGAGCAACGCTGCGCGCAACGGGCTGTCTGACCGCGTGCGCTTCGTCTGCGGCGATTTGACCGGGCCGGTCGGCCGGCTGTTCCAAGCGGGTCTCGCGCCGGACAGTTTCGACCATGCCGTCGCGAACCCGCCATTTCTGTCCGAAGGTGAAGCACGTCTGCCCGATGGGCCGATGCTACGGCGCGCGCATAGCGCGAGTGCCGGGTGATCTCGAGCGCTGGATCAAGTGCATTGCTGCGCTCGTCAAGCCGCGCGGCAGCCTCACCATCGTCCACAGGACCGAGGCCTTGCCGCAGCTCCTGAAATATTGCGACCGCCGGTTCGGCGGCCTGGTCGTCTATCCGCTGTTTCCGCGCGCGGGCGCGCCCGCCTGCCGCATCCTCCTCCGTGGCCGGAAAGCAAGCCGCACGCCGTTCCGTCTGGCGCCTGGGATGGTGCTGCACGGCGAGCGCAATGCCTTTTCGCAGCAAGCCGAGGCGGTCCTGCGCGATTGTGCAGGGCTTGATCTTGAACCGCGCAAATAGCATTTCCGGAAAAGCCGACCGGTTTCGGACTCATCAGGCGTGTTGGCCGTTGCCTTTCGGCGGATGATCTGCGATCGACAAGGCTTCATTCACATTTCATTCCCATTCTCCGCCGTAGCGCTCACCACTGTTTCCATGATGAACCCGATTAAAACCATCAGACGCCTCATACGCCGCACACCCGTCGTGCCCGTCATTCGGCTGACCGGCGTGATCGGCGCAATAACGCCGCTGCGGCCGGGTCTCACTCTGACCAATATCGCCACCGCGCTCGATCGTGCCTTTTCGATGGCGGAGGAAGCCGTCGCCATTCAGATCAACTCGCCCGGCGGCTCGGCTGTTCAGTCGCGCCTCATCTTCCAGCGCATACGCGATCTGGCCCGTCAAAAAAACCTGCGCGTTTATATGTTTGCCGAGGATGTTGCGGCGTCGGGCGGCTACATGATCATGTGCGCGGGCGACGAGCTTTACGCGGACAGCTCCTCCATCGTCGGCTCGATCGGTGTGATCTATGCCGGCTTCGGTTTCGTCGATCTTATCAACAAGATCGGCGTGGAGCGCCGCGTTCATACGGCCGGCGAGCGCAAGATGATGCTCGACAGCTTTCAGCCGGAAAAAGCTGAGGATATCCACCGGCTCAAAGCCCTGCAGGCCGTCATCCACGAGGATTTCATCGACCTGGTGCGCGACCGGCGAGGCAAGAAGATCGAGGCCGCCGACGGTCAGTTATTCACAGGCGAGTTCTGGAGCGGCCGGCAAGCGTTTGAGCTTGGACTGATCGATGGCATTATGGACGTCAGGACGAAGATGCGCGAGCTTTACGGCGACAAAGTCCGGCTTCGGCTTGTTTCTGCCGAGCGTGGGCTGTTTCGCCGCCGTAGCCCGGGCGTGATCTCCGCCCTGGATGTTTCGTTGGCAGGACATGCGGCGATGAGTATTGCGGACGACGCAATCTCGGCCATCGAAGCGCGAGCGATCTGGGCAAGGTTCGGCTTTTAGCTGAGCGTTCGTGCGTTTGCGTTCGTACGGCGTTTGAGAGGTATTTCATGTTGCCGCAGTTGTTGTTGTTCGCCGCAATGGTCGCCGCGAGCTGGTTCACAGTCCGCTGGCTGAGGGAGGAGGTCGCCCGCGTCGATCGTCAGATTGATCGCGTGCAGCGCATTCTGGATCGCATGCGGAATGGACGCATGCCCCGGTTGGAGTTCGATCCGGCCACCGGGTTTTATCATCCCGTCAACGTCTACGCATAGCGGCCCTCGACCCGCCCCATCCGTGTGCGGGAACTCGAGCGCGCACCGCCATTCCTGCCAGGATCGGCGGCCTCTGATCTTGCCGATTGAGTTCGCCGGCGCCTCAGCATTCTTGACCGGCGCTTGCGACCCGTTCTAGGTTCCGCCATCGATCTCTTTGTCCAACCTTCCATGAAACAGATGAAATCGTCCGCTGCGAGCAATAAGGCGACCGGCTCGGGAACGCGCTCGGTATCTCGCATCAAAGCCATCGCCAAGAAGGCTGCGCCCGCCGCGAGCCGGGGCCGGCCCTTGCGGAGAAGGTTGGCCTGCGGCCGGACAAATCTTTTCAGGATCTCATTCTGACGCTGCAGCACTTTTGGGCCGCGCAGGGCTGCGTCATCCTTCAGCCTTACGACATGGAAGTCGGCGCGGGCACCTTTCATCCGGCGACGACGCTGCGCTCACTCGGCCCCAAGCCCTGGCGCGCGGCTTATGTTCAGCCCTCGCGACGGCCGAAGGACGGCCGCTACGGGGAGAACCCGAACCGTCTCCAGCACTATTATCAGTTCCAGGTCATCCTGAAGCCTTCGCCCGCCGACATTCAGGAGCTTTATCTGCAGAGCCTCTACGCGATCGGCATTGATCCGGATCTGCACGATATCCGCTTCGTCGAGGACGATTGGGAAAGCCCGACGCTTGGCGCCTGGGGTCTCGGCTGGGAGGTCTGGTGCGACGGCATGGAGGTCTCGCAGTTCACCTATTTTCAGCAGGTCGGCGGCTTCGACTGCAACCCCGTTTCCGGCGAGCTGACCTACGGCCTTGAGCGCCTGGCCATGTATTGCCAGGGCGTCGACCGGGTTTTCGATCTGAATTTCAATGGCCGGGAGGACGACAAGAAAGTGCTTTATGGCGATATCTTCCTTCAAGCCGAGGAAGAATATTCGCGGTTCAATTTCGAATTCGCCGACACCGACCTGCTGTTGCGGCACTTCCGTGATGCCGAGAAGGAATGCCGGGCTCTCCTCGCCGCCGGCGCGCCTGGCGCGAGCACCAACGATAAGCACCATCGCTTGGCGCTGCCGGCCTATGATCAGTGCATCAAGGCTTCGCACATCTTCAACCTGCTGGATGCGCGCGGCGTCATCTCCGTCACCGAGCGGCAGAGCTATATCCTGCGCGTGCGCGAACTGGCGAAGGCCTGCTGTGAAGCCTGGCTTCAGACCGAAGGTGGCGGGGCGGTCTGATGCCTCTTGGTGCTGCGCCGATTCGGCGGGGCGGCGGGCCTCATTCCCTCGTACCCATGCATTGCGCCTTGCCGCATTCGCAGTCGACCGGACTGTTGCCAACCGGCTATGGTGCGACAAAGGATAGCAGATGAGCAGATATTTCAGTGCTTCTGCCTAAAGGCTGCCGTTTTGATCGGCCTTGCTGGCCGAATCGGCGCCACGCTCCGCTACGCGTGATTTGCAGTTTTCTTTATGATAGCCTTAGAAATTCATATGCGATGCCGCTCCCAGCGCAAATGCGCAGGTTACCGAGAAAAGGTTCTATGAAGTCCATCAGATTGAAGTCGAAGGCATCGGCCTTCGTCATTGGCGGCCTTATGGCGCTCCTTGCGGCTGCTCCTCTCTCCGCTCTTGAAACCAACCCGTCCGACGCCGACGATTATCTTCTTCAGGATAGCAACTCGCTGTTCGGAAGCTATCTCGCAGGCCGCCTGGCGCGGAGCCTCAGAGACAATGAAGCGGCCGCCGAATATTACCGCCTGGCACTGGAAAAAGACCCTTACAGCAAGGACATTCTCGAAGAAGCCTTCCAGCTCAAGGTCGCCACGGGCAAGTTCCCGGAAGCCCGCTCGCTCGCCCGCGATCTCGTCGAGAAGGAGGACGAGAACAAGATCGCGACCTTCTTCATGGGGATCGATGCATTCCTGAAGAAGGACTATCGCACCTCGGATAAATATTTCCAGGCTGGCGGCAACGGTCCCATCGCGGATCTCACCTCACGGCTCGCCCGTGCCTGGGTTGCGCTCGCCCGCGGCCAGACCAAGACCGCACTGAAGCTGACCGCCGAGTCCGGCTATACGCAGACGGAAGGATCGCAGCATATCGAACAGTTTCATCGTGCGATGATCGCCGACCTCGCCCAGCAGCACAGGACAGCGGATGGCATTTACAAGAAGCTTTACGACAGCAATCCGAAGAATGTTCGCGTCGCGGTCGCCTATGCGCGCCACGCCGCTCATTGGGGTGACGATCAGCTCGCCAAGTCTGTCCTGCAGGCGCATCTGGACACACCGAATGCAAACCCGCTCGTGCAATCGCTCTCCGGCGACATCGAGGCGGGCAAGAAGCCTGATTTGGTCGTAACCGATGCCGATGAGGGATTGGCCGAAGTCTTCCAGGGCATCGGCGAAGCCTTGACCGGCGACGGGATCGTCGACGCCGGGCAGATCTATCTTCAGCTCGCTTTGTTCGCCAAGCCGGACTACGTGATCACCAATTACGGCCTTGGCGAGCTTTACGATCAGATCAAGAATTATGACGGCGCCGCGGCGGCCTTCGACAAGGTACCGCGCTCCTCGGCGCTTTGGCTGAACGCACAGCTCCGCAAGGCCTATGATCTCAGCTCGCTGGAGCGGATGGACGACGCCAAGGCGCTCCTTCTCGATTTGATCAAGGCGTTCCCGGACGATATGCGGCCCTATTACACGCTGGGCAATCTCCTGCGCGGCAACAAGAATTATGCTGAGGCCGTCGACTACTATACCAAGGCGATCGAACGGCTTGGCCCGGAGGACAAGTCGCAATGGTCGGTCTATTACGCACGCGGCGTCAGCTACGAGCGGCTGAAGGAGTGGCCCAAAGCCGAAGCCGATCTGCGAAAGGCGCTTGACCTCGATCCGAACGAGGAATTGACGCTGAACTACCTCGGCTATTCCTGGGTCGATCAGAACCTCAACGTCAAGGAGGCGATGGACCTGATCCGGCGCGCCGTGCAGAAGCGTCCGAATGACGGCTATTTCGTCGACAGTCTCGGCTGGGCCTATTTCCGGCAGGGCGATTTTGCGCAGGCGGTCAAACACCTCGAACGGGCCGTCGAGCTCAAGCCGGACGATGCCGTGATCAACGATCATCTCGGTGACGCATATTGGCAGGTCGGCCGGCGTCTTGAGGCCACCTATCAGTGGAAACAGGCGCTCGATCTCAAGCCGGAGCCGGATGACGAGAAGAAGATCCGGCAGAAGCTCGCCACTGGGCTCGTTGACGAGCCGACGACGCGGGCCTCGCTCGACAATCAGGCGGCTCCGCAGACACCGCAGCCGAAGTGAGGCTGAAAGCGGCGCAGGCGGCGGGCGGCGCCTCGCCGCTGCGGCGATTTGATGCCGGTTTGCTCGCCGAATTCGCCCCGGCCAAGATTAATCTGACGCTTGAGATCAAAGGCAGGCGGGGCGACGGCTATCACGAGATCGAAAGCCTCGTCTGCTTCGCCGATTTTGGCGATAGGCTGGAGTTCAGTCCAGACGGCAGCCTAT
Source organism: uncultured Alphaproteobacteria bacterium (assembly GCA_963773735.1). Classification (GTDB taxonomy): domain Bacteria; phylum Pseudomonadota; class Alphaproteobacteria; order Rhizobiales; family Rhodomicrobiaceae; genus CAVZCK01. Next base: position 197,006 of record CAVZCK010000019.1, on the reverse strand, counting down.
CCCTGAGCATCGAGGGACCTTTTGCCAGCGGCTTCGGCAGCGGCACCAATCTCGTTGAACGCGCCGTCCATGACTTTGCCGCCGCATATGGCACCGCGGCGGCCGGCGCCTTCCACCTCGTCAAGCGCATTCCCGTGGCGGCCGGCCTTGGCGGCGGCTCGGCCGATGCGGCGGCGGCCTTGCGCCTCCTGGCGAAGCATCACGGCGGGCCGGAGACGCTTTCAGCGCTCATTCCGCTCGCGCGCGGCATCGGTGCCGATGTTCCATGCTGCCTTTTCTCCCGCGCGGCACTGATGACCGGTGTCGGCGAAACCCTTCATCCCTTGCCGGAGTTTGCGCCGGTCCCGGCCGTTCTGGTCAATCCGACGCTGCCGCTCGCAACGCGCGATGTCTTCCGGGCGCTTGCAGCCGGCCCTCTCCGCGCTGCGCAGGAGACGCCCGTATTGCCGCGGCTCGCAGGCCTTGCGGATGTCGTTGCCTACACCGCCGCGCGGAGGAACGATCTCGAAGGTGCGGCGCGCCAGTTGCTCCCGGTGATCGGCGACATGCTCTCTATGCTGGAGACGCTGCCCGGCTCTCTCATGTCTCGGCTCTCGGGCAGCGGGCCGACGTGCTTTGGCGTGTTTGCCAAGCCGGATGAGGCGGAGGATGCGGCGGCCCGCGTGGCGCACGAGCATCCGGAGTGGTGGGCGCAGTCTGTCATGCTGAGCTGAACTGCCTGAGCAACGTTATGCTGTTACGGCAAAAGTTGCGGTATGGCTCTATGACTGCCGCACCCCAGAAGCCGGCAGACCGAGGTGAGGCGAGACGGGCCGGAAGCGGTCCCTCTTGATCGTTTCGCGCAGCTGGCCGAAAGGAAGGTGCAGCCATGTTCGAACCATCTAATGCGCGTCAGGAATTCGAGAAATTTCTGAGCGGCAGTGGTCTAGCTAGATGAGCGTGCGCTCAGTCTGGCCGACGGCTTCGAGGCGCTTTTCGATTTCTACCGGGATATGAGGCCGCGTGGACGTGCATTTGCGGAACACGAAGACGCGGATATGCTTCTATTCCAGTGGGGGACCAACGACTGGGGAAAGGGTGAGCATTTTTCCATCGATCTAACACGGCAACTTATCGTTTGCGAGGAGGCAGAGGACGACGATATTTGGCAATTGAGCCTCATCTTCGAATTCGAACCAAACGACGAGCTCAGGGCGTTAGGCAAGGGCGACAAATGGTGCCAATCATTGCGGGAGTTGCCCGAATTTCGAGAATACGTGCATCGGTCCGCCGCATTTACCACCTGCACCCGGCATCAAGTCCGGCGGATCGTTCTTGATTATGGTTGCGCGGGCTGATGTCCGCCTTCGGCTACGGACTGCGCAATGGGATCCGCGTCAGAGCCGCAAAACACCGACGCGCCACACCGTCAAATCACGCCAAGTTTCTTCTGCAGACTCGATGACGATGTTGTGTATTGGAAGACCAGTCGCTTGTCGGGGTAAATATAGTGATATGCTTGCTGAGCCATGAGTGCGGCCTCATGAAAGCCAGACAGTATTAGCTTAAGCTTGCCGGGATAGTGATTAATGTCGCCGATCGCGAAAATCCGCTTTTCCGAGGTCTCGAATTTTTCCGTATCGACCGTGATCAGGTTCTCATGGAGGTTCAGCCCCCAATTTGCGACAGGACCAAGCTTCATGGTCAGGCCGAAGAAGGGCAGCAGCCGGTCGCAGGCGATCTCGAAGCCCTCCCCGCCTTCTCCGCGCCCCGCCACGCTGCCGAGCTGGCCGTCCGATCCGACGAGGCGCGTGACCTGGCCGATCCTGAACTGCATCTTTGCTTCGCGGACCAACTCCCACATCTTGTTGACGCTGTCCGGCGCGGCGCGGAACTGGTCGCGCCGGTGGATCAGGGTGAGGGACTTCGCGACGGGCTGCAGATTGAGCGTCCAGTCGAGCGCAGAATCTCCGCCGCCGACGATGACGACGTCCCGGCCGCGGAAATCCTCCATGCGCCTTACGGCGTAAAAAACCGATTTGCCCTCATAGGCTTCGATGCCTGCGAGCGGTGGCCGCTTCGGCGTGAACGACCCGCCACCGGCGGCGATGATCACGATTTTCGCACGGAACTTGACGCCTAAATCCGTTTCGAGGTCGAAGCCGTCGCCACCTCGCGCCAGCTTGTCGACTCTTTGAGAAAAGTGGAAGGCCGGCTTGAACGGCTTGATCTGGTCCATCAGGCGGTCGGTCAGCTCCTGTCCGGTGACGACGGACAAAGCCGGAATGTCATAAATCGGCTTTTCCGGATAGAGCTCGGTGCATTGACCGCCCGCCCGGTCAAGAATGTCGATGACATGGGCCTTGATATCGAGGAGGCCAAGCTCGAAGACGGCAAAAAGCCCGATCGGGCCGGCCCCGATGATGACCGCGTCTGCCTCGATCGGAATATCGTCAGTCATCTGTTCGTGACCTTGCTATCGAGATCATGAGCCGTGATCGGCAACGCCGCGCGTCGCCCTCGGCATAAGTAGAGAGCCCATGAATAAAGCTCAACCCTGATGTTCGGGAATGCGGACGATGAGGCCGTCATAAGCGTCCGTGATTCGAAGCTGGCAGCTCAGTCGGCTCTCCGGATGGACGTCGAAGGCGAAGTCCAGCATGTCCTCTTCCATTTGCGACGGCTCGCCGGTCACGCCGCGCCAGGCTTCGTCGACATAGACATGGCAGGTCGCGCAGGAACAGGCGCCCCCGCATTCGGCGACAATGCCCGGAACGTCGTGTTTAATCGCGGTCTCCATGACCGTCTGCCCGACCTCACCTTCGACCATATACGTTCGACCAGTGTGATCAATATAGGTGATTTTGGGCATGGTAACCCTATCCAGACCTTTCCGGAAATCGACCTCGCGTGCAGCGCACAAACCAACGCTTACCGCCCCGGCCGGTCAAAAGCCAACCGCGGTTATAGGGCAAAAGACGGCTCGCTTCCAGCCTCTGCGCCGGATGCTGACGGCTGTCTTCTAGAGCACGCTTTCGATGAATTCGTTGGCCTGGTCAATCTGGCCGGACAGCGCCCGCAGAAGCTCATGCCGCGCCGACTCGGTGCCGACCGAAGCAAGCCGCTCGGCGGCCTCGGCGGTCTCCAGAATCCGCCATGCGCCAACGCCTCTGGCCGAAGCTTTCAGCACGCGGGCTGCCTCCCGCCAGGCATCTTCGGTCACCGCGCGCGACAGCTTGTCGAAATACAGGCGCGTCTGTCGGCGGAAAAGCTCAAGCACCTCTCGCTCAACGGCGCTGTTGCCCATCGTGTAGCGCGATAGATGCGCCAGATCGACAGGCCGGCTCTTCGGAGCGAAATGGGCTTCAGGTTCAACCTCGATGTCAGGACTGGTATAGAGCGTCAATTCCATGGTCTACCCGCTTTCGCAAAAAATAAAAAACCTGCTGCTGCGCTACTCGCGTTACGAGCGCAGAAGCAAGCCTAACAACCCCAGGCTGTCAAGTTCGGTTCGCTGCGAAGTAATCGTCGCAAAACGGCCGTTTTGTGATTTTTGCGACGCAGAGTTGATTTTCGCGGGCTACGTTGCAAAAAGGTCGGAAAAGGCCGTATTTCCAGAGAGGTAGCGGCGCCTCATAGTGATTGGTCGTATAGCAATAATCTTTTTTTAGCCTTAAATTCCGGATAAAAAACAAGGCTTATTCATGGGGGTGCACTTTCCTTTTTTTCTGCGCGGTAGTGCTCTTCGGCAACGGAATGGCATTGGAGCGAGTAAAGCGTAAGCTCCGGGGGATTAAACCACGGTTGCCCGTCGCTCCGTCTTGCAACCTCGCCGTTTGAAGCTATAACCGATTCGACAGGGGCCTTTCCGTGTTATCCCACCCCGCATAATCACGCATTCACCACATACTCAGGACGGCGGAATGTCTCAAAAACCGATCAAATCCCGAGAAAACGGCGGCGACTCAATCGTTTCTGGGGATCATCGGACGGCCGACAACCTTCGCGAATCACAAGCGACCGCCAGCAGCACCAGCCCGACCATCGGCAAGAAGGTGGCCCCTACCGGAAAATCACAGATCTCTCAAACGCCGCTGAGAGCCTCCTCCTCGGTCACGCCGCAAGGGCGCGGCGCGCCGGCATCCCGCGCCGCCCCCGGACCGGTCCGCGCAATCGCCGCCAATGACGATATGCCCTCGATCGGCGGCCTTGTTTACGCGCTGCAGCAGCGGCCTTCCAAATCGCCGTTCTATCTCGCCCTCGCCGCGTCTGGCGTCTGGTTCGTGCTGGGCTGCCTGATTGCATGGGCCATGCTGGCGAAAAATCAAGACACGCCCGGCGGTCTGTCTGACATGCTATCGACCCCGACATTCGCGGCCGTGATCGCAACCATCGCGGTGCCGATCGCGCTGTTCTGGTTTCTCGCAGTGCTTGTCTGGCGCGCCCAGGAACTTCGGCTGATGTCTTCGGCGATGACCGAAGTCGCGGTCCGGCTTGCCGAGCCCGACAAGATGGCCGAGCAATCCGTGGCCTCGCTAGGCCAGACCGTGCGCCGCCAGGTCGCGGCCATGAACGACGCGATCTCCCGCGCGCTGGGCCGTGCTGGCGAGCTTGAGGCGCTCGTGCACAATGAGGTGGCCGCGCTGGAGCGGTCCTACACCGAGAACGAAAATCGCATCCGTAACCTGATCAATGAACTCGCCAGCGAACGCGAGGCGCTTGCCAACAACAGCGACCGCGTCAGCGAAGCCTTGCGTGGGATCGGCTCGCATGTCACGCGCGAGATCTCTGCTGCAAGCGAGCGCGCGAGTCAGTCGATGACGCAGGCCACCTCGACGCTTGCCGATACGCTGGCGAGCCGCGGCAACAAGATTACAGCCGCCGTGACGGCAGCCGGCGCCGTGATCGACGAGAAGCTGGCCGAGCGCGGCGCACGGATTACGGAGCAGCTCGTCAAGCACGGAGCACAAGCGGCGGAGCAGCTCCATCGCTCCGGTCTTGATGTCACTCGCGCGATCCAGGAAACCTCCGACCGGACCGCGGCCGCAATTTCGGCCAAGGGCAACAATCTCGTCGCCTCTGTGATGAGCATGAGCGAGCGCGTCGGCCGCGAAATTCCGGTCCTTCTCGAACGGCTCGGCAGCGAGCAGACACGCCTCAGCGGCATCATCGAAGGCGCGGCCAAGAACCTTTCGGCCCTCGAAGGCGCGCTCGCGCAACGCACGGACTCGCTCAATACGTCACTGCACGAACGCACCAAGATGTTGCAGACCGTATTAACCGAGCAGGGTCGTGCCATCGATCAGTCGCTCGTGGAGCGCACGCAGGCGCTTGAAACCATCCTCGGCCGGCGCGGCCAGGCCTTCGACGCCGCGCTTTCGGAGCGGACGAAGTCGCTCGATGCTTCCGTTTCCCGCTACACCGGCAATATTCGCGAGACTCTCGACCAGCATGCGCGGTCGATGGAGAAGTCGCTGTCGCGCCAGGCGGGCTCGATCCAGCAGGTGGTGACGACGAGCACCAGCCAGATTCAGCGCGCCGTCGAAGAGCTGGCACGGGGATCGGGAACCAGCTCCGAGGCTCTCGGCGCCCATGCGCATATGCTCAAGGAGGTTTCGACCGGCCTCCTCAGTCAAATCCATAGCCTGACCAAGCGGTTCGAGGATCAGGGTGCGAATATCATCAATGCCGCACGCGCTCTCGACGCGCAAAACAGCAAAGTCGACGGGATGATGGAGCAGCGGCAGCTTCAGCTGGCTCAGATGGTCGACGGCATCAACAAGCGGGCCAGCGAGCTCGACCGCATGATGCATCATTATTCGAATATGCTCGAACAATCGCTCACGCAGGCCGAACAGCGCGCAAAGCAAGTCACGGAGACGCTTGCCCGCGATTCCGCGGATAAGTCGCAGACCGCTGTCAAAGAGCTTGAGCGGCTCAGGGCTGAGGCTCAGGCGCACACCGCGCGTGCGATCTCGGAACTGAAATCGAGCTTTGCCTCGCTCTCGGACCAGGTCTCGAACCAGCTTTCAGGATTTAGTTCCAGTTTCACCGAGACGACGCAGCAGGTGAGAAATTCCGCCCATCAGGCGGCGAATGAGCTCGAAATGGCGCAGTCCGAGATGAAGCGTCAGGCAAAGTCTCTGCCGGAAACGACGAAGCAGAGCGCCAAAGCCATGCGCCGGGCGTTACAGGACCAGCTTTCCGCGCTCGATTCGCTGACCGAGCTGACGACACGCCACGGCTATGCGGGCCAGGTCTCAAAGCCCGATCCGCGTGCCCAGGCCGAGCCAAACCGTCCGCCGCGCGCGCCGCAGCAGCCGCATGACTCGCATGAGATGGCCCCCTTCGAGGCGGGCCGGCGCGATGCTCCGCCGCCGCCCCGTGGCGGCTACAGCGAGGATTGGGGTTCGCCTCGCGATCCGCTCGACGTTGTGAGTGCTGGCCTGATGGAGCGCATGGACCGGTCGCAGCCGCCATCCTCCGAGCCGTCTCTCGATTATGACTCTCCGGGCCGCTCGCCGATGCATGGAAGCCCGGCGGCAAATCCGGATATGGCAAACGATCGCGGCGGCGCCAAATGGTCGCTTGGCGACCTGCTGGCGCGTGCATCGCTGTCCGAGGACGGATTTACGGGAAGCGACAATTCCTATGGCATGCCGCCGATGGCCGCTCCGCTCGACAATGGCCGCAAAGCGGACGCCTCGCCGATGGTCTTCGATATGAAGGATATTGCCAATGCGGTCGATGCCGATATCGCGGCCGAAGTCTGGATGCGCTACAACAAGGGTGAACGCGGCATCATCAGCCGGAGCATCTACAATCGCGAAGGGCAGGTGACCTTCGAGCAGGTCCAGCGGCGCTACGAGAACGATACAACCTTCCGGCATATCGTCGATCGTTATCTTGCCGACTTCGAGCGCATGCTTCATGACGCCAGCAAGGCCGATCCAAAGGGCCGCACCGTCCAGTCGCATCTGACATCGGAGACGGGGCGGATTTATCTCGTCCTCGGCCACGCTAGCGGACGGCTGATGGTCTGAGCCGCACCGGCCAACGTGGCGCTTGGGCCGACTTGGCCCCGGTTGAAGTTCGATTTGCAGCACTGCGCACGGCAATCGCACGCAACAAAGCGCACCGTCGCAGCCCATCGTGTCAAGAAGCGCTGCCTCACTCAATCCGTGAACGGATCCTGCATCAAAATGGTGTCCTCGCGCTTCGGCGAGGTAGACAGCATCGTAACTGGCGCTTCGATCAACTCCTCCAGCCGCTTCACATATTTGATCGCCTGCGCGGGCAATACCGCCCAGGACCGCGCGCCCTCGGTCGAAGCCTTCCAGCCCTCCAGCACTTCGTAAATCGGCTCGACCCGCGCCTGCGCACCCTGCGCAGCCGGCAAATAGTCGATCTCATGCCCATCCAGCCGGTAGCCGACGCAGATTTTCACCTCGTCGAACCCGTCGAGCACGTCCAGCTTCGTCAGCGCGATGCCGTCGATGCCGCTCACCTTCACCGACTGGCGCACCAGGCAGGCGTCGAACCAGCCGCAGCGGCGTGGCCGGCCGGTCACTGTGCCGAACTCATGGCCGCGCTCGCTGAGAAGCCGGCCGACCTCATTGACCTGCTCGGTGGGGAAGGGCCCCTGACCCACGCGGGTGGTATAGGCCTTGGTGATGCCGAGCACATGGGTCACCGAACGCGGACCAAGACCCGAACCCGTTGCCGCCTGTGCCGCAACCGTATTGGACGAGGTCACGAACGGGTAAGTCCCGTGATCGATGTCGAGCATCGTTCCCTGGGCGCCCTCGAACAGGATCCGCCTGCCCTCGCGGCGCTGCTGATCGAGGAGCTGCCAGACGCGATCGACATAGGGCAAAACCTCCGGCGCGATGCTCGCAAGCTCCTGGAATAGTGCGTCACAAGAAATCTCCTCAACACCGAGGCCGCGCCGCAGCGCATTATGGTGAGTCAGCGCCCGGTCGATCTTGGCCCGGAGCGTTTTCACATTCACTAGATCCATGACGCGGATGGCGCGCCTTCCGACCTTGTCCTCATAAGCCGGTCCGATGCCGCGTTTGGTCGTCCCGATGGCGTTGCTTCCCGCACCCGCCTCCCGCAGCCCGTCGAGCTCGCGGTGGAGCGGCAGGATGAGCGTTGCATTGTCGGCGACTCGGAGATTGTCGCGCGATATGGCAACGCCCCTGCCACGCAGATCCGAGATCTCCTTGGCAAGCGCCCACGGATCGATCACCACGCCGTTGCCGATCACCGACAGCTTGCCCGGCCTGAGGACGCCCGACGGCAGCAGCGAGAGCTTATAGGTCACGCCTTCGACGACCAGCGTATGGCCGGCATTATGGCCGCCTTGGAATCGGACCACGATGTCGGCCCGCTCCGACAGCCAGTCGACGATCTTTCCCTTACCCTCATCGCCCCATTGCGAGCCGACGACTGCGACGTTGGCCATGCCCGTTCCTCATGCAAAGATCTATAGGCGACTCAGCCCTTCGACCACCATCTATAGCGCGGCGCGGACTGTTCTGCGAGCGACCATGAGAGCGCACTCGGCCTGCATGGCAGCCTTTCCGCCAGAGCGCTTTACGCGCGCACGGAGGTCGCGTAAGCCTCCTGCCATGCAAAAAGGCATTGGCTCAGAAAATAAGCACGGACTCATCGCACGCGGCTTCGGCAATGCCTATCTGCTGCTCGTGCTGACGATGCTGTTCTGGGCCGGCAACTCCGTCGTCGCGCGCGGTATCTCTGAGCTGGTCCCGCCTCTGGCGCTCGCCTGGATGCGCTGGACCTTTGCGACCCTGATCATTCTGCCCATCGCCTGGCCCTACCTTAAGCGCGACTGGCCGACCATCCGCGCCAGCTGGCCGGTCTTCGTCAAGCTTGGGGTGCTCGGCACCGGCACCTTCAACAGCCTCTATTATATCGGCGTCAGCAAGACTCCGGCGATCAACGCGCTGGTCATCAATTCGGCCGTTCCGATCCTGATACCGATCGCGGCATTCATCATCTATCGCGAAACCCTGCGCCGGATGCAGGCGGCGGGAATCGTGCTCTCTTTCGTCGGCGTGCTCGCGGTGCTCACGAAAGGCAATCCGGCTCTCTTGACGACGCTTCAGCTAAGCGAGGGCGATCTCTGGGTGTTGGCGGCAATGACCGTCTGGGCCATCTACACCGCGCTGTTGCGGGAACAGCCGCGCGTCCACTGGCTGAGCTTTGCCGCCACGACCTTCGCAGTCGCCTCCCTGCTCAATCTGCCGCTGTTCATCGGCGAAATGCTCGCCGGAAAGCATATCCAGCCCACGGCCGGCGCTTTGCTGGCCATCGCCTATGTGTCAACCATGCCGAGCGTCGTCGCGCAGATTTGCTACATCAGGGGCGTCGAGCTGATCGGCGGCAGCCGCGCGGGCGTATTCATGCACCTGATCCCGCTGTTCGGCGTCATTCTGGCAATGCTCTTCCTTGGCGAGACGCTCCACCTATATCACCTTGGCGGCTTCGCGCTGATCCTGAGCGGAGTGTGGATTGCCTCGCGTCCCGCGCCGATCAGAATTCCGTCACAATGACATCGCGCTTGGCCGGCCATTTCGTTTCATAAGAGAGCGCGATCTCCTTTTCCTGGCCCGCCGGAAGATCGAACATCCAGGCGAGCACCCCGAGCTTATCATCGTAATTCTGCTCGCTCGGCTCGGTCGTCATCGGCAAGAGATCGACCGTAATCTGCTGATCCTCGGAGACCGGCATCTGGTCTATGACCGTCACCGGCACAGTCCAGTCATGGAGATTTTTCACGGTGATTTTGAAATGCTGCTCGTCGGTGGCCATGCTGCTGATCAACCCAGATTCGCCCTTGGCCCGCTTCAGCTCGACACGCGCGACCTTGACCGAATCATCCGGTCCGAAGCCCAGTTCCTGCTCCTCGCCGCGCACCGTCAGCGGCAGCCATCCCTGGCCGACATAGACGCCGTCCCGATAGAGCGAGACGGCGCCCGGCAGCAGCGGGGCGACGGAGTCATGCGTAAATTTGGCATGGAGATAGGCTTTGGCGTCGGCCTTCGGCACCGCTAAGACGAGAAGCGACGGCTTCAATTCGTCCGCCGAAATCAGAACCTTCTTCTGTCCGACGCCGGTCTTGACAGTAACGCGCTGCGTCAGCACGAAGTCCGTCTGATAGGGCGCGTTCTCGATTTCCGTCCCGATCTCCTTCACTGGGACGGCCTTCCGATCGGCGGCCTTCTCCTCGGCGGGTGCGGCGGGCGCGTCCATGCGGCGCGCAATGGCGTCGTTCATACCCGTCGGCGGGACGCGGCTCCGGCTTGAAGATGACTTTGATCGCCGGCAGATCCGGCGCCGCCGTCGCGCCATCCGGGCGCGCTGTCGACAAGGTCAGCAATGCGCCGTCCCAATCCTCGCCGGAGTTTTGCGAGATGCTGGCGCGCCTTGCCAGGGTGAGCGCGGCGTCTTTGTTCGGGCCGGCGATTGTGAGCCGCGCGTCGTAAATCGGCTCCCAAGAGGCCTGCGGCACCTGATAGCGGATGCGCAGCGTGCCCTTGACCGGCGCGGATGCGTCGAGATAGACGCGGAGTTCGGTCCGCTCAAGCTCCTCGGGCGGTTCGCGGCGGAGCTGCTCTTTCAGGACGGCGATGCGTTCGTCGAGGCCGCGCTGCTTGATGCGCGCCTCCTGGATCGCTTTGGAGGCGGTGTCGATCCGCGCGCCGATCAGGTCGAACAAGGCGCTCCAATCGGTCGGCGGTGCGGCGGCCTCGCCCGTCTTGACCGAGCCGGCGAGGGGCGCGCGGCTCAAATTCTCGGCAAGCGTCTTTTGTCCCTCAGCTGCCGCGATCGCGCCATCGAAAGACGCGCGCTCGTCGGTCAGCGCCTGGACCTCGGCTTCGATGCGCTTGCGCTCGCTGTCGTCAATATCGGCGCTCTGTCCGGCTTTCTTGACCAGAAGCTTTCGGGCGTCGATCGAGCTGATCTCCAGCCCGGCTGTCGCCTCCCCATCAACGCGGACGGAGTTTTCCTCAAGCGTGGAGGGCAGGTCCGAAATGGTCAGGACGTGCGAGCCGGCATCGACCTGAACGCCGGCGAGCCGGGCAATTTCGGCGCCGTTCGGAAAGACCGTGACCGTATCGATTCGGGACGAAACCGCAATTTCCGCAGCCAGCAGCGGCGACGGCCCCGCCAGACACGCGGACAGCGCGCAAAATCCGATCCAGCGCCTCATTTTCACCTCTCCCGACGCCTCGCCGCATTGGAGAACGGCCCTCACTCACTCTATAATCGGAGAGCACGCTTTTTAGCATCACCTGCGGATAACATGATTAACAGCGGCCCTCCGCTGCGCTTACCCCGCAAGACCGCTCCCAAACGCGGCTTTTCACCGGGCGTAACCGTGCTCGTTACCGGCTTCGGGCCGTTTCCGGAGGTGCCGTTCAACGCCTCCGCAACGCTCGTTGCGGCGCTCGCCGAGACGATGCGGATCGCCGAGCCCCGCGCGCGCCTGTTCACGGCGATGCTGCCGACGGACTGGCGGCAAGCGCCGGCCGAGGCGATGGCGCTGATCGACCGTTTGCGCCCTGACGTCGTCCTGCATTTCGGCGTCTCCCGCCGCGCCGAGGGCTTTGAGATCGAGACGCGGGCCGTCAACGCGGCGAGACCTGCTCCGGATTGCACCGGCAGGCTGCCGCGCGGCTACCATGTCCGCCCCGGCGGGCCGCCGGTGCTGGCATCGAGGCTTCCTGCTACGCTTCTGGTTCGCAAGCTACGGGCGGCGGGGATAGCGGCGGCGCCGTCGCGCGATGCCGGGCGCTATATTTGCAACGCCGTCCTCTATCAGACGCTGTTTCGCGCGGCGGCCCTCGCCCAGCCGCCGCTCGCCGGTTTTATCCACATTCCGGCCTTGCCGGCCGTTTTTGACGCCGGCCCGGCATCTGGCGTCGCGCTCGGCTGGCCAGCCCTTGAGCGCGGCGCGCGGATCATCATCGACACAATGGCCGTTTTTGCCGTGGCGGCGAAGCGGCGCGGTCTGGAAACCAGCCGCCAAATCGGCTAAAGACCGCCAGGGTCTGAGAAGGGCGGAATTGATGACGATCGGCCGACGCGGCTTTCTAATCGCGGGTGGCGCCGCTGCGGGGGGCGGCTTTCTGCATGCCGGCCAAACTCTGGCGGCTCCGCCGGCTGCGGCGCGGAGCGTCGTGGAATTCGGCGTCAACCCGAAAAGCGGCAGCGATCAGACCGGCTCTTTGCAGAAGGCCATCGACGAGATCAGCGCCGCGGGCGAAGCGGTTCTGATTCCCGGCGGCAATTATGTCACCGGCCCGCTCAACGTTCCGGCGCGATGCGCGATCGCTGGCGTACCGGGCCTGACGCAGCTCTCGGCCAAGCCGGGCCAGCCGATTTTGCAGGCCGGCGAGAACGCCTCGCTGTCTTTGGCTGGTCTGGCGTTCGATGGCGGGGCGAGCCGGGCGGGCTCGGGACGCGCTGCCCCGTTGATCTCGGTTCGCGGCGGCGATGTCATGATCAGCCAATGCGTGATCGAGCGGTGCGCCGGCAGCGGGTTCCGGCGGACGGCGTCCAAGGCGCAATCTCGGCAATGACAATTCGCGACAGCTACGGACCGGGCATTCAGCTCTTGAATGCGCGCGGCGTTGCCGTCGGCCAGTGCGCGCTGAGCCGCTGCGACACCGGCATCGACATTGCAACGGCTGACCGTGCGCCGGCGGGCTGCACCGTGTCGGCCAATCATGCGCAGGGCTGCGCGACCGGCATCGCCGTCAAGGGAAGCGGCACGGTCAGCGGCAATTTCGTGACCGGGTCATCGAAATTCGGCCTGCGGCTTGGCGGCATGTCCGAGGGCGGCACCATCTCGGCGACGGGCAACACGATCACCGACTGCGCCATCGCCATCGGCGTCGCGGCCGGCGAGGAAACCATGCTGGTGTCCCTTAACCTGATCACGCGGGCGAGCAGCGCTGCGATCCGCGCCTTCCACGGCGAAAAGCTCGTCGGCCCCGATCTGGCGCGGGAGAGCGCGGAATCCTATCTCAATCTGACGGTCGCCGGGAATGTGTTCCGCTAGTGTGGCGTCTCGCAATTGCCGACCAACTTCGCGGCCGCGAATTAGTCGGCAATTGCGAGATAAGCGCCACTAAGCCGATGATTTGTCTAGTGTCCCTTTGTCCCGCAAATGCCGATAAGAGTCGGCGGCAAGCTGGTCGGCATTTGCGGGACGGGACAATAGAGCGCCGGCCTGCGTCCGGCGATGGCGCTCATCCACATGTGCGCTTTCGGCAACTTGCCTTTGTGTCGTCGTGCGATCACCTTAACCGGCCGCAACTCAGTGTATTTTTCGCGCGCCTTTCCTATCTGATATTCAGCCAAGGCCGACGAGGACCCTATATGGCACATTTCCGGGACATGTTCGCCAAGCTCACCGACAGCGCCTCCTCCAAGCAGGCGGGCGCAGCCGAGGCCGCCTATACCGCCGCCAATATCGAGGTGCTGGAGGGGCTGGAGCCGGTGCGGCGGCGGCCGGGCATGTATATCGGCGGCACGGACGAAAAGGCGCTGCACCACCTCTTCGCCGAGGTCATCGACAATTCCATGGACGAGGCGGTGGCGGGTCACGCCTCCTGGATCGATGTCGTCTTCGAGGCGGATGGCTTTATCGCCGTGACCGACAATGGCCGCGGCATCCCGATCGACCCGCATCCGAAATTCAAGAACAAATCCGCGCTCGAAGTGATCATGACGACGCTTCACGCGGGCGGCAAATTCAACTCCAACGTCTATTCGACCTCGGGCGGCCTGCATGGCGTCGGCGTGTCGGTCGTCAACGCGCTGTCGGAGGTGCTGGAGGTCGAGGTCGCGCGCGGTCAGCGGCTCTACCGGCAGGTTTTTGCGCGCGGCCATACGGCAAGCAAACTCGAAGACCTGGGGACCACGAAAAACCGGCGCGGCACGCGCATCCGTTTCCGGCCCGACCCGCAGATTTTCGGCGATGGCGTCGCGTTCAAGCCGAACCGGATCTTCCGCATGGCGCGGGCCAAGGCTTATCTCTTCGGCGGCGTCGAAATCCGCTGGTCCTGCGCGGCAGAGCTGATCAAGCCCGGCGACGACACGCCCGAAAAGGCGGTCTTCCATTTCCCCGGCGGTCTGAAGGATTTTCTCGCCTCGCGCATCAATGGCTCGGAGACGGTCACCAAGGAAGCCTTCACCGGGAAAATCGAACGGGACGGCGGGCACGGTACCGTCGAATGGGCGATTGCCTGGCTGGCCGACGATGACGGCTTCATCAACTCCTATTGCAATACCGTGCCGACCGGCGATGGCGGCACGCATGAGGCGGGGCTGCGCGCCGCGTTGACACGCGGGCTCAAGGGCTATGGCGAGCTGGTCAACAACAAGAAGGCCGCTCAGATCACCGCCGACGATGTGCTGAATTCCGCGGCGGCGATGCTCTCCGTCTTCATTCGCGAGCCGGAATTCCAGGGGCAGACCAAGGACAAGCTGTCCTCGCAGGAAGCCACGCGCATTGTCGAAACCGCTCTGCGCGACGCCTTCGACCACTGGCTGACGGCGAGCCCGGTCCAGGCGACCCGTCTTCTCGACTGGGTGATCGACCGCGCCGAGGAACGGCTGCGGCGCAAGCGCGAGAAGGAGGTCAACCGCAAGACCGCCACGCGCAAGCTGCGCCTGCCGGGCAAGCTGGCCGACTGCTCGCTCGATGCGGCGGACGGCACCGAGATCTTCATCGTCGAGGGCGATTCGGCCGGCGGCTCGGCGAAACAGGCGCGCGACCGGGCGACCCAGGCGATCCTGCCTTTGCGCGGCAAGATCCTCAACGTCGCGAGCGCCTCATCGCTGAAGCTGTCGCAGAACCAGCTCATTTCCGACCTGGTGCTGGCGCTCGGCTGCGGCACCGGCAAAAGCTATCGCGAGACCGATCTGCGCTATGAGAAGGTCATCATCATGACCGACGCCGATGTCGACGGCGCGCATATCGCCTCGCTGCTGATCACCTTCTTCTACACCCAGATGCGCGAGCTGATCGAAGGCGGCCATCTCTATCTGGCGGTGCCGCCGCTTTACAAGCTCAGCCAGGGCGGCAAGAGCGCTTACGCGCGGAACGACGCGCATAAGGATGAGCTGATGCGCACCGTCTTCAACGGACGCGGCAAGGTCGAGGTTTCGCGCTTCAAAGGCCTGGGCGAAATGATGCCGGCGCAGCTCAAGGAAACCACGATGCACCCGAAGAAGCGCACGCTGCTCAAGGTCGAGATCGCCGATGCTGGCAGCCGCCACCGACGATATTGTCGAGCAGCTCATGGGCAACAAGCCCGAGGGGCGCTTCCGCTTCATCCAGGAGCGCGCCGAATTCGCGCATGATCTGGATATTTAGACGAATTCGTTGCCCGAGCGCGTATCGAGCCTAAGCGGGTATCCTGGTGCGATGACATTCGCTCAGTCTACCTCTCCCATAGGGAGAGGTCGGAATGTGTTAGCATTCCGGGTGAGGGGATGGGGCCTATCGATAGTTTGTAACCCCTCGCCCCAGCCTCTCCCATTGGGAGAGGGAGTCTGGCCGTAGTGCGGACTGAACGCATTCGGCCTTAGCGTACTGCAGCAGCTGCTTTGCGGCGGGCGCCTTTCTTCCCGATCGGCGTCAGCCTGAACAGCAAGAGCGCCGCGACGATGGCACAGTAGACCATTGGCTCGGGCGGCCAGGATTTCACCACCAGCAGAAAATGGATCGCCCCTAACGCTGCCGCCGCATAGACCCAGCGGTGCAGCTTCTGCCAGGCTGCCGCGCCGAGGCGCTTCACCATCGCATTGTTCGACGTCGCTGCAAGCGGCATCAGGATGACGAATGCAAGCATCCCAATGGTGATGTAGGGGCGCTTGACGATGTCCTTGCCGATCGCGGCCAGGTCGAAACCCTGGTCGAAGCCGACATAGACCGTGAAATGCAGGCAAACGTAGAAAAAGGCGAGGAGCCCGACCGCACGCCGGTAGCGCAGGAAGCTCGGACCGCCGAGCCGCCGCAGCGGCGTAACGGAGAGGCTGGCAATCAGAAAGCGCAGCGCCCAAAGGCCCAGAATATGTTCGAGCTCTTTGATGGGCTCAGGGCCGAGCTGATTGGTAAAGCCAAGGTAAAAGCCCCAGACGGCCGGGATCATGCCGCCCCAATAGATCGCGGGACGGATGAGATTGCGCCATGGAAAGGCTCGGCGCATAAACGGCGCGTCTTGCCGGAGAGCGTCCATCCTATCGCGCGATCAGTTGAGGTGGAGACTGCCTATTCGAAATGCCCGCGAAGGCCGCCATCCAGTACATGATTGGGGCTGCAGCGCACTGGATCCCCGTTTTCACGGGCATTTCTTCTAAGTTTGCGACGCTCGCCATCTAATCCGATCCTGCTCTAAAAATTCTTCTTCAAATCCATGCCGGCATAGAGGCTTGCCACCTGATCGCCATAGCCGTTGAATTTGAGCGTCGGCCGCCGCTTGGCGAATAGCCCGCCGCCCTCCCCAATCCGCCGCTCCGTCGCCTGGCTCCAGCGCGGATGATCGACTTCCGGGTTCACATTGGAATAGAAGCCATATTCGTTGGGCGCCTGTATGTTCCAGGTGGTCGGCGGCTGGTTCTCGACGAGACTGATGCGCACGATCGATTTGATGCCCTTAAAACCGTATTTCCAGGGCACGACCAGCCGCATCGGCGCGCCGTTCTGATTGGGCAGCGTCTCGCCGTAAAGTCCGGTGGCGAGGATGGTCAGCGGATGCATGGCTTCATCGAGCCGCAGCCCCTCGACATAGGGCCAGTCCAGCACCTGGAACAGTCCGCTCTGGCCAGGCATTTCTTTCGGGCGGACGAGCGTCTGGAAGGCGACATATTTGGCGCTGCCGAGCGGCTCGACGCGCTTGAGGAGGTCGGCAAGCGGAAAGCCGTCCCAGGGAATCACCATCGACCAGCCCTCGACGCAGCGCATCCGGTAAATGCGCTCCTCCAGCGTCACCGGCTGCAAAATATCCTCAAGCGCATATTCAGCCGGCTTCGACACCAGCCCATCGATTTTCACCGTCCAGGGACTTGTCGTCAGCGTATGGGCATAACTGGCCGGGTCACCCTTGCCGGTGCCGAATTCATAGAAATTATTGTAATGCGTGACGTCTTCAAGCGAAGTCTCCTTCTCGTCCGTCGCAAATGGGCCCTTTACGGTCGAAAGCTTCGCGGCGAGGGCCGGGAAAGATAGCGATCCGGCGAGCCCCAATGCAGCAGCTCCCGCCAGAAATTCGCGGCGGCGCAGATAGACCTCGCGCGGGGTGATCTCGGATGGCGCGATCGGGCGTGGTTTGGCGATGAACATGGGATGCGACCTTTCAGCTGCATTTCGGGTCAAAAGCGGGATTCCGCCGAGACAAGTCTGCCGCGAACCAGAATACCTCAAGGTGGCATAAAGCATTTCGTCGGAGTAGGCGTTTCACCCAGTTTTGAAGTCTCGTGTTCCGGCGGAGCGCACGATCGCCGCCAATAATCAGCGTTCGTTCATTTTTTTGACCGTAATCTTAGTTCATCCGACAGGGACGAACCTTATGAAACCATTATACGCTGCAATCGTTGGCCTCGCCGCAGCCTTGATCATCGCCACTGGCAGCGGCGCGGTCAGAGCCGGCTGCTATGAAAACGTTGGCTGCACGGATAGGGATTACTTTTCCAAAGCTGATCTTTATCATTTAAGCTGCCAGAATCTCGATTTTTTGCGCAACAACATCTATGCCGAGCGCGGCTATTGCTTTAAAAAATCCGAATATCAGCAGCTCTTCGGCAATGGAGATTGCCGCTTCGACAGCTCCGACGAAGTGCCCCTGAACCGGGTCGAGCGGCACAATGTCTCCGCGCTCATCGCCGTCGAGAGCGAGAAGGGCTGCCGCTAGAAAGCGCCGAAGCGCCTGCTTTGTTGTCACGCCCGCGCAGGCGGGCATGGCAATGATTGGCGGCTTTCCTGCTCTTTCAGCAGCCGTCTCGCTGCCCTTGGGCTCCATTTGCCTTGCCGCGCCGCCTCCGCTAAGTCTTGAATGGGGGAAGAACCGAGGAGCCGCGCGTGCCGCTTGCCGACCGCATCCGATCCGCCCCATTTGTTCACGATCCCGAGATGGCCGAACGCAATCTGCGCGATCTCCGGGCGAAATCGGCGCATTTGGGTGCGGGAGGCGCGATCAATACGCTTCTCGACAAGCGCTCGCCCGCTCTTGATCTCATCACTGGGATTTTCGGCACTTCGCCCTATCTCTCGCAGTCAATCCTCTCCGATCCTGGCGAACTCCTGACCGCGCTCGGCGCAGAGCCCGCCGTCTATCTGCAGCGGAGCGCGGCGACGCTCGACACCGATATCGCCGCAAGCCGCCGTCACGATGAGGCGATGAAGGCGCTGCGGCTGGCGAAGCGGCGTCTGGCGCTGGTCGACCGCGCTTGCCGATCTCGGTGGCGTCTCGGATATTGCCGAGGTCACGGCTGCCTTGTCGGACGGCGCCGACCGCCTGCTGTCGGCCGCGATCCGTTTCCTGCTGAGCGAGGCGGCGCGGCGCGGCAAATTCGCGCCCGCCGACGCCGAAAAACCCGAAAAAGACAGCGGCTATATCGTGCTCGGCATGGGCAAATACGGTGCGCGCGAGCTCAACTATTCGAGCGACATCGACCTGATCGTCTTTTTCGATCCTGGCAAAGCGCCGCTCCCGCCGGGCCAGGAGGCAAGCCCGTTCTTCGTCCGGCTGACCCGCGATCTGGTCAAGCTGATGACCGAGCGCACGCGCGAGGGCTATGTGTTCCGCACCGATCTGCGCCTGCGGCCCGACCCCGGCGCGACGCAGATCGCGCTCTCCGTCGACGCGGCGCTGCATTATTACGAGACCGTTGGCCAGAATTGGGAGCGCGCCGCCTATATCAAGGCGCGCGCCGTCGCCGGGGATATCGAGGCCGGCGAGACGTTTCTGCGTGAGCTCTCGCCCTATATCTGGCGGAAATATCTCGACTATGCCGCCATCGCCGACATTCACGCCATGAAGCGGCAAATCCACGCGCATAAGGGCCATGGGCGGATCGCCGTCGAAGGCCACAATCTGAAGCTCGGCCGTGGCGGTATCCGCGAGATCGAGTTTTTCGTGCAGACCCAGCAGCTCATCGCTGGTGGGCGACAGCCGGATTTGCGCGTTTCCCGGACGCTCGACGCGCTCGACAGGTTGGCGGCGCGCGGCTGGATCGCGCGGGCAACGGCGGAGGAAATGGCCGAGGCCTACCGGTTTCTGCGCCGGATCGAGCACCGGCTGCAAATGCTCGACGACGAGCAGACCCATTCCCTGCCATCGCGGCCCGACAAGTTCGAGCAGATCGCGCGCTTTTCCGGCTATGAGAGCGGCAAGGCATTCGCGGACGCCGTCAGGAAGCGGCTCGAAACGGTGCAGAAACATTATGCCGCGCTGTTCGAGGATGTCCCTGCGCTGTCGCGCTCGGCCGCGCCCGGCAGTCTCGTGTTCACCGGCGACAGCGACGATCCCGGATACCGTCAAGACGCTAGGCGAAATGGGCTTTTCCAGCCCTTCCTCCGTCATCAGAACGGTGAAGAGCTGGCATCATGGCCGCTATCCGGCGATGCGCACCGCCCGCGCCCGCGAGAGCCTGACCGATTTTCAGCCGCAGCTCCTCGAAGCCCTCTCCGCGCACGGCGCAGCCCGATCTGGCGCTGGCGACCTTCGACCGCTTTCTCGCCGAGCTGCCGGCCGGCGTGCAGCTTTTCGCGCTGCTCCGCAACAACCCGGCGCTGCTCGAACTCCTCGCCGATATCATGGGCAGCGCCCCGCGCCTTGCCCGGCTCGTCGGCCGCCGTCCGCTGCTGCTCGATGCGATGCTCGATCCCGGCTTTCTCGGCGAATTGCCCTCGCCGGACGAACTCTGCCGCATCGTGCGCGATGAGCTCGCGCGAGGCGCCGTTCCTATGAGGACGGCCTCGATCGGGCGCGCCGCGTCGGCCAGGAGCAGGCTTTCCTGATCGGCGTGCGCGTGCTCTCGGGCGTGGTCAGTGCCGAGGAGGCCGGCCAGGCCTATGCTCTTCTCGCCGACGAGCTGATTGCGGGGCTGCAGGCGCAGATCGAGCTATTGATGGAGCGTCAGCATGGCCGCGTTCCCGGCGGCGAAATGGCGGTCGTCGGCATGGGCAAGCTCGGCGGCCGCGAAATGACCGCCACCTCCGATCTCGACCTCATTATCATCTATCGCTACGACGACACACAGACGACCTCGACCGGGCTTAAACCGCTGGCGCCGACGCAATATTACGCCCGCGCCACGCAGCGCCTGATCAGTGCGCTTTCGGCGCCGACCGCGGAAGGCGCGCTTTACAACGTCGATATGCGGCTGCGCCCGTCAGGCAAATCCGGCCCGGTGGCGACAAGCCTTCCGGCCTTCGTCGTGTATCAGGAGGATCATGCCTGGACCTGGGAGCATTTGGCGCTGACGCGGGCGCGCGTGATCTCAGGCTCCGAGCACCTCAGGCACGACATCGAGAGCACGATCCGCTCGGTTCTCGCTCAGAAGCGCGACCGGGCCAAGATTGCCGCAGACGTTCGCGACATGCGGGGCCGCATCGCCCAGGAAAAGGGCTCGAAAGATCGCTGGGACCTCAAATATGTCGGCGGTGGCCTGATCGACATCGAGTTCATCATCCAATATCTGCAATTGATTCACGCCCATGATCATCCCGGCATCCTCGATCAGAACACCGTTGGCGCGCTTGAGAAATTGCGCGCGGAGGGACTGCTGAGCGCCGGCGATGCCGAGGTGCTCGTGCACGCGGCGCAGCTCTACAATTCACTGACGCAGATCATGCGGCTCTGCCAGGAGGGCCGTTTCGACGCCGAAAAGGCGCCGGCCGGCCTGACGACCCTGCTGAGCCGGGCGGCGGGCGTGCCGGAATTTTCCCGCCTCGCGCCCCTGCTCGAAGAGGTTCGAGCATGGCGTGGCCCAATGCTTTGACAGACTGATCCGATGAGGCTGGCGATCCGCGACGGACGCAGCGCAGTGAGCGCGTATATCGGGCATGACAGGCGCTCAGCTCACCTTTCTGCCCTGGGCAGATCATTGCCGAAGTGCCCGGTCGCTAGTGTGGCGTCTCGCAATTGCCGACCAACTTCGCGGCCAGGTTCGTAGTCGGCAATTGCGAGATAAGCGCCACATTAAGCCAATGATTTGTCTAGTGTCCCGAATCCGAAGTTCGCCTGATTGTGCAGCTTGCTCCCTAGCGAACTTCGGATTTAAAAGGGACACTGGCAACGATAAGATTCTAGTGTGGTTTGAGATCGGGAAGTCCCCTTTGAGAGGTTGCGGAAACAATGAAGGGGACTTCCCGATCACCACACTGGGACGTCGCAAGCTGCGAGAGAAAGGCATTGGTGTGCCGGAGCGCAATCTGCGTGATGAGGAGCATGGCTCCGGCTCCGTGGGCGCGGTGGACATGGACACCGCGCTTGCGGTCCGCACCGCGACCGGTGACCGGGAGGCTTATGCCGCGCTGGTCCGCCGGCATCTGCCGCGCATCCTTGCCGTAACTCGGCGGATGCTCGGCAATGAGGCCCTTGCCGAGGAAGCCGCTCAGGAGGCGCTGCTGCGCCTTTGGACCCATGCCGCGAGCTACGATCCGGCAAAAGCGCGCCTCACCACTTGGCTGACGCGCATTACCGCCAATATCTGCCTGGATCGGCTGAGAAAGAGGAATGAAGACGCCTGGCCCAAAAATTTCGATGTGGCGATGCCCGCAAGCCAGGAGCGGGAGATCATGCAGGATCAAGTTGCTGCAAAGGTAAACGCCGCGCTTCAGAAACTGCCCGAAAGGCAACGGCTGGCATTGATTTTGTGTCACTATGAGGACATGAGCATGGCCGATGCGGCGCGGGTGATGGAGACCACGGCGGAGGCTATCGAGTTGCTGCTCAGCCGGGCGAGGCGCGCCCTGAAACGCGAGCTTGAACCCGAATGGCGTTCGCTCCTGGCCGACGGCGGCGCGGATTAAGTGAATTTGGACGAAGCGATGAACGCAAGATACAGCCGGGAAGACCTCATCCAACAGCTTCAGGACGCGCTCGATCTGGCTGGCGCGAATTCCGCCCGCTGGCCCCAAACGAGTTGGGCGCGAACTCTGCGGCCTTCGTCGAAAGTGACGAGGACGCTGCTCGGCTTTTCGCAGAAGCAAGAGCGCTCGATACGGTTCTGAGCTATGCGCCGGAAGGCTTGCCGGGCCGTGAGATCGAAACGCGAATTCTGGCCGCGGCTTCCGCCCTGCGCCAGGATCGCGGCGTTGCATTGCCGGATTCGGCGGCGCTGATCGGGCGGAGACCAGACGGAACGATCACGCGCGCCTTTAGGACCGTATCCCGTCCGTCACTATGGGGCGGGGCTGCGCTGCTTGCGGCATCGCTCGTCATCGGGATCTTTATTGGGCTGACAGGCGAAGCGGTTCCGGCGCTGCGTGGAATTTCCATGTTTGCCTCCTATGACTTGGAGGCAGGGATCGCCCTCTCCGGATCGCTGTTCGAGCCGAGCGGGCTCCACGAGCAGGGCGAGCTATGAGCAGCACGCTCGCGAACGGCGGACAGGTCATCGTGCGCCGCTCATCCCGCTGGATGTGGGTGCTGCTGATCCTGTCGCTGTCCATCAATTTGCTCATCATCGGCATAACGCTCGGCAGCCTCTGGGCCATTCGCAATGGCGGCTATTGGAATGCGCCCGTTGCGGTCGAGCGCAGTCTTCGCTTCATGAGCGGGCTTCCCAAGGCGCGCCGCGAGGAGATCCGGGCGATCTTTTTCGAGTATAAGCCGCGTCTCGCGCCCTATTGGGCCGAGGTGCGTCAGGCCCGCATCAAGATCGGCGGGCTGATCAAAGGCGGCAGCTATTCCAAGGAGCAGCTCGATGCGGCGATGGACGAAATGTTCCGGAAGGAGCTGGCTGCACGCGAAGCAGCAAAGCCGATGATCGCGGAAATGGTCGGCAAGCTGAACCCGCAGGAGCGCATTCGCTTCCTCAGCGTCTTTGTGCCCTATCTCGACGAGGTCCAGGGACAGCCGCCCGGCAAAGCCTCGCCCTAAGCCCCGGTCGCCGAGCACAGCGCGGCATGGCGGCAGGTGCTTACCGCGCTACGCCGGCCGCCCCGGGGGGAGAACCACGCTTCTCGGGCGCGGGGATGTGGGAGACATCCTCAAAGGCCGTCGCCATATCCTTCGCGCCGTCGAGCGCGGCGTGGTGGTCCATCTTGCGTTCGGTCGCGGCGAGCAAGGTTGCAACGACGTTGTTCCTGATGGCGACCGGATTGCGCTGATAGCCGTCGCGCTCAAAGAAATTCGCAGTCGGGATCTTGTCGCGCATCGAAACCGGAATCGTGACCATGTCGAAGCCATTGCCGTCGCCGGTCAGGTTCATCATTTCCAGCTCTGCCGCGCTCAGCGCGCCGTTATAGCCTTTGCTCCGCGCGTAATCGAGCGAGGTGACGAGCTTCTGAGTCTGCAACAGTGGACCGATATCGACATCGAGAATAAGCGCGTGCAGCCCCCAACCCTTTGATGAGTGCGCCACGCGCACATGGGTGGACCAGCGATTTGGAAAGCTGTGCGCGTATTTCACCATGCGGCGAAGCGCGATGATCTTTTGCGTGAGCTGCTTATGACGCTCGCCATTTGTGCTGGCTGCCCGGTCTTTCAGAGTGTCGATGAAATCATCGCCATGCTCGGCGAGCAGACCGAGCGTATTGGCAACGAGAAGCTGATTGTAACCGAGCGCAGTGCTGATCGGCTTGGCGGTCTTTGTCTTCGACTCAAGACCCGCCTGGACGTCATATTGGCCGTTGCCACCAGCCTCGAAGCCGTAGATGCGCACCGCCTGCTCCTTGCCGAGGCCGGCCGCGAGCGCGGTCTGCGCGTAGGCATGCTTATAATCGAGTTCGGATGCCGGCTTTTCCGGCACAAAGTTGAAATGAATTTTGGCTTGGCGCAGGAAATCGGCTACGACCGGCAAGCCCCGCACCGGCGGCTTCTTTTTCGGTGTTACATTTTGGATGAGGACGGGCGGCGGCGCCGGCCTTTGTGGGCCCGAATAGACCGGCGGCTGATCGAGGACGTAATCCGCCAACTCGATCTTCTTGCCGTCGGCGCGCTTGCTGCGCCGCTCGGTGCGTTTCTTGGCGATCAGATCCCAATAGGCTTGCGCGGTGCGCTCGTAAGCATCGCGGGCGCTTTTATAGGCCGCATATTGCGCGCGGTAGGCGGCAACGGCGCTTCTCTCCTCGGGCGAAGCAAACTGCCTTTCGGGGAGCGGCGGCGCCGGCCGCTCGTCGGACAGCGCGGTGTCGGTCAGCAGGACCGCCGCCGCGATAAGCAGACCACTTTTTTTCAGCGCTCCCCGCACAGTCATTGCCCACCCTAACAACGCCGGATGATTTTATTTGGCAAACTAGATCAGACCAGCCCAGCCTTGCAACCGCGGTACGCGGGCGAGGCCAAAATTTGAGGCCACAGCAATTGCGAACGGGAAATAAAATACATTCACAGCGCATTCACGGCAGGACGGAAAAAAAATCCGCCAGGGCATGAACGCGTTTTGAACCGGCCGGCGCGCCGCGGCGTCTCAATTGAACCACACCACATTTGGGTTAGGGAGATAGAGAGATGAAACCATCTGTGTCGTTGAAAGCATTTGCACTCATTCTGGCGGTCAGCTCATTCGGTTTTGCGCGCAGCGCCATGGCCGGTGACGGCGAGAATCGCGACATCGCCGTCGGCATTATAGGCCAGGTCGTCACTAGCACCATCGAGGCGGAGCAGCAAAAGCAGGAAGCCAAGGAGCAGGAGCAGCGCTGTGCCCGTTTGCAATATAAGTGCAAGCATGGTTCCGATTGGTCCTGCGAGAAATATGAAGAGAGCTGCGGCGACTGAGCCGTTCGGCGACCGGGACGAGCGGCGCGGGGCCCATTGTCCCGTTCCTTCGCCCGGCACGGCCGCACCCCACCGGGCGTCTCTAGTGTGGCGTCTCGCAAATGCCGATGAGAGTTGGCGGCAAGCTCGTCGGCATTTGCGGGACGGGACACTAGCAGATTGCTGAAAACGCTATACCATCTGTCTCGTTGTCATGCCCGCGAAGGCCGGAATCCAGCTAAGCAATTGAATTTTATGGATTTCCGCTTTCGCGGGAATAACAATAATCGGCGGCTTCGCTGCCTTTTTAGGTTGTGATCTTTCCGCCGGCCGCATGCTCAAGGCTGGCGGCCGCCTCGCTCCTCTGGCATAGTCTTCTGCGTAAGAAATACGCAAAAGCCGGATCATCTCGGAGGAGACGCATCTTGACCGCACTCGTGGAATTGCGCCGCGATGGCGAAGTCGCCATTATTCTCGTCGACAATCCTCCGGTTAACGCCCTGAGCCATGCCGTCCGCGCGGTGCTTCTCGACGAGATCAAAGCCGCGGCGAGGATGAAAGCGTCGAGGCGATCGTTCTGGCCTGCAAGGGGCGCACCTTCATCGCCGGCGCCGACATCACCGAGTTCGGCAAGCCGCCTCGGCATCCCGGTCTGCATGAGATCATCGCGTTCCTCGACGACGTGCCGAAGCCGACCATCGCGGCCATCCATGGCACCGCTTTTGGCGGCGGCCTCGAATTGTCCCTCGCCTGCCATTTCCGCGTCGCCGCCGAAGGCGCCAAGCTTGGCCTGCCTGAGGTCAAGCTCGGCCTGTTGCCCGGCGCCGGCGGCACACAGCGCCTGCCGCGGCTCGTCGGTCCGATCGAAGCGCTGAAAATGATCGTCACGGGCGATCCCGTGCCCGCGCCGAAGGCGATGGAAATCGGTCTCGTCGATGCGCTGGCCGAAGGTGACATCGTCGAGGACGGCGTTGCCTTCGCCCGGCGCGTGATCGAGGACCGCCGCGTGCTGATGCGCGTTCGCGACCGTAACGACAAGCTTGCCGTCGACGAGGCGGCCTTCAGCGAAGCCGCGGCGAATTTGACGAAACGCAGCCGCGGGCTCGATGCGCCGCTGGCCTGCGTCGAATCGATTCGCAACGCGCTCGTCATGCCGTTCGATGAAGGGCTCGCCCGCGAGCGCGAGCTGTTCCTCAAGCTCCTGGCGGGCGATCAGTCCAAGGCCCAGCGGCATATCTTCTTCGCCGAGCGCGAGGCATTGAAGATCCCCGATATGCCGAAGGAGACCAAGGCCCGCGCGGTCGAGAAGGTCGCGGTGATTGGCGCGGGCACGATGGGCGGCGGCATCGCCATGTGCTTTGCCAATATCGGCGTGCCGGTGACGCTGATCGACACTAGCGAGGAGGCGCTGAAGCGCGGGCTTGGCGTCATCGAGAATAATTACCGCATTTCGGCAGCGCGGGGCGGGATGACCCCGGACGAGGCGAAACACCGCTTCGGTCACATCAAAGGCGCCACAAGCCACCGAGCGGTTGCCGACGCCGATATGGTCATCGAGGCCGTCTTCGAGGACATGGCGCTGAAAAAGCAGATCTTTACCGAGCTGGACCATGTGGCCAAGCCCGGCGCCGTGCTCGCCACCAACACCTCGACGCTCGATGTCGACGAAATCGCCGCCGCGACCGGCCGCCCTAGCGATGTGCTTGGCATGCATTTCTTCTCGCCCGCCAATATCATGAAGCTGCTTGAGATCGTGCGCGCCAAGGAAACCTCGCATGAGGCGCTGAAAACGGCGATCGACACCGGGCGGCGGATCGGCAAGGTCTGCGTCATCAGCGGCGTCTGCTTCGGCTTCATCGGCAACCGCATGCTGGGCCGCCGCTCGACGGAAGCGGAGCGTCTCATCCTCGAAGGCGCGCTGCCGCAGGAGGTCGATCAGGCGATCGTCGAATTCGGCTTCCCGATGGGGCCGTTCGCCATGGCCGATCTGGCCGGCGTTGATGTATCCTGGCGCGTCCGGCAGGCGACCGGCGAGGCGGCGGAAATCTCCGACGCGCTCTATGAGATGGGCCGCTATGGCCAAAAGACCGGCAAGGGCTTTTATCTGTATGAGGAAGGTTCGCGCGTGCCGCACCCCGATCCGGAGGTCGATGCTCTCATCGTCGCCGCCTCCGAGCGCCTCGGCATCAAACGCCGCACGATCCCGAAAGAGGAGATCGTCGAGCGCCTGACCTATCCGATGATCAATGAAGGCGCGCGCATTCTCGCCGAAGGCATCGCCATGCGGCCCGGCGATATCGATGTGGTCTGGGTCTATGGCTATGGCTGGCCGATCTGGCGCGGCGGGCCGATGCATTACGCCGACAGCGTCGGCCTGAAGAGCATCGCTGAGCGGCTGCGCCATTATGCGTCTCAGCTCGGCGACGAGTTGCTGCTGCCGGCGCCATCTGCTTGCGAGCTTCGCCAATGAAGACCTAGGCTTCGCCTCGCTCGAGCGCCAAGAACATTTAAGCCGTCAATCGCAAGGAATAGGTCTCACCATGGTTGATGCCGTTATTGTTTCGACTGCCCGCACGCCGATTGGTAAAGCCGTACGCGGCGCTTTCAATCTCACTCATGGCGCCGATCTCGGCGGCCATGTCATCGCCCACGCCGTCAAGCGCGCCGGGATCGAGCCGGGCGACGTCGAGGACGTGGTGCTGGGCTGCGCCCTGCCGGAAGGCGCAACCGGCGGCAATATCGCCCGGCAGGCGGCGATTCGCGCGGGGCTGCCGGTCACGGCCGCCGCGCAGACGGTCAATCGCTTCTGCTCCTCAGGCCTGCAGGCCATCGCCACTGCGGCGCACGAGATTCTGATGGACGGCGTTCCGGTCGCGGTCGCGGGCGGCCTCGAATCGATCAGCCTCACGCAGATGAATCTCAATCAGAAATTCGCTCAGAATGAATGGCTCCTGGAGCACAAGCCGGCGATCTACATGCCGATGATCGAGACGGCGGACATCGTTGCGAAGCGCTACGGCATTTCCCGCGAGGCGCAGGATGAATATGCGCTTGATGAGCCAGCAGCGGATCGCAGTCGCACAGGCGGAAGGTCTGCTCTCGGACGAAATCGTGCCGATGACGACGATCATGGCGGTCGAGAACAAGGAGACCAAGGAGATCACCAAGCAGGAGGTGACGATCTCCAAGGACGAGGGCAACCGGCCGAATACGACGCTTGAGGGCCTTGCCGCGCTGAAGCCGGTTCGCGGCGACGATCAGTTCATCACGGCAGGCAATGCCAGCCAGCTTTCGGATGGCGCCAGCGCCTGCGTGCTGATGTCGGACGCCGAAGCGGCCCGCCGCGGCATAACGCCGATGGGTGTGTTCCGCGGCTTCGCCGTCGCCGGCTGCGAGCCTGACGAGATGGGCATCGGTCCGGTCTTCGCCGTGCCTCGGCTTTTGGAGCGCACCGGCCTCAAAATGGAGGATATCGGCCTCTGGGAGCTGAACGAGGCTTTCGCCAGCCAGGTGCTCTATTGCCGTGACCGGCTCGGCATCCCACAGGAGAAGCTGAATGTCAGTGGCGGCGCCATCGCCATCGGCCACCCTTACGGCATGTCCGGCGCGCGCATGACCGGCCATGCGCTGATCGAAGGCAAGCGGCGCGGCGTCCGATATGTGGTGATCACCATGTGCATCGGCGGCGGCCAGGGCGCTGCCGGCCTGTTCGAAGTCGTCTGAGCCGCGCGGAAGCCAAAAACCGATCCGGAGACGTCCATGCTGCCTCCAACCACGCCGAGAGCTGAAGACCTTCGACGCCGCGTCATCGACTTCATCAAGGCGCATGTCTATCCCGCCGAGGCGGTCTATGCCGAGCAGCTTGCGGGCGCCCCGAGCCGCTGGGCGATACCGCCGGTCATGGAGGAACTGAAGGCCAAGGCGAAGGAGGCGGGGCTATGGAACCTGTTCCTGCCGAAACGCGAATTCCCCGACGCGCTCACCAACGCCGAATATGCCATTTTGTGCGAGGAGATGGGACGCTCGCCGATCGCGCCGGAGGCGTTCAATTGCTCCGCGCCCGACACCGGCAACATGGAGACCATCGCCCGCTATGGCAATACGGAGCAGAAGGAGCGCTGGCTGAAGCCGCTGATGGAGGGCACGATCCGCTCCTGCTTCGCCATGACCGAGCCAGGGGTTGCCTCGTCCGACGCTACGAATATCCGTACCGAGATCAAGCGCGAGGGCGACCAGTACGTCATCAACGGCCGGAAATGGTGGAGCTCCGGCGCCATGGACCCGCGCTGCGCCATCATCATCCTGATGGGGCTGACCGATCCCGAGGGACCGAAGCATCAGCGCCAATCGATGGTGCTGGTGCCGATGGATACGCCCGGCGTGACGGTGATGCGCGCGCTGCATGTGTTCGGCTATGACGACGCGCCGCACGGCCATGCCGAGGTCAATTTCGAGAATGTGCGCGTGCCGGTCGGCAATGTGCTGCTCGGCGAGGGGCGCGGCTTCGAGATCGCGCAAGGCCGGCTCGGGCCGGGCCGCATCCATCACTGCATGCGCTGCATCGGGCTCGCCGAGCGGGCGCTCGAAGATCTGTGCAAGCGCGCGCTGTCGCGCAGCACTTTCGGCCAGCCGATCGCCGAGCATGGCGTCACCAAGCACTGGATCGCCGAGTTGCGCATGGACATCGACCAGGCGCGGCTGCTGACGCTGCATGCCGCGCATGCCATGGACACGGTCGGCAACAAGGAGGCGCGCGCCGAGATCGCCATGATCAAGGTCGTCGCGCCGAACGTCGCGCAGCGCGTGCTCGACCGCGCGATCCAGGTGCATGGCGGTGGCGGCGTCAGCCAGGACTTTCATCTGGCTCAAGGCTGGGCACATGCGCGCACCTTGCGGCTCGCCGACGGGCCGGACGAGGTGCACCGCGAGACCATCGCCAAGGTGGAACTGGCGAAATACCGCAATCCCGGGCCGGGCGAACGCCGGTAGGCTTCAATATGAAGGCCACAACATGACGAGGTATGCCGCAATCAGCCCTCGCCCATTGGGAGAGGGTTTGGGTGAGGGGTTACAATCTATCGATAGTCCGTACGCCCTCACCCGGCGCTCCGCGCCGCCCTCTCCCCATGGGAGAGGGCTTTCCGGCCGAGTTTTTGGCGGTTTCTGTTTATCTTGGCGCCGACGGGGCGAGCGCCGTGAGTGACGACCGGGAACGGGGCGTGCAGGGCGAAGGGGCCGAAGGGTTTTCGGAGACGGTCGAGGTGCGCGAGGCGCACCGTTTCGACACGCGGCCGCTGGAGGCGCTCATCGCCGAGAAGCTCGGCGCGCATATGACCGGCATCCGGCAGATGCGCGGCGGTCAGTCCAACCCGACCTTCGTTCTCGCCACCGACAAGGGCGAGTTCGTCATGCGCAAGCAGCCGCCCGGCCAGTTGCTGCCCTCCGCCCACGCCGTCGATCGCGAATACCGCGTGCTCTCCGCGCTCGCTAAGACCGATGTTCCGGTGCCGAAGACCTATCTGTTCAGCGATGACCGCGCGGTGGTCGGCACGCCGTTCTATCTGATGCAGCGGATGAAGGGCCGCGTGTTCTGGGAGCCGACGCTGCCGGAGGTGGCGAAGGAGGAACGCCGCCCGATCTATTTCGGCATGATCGACGCGCTCGCAAGGCTGCATTCGGTCGATTACGAGGCTGTCGGCCTGGCCGATTTCGGCAAGCCGGGCAGTTATTTCGCCCGTCAGATCGCGCGCTGGACGAAGCAGTGGGAAGGCTCGCAGACGGATGGCCGCAAGAATCCCTCCGTCGACAAGCTGGCAGAGTGGCTGCCGCGGAATATCCCGGAGGGCGACGACGAAACCGTCATCTGCCACGGCGATTTCCGCTTCGACAACATGATGTTCGCCATGAGCGAGCCGCGCGTGATCGGCATTTTCGACTGGGAGCTGTCGACGCTCGGCCATCCGCTCGCCGACCTCGCCTATGTCTGTGTTCGCCACCAGCTTCCGGCGGGAGCCTTCAAGGGCATGATGGGACTCGATCTCGAAGCGCTCGGCGTGCCGAGCCAGAGCGAGATCGTCGACGTCTATAGCGAGCGCACCGGCCGCGCCAGGGCCATCACCCCGTTCCACATGGCCTTTTGCCTGTTCCGGCTGGCCGTCATTCTCGAAGGCGTGTTTGCGCGCGCTCGCGCCGGCAATGCCTCGAACAGCACCGCCATAGATATGGGGCCGCCGGCGATCCTGATGGCGCAGCGGGGTTGGCAGATCGTCAGCGAGGCGGATTTGCGCGGGTAAACCCGGCGGGCCGATCCCCTCCTGAACCGCCAACATGGTCAACGGCAGACAACTACGCTATCGCCTTCACTTGACCGTGGTGCGAGGCGAGTAGCGCTCTCGTCTCCGCTGCGGATTTTGGCCGGCTGAAGAAGAAACCTTGCGCTTCAGTACATCCCTCGGTTCTCAGGACCTCAAGCTGATTCTGGGTTTCGACGCCTTCGGCAGTTGTGACAATGCCGAGACTGCGACCAAGACCAACAACTGCGCGAAGAATTGCCAGGCTATCCTTATTGTCGGATAAATCCCGAATAAAGGACTGATCGATCTTAATCTTGTCGAATGGGAAGCTGCGGAGATAGCCGAGCGATGAGTATCCAGTACCGAAATCGTCCATTGCGATACTGACGCCCAGATCCTTGAGCTGCTGGAGTTCGACCAAAGTCGCGGGGTTGTCTTGCATCAAGACCAGCTCAGTAATCTCGAGCTCCAGCCTGCTTGCCGGCAGGCGAGATTTCTCAAGCGCGTTTGTAACCGAGCTGGAGGAATTTGGCGTTTTTGAACTGAGCCGGCGATACGTTGACCGCGACCATAGTTTCAGCCGGCCATTCGACGGCGTCAGCGCAGGCTTGACGAAGCACCCATTCCCCAATCGGTACGATGAGACCGGTTTCTTCCGCAATTGGGATAAACTCCAGAGGTGGGACCAAACCGCGTTCGGGTCGATGCCAGCGAATGAGCGCTTCACAACTTGTGATCTCACCGGTCTTGACATTGATCAGCGGCTGATAATCAAGCGAGAACTCGCCCTTGACCAACGCCTCGCGAAGATCGAGCTCCAGCGCACGGCGCTCCCGCATGCGAGCGTCCATTTGCGGTTCGAAAAATCGATATGCGCTTCCGCCATCTGCCTTACTGCGGTAAAGCGCCAGATCCGCATTCTTCATAAGCTGATCCGGTTCCGTTCCGTCACCAGGCGCAATCGCGATACCGATGCTCGTCCCCACGGTCACTTGGTGGCCGTCGAGCTGATATGGCGCGCTGACCGCATCAATCAGACGTGTTGCAAGCAAGGTTGCGTCTTCAGGCTGGTTGATCGCGACCTGCACGATGGCGAATTCGTCCCCGCCCAGCCGGGCGACCATGTCGGTCTCACGGGTACAGCCGCGCATGCGCTCGGCCGCTCCTTGCAGCAGTTTGTCCCCGACTGGATGCCCCAGCGTATCATTCACGCCCTTGAAGTCGTCGAGGTCGAGGCTCAAAACCGCGACAGTGCCGCTGTGCCGCCCGCGCAGAATTTCTTCCATCTTTTCGTAGAAGAGCACTCGGTTCGGCAAATCCGTAAGAGCATCGTAGTGGGCCATATGGGCAATTTTCTCCTCGTCACGCCGGGCTTCGGTGATGTCTTCAAATGTCACGACAAAACCACCGTCCGACATGTGTGCCGCTAAAGCGGAGAACGTGCTCCCGTCGGTACGTTCGAAGACAATCTTTCCAGTCGTGCGCCGATCCAGGATGCTTTTCATTTCGGTCATGATTTGTTGTGGATTTCTTTCGGTAATGTCCGACAGACTGCGCATGAGCTGTATCCCTTGAGAAACCGTCGTTCCCAAGGCGGCGGTATTCCATTTTTCCCACGGCACGCCAAACATCTCGGCGAAACGCCGATTGGAGACGATCAGCTGCCGCGCGCCGTTGTACATCAAGAGGCCCTGCCTCATATTGTTCAACGCCGCGTCGAACCGTAAATTCTGCGTCTCGAGCTTGAGCGCGTGGCGACGAGAGGCCCAAACAAACGCCGTCAAGCTCCCGCTGAGCAGCAACCCACATATCAACAAGATTGATGAGCTTGCGTGGCCAGGGTATGAGACCAGGGTCCGGCGCCACCACCAGCTTCCACTGCGCATCGCCAAAATTGAGCGGGAATGACCGGTGTAGTCCAGCGGTGAGCTCTGCCTGCGACTTTGCCTCGATCGATCCGGTACCGAGACGAGAGGCGAAATAAACGGGCAGCTCATCCGGCTTCGCGCCCGGCTGCAAAGAGATAAAGGTGCACCGGTGTTTTGACGCTGCCAAGTATGGCGCCCATCATAACGTGGATCTGGAATACACCTTGAATGATCCCGAGCAGATTGCGGCGCCTGTCCTCAACCGTTTCGTGCGGTAAACCGCGCGCATACACGGGCAGACCAGCCCAGAACCCAAGCCGATCTCCGTCCCCAATGTGGAGCAGCAGTGGTGGAGACGTTGACAGTACGTTTCCGTCGCGAATACGGGCAAGCGTCTGCCCTCGCACCCCTTCAACGTTGATGTCAAGCCCATAAACGGGGGACGTTCTCGGCTCTGTTGAATAGAATTTTGGAAAGTACTCATCCCGTTCCGGAGAAACAGGCAAGCTGCCGTCTGGAGCAACGGCGCGGATGTGGTAATCAGAGAGGCCGTCACGTGCCGCCGCAAGCTCATGTGCAGCACGCTCCTCACGCTTCACGCGTGGAACCCACGCAACATTAAGGATCGCCGCATGCCGACCATCCACCAATGACTTGGCAAAACTCTCAAATTCATCGCGCGTGACACCCTGGCTCGAGGAATCGAAAAGCGCCCGCAACGCGCGAAGCATGTCCCAGTAGTCGTCGATGCCGTTTTGCAAAAGCACCGCTTGGTTGTTGGCTCGATCAGCAAATTCGTGGACGAACGCGCGGTTTTCCGCGGCGACGGTCAGATACCAGAGTGCGATGGACGCGGCGACGCCGACGATGGCAATGATTGGGACAGGTGCGAGGCGCCAAATCGCGCGCCAATTTCCCTTGCTGAACAGTCCTCTCATCAACTGAGGTGGCCTTTTCGCCGAGATTGAAACGGCTTTCGGTTGTCGAGCCAAACCAAAGCCCGGCGAACGAACTGCCGGCTCCGTTTGCGCGAGCATTTCAGGCGCCGCCTGCGACTAAAAACAAGCTCGGGCACCCCGCGCACCAGAGTCTGGCAACAGTCTCATTCAATTTGCGTTGCATAACTTGCTAGAATTGAATCGACCCCGCCGTATTATGCAGAGATGTCATCTCGTGCATTCGCTCGACAGGACACCACCGGCATCAATGGACCGGGGGTGGGTCTTGGTGCCCTGTCTCCTATCGGGCCCGGCTCGGGCTCTGCCCAATATCCACTTCGGTTCGCAAAGCGCTCCACAGGTTATGTGCCACAGAATACCGGCCATTCCGGATTTATCAGTACCCGGCTTATACCAATTCCCGTTGAGGTGAACTCATTCAATATGGCGGCCTCTTGTCACGACGTCGGGGCATTCCCTCTCCCATGGGGAGAGGGTGGCGCGTAGCGCCGGGTGAGGGGTTATGGTTTTAATTTCAGGCACTTAACCCCCTCACCCCAGCCCTCTCCCATGGGAGAGGGAGCAGTCTGTCGTACTTGGAGACGGTAACAGCCGGCAATCGGCGCATGAGTTTCTCTTATCGAGATTTGGTATTAGCCGCGAATGGATCACGCAACCCAAAATTGCGTTTACAACTTAATGCTCTTTTCCAATAAGTCTTTTCACCGACAACCTCTGATTTTATAAGGATTCATTCATTTAAAAAATTGCTGATGTGACGGCGCCGGGGGAGCTGCCCGTTTATGTAGTCTGAGAAAGTCGGAGAGCAGCTTTGAATTATAGTTCCCACATCTACTATGACCCTCCGCTCCAACCGCCGGATGGTCCAGATGGCACACTGATCTTTATCCTGCTCTTCGCCGGTTTGATCGCGGCGTTGATCTGGCTGATCAATTGGGAGCCGGAGGAGGAGAAAAAGAAGAACGACAAAAAGACAGTCCGGCAGGAGATCGACAAGATCTTTGGCGATCTTCGCACCAATGCCGTGTTATACAACCGACCCGAATTCGTCCCGTCGCTGATTACGGCGCAGGAAAAGGTCGTCGAGGTGCTGGATAAGCACAATGTTAAAGGCTGACCCAGCCGACTTTCGCAGGCGCCGGTCCGGTGCTATTCCGCGCGCCACCTTCAAAGCTTAGCGCTCGTTCGCCAATCCGGCTGGCAGAAATTCCGAAATCCAGAGCAACAATCGGATAGATCGCCGCGCTCCCGCAGTCTAGGTTCTGGCGAACCAAACTTTCGGGAGATCTGATATGACTGCGGCGCTTCGCATGGGCGCGCGGGAATGGACGCTGCTCATTTTCCTATCGGTCTTATGGGGCGGGGCATTCTTCCTCGCCGCGGTCGCGGTGAAGGAAATCGCGCCCTTCACGCTGGCCTTCCTGCGCATGGCCATCTCCGCCGTCGCGCTCGCCCTCGTCGCGCAGACTCATCGGCCTCGAAGGCTCCGCGCGACCCGCGCATCTGGGCGGGCTTCGCCGTGCTCGGGATCATCGGTACGGCAATGCCGTTTTCGCTGATCTATTGGGGTCAGACAGAAATCTCCGGCGGTCTTGCCTCGATCCTCAACGCCACGACGCCGCTTTTCACCATCGTCGTGGCGCATCTGTTCACCCATGACGAGCGCTTCAACGCACGCCGCGTCGCCGGCGTTCTGACCGGCTTCGCCGGCGTTGCCGTGATCATCGGCCCGTCGGCGATCGTCCATGCCGGCGCCGGTAACCTGCTCGCCGAGACGGCCGTGCTCGGGGCCGCGGCCTGTTACGGGATCGCCGGCGTCTTCGGCAAGCGCTTCCGCGCCTTGCCTCCGATCACCATCGCCTGTGGCCAGCTCACATTCGGCGCGATCGCCATTCTGCCCTTGGCCCTGATGTTCGATGATTCCTTCGCCCGCCCCATGCCGAGCGCCGTTGCCATCGCCGCCGTCCTCGGCATTGCGCTGCTCTCGACCGCGCTCGCCTTCATCATCTATTTCGAGATCCTGCGGGCGGCAGGCGCGACCAATGCCATGCTGGTGACGCTGCTCGTGCCCGTCAGCGCCGTCCTGCTGGGCAGCCTCATCCTCGGCGAAAGCCTGGAGGCCCGGCAATTTGCCGGTCTTGCACTGATCGCCTTCGGCCTCATCCTGATCGACGGGCGGCTCATCAGAGTCATTGCCGGCAAGCTGTACGGCCCTGGCTCTGCGGACGATGCGTCTGGCCTCGCGTCCCGGCCCATGTTAAACGACGCACAAAAATGTCGAAGCTAAGAGCTGATGATGCCCGACCATCCGACCGCGACCCGGACCGAAACTGACAGTTTTGGTCCGCTTGAAGTCCCCGCCGACAAATATTGGGGCGCGCAAACCCAGCGCAGCCTCGCCAATTTCAAGATCGGCGGCGAGACCATGCCGCTGGCGCTGATCCGCGCGCTCGGCATCGTGAAGAAAAGCGCCGCGGTCACCAATCTGGCGCTCGGCAAGATCGACCCAAAATCGCGGAGGCCATCGCCAAGGCCGCTCAGGAAGTGATCGACGGCAAGCTCGACGACAATTTCCCGCTGGTCGTCTGGCAGACCGGCTCGGGCACCCAGTCGAACATGAACGCCAATGAGGTGATCTCGAACCGCGCCATCGAGATGCTCGGCGGGGTGATGGGCTCGAAGAAGCCCGTTCACCCGAATGACGATGTCAACCGCTCGCAATCCTCCAACGACACCTTCCCGACCGCGATCCACATCGCCGCCGCCGAACAGGTCGATCACAAGCTGCTGCCGGCGCTCGATCACATCGCCAAGGCGCTGGAGGAGAAGTCCGCCGCCTGGATGGGGATCATCAAGATCGGGCGCACCCATCTTCAGGATGCCACGCCGATAACGCTCGGCCAGGAGTTCTCCGGCTATGCCGCGCAGGTGCGAATGGGGATCGAGCGCATCAAGAACACCCTGCCGCATCTATACCAACTCGCCCAGGGCGGCACGGCCGTCGGCACGGGCATCAACTGTCCGAAGGGCTTTCCGGAGAAGTTCGCCGAGGAGGTCAGCAAGCTGACGCGGCTGCCGTTCGTGACGGCGCCGAATAAATTCGAGGCGCTCGCCTCCAATGACGCGGCTGTCGAGCTGTCCGGCGCGCTCAATGTGCTCGCCGTCAGCCTGTTCAAGATCGCGAGCGACATCCGCCTGCTCGCCTCGGGCCCGCGCTCCGGCATCGCCGAGCTGTCGCTGCCGGAGAACGAGCCGGGCTCCTCGATCATGCCCGGCAAGGTCAACCCGACGCAGTGCGAAGCCATGACGATGGTCTGCTGCCAGGTCATCGGCAATCACACCACGATCACCATGGCGGGCAGCCAGGGCCATTTCGAGCTGAATGTGTTCAAGCCGGTCATTGCCTATAACCTCCTGCAATCCATCAAAATCCTCGCCGAAGCGTCGGTCAGCCTGACCGACAATTGCATCAAGGGCATCGAGCCGAATATGGCGCGGATCAAAGAGCTGATGGAGCGCTCGCTGATGCTGGTGACGGCGCTGACGCCGAAGATCGGCTACGACAAGGCGACGGAGATCGCCAAATCCGCGCACAAGCATGGCACGACCTTGAAGCAGGAAGCGCTTCGCCTCGGCTATGTCACCGAGGCCGAGTTCGATGAGATCGTCCGGCCGGAAAAGATGGTCGGGCTGGGCGATTGACGATGACGGCCCGAATCGCTGCATTCAGGCCCGCCCTGCCGTCGCAAGATGCGCTGGGCGGCTGGACGGCGTCCGCGGCGGAAAAGCCGCGCAAACGCTCGCTGGCGATTGCCGGACACCGCACCTCGATCTCGCTTGAGCAGCCGTTTTGGGACGGGCTTCGCGCCATTGCGGTCGAGAAAGGCATCTCCGTCGCGACGCTCGTCGCCGCGGTGGAACTCGGTGAGGGGAGAGGCGACCCTTTCGAGTGCGATCAGGCTGTTCGTCTACAGCCACAATGCCGGCCGGCAGCCAGACGGCAATTCGCCGCCAGCCGTAAAGCTGAGCTGACATCCTCTACTCGAACAGCCTGAAAGACTTGCTTACCGATACTGGAAGGATCAAGCTGCCCCGAAACGAAGGCTCGTTGCCGTCGTTCCCAGCGTGCACCGAGCGTCAATGGCGGAGGCAGCGATGAAAATCAATCGCAAAGGCAGCGCGGTCTGGTCCGGCGGGCTTAAGGACGGCAAGGGCACGATCTCGACGCAAAGCGGCGCCCTCTCGGCCTACCCTTATGGCTTCTCCAGCCGCTTCGAGGGAAAGCCCGGCACCAATCCCGAAGAATTGATCGGCGCCGCTCATGCCGGCTGCTTCACCATGGCCCTCTCGCTCATCCTTTCCGAAGCCGGTCTTACCGCGACGCGGATGGAAACGACGGCGACAGTCACCCTCGAACAGGTGAGCGGCGGCTTCGCCATCACCGCGATCCATCTCGATTTGAAAGCCGAGGTGCCAGGCACCGATCAGGCCGCCTTCGAAGCCCTGGCCGACAAGGCCAAGGCCAACTGCCCGGTGTCGAAGCTCGTGAAGGCCGAGATTTCGCTCAGCACTCAGCTCGTCTGAATTCGAAAGGCAATCTTCGCGCTTGAACGCTCAAAGGTTTCATCTGCCCAAAGCGCGATCTGACAAGATGGAACGATGAGACGGCCAAATGTAAAGCCGTCATCCCCGCGGAGGCGGGGATCCAGTAGGCACCGGAATGACTGCGGAGTACGAGAGTCCCGCTTTCGCGGGAATGACGTCAGAGAGGTTTGTCAGACCGTTTCAGATGTTTCCAATTAAAGCGATCCTGCTCTAAACGCGAGGCTGGAGGTTGCCATGACCTGGGGAATTCCAACGTCGACCTTTCTGCAGATCTTCACGTCATTCTCAGTCTCATTGGCATCGCCTCCGGACTGATCGTCTTCTATGGCCTGTTGACGAGCCAGCGCTATCCGCTGCTCACCGCGCTGTTTCTCCTCACGACGATCCTGACCAGCGTCACCGGATTTCCTCTCGCGCCGTTCGGCTTCGATCCGCCGCGGGCGGTCGGCACCCTCTCGCTCGATCCTGCTGGCGGCGGCGGTTGCGGCGCTCTATGTCTTCGATCTCAGCGGCGCTTGGCGGGGGATCTATGTGGCGACCGCGGTGGCGGCGCTCTACCTGAACGTCTTCGTCGGCGTGGTGCAGAGCTTCCAGAAGCTCGCCTTTCTCAATTCGCTCGCGCCGACGCAGACGGAGCCGCCTTTCATCATCGCGCAAGGCGTCGTGCTGGGGCTCTTCATCGTGCTCGGCATTCTTGCGGTATTGCGGTTCCATCCGCAGCCGAGGACAGCATAAGCGGCGGGCGAGCTTCAAGGCCGAGGAAAATCGGATGCCCCGGGTGCTTTGCTTCACGGGGGCCAACGAGCGTTATGGTGGACGCAACGCTCCACCAATTTTGCTGCCTGGGAAAATCTATGATTTCAATCTGCGTGACAGCAACGCATTAACGCAAACATCCAGACACGATATAAGCAGATTACCGATCCGGTTTGGCATCAGGGGCGCAAACCTAAAATTTTGATCGCGTGGGGGTAGGGCATGAGGTACCTGATCGTTGCGATGCTGAATCTCCTGATCGGGATTGGCCATACATTTGCACAGAATTTGCCTCCGCAGCATTTCTTCCGGACAGTGCCAACCGGCATAAAGCGGGATATCGGCTTCTTCGCCGCTCTAAATCCAGATTGTTCCTCTGTCGGGGATGCCGTAGTGCGCGTCATCAAACAGCCGCAGAATGGCACGGTCGATATCGAGCCTGGCGGGGGCTACACGAATTTCGCCGAGAAAAACCAAAGATATGCCTGTAACAAGAAAATATCGCAGGGTACCAAATAAGCTACACCTCCAAGCCGGGTTTCGTTGGAAATGATACGTCCCAGGTCGAGATTTTTGGCCCGCTTGGCGGCCACGTTATTTGGGAATACACGATAGCTGTAAAGTAAGAGAATGAGGATCGAGCAGGATAGGGGTGAGATCGATGCCTGGAATGGTCGTGAAATATCTTCCCGCGATGGCACTCGCGCTCCTCGTCACTCATTCTCATGCCCTTGCCCAAAGCCTTCCGCCGCTCGACCTGCACCCGGTCGTGCCGACGGGTATCAAGAGGCAGCTCGCCTTTCTCGCTGCTCTCAATGCGAATTGCACCTCGATGGGCGATATCGACGTCCGCCTCACCAAGAAGCCCGAGCATGGCGAGGTCGAGATCGAAAACGGCCTCGGCTATACGAATTTCCCGCGGATCAACCAGCGCTACGGATGCAATGTGCGGCTGGTTCCTGGTGTCAGAATAAACTATACGTCCACGGACGGCTTTACCGGCAAAGATCGTTTCAGCATCGAAATCTTCGAGCCGGGAGGTGTGGAGGTCACCGGGAAGTACGCGGTAACGGTCAAATAGCAGCCAGCATTGCCGGCTCAGCGCACCATCACGGCAGGACATCCCGTCTCCGCCGAAGCGCTAATGCAACCCCCGCGTTCATCGATGTTTTGACGCTGTGCTGCCGGTCGTCTAAATAAGGCGCAGAACAAGAGCCGCCCATGTCCCACAACACTTTCGGCCATCTCTTCCGCGTCACCACCTGGGGCGAGAGCCACGGGGCCGCCATTGGCTGCGTCGTTGACGGCTGCCCGCCCGGCATTCCGCTGACCGAAGCCGATATCCAGCCCTTCCTCGACAGGCGCCGGCCCGGCCAGTCGCGCTACACCACGCAGCGCCAGGAGGCCGATGCGGTCAAGATCCTCTCCGGCGTTTTCGAGAATGCCGATGGCGTGCAGGTGACGACCGGCACGCCGATTTCGCTGCTGATCGAGAACACCGACCAGCGCTCCAAGGACTATGGCGAGATCAAAGACAAATACCGGCCCGGCCACGCCGACTACACCTACATCGCCAAATACGGCATCCGTGATTATCGCGGCGGCGGCCGGTCCTCGGCGCGCGAGACGGCGATGCGTGTCGCGGCGGGGGCGATCGCGCGCAAGGTCCTGCCCGGCCTTGCGGTGCGCGGCGCGCTCGTCCAGCTCGGGACCGAGCGGATCGACCGGGCGAATTGGGATTGGGACGAGGTCGAACGCAATCCGTTCTTTTCGCCCGATCATTCGAGCGTGCAAGGCTGGGCCGCCTATTTGGACGGCATTCGCAAGCGCGGCTCGTCCTGCGGCGCGGTGGTCGAGATCGTCGCCGAAGGCGTCCCGCCTGGTCTCGGCGCGCCGATCTACGCAAAACTCGATCAGGATATCGCGTCGGCGCTGATGAGCATCAACGCGGTCAAGGGTGTCGAAATCGGCGCCGGCTTTGCGTCGGCAAGCCTGTCGGGCGAAGATAATGCCGATGAAATGCGCAGCGGTCCGGACGGCAAGCCTGCCTTTCTTTCAAACAACGCTGGCGGAATTTTAGGCGGAATTTCCACCGGCCAGCCGATTGTTGCCCGCTTTGCAGTCAAACCGACCTCCTCCATCCTGACGCCGCGCCGCACGATCGACAGCATTGGACAGGAAACGGACATCGTCACCAAAGGACGGCACGATCCTTGCGTCGGCATCAGGGCGGTTCCGGTCGGCGAGGCCATGATGGCCATCGTCCTGGCGGACCATTATCTGCGCCATCGCGCGCAGTGCGGCGCCGGCTAGCGGAGGCTCCAGGCCTGGCCGGATGGGGATAAGGGCGGGGAGATCAGGTGCGATGCAAGCCGAAGTGCCGGTGCCCGAATTCGTCGAGCGGGGCTACCACTTGGCCTATGCCAAGGATGCCGGCGACTTCCGCTTCAATGTCATGGCGATCCTCTCGGTCATAGGCTTCGGCATGTTCGCGGCAACCGGCTATGACGCGATCCTGGTGTTCGCGGTGGCGACCTGCTGTGTCGCCTATTACTTCTATCCGCTGAAAGAGCGGAAGCCGCGGATCGGCGCCGGCCAGTACGGCATTTTCATCGACGGCTTCGGCCTCATCGCCTGGCGCGCCATCGCCGACATCCGCCAAGTCACTCACAGCTCCCGGTTTGCCGAAACCGACGAATTGCAGATCCAGCTCAAGACCTCGCTCGACAACGCGTTGCTCGCCGACTGGCGGCGGCTGCCGATCTGGCGGCTTCTGATGAAGCTGCCCTGGACCATGACCTACGACAATGTCGTGCGCATCCAGCTCGCCCCCTTCGCCCCGCCGCCTGAGGAGATCCATCGGCAGTTTTCGCGGCTTTGGCGGTATTACCGCTGATCCCTCACGATTCGGGGCGCAGGATCAGCCAGACACCGGCGAGCAGAAGCAAGACGCCGCAGATCCTTTCCCACGTCACCGGCTGCGCGGCCTGCAGCAGACCGAAATGATCGAAAACGATCGAGGCGAACAGTTGCGCGGCGATGATGACGGCATTCATGGCCGCGGCTCCGAGCTTCGGAACCGTGAAGGCCGCCTGCGCCACGAACATCACACCTGCAAGCCCGGTGAACCAGGCGTAGAAGGGCAGGCGCCCGATCTGTTCCGCCGTCGGGACCGGTGCGCGGATGAACACCAGCAGCACGAGCAGCATGATCGTGCCGCCGGCGAAATTGAGCAGCGTCGCCATGAACGGTCCGCCGAGCATGCTGCTCGTCCGCGCGTTGATGAGGGCTTGCAGCGGCAGAAACAGGCCGGTGAGCGCAGCCAGCCCGACATATTTCAGCATGGTTTCTCCAGGTCAGGATGAGAGAGCGAGGGGCTTTTGTCCTACTACGACCTTGGAAAGAAACGCCAGAGTTGTTTCGACATGCGCAAAGCCGCAGGCTGTGAAGAGCTTGGCCAGATCGTCGCCGAGATAATGCTCGTAATAGGGCTCGTGGAAGCGGATGGGGAAAGCCTCAAGAAGTCCGTCATAGTCCGGCTCGTCACCCCATTGCAGCGAGTTCGATCAGCACATAGATGCCGCCAGGCTTCAGCACACGGAGGATTTCTCTGGTCACCGTCTGGCGCACCTCGCCCGGCAGCTCGTGGTAGAGGAAAATCGAGGTCACGACGTCCTGGCTGGCATCGGGCAGCGGAATGGCTTCGGCATTGCCCTGGATCACGCGAATATTGCGCCGGTCGGCCAGATGCTCGCGGGCGGCCTCGACATAGGCGGCGGACAGATCGAGCCCGATCATCGGCATGGCCGGAAAAGCGCGCGCCGCCTGTCCGAGAAAGCGCCCGGTCCCGCAGGCGACATCCAGCATCGAAAGGGCGCGCTGATCCTTACCATGCACATAGGCCGCGATCGGCACGAGCGCCTGCCG
Organism: uncultured Alphaproteobacteria bacterium; assembly: GCA_963773735.1. Lineage (GTDB taxonomy): Bacteria > Pseudomonadota > Alphaproteobacteria > Rhizobiales > Rhodomicrobiaceae > CAVZCK01. The sequence continues at coordinate 153,654 of CAVZCK010000019.1, read as the reverse complement.
GCGCATCGCGCCCGAGGCGCCGATAAACAGCGTGTCGACCTGAATGTCATAGAGCCGCGCGGACTCCTCGCTGAGATAGCCGCCGGTCTGATAGTGGAAATTGCGCGCGTAATAGCCGGGCAACCCCTCGGCTTCCGGCATCGCCGCGGCCTCATCGGCGCGCCCGGCAAGACGGCGCTCATTGGCGGCGGGCAGATCGGCAAACATTTCGCGCAGCGCCTCCAAATGCCCGACGATCGAGCCTTCGTCCTGCATCGCCGGATAAATGCCGCGGCGCACATTCTCGGCATCCCGCCTCTGCAGAGCCAGCGCGGCGCGGAACAGCGCGCCGTCGCCAGGCGTCGGCCGCGTTGGCCGGAAACGCGGCGTGCCTTCGCTGAGTTTCGCCACCCGCCGCTGCATGATGCCCGCGACCGCCGCATACCAGCCGGTCCGCGCCGTCTTGCTCGCCAGATACGCGTAAGCTTCGAAACTGTTCCGCATCGCCATTCTCCGGTAAAGTGCCTGCTCATTCGGAGCCAGGATCGCAGAGCATCATGCCCGCATTTCAAAACATCGTCGTGCTCACCGGGGCAGGGCTTTCAGCCGAGTCCGGCATCGCCACCTTTCGCGACAAAGACGGCGTCTGGGCCAAATATGACTATCGCGAAGTGGCGACACCCGAAGGCTTCCAGCGCAACCCGGCCAAGGTGCTTGAGTTCTATAATATGCGCCGGCGGCAGGGCCGGGGAGTGCAGCCCAATGCCGCGCATCTTGCGCTGGCGCGGCTTGAGGCCGAACATCCGGGCGAAGTGCTGATCGTGACGCAGAACGTTGACCCGCTTCATGAGATGGCGGGCAGCCGCAATCTGGTCCATATGCATGGCGAGATCACCAAGAAGCTGTGCGCGCATTGCGGCGAGCGCGCGGCGTGGGGTGACGACGAGCTGACCGTCGAGAGCCGCTGCGAGGCCTGCGCGCGGACCGGCGGGATGCGGCCCGACGTGGTCTGGTTCGGCGAGATGCCCTACCATATGGAGCGCATCTATGCGGCGCTGGCGCGGGCCGATCTGTTCATTTCGATCGGGACCAGCGGGACAGTCTATCCGGCGGCAGGTTTCGTCGCCGAGGCGCGCGCTGCTGGTGCGCGTGCGGTGGAACTCAATCTCGAACCGTCAGACGGCGTCTCATATTTCCACGAGACCATTCACGGCAAGGCGACGGAAGTGGTGCCGGTCTATGTCGGGACGCTGCTCGCGGCGGCGCGAGAGGGCAATCGTTAGTTCCCGCTGATCGCCGAATTCACGACGCCAAACTTCTTCGTTACCGACTCGGCAAGCTGCTCGAATTGGGATTTGTCATCGCCGATCGAGAGCGTGCGCTCACAGTCCGGCGCGCAGTGCAGCGACTGCCGGACCGTGCCCTTGAAGACGGTGACCTGTCGTATGTCGCCTTCGCTCACGCCAAGGCGTGCGCTGAGGATTTCGTGCCCATCGGCATCCAGCGCAATGACGTTGGTCGCGCCGTAGGATTTTCCGGTCGCAACAAGAAGCCGTGCGCTTTGCACGGTCACATCGGCGATCGCGGGATTGCCGACGATAATTTGCGCGGCGTCCGCATCGAGACGGATCAGCCGCGCTTCATCGATCGTAACGTCGACGCTGAAAGACCTCCCTGCCGGCCACGCCAATGGCGCGCCGAGCAAAGAGATCAATGAGGTACAGAGAAGAACGCGAAGAACAAACATCACAACCCCCGGGGCCAAGCCGACCGGGCCTATTGGATGCCCTCTCCGTAAATGCGAGCTTAATAGCGGGGTCCGCTGAATTACGGACCCTACTTCTTCGCGCTCTTCGCGGGGGCCTTCTTGGCAGGCTTTGCAGCCGCCTTTGGAGCCGGCTTTGCAGCCGCCTTTGGCTTCGCCGCCGAGGTCTTAGCAGCCGACTTGGACGCAGCCGCGGAAGCGGTCTTCGCCCCGGCTTTGGACGCGGGCTTAGCAGCCGGTTTAGACGCGCTCTTAGGCGCTTTTTTCAGTCCAGCCATGGCACAAATAATCTCCCATTCATTTTCGGTTACAGGTTGCACCGAGAGACGCGACTGTTTGACAAGCGCCATCTCGGCAAGACGCGGCTCCTCCTTGATCTCGGTAAGTGACACCGGTCGGGGGAGCGGCGATACCGCGGCAACATCGACGCAGAACCATGTGCCAGTCTTATCTGTCGAGTTGGGATGCGCCTCGGAAACAATTTTTACAACACCGACGATTTTCTCTTTTCATCGACAGAATGATAGAAAAATCCTAGGTCGCCGGGCTGCATGGACATCATGTTGAGCTTGGCGGTGTGGTTGCGCACACCATCCCATTCTCCGCCCCCGTCTCCTTTCTTGACCTGATCGTCCCAGGACCAGTGGCCCGGTTCGGTTTTGAAGAGCCAGTAAGCCATCAATCCAAGCGCCCGCGAATCACACTTTGTGAAAGACTAGGCTGTTCGCAAGCATAAAGCACGCAAGACCTGAAAATTTATACACATTTCAGGTCTCGCGTGCAAAAAAAGACTTAGCGCCGCCGTTGGCGGAGGGACGTTACTGGGAGGAGGCGATCGCGCTCGCGGCCCCGAGCACGGCGTTAGACTTGTCGGCCTGCAGCACCGCGGCGCAGCCGTCGAAGGACGTGCCGGCCGGTGTCGGCACCGTGTAGTTAGCGGACCGTCCATGCCATAGGCCGACGGGGACGACCTTGCGCACGACGTGGGTGTAGGTCACGCTGCGGCCGGTATTTTCACCGCGTCCGATTGCGACGGTGACGGAGTTGCTGTAGAGCGCAAGCCAGAGCTTGCCGGAGCGATAGGCGCTGCCCTCGGGTGCTGCTCCGGTATCGACCGCGAATGTATTGCCGTCATAGCGCAGCGAGACCGGCACCCAAGAGTTGCGCAGCACCTGGTCCGTATTTTTCATCGCTTCTTCGATTTCGTCGCTTTGGCTGCCGACAACGTCGACCATGCCATTAACGATGAGCTGCGGCGTATAGATTTGCCGATCTCCCCGTGCCTCGGCGTAGGCGCGCTGGCGTTCGTTGTAAGCGTCTTTTGCGAGGGTGTCCTTCCAGCCGAGATGGTCCCAATAGCTGACCGGAAAACTGAGCGCCAAGACGTTGGCGCGTTTAGACAATTGTCGAAGCAATGCGTCCGCGGGCGGGCACGACGAGCAGCCCTGGCTCGTGAACAGCTCAAGAAGATTTGTACGCTTCTTCTGCTCCGCAGACCATGCCGGCGAAGTAATCCCCGCCAAGAGCGACGCTCCGGCCAAGACAGCAACCAGAATAGCTTTTCGATGCGTTCGAATGCAGGACCTGTTGTCGCGCATTGCTAAGGCAATAGACCTTCTCATTTAGGTCGTGTAGCCCCACCCACTGTGAAATTTCGGGCGATTATCTCGCGGCGCATTTTCAATTGCCAGTCACGAGTGGGTGAGTTATTTGCAAACCCACGCCCATCAGGCCGCTGACGCCAGCCCGCGCAGAACATAGTGCAGAATACCGCCATTGCGGAAATAGCTCAGTTCATCGAGCGTATCGATGCGGCAAAGCAGCGGAACCTCTTTGATCGTCCCATCCGCAAAGGCAATCTTCGCGACCATGCGCGCCTGCGGCTTCAGATCGGCAAACCCTCCGATCGAGACCTTTTCATCGCCCTTTATGCCGAGGCTCTGCCAAGAGGTGCCTTCATCGAAGACCAGCGGCAATACGCCCATGCCGACGAGGTTCGAGCGATGGATCCGCTCGAAGCTTTGCGCAATGACCGCGCGAACGCCAAGCAGCCGCGTGCCCTTCGCGGCCCAGTCGCGGCTTGAGCCGGTGCCGTATTCCTTCCCGGCAAAGACCACAAGCGGCACTCCCTCGGTGCGGTAGCGCATCGCCGCTTCGTAGATCGACATCTGCTTGCCGCTCGGATAGTGGATCGTCACGCCGCCTTCGACGCCCGGAACCATCTGGTTCTTGATGCGGATATTGGCAAAGGTGCCGCGCATCATCACCTCATGATTGCCTCGGCGGGCGCCATAGGAATTGAATTCGCGCGGCGTCACCTGGTGCTCGACCAGATATTTGCCAGCCGGACCCCCGGTCTTGATGGAGCCCGCAGGGGAGATGTGGTCCGTCGTGATCGAATTGAGGAACAGTCCGAGAATGCGGGCGCCTTCAATGTCGGTCACCTCGCTGGGCCGCATCTCGATATCGTCGAAATAGGGCGGGTTCTGAATATAGGTTGAGGTGATATCCCAGCCATAGGTGAGGCCGCGTTTCGACGCTCCCATTGCCCGCCAGCGCTCATCGCCCTTGAAGACGTCACCATAGCGGGTCTTGAACATATCCGGGGTGATCGTCTCACGGATAATGTCGGCGACCTCTTTCGAGGACGGCCAGACGTCCTTCAGATAGACCGAGGCTACCGTCGGCGGCGGTCCCGAGCGGCTCGGTCGCCAGATTGACCTTCATCGAGCCAGCGATCGCATAGGCGACGACAAGCGGCGGCGAGGCCAGATAGTTCGCGCGCACGTCGGCATTGACCCGGCCCTCGAAATTGCGGTTGCCGGAAAGAACGGCCGCGACCACGAGATCGTTCTGATTGACCGATTTCGAGATCGGCTCCGGTAGCGGGCCGGAATTGCCGATGCAGGTGGTGCAGCCATAGCCGACCAGATTGAAGCCGAGCGCGTCGAGATCGGTTTGCAGCCCGGACTTCGTCAGATAGTCGGTGACAACCTGGCTGCCCGGCGCGAGCGAAGTCTTCACCCAAGGCTTCACCGTGAGGCCCTTGGCCTTGGCATTGCGGGCGAGCAGGCCGGCCGCCACCAGCACGCTCGGATTGGAGGTGTTCGTGCAGGAGGTAATGGCCGCAATGACGACATGGCCGTCGGCGAGCTGATAGTCCGCGCCTTCGACCTTTCCAGTCTTGCAGAGCACTGCGGGCGAACCGCCGCCTTCGTCGGTCATCTTGGCTTCTTCGCTGCCGGGCTTATATCCGCGGATCTCGGCAAGCGCGTTCTCAAAGCCCTCCGCCGCATTGGCAAGCGAAACGCGGTCCTGTGGACGGCGCGGACCGGCAAGGCTGGGCTCCACGGTGGCGAGGTCCAGATCGAGCGTATCGCTAAAGACAGGGTCCGGCGTCGATGCGTCGCGCCACATGCCCTGCGCCTTGGCGTAGGCCTCAACCAGGGCAATGCGGTGCGGATCGCGTCCGGTGGCGCGCAGATAGGCGAGCGTATCGCTGTCGATGGGGAAGAAGCCGCAGGTCGCGCCATATTCCGGCGCCATGTTGCCGATCGTCGCCTGGTCCTCCAGCGTCAGCCGCCCGAGACCTTCACCGAAGAACTCGACGAACTTGCTGACCACGCCCTTCTTGCGCAGCATCTGCGTCACGGTCAGCACCAGGTCGGTCGCGGTGACGCCCTCGCGCAGGCGGCCGGTCATGCGGAAGCCGACGACCTCGGGGATCACCATGGAGATCGGCTGGCCGAGCATCGCCGCCTCGGCCTCGATGCCGCCGACGCCCCAGCCCAGAACGGCAAGCCCGTTGACCATCGTGGTGTGGCTGTCCGTGCCGACGAGCGTGTCGGGGAAGGCTTGCGTCACCTCGCCGCCCGGCGTCTTGAGCGTCTTCGTCCAGACGGTCTGCGCGAGATATTCGAGATTGACCTGATGGCAGATGCCGGTGCCGGGCGGGACGACGCGGAAATTGTCGAAGGCACCCGCGCCCCAGCGCAGGAATTCGTAGCGCTCCTTATTGCGCGCATATTCCATTTCGACATTGGTCTTGAATGCCATGCCGTTGCCGAAGGCGTCGACCATCACCGAATGGTCGATGACAAGGTCCACGGGGACAAGCGGATTGATCTTGGCCGGGTCGTCGCCCATCGCCTTCATCGCGTCGCGCATCGCCGCCAGATCGACGACGGCGGGAACGCCGGTGAAGTCCTGCATCAGCACGCGCGCCGGGCGGTAGGCGATCTCTCGGTCGGATCTGCGCGCAGTGAGCCAGGCGGCCATTGCCCTGATGTCGTCGGCGGTGACAGTCTGGCCGTCCTCGAAGCGCAGCAAATTCTCCAGCAGCACTTTCAGCGAGAAAGGCAGCTCGGAAATTCCGGCGAGGCCGTGCTTTTCCGCTTCCGGCAGGCTGAAATATTCGTATTGTCTGCCGTCCACGTCCAGGGTTCGGCGGGACTTGAAGCTATCCAGGGAAATTATCGTTTGAGCGGTCATGGCAGGGCCTCCGAGTTAATGCGCAGACAACCGGGGAGTGCCCCGCTGGCCTCATAAGACTGCGTGTCATATAGAGTTGGCCGCGCGATTAGGCTATCGACGTTCACACTTTCTCACATGATTGCACATCCCGCCATACGACTTATCGTCAACGACCTTGCGGCAATGCGCGGGACGCGGCTTATCTTTCAGGGCCTTAGCGTCGAAGCGAGGGCAGGTGACGCCATCACTCTGATCGGCCCGAACGGTGCCGGTAAAACCACATTCCTGCGCTGCCTCGCCGGTCTCCTGAGCCCGATACACGGCACGGTCAGGATCGAGGGCGGCGATGACGAGCAAAGCGTGGGGGAGCAGTGTCACTATATCGGTCATCTGAACGGGATCAAGCCCGCTTTCAGTGTCTCCGACAATCTTGCATTCTTTGCCGACTTCCTGGGCGGCGGCCGCGAGCCCATTGCCCATGCGGCGGAACGTCTGGCGCTTGCCGAGCTGGAAGACGTACCGGCGGCCTATCTCTCGGCCGGACAGAAACGGCGGCTCGGCCTTGCGCGGCTCCTATGCGCGCGACGCCCACTCTGGCTGCTCGATGAGCCGGCAGTGTCGCTCGATCAGGCCTCGCAGCACATCCTCGCCGGCATGGTCGAGGAGCATTTGGCGGGCGGTGGGATCGTCGTCGCCGCGACGCACACGTCCCTCGGCTGGGCCGATGCCAGGACGATCGACTTCGCCGAGATCGCGCGGCAGAACGCGGTCGATGCCTCATGACTGCGTTTCTCGCTCTCATCCGCCGCGACCTGCTGCTCGCCAGACGCCAGGGCGGCGCGGTCTCGGTCGCGCTCGGCTTCTATCTGATCATCGTCGCAACGCTGCCCCTGGGCCTCGGGCCGGACCTCAACCTTCTGAGCCGCATTGCCCCCGGCGTGCTTTGGGTGGCACTGCTGCTCTCCTCGCTGCTCTCGGCCGACCGCATGTTCCACGATGATTATGATGACGGTTCCCTGGAAGCGATTGCGCTCGGCCCGTTGCCGCTGGAACTTGTCGCCTTTGCCAAAGCCGTCGCGCATTGGCTGAGCGTCGGCATCCCGCTCCTGCTTCTCGCGCCGCTGCTCGCCCTGCTGCTCAATATGGAAGGCCGTGCTTACGGGCCGTTAATATTAACGCTGCTCGCGGGCACGCCCGCCGTCAGCTTTCTGGCCGGCATCGGCGCGGCGCTGACGCTGGGCATGCGCCGGGGCGGGCTGATCCTGCCGCTGCTGATCCTGCCGCTCTATGTGCCGATCCTTATCTTCGGGGTCTCGGCCATCGACGCCGTCGTGACCGGCCCCGGCAGCTTCGGTGCGCCGTTTTCCATCCTCTGCGCCCTCACCTTGGCCAGCGCGGTGCTTGCGCCTTTTGCGACGGCGGCCGCACTGCGCCTCAATCTGTCATAGGAGACGGTCTGGCGAGGACGCCGCGACGAATTCGAGCAGCGTCGCCGGCAGCCTCGCCTTGCAAAGCGCACAAACAGCAGGCAAATATGGCGCATGCTTAAGGTTTCGACGCTCGCCAATCCCAGCTTTTTCATGCGGCTCACCGACCGCGTGCTGCCCTGGCTTGCGGGCGTCACGATCGTGCTCATGGCGATCGGACTCTATATGTCCTTTTTCGTCGCGCCGCCTGACTATCAGCAGGGCGAGACCGTGCGGATCATGTTCATCCATGTTCCTTCGGCCTGGCTCGCGATGTTCTGCTATATGATCGTCGCGGCCTCCTCGATCGGATCGCTGATCTGGCGGCATCCGCTTGCCGATGTGTCGGCGAAGGCGGGAGCGCCGATCGGAGCGGCCTTCACCCTGCTCGCGCTGGTGACCGGCAGCCTCTGGGGCAAGCCGATGTGGGGCACCTATTGGGTATGGGACGCAAGACTCACCTCGGTTCTCGTGCTTTTCTTTCTCTATCTGGGGCTTGATTGCGCTCTGGCAGTCGATCGAAGACCCCTCGCGCGCCGGCCGCGCGGCGGCTATTCTTGCCATTGTCGGCGTCGTCAACATTCCGATCATCAAATTCTCGGTCGACTGGTGGAACACGCTGCACCAGCCGGCAAGCGTCATGCGTCTTGGCGGGCCGACCATCGATCCATCGATTCTGACGCCGCTTCTGGTCATGGCTCTCGCCTTCAGCTGTCTGTTCCTCTGGCTGCATTTGAAGGCGATGCGGGCGGAAATTCTGAGGCGGCGCGTCGAGACGATGATGATGACGCGCGTCAGCCGGGCGACGACGCTCAAAGCCGCCGCGGAGTAGGAGGACTTATGGACCTGGGACCGCACGCTGGCTTCATCTGGGCGTCCTACGCCATTACCGCGGCCGTGGTTTCGGCGCTTGTCTACCGCGCCATCACCGAAGAGCGCAGACAGCGCAAGGCCCTGGCGCGCCTTGAGGCGCAGGGCATCCGGCGACGGTCCGACGCGCGCGCATCAGAAGGCGGTCCGAACTCATGACCACGGACGTCGAATCCCCGCGCGGCTCGCGCGGCAGCTATTTCCTGCCGCTGATCATCCTCGCCGCGATGGCGACGCTCTTCCTCGCCGCGCTTTATTCCGGCGATCCTTCGCGCCTGCCTTCTGCCCTGATCGGCAAACCCGTGCCGCAATTCACTCTTCCGCCGGTCGAGGGACTTGCCGAGATCGGCCAGAACACGCCCGGCCTTGCGAGTGCCGATCTGGCCGATGGGCGGGTCAGCGTCGTCAATGTCTGGGCCTCATGGTGCGGGCCCTGCATCCAGGAACAGCCGCATCTGGTTGCGCTGAAAAAGCGGCAAGATCTGAGGCTCGTCAGCATCAACTACAAGGACGATCCGGCCGCCGCGCGGCGATTTCTAAGCCGGTTCGGCAATCCCTTCGACGCGATCGGCGCGGATCTGAGTGGCCGCGTGGGCATCGACTGGGGCGTCTACGGTGTTCCCGAGACCTATGTCGTGAACGGGCACGGCAAGATCGTCTACAAATTCGTGGGTCCGTTGAGCGAAGAGGCGATCCGGAACGAACTCTTACCCATCGTCGCGAAGACGAAGGCCGCCGACCGCTCAAACGGCAGCGGCTGACGCGAAGCTACAATTCGTCCCGATCATCCCGATCGAAAAAAGGATCATCGCGGCGATAGATTCCGTGGCCCTTCGGCAGCAGCAAAAGCAGCAACACGACCGGCGGCAGGAGAAATGCGATAATGACCCAGTAACCTGGGTGTCTCCGCTTCGCGGGCGCGACGACGCCGGCGATAAGTCCGCCGGTCAACGCGGACGCAAGGTACAAGGTAATCAAAAGCCCTGATTGCATCACACAGCTCTCCTTGCCCCTATCCCTCAGCTAATTTGTGCGTCGCCAGGACCGAAGAGAATACCCCAACGCCGGGCCGTATTTCTGGAAATTCATTTGTGTCCCCAGCGATTGTCGCCATATAAGACCAGATGACGTACAACGCCCATGCTTTTCGCAAGATGAACGGGCTCGGCAATGACTTTGCCGTGTTTGATGTTCGCTTTTCCCAGCTGCGCTTGGGGCCAGCCGAAGCTCGGCGCATCGCGGATCGCAAGCATGGGATCGGCTGCGATCAGGTCATTCTGATCGAGCCGGCAGCAGGTGCCGACGCGTTCATGCGCATTCTGAACGCGGACGGCTCGGAGGTCGGCGCTTGCGGGAATGCTACCCGCTGCGTTGCCGGCCTGCTTGCGGCTGAGAAGGGCCAGACCGATGTGGCGATCGAAACCCGTGCGGGGCGCTTGAGCTGTGTCGCGCAGCCGGATGGCACGGTTACCGTTGATATGGGACCGGCGCGCCTCCACTGGAGCGAAATCCCGCTTTCACGCGCTTTCGCCGACACCGCGACGCTTGACGTCAGCTTCGACGCCGGAACAGCAGGCGCGCTGGGCGGGCCGGGCGCCGTCAATGTCGGCAATCCGCATTGCATTTTCATCGTCGATGACCTTGCCGCCTACGATCTCACCGAAATCGGTCCCCGCATCGAGCACGACCCTCTTTTTCCGGAACGGGTCAACGTTTCACTTGCCCAAATCCTCGCTCCGGACGCCGTCAAGCTGTGGGTCTGGGAGCGCGGCGCCGGTCTGACGAAAGCCTGCGGATCGGCCGCTTGCGCGGCCGCCGTCGCAACAGCGAGGAGGGGGCTGACCGGCCGCAGCGTGCAAGTCGAGCTGCCGGGCGGTAACCTTTTGATCGAATGGCGCGAATCCGACGGACATATTCTTATGACCGGCCCCTGGGCGCTGGACTATGAAGGCGTGTTCGATTTCGGCGAACACGCGCTTGCAAGCTAATCCAAGCCAATCAATGCCAGCTGAACATGCCACATGTCGTCAACTTTGGCTGCCGCCTGAATGCGTATGAAGGCGAGGCGATGGCGGAGCATGTCCGCGCCTCCGGCCTCGAGAACACGATCGTCATCAACACCTGCGCGGTGACCGCTGAGGCGGTTCGTCAGGCGCGGCAGGCCATCCGCAGGGCGCGCCGCGAGAATCCGGATGCACGGATCGTTGTCACGGGCTGCGCGGCGCAGACCGATCCGCAAGCTTTCGCGGCGATGGCCGAGGTCGATCACGTCATCGGCAATGACGAGAAGATGCGGGTCTCGACTTTCGAGACGATTGCCGGGGGAGCCGGCGAGCGGATCATCGTCAACGACATCATGTCCGTGCGCGAGACCGCCCATCACCTTGTTTCCGGACTCGGAAACCGGGCGCGCGCCTATGTGCAGATTCAGAATGGCTGCGACCACCGCTGCACATTCTGCATCATTCCCTATGGCCGGGGGAATTCGCGCTCGGTGCCCGCCGGCGTCGTCGTCAATCAGATCCGGACGCTCGTCGAGCGCGGTTTCCGCGAGGTCGTGCTCACCGGCGTCGATATTACCGCCTACGGCGCGGATCTTCCTGGGGAAATGACGCTGGGATGCCTCTTGCGGAAAATCCTCGGGCTCGTTCCCGAGCTGCCCCGCCTGCGCCTTTCCTCAATCGATACCATCGAAGCGGACGAGCCGCTGATGCGGGCGCTCGCTGAAGAGGAGCGGCTGATGCCGCATCTGCATCTCTCGCTTCAGGCCGGCGACGATATGATCCTGAAACGGATGAAGCGGCGCCATTTGCGGGCCCACGCCGTCGCCTTCTGCGATGAGGCACGCCGCCTGCGCCCGGATGTCGTCTTTGGCGCCGACATCATTGCCGGATTTCCGACCGAAACCGACGATATGTTCGCCAATTCTCTGCAGCTGGTTGAAGATTGCGGCCTCACTTTCCTTCATGTGTTTCCGTTCTCGCCGCGCCCCGGCACGCCGGCCGCTCGGATGCCACAGCTCGATCGGGCGGAGATCAAGCAGCGCGCGGAAAAGCTACGGCATATTGGGAAAGCCGCACTCGATGCTTATCTAAAGTCGTGTCACGGGCGGCGGATCGAGGTGCTCATGGAGCGGGGCAATGTCGGTCGAACGCCGCAATTCGCCGAGATCGCGCTGAGCGAGGAGGCCGCCTCCGGGCGCCTCGTTGCCGCGACGGTTACCGGCCATGAGAAAGGCCGCCTCAGAGGGACCATGCAGTCGTGAGCGAAACCGAGCCGACGAAAGAAAGGCATGTTCAGCCGCTTTTTCGGCCGGGATGACGCTCCCGGCGAACTGTGCGCCGACGCGGCTGTCCTGGACGAAAACGTCGAGGCGGGATCTGAACCCCTGCCCAATCCGAACCAGGAAGCGGAAAGCGGTGACGAAACCGGGGCCGGACAAGCCGTCAAACCGCGCTGGTTCCAGCGGCTCCGTCATGGCCTGTCCAAGACCTCCTCGCAGCTCACGCGCGGCATTACCGACGTCTTCACCAAGCGCAAGCTCGACGCAACAACGCTCGAAGAGCTTGAAGACCTGCTGATCCAGGCCGACCTCGGCCCCGATACCGCGGCGCGCATAAGCGACCGGCTGTCGCAAGGCCGGTATGAGAAGGAAATTTCTCCCGAGGCGGTCCGCGGCGTCCTTGCCGAAGAGGTCGAGGCCGCGCTGCGCCCGGTCGCCAAGCCGCTCGTCATCGACCCGACGAAACGGCCGCATATCATCCTCGTTGTCGGCGTCAACGGCACCGGCAAGACGACGACGATCGGTAAGCTCGCGCGGCAATTTGCCGCAGAAGGCCGGCGGGTCATGCTGGCCGCGGGCGATACCTTCCGGGCGGCGGCGATCGAGCAGCTCAAGATCTGGGGCGAGCGGACGCGTTCGCCGGTCATTGCCGGCGGAGCTGGCGCCGATGCCGCCGGCCTTGTCTTCGACGCCCTCGCCCGAGCACGCCAGGACAATTGCGACATCCTGATCGTCGACACGGCCGGGCGGCTGCAGAACAAGACCAATCTGATGGCCGAGCTGGAGAAGATCGTTCGTGTCATCAAGAAATTCGACCCGGCAGCGCCGCACACCGTGCTGCTGACGCTCGATGCCACAACCGGGCAGAACGCTCTGAGCCAGGTCGAGATCTTCAAGAAAATCGCCGGGGTCACCGGGCTCGTCATGACGAAGCTCGACGGCACCGCGCGGGGCGGCATCCTCGTCGCGATTGCCGATAAATACAAACTGCCCGTGCATGCCATCGGCGTGGGCGAAGGCGCGGACGATCTTCAACCGTTTGACGCGCGGGAATTCGCCAAAGCCATCGCAGGATTGTAACAACCCGAGAAGTGGACATACCGAGTTGGGAAAGCTGCCTTCGTCAACTAAGCTGATCCTCAAGCTTTTTCTTGAGTTCATGCCGCTGGGTCTGTTTTTCCTGGCCAGCACCGAATACGACTTTTATGTCAGCACCACCGTTATGATGGTTGCGACGGTCGTTTCACTCATCGCAACCTGGTGGCTGTTCCGGCAACTGGCGCTCATGGCCATCATCACGGCCGTAACCAGCTTTTTTGCCGGCGCCATCACGCTGAGGTTGCACGATCCGATGTATGTGCAGATGAAGCCGACCATTATCGGCCTGGTCTTTGCCTCGATCCTGTTCACCGGCCTCGTATCGGAGAAGCCTCTGTTTAAGATTCTGCTCGGACAGAACCTGCATCTCAATGACGAAGGCTGGCGCGTCCTCACTTTGCTCTGGCTTGGTTACTTTCTTTTCATCTCCGGACTGAATGAATATATCTGGCGGTCCTATAGCTGGCATTTCTGGGCGGCCTTCAAGGCATTCGGACTGATGCCGCTTACGGTCCTCTATGCCGTGCCGCAGATGTACCTCTTGAAGAAATATCGCGTCGCCGGCGCCGACCCGTATTTCGCCCTCGAAGATCACCGAGCGGCAAAGCCGTGCGTCAAGACGCGCGGGCCTGAACAGGCGGCGAAGACGACGGCGCCCTGACAGCCGAATGTGGGGAGAAGCGGCAATGCCATTATTGAAGCTCATATTCGAACTCGGCCCGCTGGTCGTGTTCTTTCTCGCCAATAATCGCTACGACATCTTCGTAGCGACGGCGGCCTTCATGGTCGCGACCTTGCTCGCTCTGATCGCGAGCCGCTTGGTGCTGAAGAAGATCGCGATCATGCCGCTCGTCACCGGCGTATTCGTGCTGATTTTCGGCGAACTGACCGAATATTTTCATAACGACATCTTCATCAAAATGAAGCCAACGGTCGTGAATGGGCTCTTCGCCGCGGCGCTTGGCGGCGGCCTCGTCTTCGGACGTCCACTGATGAAGATCCTGCTTGGCGACGTGATCAAGCTTCAGGAGCGAGGGCTGGCGCAAACTGACGCTCCGCTGGTCGTACTTCTTCGTGTTTCTCGCGGTCCTCAACGAAATCGTCTGGCGAAACTTCTCGACCGATAGCTGGGTGGCGTTCAAGAGCTTCGGCATCATGCCGATAACGATCATCTTCATGATGGCCCAGATCGGACTGTTGCAAAAATATCAGATATCGGAAGATATGGCCGACGCACCCTCGCGCTAATGGGCTGGAATTGCTAGACATTTTTGCGTCTGATCAATAGCGTCCGCTCAAACATAGCTGCGCAGCCCTAGGCTTGCCATCTTGTTTGGGCGTAGGTTAAATGAGACGACCACGGACATCGTCTCGGACGAACATTCACCGCAACGAAACAGATCCTGTCGATCCTATGAGTACACGCAAGACGAAGCCGGCGAGCAAGGTTCTAGAGAAGCGTGCCCGCGCCAAAAAATCGCCCGGCGGCCAGAAGAAGTCTGCCCCGCCCGCTTTCGAGGGGTCGGTCACACACCTCATTCACCGCGCCGAGCAATGCGCAGGCGACATCTTCGCCCGCATCGCTTCGAGCGGCCTCATCACACCGCGTCAATTCGCCATCCTCGAAGCGATCGAGGAGGATCCCGGCATCAGTCAGACCGGGCTGGTCGACAAGACCGGCATCGATCGCTCGACACTCGCCGACATCGTCCGCAGAATGCTCGATAAGGGCCTCGTTCAGCGCGAGCGCACGGCCGAAGACGCGCGGGCCTATGCGGTGAAGCTGACGCGGAAGGGCGCCAATACGCTACAAAAGATGCGCCCGCACGCCGCCGAGGCCGACAAGCAGATGCTGGCCGCAATCTCCAGAGAGCATAGAGACCTGTTCCTCTCCGTCCTCTCGCAAATGGTCAAGACCCTCTCCAAGCGCGCGGAATCGGCAAAATAGAATTGCATTTGCGGCGTATCTGAAGGGCTGGCAATTCGGCCCGGCTTGTCCTATCTTATGGTCAGATTGAGTATATGTTTAGAGGCGTTTTATGCGCCTACATATGCTCAATGTGAGCATAAACCTCGAAGCTCAAACGAGGCGTCGGAGGACGAGATGACGACAGTTACCCTGAATCTGGACCGTCGCACGCAGACAGCGAAGCGGCATCTGCCGGTCCCGGAACTCGCATACACCAAGGAGATTGCGAGGGAGACGGCTCACCTTTATGAGCGGGTTGCGTCGGTCGTGCCCGCGGTGGAGTGGCCAGCTTTCGCGCCTTATGTCAAAGCCATCAACGATTTGAAGCGGGAACGCAACGCCGTCATCCTGGCGCATAATTACATGACACCGGAGATCTTCCACTGCGTGGCCGATTTCGTCGGCGACTCGCTGCAGCTCGCAAAGGAGGCCTCCAAGACCGATGCCGAAGTGATCGTGCAATGCGGCGTTCACTTCATGGCCGAGACGTCCAAGATTCTGAATCCGGACAAGACCGTGCTGATTCCCTGACAGCCGCGCCGGATGCTCGCTTGCGGCCTCGATCACGGGCGAGGATGTGCGCGCGTTGCGCGAGGCCTATCCCGGCGTGCCCGTCGTCACCTATGTGAACACGTCGGCCGAGGTGAAGGCCGAGAGCGACATTTGCTGCACGTCGTCCAACGCGGTTAAGGTCGTCGAAAGCCTCGGCGTGCCGCGCGTGATCATGATCCCCGACGAATATCTGGCGAAATATGTGGCGACGCAGACCGATGTGCAGATCATCACCTGGCACGGCCATTGTGAGGTCCATGAGCGCTTCACGGGCGAGGAGCTGCGCGGCTTCCGCGACGCCAATCCGGGGTTGAAGATCATTGCACATCCGGAATGCGCGCCAGACGTCATCGGCGAGGCGGATTATACCGGCTCGACGAGCGGGATGATCCACTGGGTGAAGGATTACCGCCCGTCGAAGGTGCTGCTCGTGACGGAGTGCTCGATGAGCCACAACGTAGAGGCTGAGACGCCGGGCGTGCAATTCATCCGTCCGTGTAATTTCTGCCCGCATATGAAGCGGATCACGCTGCCTAAGATCCTCAATGCCCTGGTGACGATGGAGGAAGAGGTCAGCGTAGACCCGATCATTGCCGAGCGGGCGCGCCGGGCCGTCGAGCGGATGATCAATCTGACGAATTAAGGCGTCGTCCTGGCGAGGGACCCCGGCGCGAGGCGATCCGCCGGTTCATGTGTCTTGGCCGTGCAGTCGCACCAGCGGTCCAGGAAGGTTCATCGTCAGCGCAGCAGCGACCTTCCAAATGCGAGAAAGCGAGGCCAGGGCCTCGCTTTCGAGAGTCGTGATTGGGATCGACACCGCGACGGGGGCACGTTGCAGTACCATGTTCCAGCCATAATCCTATCATGGTCCGCCTCGGATGCAATGCCCAATCCAGGCGCCCATCCGAGGCGGGCGATCAGCGATGAACCTTTGGCAGCGCGCCAAGCTCGCGGTAGATCTTGAGCTCGTCACCATCAATATCAAGCGCACCGATCTTATCAAGATCTCGGCCGAT
Organism: uncultured Alphaproteobacteria bacterium; assembly: GCA_963773735.1. GTDB lineage: Bacteria > Pseudomonadota > Alphaproteobacteria > Rhizobiales > Rhodomicrobiaceae > CAVZCK01. The sequence continues at coordinate 137,183 of CAVZCK010000019.1, read as the reverse complement.
GAGCGTGTCTGCAAGGAAAACATAGGCGCCGTCAACAAGTATTGATTTATTTTCCTCCTCAAGGAGGTCAATGTTGCTTCTCAAGATCTGAAACAAATCTGCAGCTTGTGCCACGATCCCATCTCCTTTGTCAGATCTCTTTCAGTTTCGGCCGCACTCCATGCTGGGTTCTTCGACCTGCACTTGACGCATCAAACAGGCGAGCACCGGCCTCTATTAATTCCATTGCACATTTTTCCTGAACCTCAGATTTAAGCCCGGCGGCCGCGGGGGCGGGCGCGTAAACCGGGGACTGTCGGGCGGGGAAGCGGACGGGCGATCATTTCCCGATACTTTAGCGCAATCTCAAAGTGACGCGATCCACCGTACCCTGGGCGTCGATCACGGAGAGCTGCACGAAACCCTCACCTGCCGGCGTCCAGAATGCCTCGCGGCGATAGGGCGGGGTCGCGATCGGCGCGCCGTTGACAAGCCAGGTCAATGGCAGCACGCCGCCTTCGGCCTTGAAAGCGATCGGCACGCGATCGCCATTGGCTTCGCGCGTCATCTCCAGTTCGGCACGGTCGGGCGGAAAAGCGATATGGACCGGAGGATCGGGGTTTGCAATTTCGGCGGCGGCGGTCGAGCCGCTGCCGGGCTCCCGGAAATTCGCCAGCGGTGGAGGCAATGTCGTGGTCGAGGCCGAAATGACGCCATGCGGGGCCGGAGGCAAGGGCACGCGGTCGGGACTGATCTGCGCGAAAATATCGAAAAGCATCGGCGCGGCTTTGGTCAGGCCGGTCAGCCCAGGCGTCGGCGTGGCATCCGGCCGCCCGAGCCATACCGCCACCACATAACGGCCGTCAAAGCCAGCCGCCCAGGCGTCGCGATAGCCGTAAGAGGTGCCGGTCTTGAACGCGATCTCGCCACCTTTGGCAAAGGCCGGCGGCGGCGCACCCCGCAGAATGTCCATGACATACCAGGCGGCGGCCGGGCGCAGCAGCGGCTCGGCGGCGGCAGTGCGCAAAGGCACGCCCTCCTGCACGTATCGCAGCGGGATCGGCTCACCGCCGCGGGCAAGCGCGGTATAAAGGCCGGCAAGCTGCTCCAGCCGCAAGCCGACGCCGCCCAGAGCGACCGTCAGATTGCGAGGCACGTCGATGTCGAAGCCGGCCTCGCGCAGGCGTGCGGCAAGGCGCGACGGGCCGACCGCCGCCAACACCTTGACCGCCGGCACGTTGAGCGAGAACTGCAAGGCCTGGCGCACGGTCACCGCGCCGCGATAGCTGTTGTCGAAATTCTCCGGCGCGTAGTGTCCGAAACGGACAGGGCGATCCTGGATCATCGTCTCCGGATGCGCATATCCCGCCTCGAAAGCGAGACCGTAGATGAAGGGTTTTAGCGCCGAGCCCGGCGAGCGTACCGCCAGCGTCATATCGATCGAACCGTTGCGGTCATGGTCGAAATAGTCCGCCGATCCGACATCGGCGAGGACTTCGCCCGTCTGATGGTCGATCACCATGGCGGCCGCCGACAGCTTCGGCCCGGCATGTTCGGCGTGGCGTGCAACGACCGCCTCGACGCCTTGCTGAAGCCGCGCGTCGATCGTCAGCTTGATGACGTCTTCGGTCGCCGATGCGGCGAAGCGCTCGGAGAGATGCGCGGCAAGCGCCGGAAAATTATACCGCTTGGCGTGCAGCGCCTGTTGCTTTGCAAATTTGGCTTCGCCGTCACTGATCACGCCGGCCGCCAGAGCACGGTCGATGACACGGTTCCGGGCCGCGCGGGCGTCGGCAGGACTGCGGTCGGGGCGGCGCTGCTCCGGCGACTGCGGAAGGGCGACGAGCAGAGCGGCTTCGGCAAGCGTCAGATGGCGAGGCTCCTTGCCGAAATAGGCAAGCGATGCCGCGCGCACGCCCTCGATATTGCCGCCGAACGGCGCAAGCCGCATGTAGAGTTCGAGGATTTCGCGCTTGGACAGCATCGACTCAAGCTGCCAGGCGCGGAAGACCTGCCCGATCTTGGCGAAATAGGACCGGGTCGGACGGTCATCCAGCAGTCGCGCCGTCTGCATCGTCAGCGTCGATGCGCCCGATACCGGGTGGCGATGGCGGATGAATTGCCAGATCGCGCGTAGGGCGGCCCGCGGATCGACGCCGTCATGACGGTAGAAGCGCTTATCCTCATAGGTAAGCAGCAGCTTCAAATAGCGCGGATCGACTTCGTCAGTCGAGACAGGCAGCCGCCACAGCCCGTCAGGTGTCGTGAAGGGGCGAAGCAACTGGCCGTGCCGGTCGACAACCAGCTTCGAGCTCACATTGGTCGGCGCAAGCGGCGGCGGGCCGAGCCAGGCCATCGCGGCCTGATAGCTACCGATGGCGGCAAGTGCGAGCGCGCCGAGAGACGCCGCAAGAACACCGAGGCGCCGCCGCAGCCGGCCGCCGGCGAGGCGGCCGCACCGACGCTGCACCCTGACCATCATTCGGCGGATCAAGCGCATGGCACGGCACCTCGCCAGCGACTAACGCGTGATCTCGACCTTGCCGGGCTCCGTTCGCGCGAAGCGTTCCGGCCGGTACATGTCCTCGACATAGGCGCCCGGATGTTCATAGCTGCCCGGCACGACGGCGCGCATCACATAGGCCATCGTGTAGGTTGCGGGCTTCAGATTGTTCGGGTTTAGCGCCGAGAAAGCCGCCGTGAAGCGATCGTCGCGAAACGCCGTATGCGCCGGGTTGGTATCGCCGAGCCAGGCAAAGGCTTTGAGATCGCTTCCCTTGACCAGCCGCGGATTCTCGATTTCGAAGCCAGCCGGAAGCCGGTCTTCAACGACGATATGGCCAAGCTTGGCCTCCACCTCGCTGACCTTGAGCACGACGACGAAGCGGTCATTCTGCTTGACCTTATCGAACTGAACCTCCTTGCCGTCCGGCGTATAGACACGCCGTTCGATGGTGAAGCCGGAGGACGCCGCCGGCTCGGGCGTCACCGAGGCGCCATTGACGATCACGGACGCACTGACCGACTGGTCGGTGGTGTTTTTGATCACCAGAGGCGCGCGGGTCAGATCCGCCGCGCTCAGCACCCGCTGCACCGGGCCGGGCTCCGGCTTGCCATCGACGTCGACGGTCAGGCCCCGGCTCTGGTCGATCAGCGACTTCGCCGCAAGCAGGAGCCAGGCATTCTCCTGGGTGCTCGTGGTGCCGCTTGCCGCACGCCGCCGCGAAACATCCTGAAGAACGCCGGGAACGCGCTGCGGCAGCACCTTCGTCTCCGAGATCAGCGTCAGCATGGCCGCGCCGTCGCGCAGAGCGGTGCCGTAATCGGTACGGCGCGAGAGCGCCTCCGGCGTCGGGTCAGGCTTGAGGCTTTCAAGGGCGACGCTGAAGGCGCGCTCCGCCCGCTCCTTGTCGCCGTACATCGCAAGCGCCGCGCCGAGCTGCGCCTTGGCGAGCGGCGTTGCGAAATTGGCGAGCTTTTCATCGACATAATAGCGCAGATCGCCGACGACGGCCCGTCCGGAGCGCGCCAGAACATAGAGCGCATAGGCCAGTTCCTCGCCGCCTTTCTGGAACTCGGTCGCGTAGTTGACCGAGTTCTTCAGGCGGTCGAGCGCGCTTTCCAGCATGGTCGAGCGGATACGGTAGCCCTTCTCCTGGGCGCGGGTCAGGAAGTCGGTGACATAGGCCGTGAGCCAAAGATCGTAGGTGCCCGGCGACCACAGGCCGAAGGCGCCGCTCGAATCCTGAAGCAGCGCCAGCCGGTCGATGGCCGCCTGGATGCGCTCCTTGGCGCCATTCTCGCCGGACAGGCCCTCGGCGTCGGCCACCTCATTGAGATAGAGCAGCGGCAACGCGCGGCTGACCGTCTGCTCGGCGCAGCCGAGCGGATAGCGGTCGAGCGCCAGGAGCAGACCGGGCACATCGAGCGCGGCTTCCCGGCCGACATTGACCGTGACGCGGGCCGTCTCCGGGATCAGATCGGAGATGAGATCCGGCGTCAGCCGAAGCGAGCCGCTATTGGCCGCGAGCGTCTGCACGGTGCGCCTGGTGATATTCGGCGCGGCCGGCTCGACCTGGAAGGCATAATCGCGCTCGATCGTGGCGCCGTTCGGCGTGGTCAGGCTGACCGAGACCGACGCCTTGCCGAGCTTGTCTCCGGTGATCGGCAGCTCGATGCTCCGGCGCTCGCCCTTCTTCAGGCTGAAGCGCTGATCAGCGGCATTGCCCGCCAAGGACGCTCCGCCGTCGGCGTGAGACGACAGCAGGAACTCGCCCTCTTGGCTCTCGACATTCTGAATGCTGAGATGAAGCTCGGACTTGTCGCTGACGATGAGGAATTTCGGCGGCGTGCCCTGAACCACCACGGGATCGCGGATGATGATGTCCTTCGCGGCGTGACCAAGCCGCGAGCCGCTCCAGGCGACCGCCATGACGCGCAGCGTGCCGTCGAAGGCCGGAACGTCGAAGGCGACCTCGGCCTTGCCGTCGCTGCCGACCTCGACGATGCCGGAATAGAACGCAACCGGCTCGGCATTGAGCGGACGGCCCTGCATACTCATGCCGGATGGCGCACCATCGCCGCCCGACCTGATCGTTCCGCGTACGCCCTGCATGCCGTCGATCAGCTTGCCGTAAAGGTCGCGGATCTCGGTGCCGAGCCGCCGCTGGCCGAAATAAAACTGATCCGGCTCCGGCGCCTTGTAGCCCGTAAGATTCAGAATGCCGACATCGACGGCGGCGACGGCAACCCTCGCCGTTTCGCCGCTGGCGAGTCCGGTCAGCGTCAGCGGAATGGTCAGGCGCTGATTGGGCCGCGACTTCTCCGGCAGAGCCAGCGACACGCCGATGGTGCGGTCGCGGCGTCGAAGCCGAGCCACTTCACACCGATGGCGCGGCCGGGCATGCGCTTGGCCTCAGCATCCATCGGGCGGTAAAGCTCAGCCATGACATAGGCGCCGGGCCCCCAGTCATTGCCGATCTTGAAGGAGACCGTCGCCCCGCTTTCCGGAACGGAAACGGTCTGCGTGGCGAGCAGCCTGTCGCTGACGATCGAGACGATGGCCTCGCCCGCCATGCGCGGCGAGATCTTCACCTGGGCCTCGTCGCCTGGCTTGTAGGACGGCTTGTCGAGTGCAAGGTCGAGAATGTCAGGCGTATCGGCGGTCTCGGACACATACCAGCCGGAGTAAAAGCTGACGCTGGCGGGCAGCGCCTGCGAAGCCGGCGCCGTCACTTCCAGACGGTAGCGGCCGTAATCCGCCGCCGCTTCGATCCGTGCGGGCTGTCCGGCATCCACGTCGACCGTGCCGTTGGAAACCTTGCGGACGTAATTCACCGTCTCATAGTCCCAGCGGCCGTCGCGGTTGTACCATTGGAAGCGGGATTCGATCCGTGAAAGCTCCCAATTCACGCCCTTCATTGCGATGGGTTTGCCGTCACGATCGAGCACCACGATCTCGAACGGGGTCGAGCCGGCATCGCCGGTGTGATTGCCCTTAAATCCGGGCTTGATGCCGATAAATGGCTTGGCCGGGCGGACATCGAACGTCGTGGTCTCGGCAAGCACGCGGCCGCTCGGCTCTCTCATCCTGACGACCAGCTCGGCCTTGAGCGGCTTGGTGGTCTGGGTCAGCGGTGGCAGTTCGGCCTTTACCGTTGCGACGCCTTTGCCGTCAGTGTTGGGGAGATTCTCGAGCGGCTGGCGGAGTGGGGCGAACTTTTCATCCTCAAGGCCAAAGTCATAATTCGCATAGCCTTCCGGACCCCCGCCGCGCGCGGAGACATTGACCTCGCCTTCGAGGGCAAGATCGGAGGCCGGTGCACCATAGAGATAGCGGCCCTCGACCTTCACATTGACGCCGGCGTCGGCCGAGATCACCGTCTTGTCCGGCGTCAGCGACATCTCCAGCCGCTCGGGCGTGTAGTCCTCGACAAGAAATTCCGTATCGCCGATCGAGGGGCCTTTCGGGTCGGCATGGACGCTGATCCGCCAGGTGCCGGTCATCGCCGTCGCCGGAATGGCAAGGGTCAAGCTGCGGCCGCCGTCGCCGCCATCCTGCAGAAGTTCGCGGCTGAACTCGACATTGTCGGGCCGCGAAATCTTGAGTGTCAGCGGAACGCCGGGGACCGCCTTGCCGGCGGCATCCCGCAACAGCGCGGTCAGATAGACTTTTTCGCCCGGACGATAGACGCCGCGCTCGGCGAAAATCATCGCATCGAGCGGACCGGGCGTCTGCCGGCCGCCGACGCCGCGATCGGAGAGATCGAAGGCAGCCTTGGTCAGATCGATAAAGCCGTAGTCACCATTGTCTTCGCGCGCCACCAGCAGTGCGGGCGCCAGACCGCCCGTTCCGCGCGTCAGGCCGGCGTCGAAATGCACATAGCCTTTGTCGTCGGATTTGGCCGTGCCGAGCACGTCATTGTTGCGCGCCAGCAGCCGGACTTCGATGCCGCCTTTGGCCTTGGCGTCGGCGAGCGAGCGGATGAACGCATGCACGCCGTCGGCGCCGTTCATCGCGGTAAGGCCGAGATCGGAGACGACGAACCACTGGGTGGCGAGATAGCCGGAATTGTCGTTGCCGCCACCGCTGCCGTCATCCGGCCACCCGGTCATGACATAAAGGCCGGGCTTGAGATCGGGCAGCAGCTCGTCGATCGGAAAGGCGATCGTGGTCTCTTCATTGAGCGTCGTCTTGACCGGCATTTCGCCGGTCCAGAGCAGCCGCCCCTTGGTGTTTTCGATCTCTTTCGCCTGGTAGCTGTCGAGCTGCTGACCGAAGGAGCCGTCGAGCACCTCATTGGCGAGCCGGCGGTCGCCGACCTGGTAGATCTTGATCTTGATCGATTTGGTATTGATCGCGACGACAGGAATGCCCTGCTGGCCGGAGCGCGGCAGCACGTAATTCTGATTGGTGAAGCGCACGGACGGCTTACGGTCGCGGACATAGACCGTCAGATCGACCGGTTTCGGCAGGTTCTCATCGACGGCCGAAGGCAGCCCTTCGCGGACTTTGATCTGATAACGCCGGCCATGCAGAAGCTCCTCGACACAGAGCTGGGAACCCTGCACGCGCACGCCGGCCGGATCCTCGCCATTGACGGAGATGAATTTGGCAAAGTCGATGCGGCCATAGGCGAGCGTTTCGGAAAACTGGATGCACAGGCGGGGGGAGGAGGCGTCGGAGTTGACCGTGTAGTCGACCATTCGGAAACCATGTTCGGCAACAACCTGTTCGAACCTCGTGCGAATGTCGGCGTTTTCCTGGAGCCGCAAGCTCTCCTTATCGGCTTCGATTGCCGGACGCCAAAGCGAGCGGGCGGAATAGCTGTCGGCCAGCGTGGCGAGGGCGGCCGCTCTCAGACTGTCCGTTTTTGCGCGCTGATAGGCGAGATAGGCGGTCGAACTGGCATTGCGCCAATAGTTGCTTTTCTCATTAGCCTGATCGGTCTGGATGGCCATATAGGCGCGCGCAAGCTCCAGCCAGGCGTCGGCGGCGTCGGGGTCCAGGACGACGGACGAGGCGAAATAGCCTGTGGCGCGCCGCGGATCGTTTGCCTTCATCGCCGCTTCGCCGCGCCCCTTCCAGCCCTTGGCGCTGTTGCCTTCGCTCGGCCATTGCGCCTTCAGATAGGCTTCATACTCACGGGCGGCCCGCTCGGTGTCGTCATGAATGAAAGGTTTATTCTGTGCATGGGGGGATACGGAAGGGAGGGCTGCGGAAAACACGAAGGCGGCAAGGAAAAGCGCCAAACGCAACGCTAACGGCATCGGAAATCCCCTGATTATGGGTTCTCGGTTGCGAACCGAAAGGCCGCGGCCGAATATGCATGAAACTGTCAGTCCGCAGGATACGCCATCGCGGCGCGATGTCCATAAGGTGGGAAATTTATTCGATGATTGATGAATGACCGCCGAACGAAGAGCGGGCGTGATCAAAATCAGCCTGTGGGATTCGGGGAAAACGGCCAAGGCGGTTTGACAACCTTGGATTGAAGATGCCACCATCTGCAAGTCAGACGGCTGGTTCACCCCTGACGAAGACGACGGATTGCCTGCCCCTGCTTCCCTCACTGGCGCATTCGCGCCAAGCCCCTGGGCAACCGTCTTCTCGTCCCCGCCCTGAGCGAGAATGGTGTCTTCTCCAAGACCTCTCGCCGCGAGCTTTCAGCCCTCGCAGGGACCAGCGGGCTAAGACTGTATACGCGGTCAATGATGAACCTGTGACCTGCCGGCGGGGCGGGTCGCAGGTTCACTTCTTTTTGGTCGCGCTAGAGTATGATCGCTTCGGATTGAATTGATCACACTCTAGATCTTTTTGTTTTCGCACGATTTTTCGGGAAAACCGGCATCCATCCCCGTCTCCACGGTCACCGGCTTTTTCCAGATCGTGCTCGAAGGCGCTCCACCTTCAAGCGGCGCAATCCCGACCGCCAGGCGGATTTGAGCTTATGCTCCCGGACCCGACCGATTCATGCGGTTGTCGATCAAATCGGTGACCACGGCCGGGTCGGCGAGGGTCGAGGTGTCGCCAAGATTGCTGAAATCGTCCTCGGCGATCTTGCGCAGAATGCGCCGCATGATCTTGCCGGAACGCGTCTTCGGCAGGCCCGGCGCGAACTGTATGAGATCGGGCGCCGCGATCGGCCCGATCTCCATGCGCACCCAGTCTCGCAGCTCACGCCGCAATTCCTCGGTCGGCTGCTCACCGGCCATCAAGGTCACGTAGACATAAATGCCCTGTCCCTTGATGTTGTGCGGATAGCCGACGCAGGCGGCCTCGGCGACCTTGGGATGAGCCACCAGCGCGGACTCGATTTCCGCCGTTCCCATGCGATGGCCGGCGACATTGATCACATCGTCGACGCGTCCGGTAATCCAGTAATAGCCGTCCTCGTCCCGGCGGCAGCCATCGCCGGTAAAGTACATGTTCCTGTAGGTCGAGAAATAAGTCTGAACGAAACGTTCGTGATCGCGGAAGACGGTGCGCATCTGGCCGGGCCAGCTATCGGTGATCACCAGATTGCCGGACCCCGCGCCTTCGAGGATGTTGCCGTCGGCGTCCACGATCGCCGGCTTGACGCCGAAGAACGGCTTGGTCGCCGAGCCCGCCTTCAGCGGTATGGCTCCAGGAAGCGGCGTGATGAGAATGCCGCCCGTTTCCGTCTGCCACCAGGTGTCGACGATCGGGCAGCGCTTTTCGCCCACCACATTGTAGTACCATTCCCAGGCCTCGGGATTGATCGGCTCCCCAACCGTTCCGAGCAGCTTGAGGGATTTCCGGCTGGTCTTGGTGACATGGCTTTCGCCGGCGCCCATCAGGGCACGAATGGCGGTTGGCGCTGTGTAGAAGATATTGACCTTGTGCTTGTCGACCACCTCCCAGAAGCGGGCGGGCGAGGGATAGTTCGGAACGCCCTCGAAGACGAGCGAGGTCGCGCCATTCGCAAGCGGCCCATAGACGATATAGCTATGGCCGGTGACCCAGCCGACGTCTGCGGTGCACCAGTAAATGTCGCCGTCCTTATAGTCGAAGACGTAATGATGCGTAATCGAGGCAAAGACGAGATAGCCGCCCGATGTGTGCAGGACGCCCTTCGGCTGGCCGGTCGAACCTGAGGTGTAAAGGATGAACAGCGGGTCTTCGGCGCTCATCTCCTCGAACGGACAGTCGGCGGCAACGGTCGCGGCCTCCTCGTGATACCAATGGTCGCGTTCGGGGGTCCAGCCGACGGGGCCGTTCGTCCGTTTGACGACCAGGACTTTCTCGACCGTCGGGCATTTTTGCAGCGCGGTGTCGGTGTTGTTCTTGAGCGGGATGCGGCGGCCGCCGCGAACGCCTTCATCGGCGGTAATGACAATATTGGAGTCGCAATCCTGAATGCGGCCGGCGAGGCTGTCAGGTGAAAATCCGCCGAACACGATCGAATGGACGGCCCCGATCCGCGCGCAGGCGAGCATGGCGTAAACGGCCTCGGGGATCATCGGCATATAGATGGTGATGCGGTCGCCCCTCTTGGCGCCCAGCTTCTTCAGCACATTCGCGAAGCGGCAAACGTGGCGGTAGAGCTGCTGGTATGTGACCTTGAGGTCCATATCCGGCTCGTCGCCTTCCCAGATGAGCGCAACCTGATCGGCCCGCTTGGCGAGATGCCGGTCAATGCAATTGGCGCAGACATTGAGCGTGCCGTCCTCGAACCATTTGATCGAGACGTTGTCAGGCGCAAAGCTGGTGTTTTTGACCTTCGTGTAAGGCTTGATCCAGTCGATGCGCCGTCCGTGCTCGGCCCAGAAGGCGTCCGGATTGGCAACGCTCAGCTGATACATCTCATGATATCTGGTGCTGTCGACGTAAGCCGTCTTCTGCCACTCATCGGGAACCGAGTAGACTTTGGCGTCGCTCATCAAATCCTCCCCAATCACTGTTTGGGCATCTGCTGTTTAGCCACATTATGTCGGGGCGAAGCCCATCTCGCAAGGTGACCTTCGTCGAAAAGCCGAGGCTGCGCAAGATATTGGGGGACATGGCCATTTCGCCGGCTCGCCGGTCGCCGCAGGCAAAAGGCGATCACCGGCCGCCGCGCAATTCCGCCGCGGCGGCCCTGTTAGACCGGAGCGCCGCGAATACCGAGCCGCTCGTGCCACGAGGCTAGTGTGGTGATCGAGAAATCCCCTTCATTGTCTCAGCTTGCTCAGCAAGGGGATTTCTCGATCTCAAACCACACTAGAATCATAGAGTTGCTAGTGTCCCTTGAGATTCCGAAGTTCGCTAAGGAGCTAGCTGCAGCATGAGGCGAACTTCGGAATCGGGACACTAGCTGCATTTGGAATAGCCACAGTTCCGGCACTGCAGGCAGCCTTCGCTGTAGATGAGGCCGGGTGAGGAGCAGCGTGGACAGGACTTTCCGCCGGGCGAACCGCCGACGGCGATCTTCTTCGCCATGGCGGCTTCACGATCTGGCGCCTCGATCTGACGGAAGCCCGTCCTCGCCATGTGCTGCTCGATGATGTCGCCGATCGCGGCGAGTAAGCTCGGCACATAGCGCCCATTCATCCATTGACCGCCGCGCGGATCGAACACCGCTTTCAGCTCCTCGAATACGAAGGAAACGTCGCCGCCGCGCCGGAAAACGGCGCTGATCATCCGCGTCAGGGCAACGGTCCAGGCGTAATGTTCGAGATTTTTCGAATTGATGAAGATCTCGAAGGGCCGCCGGCGGCCATCCTGGACGATATCGTTGATGGTGACGTAGATCGCGTGATCCGAATCCGGCCATTTGAGCTTGTAGGTGTAGCCTGAGAGAACGGCGTCGCGCTCTAAGGGCTTCGACATATAGACGATGTCCGCCATGCCGCCGCCCTCGACGCGGGCGACCGGCCCTGCCGCTGCGGCGATCTCCGCCGGCTTGGACTGCGCCGGCTCAGGTGAAGACGCGCGCGCCAACACGCTACCCGTGACCGGGTTCGGCCGGTAGGCGGTGCAACCTTTGAGGCCCATCCTGTAAGCCTCGTGATAGAGCTCCTTGAATGCCGCGAAACTCAGATCCTCCGGGCAGTTGACCGTCTTGGAAATCGAAGCGTCGACATGGCGCTGCAGCGCCGCCTGCATGCGCAGATGGTCGGCCGGCGCCAAGCTCTCGGTCGAGACGAAATAATCCGGCAAGGCGGCATCGGGCCCGAAGACCTGCCGGAATTGCGCATAGGCATAATCCTCGACGGTTTCCCTGCGTGCCGCGCCGCTGGCTTCAAGGATGCGGCGCTCATAGCTGAAATCGAACACCGGCTCGACCCCGCTCGATACATTTCCGGCGAGAGGGAAATCGTCCCTGTCGGCGCAATCGATGTCAGAAGCCCATTACGCAGGCCGTGGCGCTCGATCAGCTTCCGGGTCTCGACATCGAGACGTTTGAAAGTGGCGCTCTCGGCAAATCGCGCCGCGTCATAAAGCGGAAATGGGCCCTTCTCTGCCGCCAGACGCGCGCTCGCCCGATAGGCGGCCTTTTCGATCAGGCCCATCCAGCGCTCGGCAAGCTGCGCCGCTTCCTCCGAGCCGTAGCGGACGCGGCAGAAGATCAGAGCGTCAGCCAGGCCGGTAACGCCGAGACCGATCCGGCGCTTCGCCTCGGCCTCTTTCCTCTGCGCGTCGAGCGGAAATTTGGAGATGTCGATCACATCGTCGAGAAAGCGCACGGCGAGCGCTACCAGCTCGGCGAGGCGCGCCTCGTCGAGCGCCGCCGCCTCGCTGAACGGCTCGCGAACCAGCCGCGCCAGATTGATCGAGCCGAGGAGGCACGCCCCATAGGGCGGCAAGGGCTGCTCGCCGCAGGGATTGGTGGCCTGGATCGTCTCGCAATATTTCAGATTGTTCTCGCTATTGACGCGATCGATGAAAATCACGCCCGGCTCGGCATAGTCGTAAGCCGAGCGCATGATCTTGTCCCAAAGCCGGCGCGCCGGAACCGTCTTATAGACCTTGCCGTCAAAACTCAGGTCCCAGGGCGCGTCATTCTCAACCGCCTCCATAAAGGCGTCGCTGACGAGCACCGACAGATTGAAATTCCGCAGGCGCGCCGGATCGGCCTTGGCCTCGATGAAGGCCTCGATATCGGGGTGATTGCAGGCAAGCGTCGCCATCATCGCGCCGCGCCGCGATCCGGCGGACATGATCGTCCGGCACATGGCGTCCCAGACATCCATGAAGCTGACCGGGCCAGATGCATCCGCCCCGACGCCCTTGACGAGGGCGCCCTTCGGCCGGAGCGTCGAGAAATCGTGACCGATGCCGCCGCCCTGCTGCATGGTCAGCGCGGCTTCCTTCACATTCTCGAAGATCGAGGCCATGTCGTCCTCGATCCGGCCCATGACGAAGCAGTTAAAGAGCGTGACTTTGCGGCCTGTGCCGGCGCCGGACAGGATGCGCCCCGCAGGAAGAAATTCGAAGCCGGACAGGGCGTCGTAGAACTTTGCTTCCCATTCGGCGCATAAAGGTTCGCCTTCGGCCTCGGCCACCGCATGGGCGACGCGGCTCCAGCTTTCCTCGATCGAGCGCTCGGCGGTCCCGTCCTCGCGCTCGAAGCGATATTTCTGCGCCCAGATCTGCCCGGATATTGGCGGAAGCTTCTCGAGTGACATCATTTTCCCAAGGCCAAAACTCAGCGAACAATGCCCCGCGCGTGAGATCGCGGAGCGCTAATGTTCTTTTTTTGTTCCGGATTGTCAAGCGCGTTTTCCGGAGCGCGGCCCTACCATCCATATGGTGATGGCGTCTCTCTAACCACCAGGGCTAGTGCGCTGCGGAGGCTGCGCTCTTGCGGTTGGAGGCGCGCGCCATGTCCGCCGGAATGAGGCGCGCGCTCGCCGTCTCAATGCGCTCTTGAAGCTCGGCCATGAACTTGCCGCGAGGCAAGCCGGGCGGGATCGCTGGCAGAAACTCCAGCACGATCGTTCCGGGCCGCCGCATGATGCTACCGCGCGGCCAGAACGCGCCGGAATTCAGCGCGACGGGAATGCAGGGAATGCCGAGCGCCTCGTAAAGCAGGAGAACGCCTGGCTTGTAAGCCGGCGGAGCGCCCGGCGCGCGCCGTGTCCCTTCCGGAAAGATGACGATATCCCGCCCTTGCGCCGCGCGGTCCTTGGCGTCGCGGGCCATCTGGCGCAACGCCGCCGGGCCGAGTTCGCGCTGGATCGGGATCATCTCGAATTTGCGCGAGAACCAGCCATAGAGCGGCACGGACAAAAGCTCCTTCTTCATGATCATCGCCGGATCGCGGGTGAAGGGAATGATACCGAACGTGTCCCAGGCCGATTGGTGCTTTGAGGCGATGAGCGCCGGTCCCGTCCGGCAGGTTCTCGCGCCCGCGCACTTCAAGTTTCGTCCCGACGATCATCCGCATCCACCAGATCGAGGCGAGAGCATGGGCTTTGAGCGCCGGCCATCGCCCAGCTTCGCGGCCCGAGCAGCAACGGGCTGCCGACGATCAGGAAAACTGCGGTGTTGAGGTAGAAGACGACATAGAACACCAGCGAGCGCAGCATGGCTCAAGCCGAGCCTCCGGAATTGAGGCATTGGTGGACGCCACCGTAGACTCCGCGATTGCGCCCGATCTGAATCGTCAGGCAGCGGCCGAACGCCGGGACGAATTTTACATATTCCATCGCCAGAAACCGGAATGTGCCGCCATGCGACCACCAGGCGTCGACACGGAGATTGCCGGGCCTGACCGGATAGGCGATGAGGTCAGCATCGGGCAAGGTGCGGCGCAATTCGGCGAGGCTGCGCGGCATGTGATAGCTTGCTGTCACCACGATGAGCGATTTGAAGCCGCGGCTCTCCGCCCAGGCCCGCGTTTCCTCGGCATTGCCGATCGTGTCGCGCGCGACGCGGCCGACATCGATACAGCAGCTGAACCATTTCCGGGTGTTCGGATTCAGCGAGACCAGCTCCCGCCGCGTCGTGGTCGGGTTAACGCCTGAAATCAGGAGCCTGCGCCCCTTTCCCTGCGATAAGAGCTTGATCGCCTCGGGAATGCGGGCCTCGCCGCCGGTCAAGACGACGATGGCATCGGCGCTGCGAACATCATTATCCGGCTCGTCGTCAATGAGGCTGAAGAAAAACAGGAAGCCCGCCAGGCCCAATCCCGCGAGGGCAACGCAGAAGGCGAAGGCAAATTTCGCCCAGCGAATAAAGAAGCTCCGCTTTCTCACCTCAACCGGAATTTTCCCCGCAGCGTCCATCGCGGTGACAATGTAGCTTTTTTCGCCTTTTGAAAATTCCATATGTCGCATGAGAAGGCGATCCCGAACCGATCTCTCAGTTTATAGTTTATTGGTTTTGCGCGTTCAAAATACGTCGGACGCCGAAGCGCGAGGTCAGCAGACAAATTGCGGCGATGACGACGACGACGAGGAGAAGACTCACATAACCGAAAAAATCGAGCCGCCCGGTCCCGACGAGCCTGTGGATTTCAGCGTGGGTGGCTGCACCGCTCAGATATTCGGTCATGATCGGCAGACAGTAGAAAATGCTGCCTGCCGCCGTCGCACCGACAACGCCAGCCCTGATGCCAAGCTTTAGGAAATGCCGCTCGAACTGGCGCGCGATAAATCGCTCCTCGGCGCCGACAAAATTGAGCACCTCAACGATCTCTCGGTTCGATGCAATGGCGCTCCTTGCGGCGGACACTACAATTCCGACGGTCGCAGCGGCCATCAAGATGATGATGACGAAGCCCCCCAGCGCCAGCGATCCCGTCACCCGCCGGATCTGCTGCTGCCATGCGCGGTGATCGTCCAGCGAGGCGGAAGGGAACTTGCTCGTTAAAGCTGCGCGCAGTGTGGCAATGTCAGGTGGATTCTCCCGGTCGACCTCGACGGCAATGAGACGCGGAAACGGCAGATCCTTGATCCCAGAGACCTGGCCGAGCCAGGGCTCGACCAATTCGGCCGACTGATCGAGCGTGAGCAGCTCCACACTGCGCACGCCGATCTGACCAGTGAGAAACTTCACAATGGTCTCAGACCGTTTCTCGACCTCGTCCTGGCTTCCCTCCGGCTTCACCTGAACGGTGACCTCGCTCGCAACATCATGAAGCCAGTCCGACGCCGACTGGTTGATCATATAGACCGCGCCCGCAGTCAGACAGGCGAGGAAGCCCATGATCCCGATCACCACGACGAGCGCCCGGCCGGTCACCGACCCCGGCGGCACGATCGGCGCCTTTCCCGGCGCGAAACGGCGCTTTGGCGGCTCCGGCCGCATGATTGCCGGGAGACCGCGATCGATGGCCTCTTTATTCATAATGGTCAGCCATGGATATGCATGTGTCCATGCTCCAGGATCAGGCGCGGCGCGGGAAACTGAGTCATCAGCTGATAATCGTGCGTAGCGATGATGACGGATGTGCCCAGCCGGTTAAGTTCGATGAACAGTCGCAACAAGCGCCGCGCCATTTGCGGGTCGACGTTACCCGTCGGCTCGTCGGCAAGCAAGAGTTCGGGTTTTCCGATCACCGCACGGGCAATCGCAGCGCGCTGTTTTTCACCGCCCGACAAGACCGGTGGATAGGCGTGCATGCGTTCACCCAGCCCGACCCATTTGAGCAGCTCCGTAACGTCTTCGGCATATTCGGACTGCCTCTTCCCGTGGACACGGAGCGGAAGAGCGACGTTCTCCCAGGTGGTCATATGGTCGAGAAGCCGGAAATCCTGAAACACGATGCCGATGCGGCGCCGCAGATCCGCGCGCTGTTCGGACGTTCCGCGCGTGACATTCTTGCCGAAGATATAGGCAAGGCCGCGGGTTGGCTTGAGCGACATGAACAGGATCTTCAACAAAGAGGTCTTGCCAGCTCCCGACGAGCCTGTCAGGAAGTGAAACGAGCCGGGGAGCAAATGGAAGCTGACATCGCGCAGAACTTCCTGGCCTAGCCCGTAGCGCAGCCCCACATTCTCCAACCTAATCACGGCAGCTCCCGAACATGCTCGAACTGAAGAAGATCAACAGCCAGAGATGCCGGCCTTTATGCGGAACCAACTCTCTTGTATCAATGGATTTCGGCGAAGACGGGACGCCAGCGTCTGCACCGTCCATGACCGTCTCTTTATGACTTGAGGAAAACACCCTTGTCTCACATCATTGAATGTCCGGCTTGCTCGACCCGGTATAAAATGAACAAGCCGATACCGGAAGGGGGCCGGTATGTGAAATGCGCCCGCTGCGGACATCAGTGGCGCCTCGTCCCGGAAGGCGATGCCGAAGCGACACTAGAACCAGACACGTCCGAGTACAATCCAGATCCTGCGGCCGCGGACCACGCATCTTCGGAGAGCGCCGCCGCCGACGAGCAGCACGAATATGGCCAAGCGTGGGCGCAGGGCGCGGACGAAACTGCCGCCGAAGAACACAATGAGGCAAGCCAGGCGCCGTCTGCCTGGCAGGTCGGGCACGACCAATTCGGTGCATCAATTTCGACGCCGGGCGCGACCTCAC
Organism: uncultured Alphaproteobacteria bacterium; assembly: GCA_963773735.1. GTDB lineage: Bacteria > Pseudomonadota > Alphaproteobacteria > Rhizobiales > Rhodomicrobiaceae > CAVZCK01. The sequence goes on along the minus strand of CAVZCK010000019.1, from coordinate 120,217 downwards.
GTAACCGGCTTCGAAGGTGCAGAAGAAGCGAGTCCGGCGGCGACTGCGCCCGTTAAGCAGAGCTGGTGGTCCCGCTTCCGGGAGGGCCGGGAGAGCCCGCCTGCGGAGCCGGTGACCGAAACGCGCAAGCCCCTTTTTACCGGCCGCATACCATCGATGGAGCGGGAGGAGGAGCAGCGTTCTCCCGGATTTTCGCCAGAAACGAACGAATCACCGGCGCAGAGCGACGCAAGCTGGACCGAGCGCCTTCGCTCCTGGCAGAGCACTGCCGAGACCGAGGCAAACGATAGCGAAGACGATGCCGACGGTGCCGAAGCGGCAATTCGTCAGGCGTTAAAGGCGGCGCTTGAGGAAACACGTGAGGACGCGCAAGGCGATGCGTTTCAGCGGCCGCGATTCGGGTCGGAACAGTCCGGTTTCGCCAATCAGGAGAACCGTTGGACACCCGATGCGGCCTCGACTTTTGGATCGGACGAGCGAGGCACATTCGGCGACAAGGGTGAGCCTGAAGAAGCTGAGGATTCCGGCTTCACCGGCCAAACTTACGGAACCGGCTCCCTGCAGGACGAGGAGGCGCCCTTCCATCTCACGGGTCGAAACGCCAAGACGCCTATTTTCGGCGCGCGGGACGAAAATGACGATTTCCACGAAGACGATAATCGTGCGTCGGCGAACCTCGCCTTCCAGCACGACGGGGAAGACATATTCAAGGCCGGCTCGCTGCCGAAAATGCCCGTGGAGGCAGCGGCTGTGGGGCACCATGACGAGGTGCTGACCGAGTTCGATAGCCTCTACGACGAACAATTCGTGGCGGGGGCTGCAGGCAGCGAGGTCGTCGACGATTTCGAGCAGGACGCCGCCGCACTTCAAGCCGAATTGGAATCCACCGACATCGCGCGCTACGACCCTAACCGTAGCTATGGCGGGCTTGCCACGGTCGCGGCATGGGCAGTCTTCTTCTCGATTGTAAGCGGCGTTGGGCTTGCATTTGTCGGTCTGAAGGAGGACATCATGGCCGCCCTGCCGGGCACGACTGGGCTGTATCGGAGCCTGGGCTTCCGGGTCGCCGATACCGGCGTCGATTTCGCCGACGTCAACTACCGGTGGACAACGTCGGACGGCAAACCGATGATCGAGGTGACGGGACAGGTGGTCAATGTCACGGATCGGACCGTTGCGGTGCCGCGGGTTCTGGTCAATGTGCGGGATGCCGACAGCCTCAATTCGGTCAAGGCCACGGCGAGCGTTCCGACCGATCGGCTGGCGCCACGCACGAGCACCAACTTCACTCTGGAGTTCTTGTCGCCGCCGAAGAATGTCAATCAGATCGTGCTGGAGTTCGATAAGGTCCGTTAGCGCACGATCGGGACATAGGCTGTCCCCATCTTCACGGGGATTTCGGATAAGGCGTTTCCACTTCAACTGATCCGGCTCTAAGCGGACAGCGGTCGGCTTGCCCATCCTTCGTTTCGAGGGACCGCGGGCCGCGCACAGGCCTAAGCGTTCCCGGCCTTGCGAAACGCCATGGGGCTGACGCCGAACACATCGCGGAAGCGGTGATTGAACGTCGACAGATCGCCAAAGCCGCTGTCGTAGCAAATCGCTGAAACATTTTCCGCCGAGCCGGCGAGGCGGGCTGCGGCACGGCGCATTCTGATTCCAAGAAGAAACTGGTAGGGCGTCACGCCCGCGGCGCGCCGGAAGACGCGCAGGAAATGATATTTGCTCATGCCTGCAACTTCCGCCAGTGCCTCGATGTCCATGGTCTCGGTGGCATGATCCTCGATATAACGCAGCGCTAGCACTCACGCGCCGCCCGTCGCGCGGCGAAAGGCGCTGGGGTGACGGCACGGCGCCCGAGACCGCCCGGACGACGGTGGCGACGATGCTGAGCATGGCTTCCTGCGCGGCGAGCGGCGCGGCCGTGGCAAGTCTTTCCATCGCAGCGATTTGCGGCAGCAGCCGGCTCATCGAGGGCAGCATGGCAGCGGTGAATGCGTATTTCGCCGAAGCGGCGGCGCTGGCGGCAATTTCGGCAAAATAGTCCGGCGCGAGCTGAAGCGCGACGCAGCGGTCGCCGGCGCTGTGCTGATGGCCGCATTCATAGCAGGCGCCGTGGTTGCCGAGCATGAAAGCGCCCTGATGCAACAGCGCCTCGCCGGTGTCGGTATGGTAATTGAACGAGCCTTCGACGACGGCGGCGATGGTGACCCGCTGGTGCTGCTCTTCGAACGGGCGGCAGGATGCGTCCGCGTGGCAGACAAATTCGCTGAGGGACCAATCGCGCCCGTTGGCCAGCAGGCGCGCGGCCGGTGGCGCGGTCCGGTCGATCTCGGCATCGGTGATCTCGCGTCTCATCGGCGAAAGATAGCAATTTTCCCCAAGCGGCGGAACGGATCAATCGGTCAATCTCTCCGCATGTCCGGCAGCGCCTGAGGATCATGCGCCCTAGCCGGGAAGCATCGGAGGACAATAGGATGATCGATCATGTGTCGATAGGCGTTCGCGACATCGCGCGGACGAAGGTCTTTTACGACGCCGCGCTCAAGCCGCTCGGCTACGTCTGTCTCAGCTCTGGCGAGACCTCGCTCGGATATGGCGCGGATGCGGTCTCCTTCTGGATCAGCGCCAGCGCCAGTCCTGTGGCGCCCGACACGGCATCGGGGTTGCATTTCTGCTTCACAGCGCCGACCAGGAAGAGCGTTGCCGCGTTCCACAAGGCCGCGCTCGCCACCGGTGGGACGGACAACGGCAGACCGGGGCTGAGAACCGATTATGGCGACGATTATTACGCCGCCTTTGTCGTCGACCCGGACGGCTATCGTCTCGAAGCCTATTGCAATCAGTCCGCCTGAGAGTCAGGGCAGCGGCGTCGCCCGCCAATTTGACCGTTAAGGGGAAAAGAGATGGCCTCAATTCGAAAAGACATTCTGACGTCGGCGCGGCCCGCAGACGTTTGGGACGTGATCCGCGATGTCGGCGCCGTACATACGAGGCTGGCGCCCGGCTTCGTCACGAATACGCAGCTTGAGCCCGGCATGCGCATCGTCACCTTTGCCAACGGTATGGTCGCGCGCGAGCCCATCCTCGCCATCGACGAGGAAACCCGGCGTGTTGCCTGGACTGCGGAGAGTGGGCTGACGACCCATTACAATTCTTCAATGCAGGTTTTCGCGGAGGGCGAGACGGCCTTCTTCTGGCGCGGTGAGATTTCCACCGATCAAGGCGCAAGCTGGCGCACCAATGTCGAATTCCGCGCGCGACGAACCGGCCCGACGTGAGGCTTATGCCTTTCTGGCCCTGAACTGGATGAGGTCAGTCCGCATCGCAATTGGATTCCCTCTCCCAGGGGGAGAGGGTTAGGGTGAGGGGTTACAAATGATCGATGGGCATTATCCCCTCACCCCGAACGCTGACGCATTCCAACCTCTCCCCATGGGAGAGGTAAACCGCGCCACGCCATTGCGCCATGGGGCGCGCGGCTCACGGCAAGCCGTTGCGGACGTGTGTCATGAAGGCGGGGCGTTCGCTTAAGCGCTCATAATATGCGGTGGTCGCTGGCAGATCGGGGCGCTCGATCGGCAATGGCGATGCAAACCAGCGGTGGACGGTCAGCCCGATCGGAATGTCCGCGAGCGTAAATTCGGCGGCGGCGATATGGCCGCCGGTCTTCTCGAGCTGGTCTTCCACCATCTTCATCTTAGCGGGCCAGTCGCGCAAAGACGCCTGCACGACATCGTCGCCGCCAGGCAGAGGCGCTTTGGCGACAATCGCGAGAAACGCGCCGCGCCAGGCCTGCGTCAGATCGATCGCCTGCCAGTCCATCCAGCGCTCGATGCAGGCGCGGGCTTTCAGGTCGGCGGGAAGCAGATCCGCGCGGCCGTGTTTGGCGGCCAGATAGCGAAGGATGGTATTGGACTCGCTCAATATGAAACCGTCATCGTCAATCGCCGGGATCAGTGCGAGCGGATTGATGGCGAGGAAGGCGGGGTTCGTCAGTGGCTGAAAGCCCCGGCCCCAATCCTCCCGCTCGAACGGAATCCCGATTTCATCGACAAGCCAAAGAACCTTGCGAACGTTGATAGAATTGGCGCGGCCGTAAATTTTCAGCATCGGTTTCCTCTCGATCTGACCGCATTCAAGCTAAATCGCCCGGCGGGCTCCGGCAAGTGCCGAAAGCGGCGTTGAAGTCAGCCGATATGCTTCTCCAGGGTCTGAAGCTCGTCGGCTTGCTCGGCAGGCTTGTCCCAGCGGATGCGGTTGATGCGCGGAAAGCGCATGGCGACGCCCGATTTGTGCCGCGTCGAGATATGGACGCTGTCGAAAGCCACCTCGAAGACCAGTGCCTTTTCCACTTCGCGCACCGGGCCGAATCGGGCGACGGTGTTGTTGCGGACCCAGCGGTCCAGCTCGCGCAGCTCTTCATCGGTGAAGCCGAAATAGGCCTTGCCGACGGGGAGCAATTCGCCGTTCCGCCAGAGGCCGAAAGTGTAGTCGGAATAAAAGGACGAGCGCTTGCCCGAGCCACGCTGCGCATACATCAATACGGCATCGACGAGCAGCGGATCGCGCTTCCATTTGTACCACTGGCCTTGTGGGCGCCCGGCGATATAGGGGCTCAATTTGCGCTTGAGCATCAGGCCTTCCACGAACGGCCCGGCCAGCTCCGGCGCGGAGGCGCGCAAACGGGTCAGGCTCTCCGCGTCGTCGAATTGGAGCGGCACCGCGAGGCCCATGGCCCGCGGAGCCTGCTCGATGAACCATTGGTCCAGACGCCGGCGCCGTTCCCTGAGCGGGAGCGCGCGTAGGTCATCATTCCCCAGCCGGAGCGCGTCATAAAGCACGAGATGGCCGGGCGCTTCGGCAATCAGCTTGGCGCTGGGCATTTTGCGGTTGAGCCGCTGCTGTAGATCGTTGAACGAGCCAATCGCACCGTTCTTGCGCACGACAAGTTCGCCGTCGAGCACGGCGTGAAAATCAACCATCTCCAGGAGATCGGGGAAGGCCGCGCTGATTTCATCGCCGGTACGCGAGAACAGAGCCTTCCCCGCCGGCAGGCTGACGAGCTGCACGCGAATGCCGTCATATTTCCACTCAGCCTGAAACGCATCCGGTGTGATCAGTCCGACGTCAGCGTCGTCGAGCGCGTTGGCGAGCATGACCGGGTGGAAGACCACCTGCTCGCTCGTGTCAGGCTTCGGCGAGCGCCCCTCAAGCCAGTCGAACAGTGCCACATAAGGCGGCCGCAGCCCGTGCCAGACTTCCTCGATATCGGCAAGCGGCACGCCGCCATAATCGGCGAGCGCACGCTTCATGAAACGCGCGGAAATGCCGACGCGCAGCGCTCGCGTGCCGAGCTTAAGCAGCGCCCAGCGCTGCGGCGGCGTCGAGATATCGAGCAATCCGGCCAGATAATCGCGGATCTCGGGCTTGGTCCGGCGGCGGAACTCGTCGATGACCTCATGGAGCGGCGGCAGCTCCGCCGGTAGGGACGGCTGCGGCGAGGGCGGCCAAAGATGCGCAATGGTCTCGGCCGTCTCTCCGACATAGTCATAGGAAAGCGCAAACAGCGTCGGGTCCGTCCGCTCGACGATCAGCTCGCGCACAAGGGAGCGCTTGAACAGGTCGAAGCTCAGCCCGCCGGCGATCGCCGCCACGGCCCAGCCGCGGTCCGGATCGGGGGTCCGCCTTAAATAATCGTGCAGCAGCGCGGCCTTGGCCAGATTGCCATGGGTGAAATAAAGACGGTCGAGAAGGTCGGCGAACGCGCGCATAGGGCTTACTTAGCGATCGCGCTGGTCGCGGCAAGAGCGGCCGCAAAAATATGGCCGCGGGCACGAGCGCGGCCATATTTTCGTCAGCTGCCGATCAGTGGCGCACGACCGCGATCGGCAGATCGCGCGACGGCTGGATTGCCTGAAGCACCGGGTGCTGGCGGTTGGCGGTCAGCTCCTTCACTCGGTCGCCGACATAGCGGTTCAGCTCCGAAAAAGTGAGGACATGCTCTTGCTGATCGGTTTCGCCGGCGCCGTCGAAGGCCTCCAAGATCGCTTTGGTGAACGCGCCGTGTTTCCAGTCGTCCCGTTCCTGGCTGGCCTCGCGGCCTTCCGAGCTCGAAAGCACGAGCACGCCATTCTCAGCCGATCTCAGCTCGTTGATGAATGGCACGAGATCCAGCGAGCCGCGAAGCGAGGCGACGGATGTCGCGCGCGCCGCGTGGCAGGTGTCGAACAGGAAGAGCGCGTGCCCCTGCGTTTCGCGCAAGCTGCTGACGATATCGGTCCGCTTCACTGCGGTGCTGCGCCGCGGCACGAACAAGCCGCTTTCTCTGTCGATCTCGGCGTTGGAGGGCAGGAAATAATAGTCCTGGCGCTCGTCGGTGACGCCGTGTCCGGCAAGGAAAACGATAACCCTGTCGCCTTGCGATGCCGCTCGCGAAATCCAGTCGAGATCGTCGATGATCGCGGCGGCGGTGGCGCTTTTGTCGGTCAGCAGCTTGATGGTCACCTTGTCGTAGAGCAGCCCTTGCTGCTTCTGCAGCGCCGCGGCCAGGTCGATCGCATCCTGCGCCGCCCATTTCAGGCTTGGGATCGTGTTGTCGGAATATGCGCTGACCCCGACCAGCACCGCGTAAAGCTTGGGCTTCGGCTGTGCCGGCTCGGAGGCGCCGGACCATTTGAGCTGAACCTCGGCCGGCTCGCTGGATGACTGGTCGGTTTCCGCGATCAGCGAGAGCAGCGCATCGCGCGGCGGCAACGGTAGCGTCAGCGTAAACTGGCTCTCCTGGCCACCAATCTGATCAAGGCCCCGCGTTTCTACCAGGACGGGCCGTCCGTCGACGAGCGCGCGGACGCGGCGCACCGGCAGGCCGGAAGGCGAGCGCACACCATATTTGACGTTGATGGCCGGCTGGCCGAATGACTGCCCGTCGGTCGGCGAGGTGATGTTGATGACGGGAGGCAGCCGCTTGCGGATGTCCTCATTCTCGCGGTTGCGGTTCGAACTCCGCATTCGCCTGGCTGACCGCCTGATCCTCATCCAAAGTGGTCAGAACCAGCTTGACGATATCCGGCCGGCTGAATTCGTCGCGGAAGCGATTTGCCGGAAAAAAATCCGCCGCCTGCTCCCAGCCGCGATTGATATGCCAGCCGATCAGCTCCTCCGCCCCCGGCGAGGCCATGTAATAGCCTTTCGGCGTCCAGGCGACCCAGCGCCGGTCCTTGGCCTGAACGAACAGCGTCAGGAGTTCCGCGCCGTCAGCGATCCGATACCAGCGAATGGTCCCGTCGCCGCAGGCGATCGTGACGAGCTTGCCGTTGCCGGTGATATTAACGCCCCAGACCACGCCGGGCATGGAGCGTTGCCAAAGCTCATTGCCGGCGCTGTCGAAGCCGCGAAGCCGGTATTCGGTGCCGAGCACGAAAAGCTTGCTATCCGGCGTGATCGCGAGCGCGCGGGCGCGCTCGGCGTTCTGCATGGGGATGGGTTTGCCGTTGAGCTTGGGGTCGTACCGATCGTCCCAATCCGTGATCGCAAGGCCGGTGAGCCGCGCCTGAGTCAATGACGAATTGGCGTTGGGAGCGTTTTTGAGCTCGGGGGTTGTCAGGTCGAACTCGACCGGGATATCCGACCCGTAATCGAGGCCGAAACGCACACGCGTCCCGTCGTTGGAGACCATGAAGCTCTCGCCGCTCTTGCCGCGCTGATCGACGATCACATTCTCCCGGTGCAGGAGCGGAATGCCGACGGCTGTGTAGGTGCTGATCGCGGGATCGGCGGATGCCGCCACCATTCGTGTTGCGCAGGGCAGGATGTGCATGACCGTCGAGCGGGCAAGACTGATCTCGCGGCGCGGACCTTCCCCGGCATTGTCCCAGATCACGACGGGGCGTCCGCCGCCCGAGATGTACTTCCCGCCCGCATAGAGTTCCTTGCCATCCGGCGACCAGGCAACCGTCGAAAGATCGCCTTCCATGCCGGTCGTGTTCACCGCGCCGAGGTGCTGCAGTGCGGCTGCTCCGAACAATTCGATGCCGAGATCGCCGTCAAAGGCCACGGCGAGGCGGTCGCCGGCGGGATTGACCGCAACTTGGAACGGGCGGCGCCCCGCCGTCACCTGCGACTTGGCTTCGAGCCTGAAATGGCGGCCATAGCGACGTACGAAGCCATCATCGGCAACCGTGAATAACGCATCGTTCTTGTCGAATGCGGCGCCATAGCTGTCGACATTGCTGTAGTCGCCATCTTGGGCGACAAGACGCCAATTGGAGGTGTCCCAGACCCGCATGCCCTGGCCGCCGCCAAGGGTTGCGGCGAGATACCGCCCGTCGGGCGAGTAGGTAAGATGATAGATGACGTTCTTGAGCTGGCCGAGCCTGCGCAGCATTTTTCCCGACGCCGCATCGAACAGGTAGACCCAATGGTCGCCGCCGGTCCGGTTATAGCCGCCCGCCGCGACGATCTTGCCGTCCGGCGAGAGTGCGACGGCATAGACCTTGCCGTGATTGCCTGGACCGATCGGCACGCGGAAAACGCGAAGCAGGCGCGGTTCTTCGCGATTCGGATCGTTGTCTGAAATATCCCAGAGCCGGGTGGTTTTGTCGTCCGAGCCTGTCACCATCAGTTTGCATAATGCGTCGACCCCGACGCGGACGATAGGCGCGGTGTGCATTTCGGTTTCGATGCGCAGGATGGGCTCCTGCGAAGGCAGATCACTGTTTTGCGCATAGGCTGGCGCCGTGAGGGCGCCGAAAGCGAAGAAAAAAAGGCCTGCTGTGCGATAAAATTTTGCCCGTTCGCGCATCCGCGCCTCCCACAATACCGACCCTAAATTTTGCATAAATTACACTGAGAGCGGGCAAGACGAAACAGCAATGGGATGTGCCGGGCAATATGGTCGCGTCCCGTGTCGTTGCCGAGCGGACGCCGCGGAGCCCGATCAACCGGTATCGCGGGAGTCGGAGTCTAGAAATAGAATAGTTATAAGTTATTGATTTAGAACCAAAAAAAAGTCGTATGCCGCGCACTTAATTCTTGACTTGTTGACTTCAGCTATTGTGATGATCGCTGCCAATGGGCATAGGCCGGCAGCAGTCTGCGTAGACTTTCAAACTTGCGGAAAACGGTGCGGATCGCGTCAATCCGCGGCTCCCCTTATGGGCTAAACTGTCGTCGAACGGGCACGGGGCGGGCTGTTGGGGTGGGCAGAATTCACGGGCCGCTGGACAAAGACGAAACAGTATAACATCTATTCGTGATGTTGCGGATCATGGGGGGCTTGGGGGATATCCATGGTGAGGTCATTGAGGGTGGATGCTCTGCGCCGCACGGTGCTCATAGCTTGCACGGCGCTGGTCATGGGCATGGCCGCTGGAGCACCGGATGCCCGCGCCGTGGACTCCATAGCCGAGGAGCCGCCCAGCGCTCAAAGCGCCGACATGGCAACGCCTCACAGCTATCCCTACCTCAAAGGCGACGTCTTCATAGGCTTTCAGACGGACAACACCTTCGCCGCTGACAATCCCGACGCAAAGCTGAGCGACACCTACACCAAGACCGAAATGGGAGTTGGCGCTTACTTCAGTCCCTATTTCTCGGCACATGCCGGGTTCACTTTCGAGCCTGTCTTCGATCCGGGGCCGAGCCAGGATCGCTTTTTCGGTGACGAGGGGCTTTATGTCCAGCAGCTCTATGGACAGCTTGATCTCAGTCCTGTTGCTTTCTTTGCCGGCAAGTTCAACTTGGCTTTCGGCAAGGCCTGGGATCTTGCACCCGACGTCTATGGCGCTGATCTGGTAGAGGACTACCAGTTCACCGAACGGGTCGGCGTGGGCGTGTCGGTCGCCAAGGACAAGACGTCGCTCGGCAAAATGACGCTTACGGCGAGCACTTTTTTTGCGGATACGAGCGTGCTGAGTAATTCGCTCTTCACCAATCGCGGCCAGAACAGCATCCGCGATGGCGGACTCAGCAACACCGGCAATCTTGACTCTTTCGCCGTCTCGCTGACGGGAAGCGACGCCCCGGGCCTTGAGGGATCGGCTATAATCTCGGCTTCATCCATCAGGCCGGCGGCGTCAATGATATCGCCGACCAAAACGGTTTCGTCGCGGGTGTGAATGGCGAGCGCAAATATAATGGCGTCGGCTTCGAGTGGCTGGCCGAGGCAGTCTATTTCGACTATGGCGGCGATCTTTACGATACCGGCAATCCGAATGAATTCGTCGACTCGCTCTGGTATTGGACGACTTGCCGGCCTGGCCAAGTTCGACAAATACCGTGTGTCGCTCGGCTATACGGCGCGAAATGCCGAACTTTTCGACGGCAAGGATTTCAACGACTATCAGGTTCAGCTCTCGGTGGGCACGGACTTGCCGGATGGCTGGGCGATCGATGTCGGCTACAAATTCTTCCGAGAGCAGGACGAAAACAGCCACATCATCGGCGCCAAGCTCGCCAAGAAAATCGAGTTCGATACCGGCACACTCGAAAAACCCAAATCCGATTAGAGCGAGGCGCAGGCGCCGTCAGCACGCGGGTCGGTTGCTCCGGAAATGACGCCGCGCGCATCGATGGACACCATCCCGGCATGTCCCATCATGTCGTCGAACGCGCCGACCAGTTCGATGTCGTGACCGGCGGCATTCAGGGCTTTGATGAGCTCCGGCGGAAACCGGCTTTCGAGCTTCAGATTGGTCGTCTCCGCGCCCCAGGTTCGGCCGAGCAGCCAGCGCGGCGCCGTGACGGCCGCCTGCATGTCCTCGCCGAAATTGACATGGCGGGTGAAGATTGCCGCCTGCGTCTGCGGCTGGCCCTCGCCGCCCATCGTGCCATAGGCAAGGGTGCGCCCGTCATCCAGGCGGGCCAGCGCGGGATTGAGCGTGTGGAACGGCAGCCGGCCTGGCCCGAGGGCGTTCGGCCCGTCGCCAAGCGTGAAGCTTGCTCCGCGATTGTGCCAGATGATCCCCGTTCCCGGCACCACGAGGCCGCTGCCGAACTCCCAATAGGTGCTCTGAATATAGCTGACGACGCGGCCGGCGCTGTCGGCGGCGCCCATCCAGACCGTATCGCCCGGATGTCCCGCATGGGGCCATGGCGCCGCGCGTTTCATGTCGATCGCTGTCGCCTCCCTGTCCAGCAGGTCCGGGCCGAGCCAGTCCCGCCAGCCGGGGCTCATGCGGCGAGGGTCGCCGAGATGGGCATTGCGTAGAATGAAGGCGCGTTTCGTCGCCTCGATGAGCCCATGAATATGGGCGAAGCTCTCGGCGTCCGTTACGCCGAGACGGTCGAAAATTCCGAGGATCATCAGCGATGAGACGCCCTGCGTCGGCGGCGGCATGTTGAACACCATTCCGGCCCGCATATCGAGCGAAAGCGGCTCGACCGGGCTGGCGGAAAATGCCTTCAGATCGGCAAGGCGCAATGGGCTTCCCGCCGCCTTCAGCCCTTTGGCCATGAGCCGCGCGAGATCGCCGCGATAGAAATCGTCGAGCCCGGCTTCGGCAAGCTGCGAGAGCGTTGCGGCAAGCTGCGGCTGCTTGAGAATCGCGCCTTCATCGGGCGGACCATTCTCGGCGTAGGTTGGCCGAAAGCCAGGGACATCCCGCAGTTCCGGCCATTTCTGCGCCGTAAGCATGGCCTGGGACAGCGTGACGGGAACGCCGTCCTGCGCGTAGCGGATCGCGTCGGCGAGCAGCGCCGAAAGCGGTATCCTGCCGGCCTCCTCGCGGGCGATGGCGAGCGCTTCCGCCCATCCCGCGACCGCGCCCGCGACGGTCAAGGCCGCGCGCGGCCCCCGCGCCGGGATCTCGTTTCGTCATGTTCAGCGTAAAATTCCGGCGTCGCAAGTCGCGCGGCCGGTCCGCAGGCGCGCACGCCAACGGGCGGACGGCCGGGCAGCGAAATCAGCCAGAACGCATCGCCGCCAATGCTGTTCATATGCGGATAGGTCACAGCGATGGCCGCGGCGGCGGCGATCATCGCCTCGATGGCGTTGCCGCCTTCGCGCAAAATCTGCGCACCGGCCTCCGCGGCAAGATGATGCGGAGCCGTGACCATGCCCTTCAGAGATTTGCGTGCGTGCAGCATCGCCGCTCCGTTTCCATCGTTCCGGCATCGACTGTAAGCAGCTTCACCCGTGCCGCGAAAGCGGCCGATCGTCGGGCGCCGTCATGGCAGGAAACTGCGCCGCGTAGTCTAGTGTAATTTCATTTATCCCCCTTCGCGAGTTCGCGCTCAAATGTCAAATTCAAAAGCTCCACTCGTTTTCATAAAGTTGCTAGTGGTCGCACCTACATAGATCGCATGCATTTCGCTCTGGTGCGAACCATGCGAATCCAACGGGATGCGCACGGGAATTTCTTTTGATGTCACCGCTGAGGATCGCGCTCGTCTGGAGGCGATCGTGTGGACCGCACCGCCGCAGAACATTCTGCGCCCTCATTCTCTCAGCCATACGCTGACCGTCGAATCAACGCATCTCCGCCAACCTGCTTGCGCTGCAGCTTCAGCGCTAGCTTTGCACACCCCCCTCTCCCCCCTCCACACCTCCACCTTCTACCCCCCCCCCCCACACCACTACTCCCCCCCCACCTTCCCCCCCTCTCCCCCCTCCCTCACCCCCCCTCTCCCCCCTTCCCCTTCCTTCTCCCCCCCCCCCTCCTCCCCCCCCTCCCCCCCCCCCCTCCCCACCACCCCCCCCCCTCCCCTCCCCCCCCTGGCGGAATATGCAGCGCCACCGTCATCAGGAGTTCATCCGCTTTCTCAACACCATCGAGGTCCAGGTTCCGGCGGTAAGGTCATTCACGCCATTCTCGACAATTACGCCGCTCACAAACATCCGAAGGTGATGGCCTGGCTCGACCGGCATCCACGCTGGCAGTTCCACTTCACGCCGACGTCCTGTTCCTGGCTCAATGCAGTGGAGGGATTTTCGCCAGGATGACCAAGCGACGGCTCAAACGCAGTGTGTTCAGCTCCGTCGTCGAGTTGCAGGCCGCCATCAAACGCTTCATTGCCGAGAGCAACGAAACAGCAAAACGCTTCGTTTGGACAAGACCCGATCGCATCATCGCCGCCGTCAGGCGCGGCACCAAACGTCATTCGATCCTAGTTCCTTTTATTCCGCATTTCTCTCAGCGTCTCACATCATCCTTACCCTACGCAGCGCGTTTGCGAGCGAAGCGTGTCCGTGGGACGCAGCGACGTCGGCGGCCTGCTCGCGCTTCTTGTTGCGCAGGCTGCGATCCGCGCCCGCGTCGAGAAGCACCTTGACCGTATCGGCACGGCCCTCGCTGGCCGCCAACATGAGCGCCGTATTGCCGAACGTATTGCGGGCATTGGGATCGGCGCCGGCCTTGATCAGATCGCGGATCAGCGGCGTCAGACCCGCCTTTGCGGCGAGCATCAGCGGCGTATTGCCTGACACGGTGGCCTTCTGGACGTCGGCGCCATGAGCGAGCAGGAGCTTGGCAACTTCGCCATGGCCGCGTCCCAGCGCCTGATGGAGCGGGGTCACGCCCTCCTTGTCGGCAATGCGGGGATCAGCGCCCTTCTTGAGCAAAGCGTCGGCGGCGGAAACGTTGCCGCTGTCGGCCGCGACCCAGAGCGCTGTCCGGCCGATGTCGTCGGGACCGTTCGCTTTGGCGCCGCGCGCGATCAGGACCTGGATGACGGTGCCGTCGCAGCCGATGCTTGCCAGCGTCAGCGGCGGCGTGTCGTCGGTACGGTTGCTGACGCTGGCGCCCTTCGCCAGAAGCGCCGGCACGAGGTCTTTCTGGCATTGCCGGATCGCAAGCGTCAGCGGCGTGTCGTTCTTTGCGCTTCTGGCGTTCACGTCCGCGCCTTTGGCGATCAGGGCGCCAGCCGCCGCCGCGTAGCCTTTCGCTGTGGCCAGGATGAGAGGCGTCTCGCTAAGCTTATTGCGCGCATCGACATCGGCGCCGCGCGCGAGAAGAATTTCGACGACCGGGGCGCTGCCGGCGAGGGCGGCCAGAGCCAGCGCGGTATTGCCGTCTTCGTCGCGGACCTCAAGATCGGCGCCTTTGGCGACGAGCTCCTGCACGGTGTCGGCCTGCCCGCGCAGTGAAGCCTCGAGAATCGCGGGCCGGCCATTGGCAAGCTTCAGAGGCACAGGCGCGACCGCTGCGACCCGCTGTTTCGGCTCATCGGCGGTAATGTTTGCGGCCCAGCCGGTCGAAGGCGCGGGTGCCTCGGGCGCCGTCGCCAGCTTTGCGAGCAGCTCCCGTGCCTTGTCGTAGCCCTGTCGCGGCGGCGCGCCGCAGCCATGCTTCCGCGTCCGGCCGGTTCGAGGTCACGCCATGACCGGCGAGATACATCTGGCCAAGCGCATATTGCGCCTTTGCGAGGCCGGTATTGGCCGCCTGACGCATCCACCAGAACGCCTGGGCATCGTCGCGTGCGACGCCCCGTCCGGCGCGATAGAGTGAGGCGAGCTGATATTGCGCCTCGGCGTCGCCGATCTTTGCCGAATTCTGCAACAGGGCGACGGCCTCGGCGAAGGACCCGCTGCGGACGGCCTTTTCGACGGTTTGGCCGTTACCGCCGCTCTGCGCAAAGGCCGGAGCGATGCCGACGGCACAGCGGCAAGCGTGGCAAGGAGAATGCGTCTAGGCCGTTCCATATTTGGTCTCAACCTCGATGCCGATGCTTTTGAGGAAATTGGTCGGAAGGATGCCGCCGGCGCAAACGATAACCGCATCGTTCGGGATTTCGATCGGCCTGCCGTCCCAATTCAGCGTCGCCGTATCGGGGCCGATCCCCTTTACGCTCGATTTCAGCATGACCTTGAGCCGGCCGGCGGCCTGCGCCTTATCCACACGCTGGCGGTTCTTCGGCTTGGCCCGGGAAAACGCCTCGCTGCGATAGGACAGGGTGACGCGCGTGCCTTTCTCTTCGGCAATGCTCGCCGCCGCCTCAAGCGCGCTGTCGCCGCCGCCGACGACAAGCACATGCTTGCCCCGATATTGTTGCGGATCAACGAGCCGGTAGACGACCTTGGATTGTTCTTCGCCGGGAACCTCAAGCCGCCTCGGCGTGCCGCGCCGGCCGATCGCCAGGAGCACGGCGCGCGTCCTAAGCGACACGGCGGGTCGTCCTCACCTCGAAGCCCTGCGGGCCTCTGGTGATGGTCTCGACACGCTCATTATAGTTGATCCGCAGGCCGGTATCCTTGGCGACCTTGCGCCAGAAGCCGAGCAGCTTTTCCTTGGAGATCTGGCTGAATTTGACCGTACCATAGAGCGGCAGCGTCGCCGGCTGCGTCATCACCAGCTTACCACGCGGGAAATGCGCAACCGTTCCGCCGAAGCTCTCCTGCTCGAGGGTAACGAAACGGAGCTTTTGTTCGAGCGCGGCGAGGCTCGCTGAGATACCTGCCGGCCCGGCACCGATAATCACCACATCGAGCACACTGGGGCTTTTCGACCCGCCGAGCTTGCGGATTGAGTTCATGGCCTGCCGTCCCTGCTCGATGGCATTGCGGACCAGCCCCATGCCGCCCAGCTCGCCGGCAATGAAAATACCGGGCACATTGGTCTCGAAATTCGGACCGACGGAGGGAATGTCGACGCCGCGGGTTTCGGTCCCGAAGACGAGTGTGATCGCACCATGAGGGCAGGCGCCCTTGCACGCGCCATGGCCGATGCATTCGGTCGGCTGGACCAGCTCGGCCTTGCCGTTGATGAGCCCGAGCACACCGCCTTCGGGGCAAGCCCGTACGCAGGCACCGCAACCGAGACATTTCACCGCGTCAATAAGCGGATGCAGGGAAGCGGGCTCCATCAGCCCCGCTTCGATCGACTTTCCCTGCGCGGCGACGGTGTGTTTTTCAGCCCGCCTGCGCGAGCCGAGATAGATGAGCCAGATGACGGCGAGCGGTCCCACATAGGCGGCGATGACGGGATCGATTGGCATCTTCTCAGGCAACCTCGCAAGGCGGAAAGCCTATCGGAAACGGGATCGCTACCATGCAATTGCGGAAAAATGACGTGACGCAAGGTGCCGTATGCTGACGGAATGCGGAGGCGGCCCGACGCAAGGCAAAAGAGGCCCTTCATTGCGGCGGGACTTCCGCAATGAAGGGACCAGGGCACAGATTTCCTCCGCGCCGATCGCGGGCGAAGCCCGCGAGGTCACGAGATGCACACGAGTGTTCCGACAACGGCCGAACGCCAGCCTAATTCCCGCGATAAGTAAATTCCCCGATGTTCTCGATGAGCGTCAGCATTGACTGTCTTGAGAGGCATACCCGCAACTACAACGAATCCGGAGCGGTCTTATTCCCGGAGCGATCACTTTATGTGCCCGAGAGGCCTGCAGAAAGTTTGCAATTTTCAGTCACAAAACCGCCCGATTCTTTATGCGACTTAGGTTCGAAACTTGAGGACATGCCCAAAATTATCGCGCAGCGCCTGCGGTTAGCGGCCGCCGTGCGGCGCCTTTGATACCTTGCGCGAATGAGGGGTCATGTCGAACCAAGCATTTTCCAGATCGCCGGCCAGGGCTCGCCCCATACCGCAGCCGCCGGCCAGTCCCGGCCACCCGCCGCAATCGCGGCAAAGGGCGCCGCTCAGTCTCGGTGCGGCAACGGCGCGGTTCACCCATTATCTTGCCCAGCCGCTCTTGGCGGTCGGACCGCTGATATTCGCCGGAGCGGTCATCGCCGCGCTCTATGCCACCTGGCTCAATCGCGACGAAGGGCATCTCACGCCTGAATACGGTCTCGGCTATTGGCTCGGGATCATCGGCAGCGTGATGATGCTGGTGCTGCTGCTCTATCCGCTGCGCAAGCGCGTGCGCGCTCTGCGCGTGCTCGGACGGGTGCCGTCCTGGTTTCGGCTGCATATGATCCTCGGCATCGTCGGCCCGTCCCTCGTCCTGATGCATTCGAACTGGAAGTTCGCCTCGCTCAACGCGACTGTCGCGATGGTCGCGATGCTGATCGTGGTCGGGAGCGGAATCATCGGCCGCTATCTCTACAGCAAGGTCCATATGGGTCTTTACGGACGAAAGACCGAAGTCCGCCAGATCCTGGCCGATGCCTCGCTTCTGAAACAGGCGCTCGGCGACGACCTGCCGCAGACGCAGCAGCTTCTCGATGAGCTGCGCGCTTCGAGGTCCGCATTCTGGCGCTGCGCCACGGCTTTCTGTCGCAAACCTACGCATTCCTGACGCTCGGCTTCAGGCGCGGCGCGCTTCGCAGCCGCCTGATGCGTTTTGCCAATGCGACGATCGCAGCCGAGGCCAAACGGCGCGGCTGGTCATGGGCGGCGAGGCGCAAGCGGCGGAATTTGGCGCGGGAGCATCTGCGGCTTTATTTTGCCGCGGTCACCAAAGCCGCCCGCTTCGGCGTCTATGAACGTCTCTTTGCACTTTGGCATGTCCTGCACATGCCGCTGTTCTTTCTGCTTGTCACCGCCGCGATCATCCACGTCGTCGCGGTCCACCGCTACTGAGTGGAGGACGCCTCGGTGCCATTTTGGGCGATCCTCCGTCTGACGGCGATTGCGCTCATTGCGTCCATGCCGGCGTTGACGGCTGAGGCGCAAAGCCTGTTCGACCGGCTGGTGATGCCTGGGCCGCTTGTCGAAGGCCACGCCAAATATGAAAAAGACTGTAAGAACTGCCACGAGCCTTTTTCAAAGTCGTCGCAGACGCGGCTATGCCTTGCCTGCCACAAGGACATTGCGGCCGACCGGGAGCAGCATCGCGGCCTGCACGGCCTGCGCCCCGACGCCGTCACCGCCGACTGCAAGCATTGCCACGGCGATCACAAAGGACGCTCCGCGGACATCGTCCAGTTCGACCGCGAGACCTTCGATCATAAGTTCACCGGCTTCGAGCTGAAGGGCGCGCACAGATCGGCGCGATGCGAAAGCTGCCACAAACCCCGAGCCAAATATCGGGAGGCGCCCCGCCTCTGCTTCGATTGCCACAAGGCAAACGATGCGCATAAAGGCCAGCTTGGCGATAAATGCGAGGGTTGCCACAGTGAGTTCGGCCTGGCGGGAGGTCAGGCCGTATCGATCATTCCAAGACCAAATTCCCACTGACGGGAGCCCACGCTAAGGTCGCCTGCAATGCCTGCCATGCCGGCGAGCGCTATAAGGGCGTCAGCAGGCTCTGCGCCGACTGCCATCAGTTGCAGGACGTGCACGCAGGGCGCTATGGCGCCAAATGCTCAACCTGTCATCAGCCGACGAAATGGGACGCGATCCGTTTCGATCATGACCGCCAGACGAAGTTTCCGCTGCGCGGTGGCCACGCTACCGTCAAATGCGACGCCTGCCATAAGGGCGATCTCTACCGCGACAAGCTATCGACGACCTGCGTATCCTGCCATAAGAAGAATGATCCGCATCGCGGCCAGCTCGGCCCGAACTGCGAGAAGTGTCACAACGAGAGAGGCTGGCGGCAGAAGGTCGCCTTCGATCACGATCTGACGCGTTTCCCGCTGATCGGTCACCATGGTCTCGTGCCCTGTGAGGAATGCCACCGCACCCCGTCGTTCAAGGATACCTCGACCCGATGTGCCGATTGCCACAAGGACACCCATCATGAGGGCCGCCTCGGTACCGACTGCGGCATATGCCATAATCCCAATGGCTGGAAGCTATGGCGCTTCGATCACGACAAGCAAACCCGCTATCCGCTCACAGGCGCACATCAGAGACTGAATTGCCATCTTTGCCATCGGCAAACCAATGTCGGTAAAATCTCGCTGTCCACCGCCTGCTATGCCTGCCACGCCGCTGACGATGCTCACCAGGGCAATTTCGGCACGGCTTGCGATAAATGTCATACAACCACAACGTTCAGGCCAGGAGGAATGCGCCGATGAGAGGATGGGGTTGCAGTGTGGCCACAGTTGCCGGGCTTCGACACAAATTTGCCTCGATTCCTGGAATTCGCGCGGCGTCCCAATCGTTGTCCTTCCGGGTGGGGAGAGAGGCACTTCCGTGACGGACGATATCCGGCAACGGATCGTGGAGTTTCTACCACGTCTGCGGCGTTTCGCTTATGTGCTCACAGGCGATGTAGACAGGGGCGATGATCTCGTGCAGGAGACATGTGCACGCGCCTTGTCGCGACTTGATCAATTGCAGCCCGGGACCAGGCTTGACAGTTGGATGTTTCGCATTGCGCAGACACGGTGGTACGACCGCATGCGGGCGCAGAAGGTTCGCGGCGAGATTTTGGATCTGGATGCGGCGCGCGACGTGCCGGGAGACGACGGGCGGCAAATCACCGAGCACCGGTTCGCGCTCGCCAGAGTTGTCGAAGGCATCTCGCGGCTGTCTCCGGAACAACAGATTCTCATTGCATTGATTGTCGTCGACGGACGTTCATATAAGGAGGTGGCGGAAATCCTGGAAATTCCGATCGGCACGGTGATGAGTTGTTTGGCGCGGGCACGGCTCAGTCTGTTCCAGTTTGCCGAGGGTCCTGCCCCGGAGACGTCAACGAGGAAGCCGGAGAGCCAGCGTGGCCGACGTGACTGACGAGACCCTGATGGCTTACGCGGACGGCGAGCTCGATTCCGAGAACTCCAGCCGAAGTCGAGGCTGTCCTCGAAAAGGATACGCGAGCCCGCGAACGCCTGAAAATCTTCACCGTGACCGGCGCACCAATCGCCGAACTCTTTGAAAAACCCCTGCGGGAGCCAGTGCCGCGTCGCCTTCTGGCGCTCGTCGAAGCCGATTGGCCCGCGCTGCGCGCCCGCGGCGGTTATCGATCGATTTCCGCCGTGCTCGACGCCGCCGGCCGCGTGCTGTTCGGCCCTCCGAGCTTGGCATTCGCTCTCGCTTGGAGCGTGCCCATTCTCATCGTCGCCGCGGGCGTCCTTTGGCATCTGCGTAGGCACGAATGAGATGCCGGAACTTGTCGCTCTCAAGCATGGCCAAATTTTTGCGCGGGGCCCGCTCAAGCGGGCGCTGGAAACGGCGCCGAGCGGGACCAAAGTCGCGCTTGGCGGCGAGAATTCCGCAATCGCCATGGAAGCGGTGCTGACTTTCCGGAATCGCCGCCAGGGATTCTGCCGCCAATATGATGTGACGACGCCGAATGGCGACTATGCGGGCATTGCCTGCAGGGCGGACGATGGTCAGTGGCGCGTTGAAATTCATGTCGCCGCCGCGCCGCATTCCGACACCGGCGACAAGATCGTGCCCGCCGGCAAGGCCGGTTCCGCCGTCGAGGACGCTGTCGACAATGTCATCGAAGGCGACGCTCTCGGCCGCGCGGACGAAGAGGCACTGATCCGGAACAAATGGCGGCCCTAGCTCGTGGTGATTAGGGCGAGGCAAAATATCTGAGAGCCGCGGTCGACAGAGAGCCGCCGACCACGCAGGGAATGCCGAACTGCGCTTGGCCCGTCACCGCGGCGCCAAGACAACCAAGCGAAAGTGTCGTCTCGCCGACTTGGCCCCACCAGGCAAGCTCGCGCTTCGAACCCGGCCCTTGTTTGTGAAGCTCGTCGACCGCAGCAAGCGCCTCTTTCCTGATGCGGCCGGTGTCGGCAGTCTCGGCCGCGATGATGACCTCACCGAGAATTGGCTCCACGGCCTTCGATTGTTTCATGCTCAAGCGTTTGAGCGTGCGCAGCAAATTCGCGTCGCGCGCAGCGTTGGCGGCCAGTGTGAATTTCGCCATGCCTCCGATCGTAAGCTTCTCGGCATTGTCACGCTCTTTGGACCAGGGCAGCAGGGCCACGATCCGCTCGATTGGCGCGTCCTTGGCGGTTGCGAAATAAAGACCCCAATGGGTGTCGATCAGCTCCGGGTTCGACGCGAAAGTGAGTTCAGTCGGCTTTTTCTTGCCGCCGCCGGTATAGGTTTCGCGGTCGAAAACGCGCTTCATCTTGTCCAATGTGGTCTCTCGCACCGGCTCCAGTTTGACCTTATCCAATGTCGGAAGCTTGCCGTTCAGATAGTACTCCACCATGACGTGCCGGTCGGGCATCCGTTCCACCAGATAGAGCATGAGCTCCCGCCAATTCGGCAGGCCGGAATAGGCAACAGCCCGGACGATGAACCACTGATCCTCGAAGGACAGCGGAAGGATCTGCGCAATCAGAGACTTCGCGCTGCGCGGATTTGTGCCGAGGACGCCGGCGAGAAAACCGAGATAGACGCCTGACGTCTCCGGATCCTTGAAGGCGCCCCGCTCACTGAGCGCCCGAATGAGACTTGGAACGGACCGAGGGTCGGGCTTGTCCCGGTACTCCTTGATCCATCTGAGACCCGCCTCGGGCGAGTTTGCATTGGCTTCCGCCACGCTGGCGGCTTTGGCCGGCATGAGGAGGCCGGTCAAGACGATGATAGTGAGGGCCATGACGCGCCGCATTTCTGCCTCTTAGTACGACGGAGGTGCCCGGGGCGGTGCCTGCCGAGCGCGGACTCACCTCTACTAATGGCTGTAGATGGCCATTTTATGGACTGCCGGTTTAGCGCGATCACCCGCGGCCGCTCAAGCCGGGCTTGATCGCCAGCAGCGGACCTGTTCGCGCTGCGCGAGCGTCAATATGTCCTTTTCTGAGGCAAAGGCTGGGCCGAGGCGTTATGATCGCCGGCCAGACGCGCGCCCGTTCGACCCCCTTCGACGCAACACAATCAACACCCGTGTGAGCCATGACGGCGACCATCGAAACCTTGTTACTGCTGCTCTCGGTGCTCGTCGTCGTGGCCGTCGCCGCGCGGCGGCTCGTAATCGCACCCTCCATTCTGCTCGTTATCGCAGGCGTCGGGCTGGCGCTGATTCCGGGTCTGCCAACGATCAAGCTGGCCCCGGAGCTTGTGCTGCTCGGTATGTTGCCGCCACTGATCTATTCGGCGGGCGTTGCGATGAGCTGGAAGGAATTTTGCTTTAATCTCCGCCCGATCACGCTGCTGGCGGTCGGTTGCGTGATCTTCACAACCTGTGCCGTGGCTCTGGCTGTCCATTGGCTGCTGGGGATGCCGATCGCCGTCGCCTTCGTGCTCGGCGCCATCGTTGCTCCGCCAGATGTCGTCGCGCCGCTTGCGATCGCCCGCCAGCTCGGGCTGCCACGGCGTCTGCTCCTGGTGCTCGAGGGCGAGGGCCTGGCCAACGATGCGACTGCGCTGATCCTCTATCGGTTCGCCATCGCTGCCGTCAGTACCGGCATCTTCTCCCTCCCAGATGCGGCGGGAACCTTTGTCCTCATCATCATCGGCGAGATCGCTTACGGTGTTGGCGTCGGCTGGGTCAGTCTGCGCTTGCGCCGCTGGGCGCGCGATCCACGCGTCGAGATCACGCTATCGGTGATGACACCCTACCTCGCTTTCTGGATTCCGCAGCAGCTCGGCGGGTCCGGCGTGCTGGCGACGGTCGCTGCCGGCCTGTTCGTGAGCTGGAACGGGCCGCTTCTCATTCCGGCTGCCACGCGTCTCCAGGGCATCTTCTTCTGGGATCTCGTCATCTATCTTCTCGAAGGTTTCATCTTCCTGTTGACGGGGCTGGAAGTGAGGCAGCTCATCGAGCGGGTCAACACCTTCCCCCTGAGCGATCTCGTCATCGCCGTGCTGGTCACCGTGGCCGTCGTCATTCTCGCCCGCTTCATCTGGGTCTTTCCCGCAACGTACCTGCCGCGCTGGCTGATCCCGCCGCTCGCGCGGCGCGATCCGTCCCCGCCCTGGCAGTGGGCCTTCCTGATCTCCTTCATCGGTGTGCGCGGCGTCGTGTCTCTGGCGGCGGCTCTTGCCATACCGTTCACCATCCAAAGCGGTGATGCCTTTCCCTACAGGGATCAGATCTTCTTCATCACCTTCGGGATCATTCTGATCACGCTGGTCGGTCAGGGATTGCTGCTGCCAGCCGTCGTCCGCTGGCTCGGCCTGGCGCGAGCGCGTGCGGACGAGGACCGGCGCGAGCATGAGGCCGAACTCGCGGCCCGTTGGGGCGCGCTGGATATCGCCCGGAGCCGGCTCGACGAACTCGCGAGCGAAACCGGACGTCCCGTCCGAAGTGCTGACGGTGCTGCGCGCTCACGATGATTATCGCTCGGGGCGGTTGCCGCGATCGGTGACCGACGGGGTCGAGACCGCAGCGATGACCGGCGATTTGCGAACAGAGCTGATCGGGGCCGAACGCGAATATTTCTATCGGCTGCTACAGCAAGGACAGATCACCGACGAGTCGCGCCGCCGGCTTGAGCGCGAACTCGATCTGGAGGAAGCCATCATCGCCGGAAGACGCCATGGCGGTGCGGGGCCGCCGCTCTAGTCAATGCGCCAGGCCGTGCCGGCGACGCCAGCAGAGCCACGCCCGTTTGCTCAAATGCGGGGGTCTTCGACATCGTGAAGGTGGCGAATGGCCTCGCGCGTGCCGGGGTCTAGCTTTTTCAGATCCAGGATGACCTTCTCCGAATGCACCGCCGCCACCGCCTCGATCGGTATGCGCCGGTCACCGGCATTTTCGAAATAGATGACCAATTCGACCGGGCGGTGATGCGAGATCTGCCGGACAGTGCCGATGGGCTTCTGACCATCGGCAACGAAAACTTCAAAACCCACTTCGATCTTTTCGGTTTCCATAAGCGCCTCTGCTGCGGTCTCTAGAGTTTGATCGCTTCGATGTGAAACATCCGCCCCCTTTCAAGGTATCCCCTGGCGAAATCCCCGAAGCCGCAATGCGGCTCTCGGGGATCCGGGACTCCAAAAAAGACGCGGGTGGCTGCTCGATTAGCCGCCGGTGTTCCCTGTGCGCGTCGCCTCGAACAGGAACCACACGCGCCGCTCAGCTTCGTCGATCCAGACCTCCAGGAGGCTCGTGGTCGCCACGTCATTGTGCTCGTCGCAGACATTGTGGGTTTCGCGCATGGAGGTGATGATCCGCATATTGTCATCGCGCAGCTCTGCGAGCATGTCGAGCGGCGTCACATAGTCGGCGTCATTGTCGGGGATGCGCTGCAGTCTGGCGATCTGGCCAATCGAGCGGATCGTCGTGCCGCCGACTTTTCGCGCGCGCTCGGCGATCGGATCGGTCGTGGCGAAGATCTGGTCGGCTTGCTCGTCCAGCATCAGATGATAGTCGCGGAAATGCGGGCCGGACATATGCCAATGGAAATTCTTGGTCTTCACGTAGAGCGCGAACATATCCGCGAGCAGCGCGGTGAGGGCGCCGGTAATGTCACGCGTCGCATTGTCGCCGAGACCGCTCGGTGTTTTGAGTGGCGCGGTCTGCTTGGCTTTGAGTTTTGGATCACTCATGAGCTAAGTCCTCCTCGTGACAAGAGTGTGAATTGAATGCCGCCGTTGGGGCTGTCCTAGTTGGCCGCCAAGGCCCATTGTGGGAGGCGATTCTCGGACGGCCGCCGGCAGTTTAGACCCAACTATGCTCCTTCGTCTTGATGACTTCGAAATTTTATTGACCGGTCGGGGCATGGCGTCCAGACCGGGGCGCCGAGACTTCAACAATAATTCACGATCGTCAGTGGCAACTCTAAAGCTGTGGGCGCATTTTCCATAGGCAAGCTGTCCAGTGGCCGCATGGGCTGGGGCTTATTCCCCGGTTGCGACTAGGTCGGGATAGCGATCCGGGCCTTATACTCTCGGAATAACCGCTCCGATTTGGAGCCGTCTTTTCGGTTTGGCCTAAAAAAACGGTGAAAACCATGTCCCATCATATGTTCGTGAGCGAAACGCATGGGGCGGTGCGCGATTTGCGCCAAGCCAGGCGCAACGGCCACCGTGCCGCTTTTTTGGTTTCAGACGGCTCGCCCGTCGCGGCAGCGACGCCCTGGAGGCGTGAGCCGGCCGAAGCAAAGAGTGCCAGGCGCGGCTTTGGACCCGAGGCCTATCTTGGTGCGAGCCGGGCCGCGCGGGAGGTCCGCCAGATGCTTCACGCGCTCAGCGGGGTCCCGTTTTCCGCGCTGCTGATCTCGGGCGAAACCGGCACCGGCAAGGGACTTGCGGCGAAAATTCTTCATCAATCAGGTGCGCGCGCTCAAGGCCCTTTCATCGAAGTGAACTGCGCCACCCTCCCGCGCGACCTGATGGAATCGGAGCTGTTCGGCCATGAGGCCGGGGCATTTACAGGAGCAAAGGGCGCGCAGAAAGGGCTGCTGGAGCAGGCGTCGGGCGGCACGCTCTTCCTCGATGAAGTCGCCGATCTCGACATTTCCCTGCAGCCGAAACTCCTCAACGCGATTGAAGACCGCGTCATCCGCCGCCTGGGTGCGGAGCAGACGATCGGCATCGACCTTCAGATCGTCGCGGCCACAAATGGGGATCTGGCAAGAGAGACTTCGGCGGGGCGCTTTCGTCCGGACCTCTATCATCGGCTCAACGTGTTCGAAATCGCTCTGCCCCCGCTCCGGGACCGAATGGAGGACATCGAGGACCTCACGCTTGCCTTCGTCGCGGAGTTCAACCGCAAGGCGGACAAAGAGGTGAAAGTGGTACCCGGCGAGGTATGGCAGCTTCTGATGTCCCATAGCTGGCCCGGCAACGTCCGCGAGCTGCGCAATGTGGTGGAACGCACCGTCCTCTTGTCGAACTCGGAAACGCTGCCGATCGAATGGGTCCGGCTGCGCCGCGGGGAAGATGGCCAAGTGCCTGACCCCGCAAAGCATGGCGATTGCCTGCACCTGCCGCTCGACGGTTCGATGGCGCTCGCGGACATGGATCGACACATTATTGCAACGGCCCTCAGCCGGAATCATCATAACGTCATGGCGACGGCGCGGGCTCTGGGCACGACCCGCGAAACGCTGCGATACCGCATCAGGAAATATGGGCTGGCCCGCAAGGGCGCCGCCGAGGAGGCCGGGCGATATCTGAACATCTAGCGGGCCGCTGAGCCGCTGAGCGAATTCGCACTCGCGGGCGTCTCTCAAAAGCTTTATGACAGCTGACGAAGCTCATTTCCGCCTGCGGAAAGACATGCGGCGTCAAGACCAGCGAGATCGAGATGCATTTCGGTCAACTCCATTATCTGCCGCTTCCGCTGCACTATTTCTCCTTCCTCGTCGTCGTCTTTCTCGTGCTGTTCGCGCTGATACAAATCCGCGCGCTCCAGTTCGTCTATGCCAGACTAGGCATCAGTGCTCCGGCGGCATTGCTTCTGCTGCTTGCGTCATTGCTCGGCAGCTATGTCAACATTCCGATTACCGAACTGCCCGCGCAACGGGTGCTCATCAATGAGCCCGTGGTCAGTTTCTTCGGTATGCCCTATGTGATCCCGAGAGTCGTTGATTGGCCCGGCACGATCATCGCGGTCAATGTCGGCGGCGCTCTGGTGCCCGGGCTGCTTTCGCTCTATTTGCTCGCGCGCCATGGCCTCTGGGTGGCGGGATCGATCGCAACGGCCTTCGTGACCATCGTCTGCAATTTGCTTGCGCAACCGGTCGAGGGCGTGGGCATCGCCATTCCCACGGTGATCCCGGCGCTCGCGGCGGCCGTCGCGGCCATTGTCGTCGCCAGACAGAGCGCGGCCGCGGTCGCCTATATCAGCGGAAGCCTGGGTTGTCTCATCGGGGCCGATTTGCTCAACCTCGACAAGCTTCAGGGATTGGACGCGCCGGTTGCATCGATCGGTGGGGCCGGCACCTTCGACGGCGTATTCCTGACGGGCGTCATCGCCGTGCTGCTCGCCAGCCTGCCAAGGTGGAGGTGATCAGCGCGACAGTTCCCGCCCTTCGTCTTCGCTCAGAACGCGGTATTCGGAGGGCGCGATGCCGAAATGCCGGAGAAAGGCGCGGCGCATTCGTTCTTCGCTGCCGAAACCGCAGGCTGCGGCGATTCGCTTGAGGGACGCTGTTGAGCTTCTGATCTCGCGGCAGGCGGCCTCGAGCCTTATGGCTTCGACGGCTTTGGCCGGCGTCATCCCGGTATTGGCCGAATAGCTGCGATAGAAGCTTCGTGCACTCATGCCGACAAAACGCGCAAGCTGCTCGACGCCGATCTTGTCGTCCAGCCGCGCCGAAAGCCAGGCGTGGAGAGTGATGAAACGTTCATCGGCGCCGGCGGAGGCAGACGCGATTTGCGCGGTAAGGGGCGCGCTGAGCTGGGCCTGGACGCCGGGGCGCTTGAGAAAAAGCACCAATGACTTCGCCACGCCGAGCGCCGCGAGATCGCCAAAATCTTCCGCGACGAGCGCGAGCGAAAGATCGATGCTCGAAGCGACGCCGGCGGAGGTCCAGATCGGCCCATCCTTCAGAAAGATCGGATCGCATTCGAGCTTGACCTCCGGATGCTGCCGGCGAAGCCGCTCGGCGTACCGCCAATGGGTCGTCGCGTGCATCCCCTTAAGCAGACCGGCGGATGCGAGCACGAACGCTGCGGCATCGACCGCGCAAATCCGGCGGCAAGTCTTGGCGCAGGCGGCAATGAGGTCCGACAGTTTTCTGTGAGGCAGCTCGCGCACCGCTCCACGCCCGGCGGCGACGATGAGCGTATCGACGCTGACCGCGTGAAACGCGTCCAAGGGGTGCGCCGCGAGCGACACGCCGCTTGCGGTCGTCACCATGTCGCCGTCATCGGAAAAGATCGTGACCTCATATTGCCCTGCCTGAACCTCCGGCAAGCCATTGGCGCTCGCGAAGACCTGACCCGGCCCGGCGATGTCAAGCAGCTCCGGCGTCTCCGTGGCGACGATCGCAACTCGGAGCGTCCGGTCATTGGGCTTCGCTCTTGCTGTCATATTTGCACCCGTGTTTTGCGGGCGGTCTCTGATGTGTCAAAAATCTCAAGCCATCAGGAGCCAGGCGAGGTCTCTGCGCCCTCGTCCTGGACTTCGGAGATGGCCTGTTCCTCGGACACCATCCTGGCTTTGAAGCCTCGCCGGTCGGAGGCGATGAAGGTGTACATGGCAGGCAGCACGAAAAGCGTGAACAGCGTGCCGATGCTCATGCCGAAAACGATCACGACGGCGATGGACGAGCGGCTGGCGGCGCCGGCGCCGCTCGCGATCAGCAGGGGCACGAGCCCCACCACCATCGCGGCCGTGGTCATGAGGATTGGGCGCAATCTGAGTGCGGCGGCGGCTTCGATCGCCGCGCGGCGGTCGAGGTCATTCTCCTCCTGCCGCTCGCGGGCGACCTCGCACATCAGAATGCCATGCTTGGTGATCAGCCCGATCAGCGTGACGAGGCCGATTTGGCTGTAGATGTTGAAAGACGATAATCCGATCGCGAGAGGGATGAGCGCGCCGACGATCGATAATGGCACGCTTACCAGGATGACCAATGGGTCGCGGAAGCTCTCATATTGCGCCGCCAGCACCAGATAGATCACGATCAGGGCGAAGGCGAAGGTGACCAGAAGCGCATTGCCCTCCTGGACGTATTGGCGTGAGCCGCCGGCATAGTCCGTGCTGAAGCCGGCAGGCAGCGTTTTTGCCGCTTGCGTTTGCAGGAAGCTGAGTGCGTCGCCAACGCTCACGCCGATCATCGGAACACCGCTGATGGTCGCCGCATTGAGCTGGTTGAAGCGCGGCAGCGATTGGGCGGTCACCTCCCGATGGATGGAAACAATGTTCGACAGCGGCACCGAGGCGCCGTTTGCCGCCTTGACGTAGTAATTTCCAAGCTGTTCCGGCGTCAGTCTGAACCTGCGCGGGGTCTCCGGTATGACCTGGTACGACCGGCCGGACAGATTGATGAGATCGACGTAGTTGCCGCCGGTCATGGTCGCCAGAGTCGTGCCGATGTCGCTCATTCTGACGCCGAGCGATGCCGCCTTGGGCCGGTCAATGTCGACAATGGTCTGAGCCGTGTCGAACTTCAAGTCGCTGTCGACGAACAGGAACTGTCCGCTGGCCTTGGCGGCATTGAGGAGTTCATCCGTGACCTGAGCAAGCTGCTGGTAATCCCCGGTCGTGCTCACGACGAACTGCACAGGAAAGCCGCTGCCCGTCGTCGGCAAGGGCGGCGGGGAGATGACCGAGCCCTTGATCGCCGGAATTTCGTCGAGCTTGGCCTGAAAGGCCGGGATCAGCTGCTGGGCGGAACGCGTCCGCTCGTCCCAGGGCTTCAGGGTCACCCCGCCAAAGCCGCTGCTCTGATTGTTGCCGAAGCCGGCGACGACGAAGGTCGTATCCGTCTCCGGGGCCTGGAAGGCCCGTTCGACGCGGGGTGCAAATTCCCTCATGTAATCGATATTCGCGTCTGAAGCGCCGTTGAACAGGCTGAACACGACGCCCTGATCCTCTTCGGGCGCAAGTTCCTGCTTCATCTGCGTGGCCAGCAAGCCGATCATCGCAAGGATGATGACCACAAATACGACCGTGGTCGGACGGTCGTTGAGCGAGCTTTTCAGGAGCCTTGCATATCCATGCTGCAAGCTGGTGAAGCGCCGATCGAGCCACCCCGCCATCCTGCTTCCATGCCCGGCCGGCCGCAGCAGGCGCGAGCACATCATTGGCGACAGTGTGAGGGCGATGATCCCGGAAATGATGACCGCGCCGGCAAGCGTCAGCGCAAATTCCTTGAACAGGGCGCCAGTCAGCCCGCCCAGCAAGGCAATCGGGGAATAAACGGCCGCTAGCGTGATCGTCATCGAAATCACCGGGCCGGCAATCTCGCGGGTTCCCCTGATGGCTGCCTGAAACGGCGTCAGGCCGCGCTCGATGTGCCGATGAATGTTTTCGACCACGACGATGGCGTCGTCGACGACCAGGCCGATCGCGAGTACCATCGCCAGGAGTGTCAGGAGATTGATGCTGAAGCCGAAGGCGAACAACGCGATGCCGATGCCGATCAGCGACAGCGGGATCGTGACGATCGGAATGAGCACGGATCGCATCGAGCCGAGAAAAAGGAAGATCACCAGGAGTACGATTGCGGTCGCTTCGCCGACAGTGGTGAGCACTTCCCGGATCGAGGCGGTAATGAAAATGGTGAAGTCGTAGCGCAGGGCAAGGTCGAGGCCGGGCGGCAGGTTCCGCTGCAAGCCCGGCAGCAACTTGCGCACGTCCCCGACGACGTTGATGGGGTTGGCGTCCGGCGTCGTCTGGATCGCCGCGAAGATTGCCGGCTCGCCATT
The DNA here is from genome assembly GCA_963773735.1 of uncultured Alphaproteobacteria bacterium. Classification (GTDB taxonomy): domain Bacteria; phylum Pseudomonadota; class Alphaproteobacteria; order Rhizobiales; family Rhodomicrobiaceae; genus CAVZCK01. The sequence continues at coordinate 90,197 of CAVZCK010000019.1, read as the reverse complement.
GGCGAAAACGGCCGAAATCGGCGTTTTGTGCGCCGAGTTCGACGGTCCCCAGATCGCTCAGGCGGATCAGCTTCGTTCCATCGGACTTGACCACAAGCTGCCGGAAGTCCTCGACCGATTGCAGGTCGGTGCGGGCCACAGTCGGCAGCACGTCATAGACGCCCTTCACCGTGCCGCTGGCGGCCTGGAAATGGTTGGCGCGCAGGGCGGCGACGACGTCGCTTGCCGAGAGCGCGTATTGGCCGAGCTTAACGGGATCCAGCCAGACACGCATGGCGAAGATCCGCCCGCCATAGATGTCGATCGTGGATACTCCGTTCACGACGGCAAGTTGGGGCGTGACGACGCGCGCGACATAGTCCGTGATCTGCTCCGGGTTCATGCTCTTTGACGTAAAGGACAAATAGACCGCCGCGAAGCTGCGCCCGGATGACTTCTTGACCACCGGATCGTTGATGCCGGTGGGCAAGAGCGAGCGGACCTGCTGTAGTTCGGTCAGCACGTCGGTTACCGCCTGATTGGGATCGGCGTTGAGCCGCATGAAGACTGTCACCGTGCTGACGCCCTGTGCACTGCTCGAGGTCAGGTAATCAATTCCCTCGGTTCCCGAGACTGCATTTTCGATCGGCTGGCTGACGAAGCCGCGCATCGTTTCGGCATCGGCCCCGGGATAGGTCGTCGTGATCGTGATCGTGCTCGTCTGCAGATAAGGATATTGGCGAACATCGAGCATCGTGACGGCTCGAAGACCGCCCAAGAAGATCAGCAGGCTGACGACGATGGCGAGAACGGGCCGGCGGATGAAGATGTCGAACATTGCGCGCTCCGGCTCAGTAGTTCTGCTCGGCGACGTTAGGCGTCGGCAGGGGCGTCGTATCGATTTTCACCGGGGCCCCGTTGGCAAGCTTAAGCTGGCCGGAGGTGACGACCTGATCGTCCTTGCCGATGCCCTTTAACACGGCGACGCGCGCGCCCCTGCGCTCGCCGAGCGAGACCAGCACCTGCTGCGCGGTCGGCTGTTCCGCCCCTTTTGCCGGGGGCTTCACCACATAGACGTAATCGCCGAAGAGATTGTAGCTAATGGCGGCTTGCGAGACCGTCAGCACGCTGCTGCGGCTGCGACGTTTCGACATTGACGTCGACGAACATGCCCGGCAGCAGCGCAGCCTTCGGATTCCCGAGCAGTCCTTCGCAGGCGATCATGCCCGTCGAGCTATCGACGCGCGGATCGAACGACGTCAGCTTTCCATTCAGCGTTACACCCGGCCTTGCATCGGCCGTGACGGTGATCGCTTGCCCGACGGCAAGCTGCGGGAGGCTCTTCTGGCTGACGTTGAACTCGGCCTTGAGCGAGGAAACGTCCTGCAGAGTTGCGACTTTCGTGCCGGCTTCAAGATACTGCCCCAGGTCGACATTGCTGATGCCGATCCGGCCATTGAAGGGCGCGGCAATGGTCTTCTTCGAGATCTGGGCGTTGAGCGCGTCGACGGCCGCTCGCTGGGCCTCCATCTGAAAGCGGATTTGATTGAGCGCCTGTTCCGAAACCTCACGGCCGACCACCAGCTTGCTGGTGCGGTCCAGATTGTCTTGCAGCACTTTCAATTGCGCCAAGGCGTTATTCCGGTTCGCGGTCTCGATGTCCGCGTCGAGCCGGACCAGGCTGTCGCCTTTCTTAACCATCTTTCCCGCCTCAAAATCGATGGCTTGGACGACGCCTGCAACTTCCGGCGTCACGTCGACGCCATTGATCGCCCGCAATGTCCCGATCGTCGGAACGATGCCTTTCCAGCTCTCTTCCTGGACGCGTTCCGCGGTCACGCTAATCACCGGGTGAGCGTGGCTGGCGAGGAATTTGCTGATCATCGTGTTCTTGAATTGAATGAAGGCGAAGATGCCCCCGAAGATCACCGCCAGAATGACGAGAAGAATAACAATCCGCTTCAGTCGCATTACGCGCCCTCCTGGGAGCCAACTCAATTCAGCAGCAAGAGGGGTGCCAATTTGCTTCTGATTGGCTAACGTTTTGTTCTATAAGGAGAATTGTCCTGGGCGGAAGAGGGTGCAGCAAAACAGCCGGTGCATATCAACCACCGGCGCGGGGTTTTGAACCGCCGTTACCTGCCGGGCAGCGGCAAATCCGGGCGTTCGCCTGTGGCGGCGTTAGAACGAATAGGCCAAGGCGACGAAGCAAAATGCGGTCGCTGCCAATGCGAGCGCAGCCGGCGGCAGAAGAATTTCAACGAAAGCCTGCTTGCCAGGCATGGGGCCGGTGTAAGTGTCGACCGGCCCTTCGAGAAATGCGCCGAAATCGCGCCGTGCGTCGCGTTCCGGCGTCATGTTGCGGGCCATCGAGATACATTTGAGCGGTAGGCCGATCATCATCAAGAAGATGACGGTGCTGATCGCAAGGACGAGCGAAGTTGTGCCGTGATCGAAGACCTGCCACGACATGATCATGATCCAGATATAGCAGGCGGCACCGATGATTGCGACGGCGGGATGAACGTTCGTCGCCGGCAGCAAGTGCGATCTGGCCGCCACGCCCGGAGCGGATGAGGACGACGCAGGATTAGCGCTCTCTTCCGGTTCTCGATGGTCGGTTGATCGCGGCGGTGTTTTTTTGACCATGGCGTGGCAGCCTTTTCGCCCGGCGCCGGCTTCGTGCCGAGCCGCCGAACTGCCTGTAAAGATGTCGCCTCAACGCCGCGGCGTCTTGCCAATGAGCGCTCAGTTTCTGCCAGCCAAGCGCGCAGTGAAACCGCTTAGAAAATGTCAGGCTCCCGGGCACTGCGACCAAAACCCGCCTCCAGAAAATCAAAATCGCAGCCGGTGTCGGCCTGGCCGATATGGCGGGCGAACATCCAGCCATAGCCGCGGCCAGCTTTCGGCTCGGGCTCGCGCCACGCGGCGCGGCGGCGGGCGAGTTCCTCATCGTCGACCAGCATGTCGAGCCGGCGATGCGGCACGTCGAGCCGGATGATGTCGCCGGTGCGAAGCAGAGCCAGCGGTCCGCCGATATGGGCTTCCGGCGCGACATGGAGCACGCAGGCGCCGTAGCTGGTGCCGCTCATCCGAGCGTCCGACAGCCTCACCATGTCGCGGACGCCCTTCTTGAGCAGCGCCTTCGGCATAGGCAGCATCCCCCATTCCGGCATCCCCGGACCGCCTTGCGGCCCTGCATAGCGCAGCACCAGGACATGATCGCCGGTGATGTCGAGATTTTCATCGTCGACCGCCGCTTTCAGCTCCGGATAGCTGTCGAAGACCATGGCCGGGCCTTCATGGCGGTAGAATTTCGGGTCGCAGGCCACCGGCTTGATGACGGCGCCCGAGGGGGCAAGATTGCCTCGAAGGACCGCGAGCGAGCCCTCGTGGTAGATCGGATTGCCGAGCGGTCGGATGACGTCGTCATTATACACCGCAGCTCCTTCGAGCGTTTCCGCCAATCGCCGGCCACTGACCGTCATGCAATCGCCATGCAGCCGGTCGCCGAGCCGCGCCATCAGAGCGCGCAGGCCCCCGGCATAGTAGAAATCCTCCATCAGATAGGTTTTTCCTGACGGGCGGATATTGGCAATCACCGGCGTCGTCCGGCTCATCGCATCGAGATCATCCAGGGTCAGATCAATGCCTGCGCGGCGCGCCATGGCGATCAGATGGATCACGGCATTGGTCGAACAGCCGGTCGCCATGGCGACAGTGACGGCATTCTCCACCGCCTGCCGGGTCATGATCTGATCGGGCGTCAGATCCTCCCAGATCATCTCGACAATGCGCCGCCCGCAAGCCGCGCTCATGCGGATATGATTGGAGTCCGCCGCGGGAATCGAGCTGGCGCCGGGCAGCGTCAGGCCGAGGGCTTCGGCGATGGCGGTCATCGTCGAAGCCGTGCCCATGGTCATGCAATGGCCGTATGAGCGGGCGATCCCGCCCTCGACGCCGAGCCATTCCTCCTGCGTGATGGTGCCTGCGCGGCGCTCCTCCCAATATTTCCAGGCATCTGAGCCGGAGCCGAGCGCCTCGCCCTTGTAATTGCCGCGCAGCATCGGCCCCGCCGGCAGATAGATGAATGGATAGCCCGCGGATAGAGCGCCCATGATCAGGCCCGGCGTCGTCTTGTCGCAGCCGCCCATTAGAACCGCACCATCGACCGGATGCGAGCGCAGGAGCTCCTCGGTCTCCATAGCCAGGAGATTGCGGTAAAGCATCGTGGTCGGCTTGACGAAATTCTCCGAGAGCGATAGCGCCGGAAGCTCGATCGGAAAGCCGCCCGCTTGCAGGACGCCGCGCTTCACATCATCGACGCGGTGCTTGAAATGCTGGTGGCAGGGATTGATATCCGACCAGGTGTTAATGATCGCAACGGCGGGCTTGCCCGCCCAGTCGTCCGGCGCAAGGCCCATTTGCATGGCGCGCGACCGATGGCCGAATGACCGGAGGTCGTCCGGCGCAAACCACCGCGCACTGCGTAACTGTTCGTAAGATTTGCGAGGCATCGGCAAGGTCCTGCGTCAGTGAGCCACTCGAACAAGCGAACATCAGCGAATTCACAAAGCCTGCGAGTGCGAGGCCGGTCGGCGAGATTAGATTTGTTACAATGAAAGACCAAGTACTTTACACTCATTCTAATTCTAAAACATAGAGTTTGACTTCGATAGATGACCGCATCAATGTCAAAATCGATTGATCGCTTTTGCCGCGGGCCGCTCCGTGTCGCCTCAATGACCGTCTAAGGTCCGGTGGAGATCAACAAAGCAAGCGGCGCGATCGCCGGCGAAGCTTTACGGGGGTACAGATCCCGCATAGTCGCGGCAGCGGCAGCGCCTGAGCGCATTCGCCGCGTGGATTGAGTTGCAAACGCGCCATTGGCGCAATATGAGCCACACGGAATGAATCGTATCTCTGTCATCATCTGTGCGCTGCTTGCAATCGCGTCGATCGCGACGGCCGCCGCATTGCCGACTTCGGCGCAAGAGGCGAGCTACACATTGACGATCGGCGACAAGGGTTTTGAGCCCGGCACCCTCGACGTCCGCGCGGGTGAGAAGATCAGTCTGACGGTCAAGAACACGAAGAAGAAGCCGGCCGAATTCGAAAGCGTCGCGCTCAACCGTGAAAAGATCGTTCCTCCTGGGCGCAGCGTGACGATCTCGATCGGTCCGCTGGAGGCAGGGACCTACGGATTCTTCGACGATTTTGACAACTCGCATCAGGGTACGATCAGCGCAAAGTGACCCGGCCCGGCGCAGCGACATAGAAAGGAACCTCACCCCGTGTATGCCACAGCGATCATCGTCTTCCGCGAGACGCTTGAAGCCGCGCTGGTGATCAGCATCGTCATGGCTGCGGCCCGGGGAATCGAGGGGCGCGGGCGATGGATTTTTACCGGCGTTCTCGGAGGCATCCTTGGTGCGCTCATCGTTGCCGCGTTCGCCGACGCGATTACGTCTTCGCTTGCCGGGATCGGCCAGGAACTTCTCAACGCCTCGATCCTGTTTCTAGCCGTAGGCATGCTCGGCTGGCACAGCATCTGGATGGCCGCCCACGCTCGTGAGCTTGCAAAGCACGTCTCGGACGCCGGCCGGGCCGTTGCGGCGCACGAAAAACCGCTCTATGCGCTCGCCATCGTCGTCGGCGCGGCCGTGCTGCGCGAAGGGTCCGAGACCGTGCTGTTCCTGATGGGCGCCGCGGTCGGCGAGGGCAGCAGCGCACTCGCCATGCTCGGCGCCGGCCTCGTGGGCGCTGCAGTTGCAGCCGCCGTCGGCGCCGGTCTTTATGCCGGCCTGTTGCGCATCCCGCTCAAATATCTGTTCTCGGTCACCAACGTCATGATCGTCCTGCTGATGGCGGGAATGGCGTCGCAGGGCGTGGGATTCCTGATCCAGGCCGACATTCTGCCACCGCTGGCAAGCCCGGCCTGGGACACGTCGTTCCTGCTGACCGAAAGCAGCCTGCCAGGGAAGGTGCTGCACGCGCTGATCGGATATCAGGCGCGGCCTGCCGGCAGTCAGGTTCTCATTTACCTCGTCACCTTGGCGGGCGTTCTGCTGCTGACACGCGCCGTGCGATCGGCGTCGAATGCGCCGCGCCGCGAGCCGCGCCCAACGCCGCATCTCGGGTCGCGTGCTGGCTGAGGCTGCCGAGACCTTGCCAAATCGGCCGAGACAGCCGCAGACCGTTGACGGCGGCTATCGATCCGGGCAATCTTGAGCGCAAGGGGTTCCGCGCGACCACCCCGTGAGGCGCCAGCCCAAGGATCGCGTCCATCACCTTGAAACAAGGAACGGACGCTCATGACTTCCCCAACCGAAATTACCGTTGCCCAGCTTTCCCGCCTGATCGGCATGCCGGACGCCCCGGCGCTCATCGATGTGCGCATTGATGATGATTTCAACGTCGACCCGCGCCTGATCCCTGGATCGACGCGGAAAGACCATCGCCATTTGCCGGATTGGGCCGAGGGCCATCGCCGGCCAGCCTGTCGCGGTCGATTTGTCACCGAGGGCAGAAGCTTAGTCAGGGCGTGGCCGCCTTGCTGCGCTGGCAAGGCATCGCGGCGGAAACGCTTGAGGGCGGCATTCGAGGCCTGGCGCGTCTGCCGGTCAGCCGCTTCTCAAAGCCGACAAGGTCCCGCTGCGAGACGACAAGGGGCGGACGGTCTGGGTGACGCGGGCGCGGCCGAAAATCGACCGGATCGCCTGTCCCTGGCTGATCCGGCGCTTCGTTGATCCGGAGGCGGTGTTTCTGTTTGTGGCGCCATCCGAGGTGCTGGCGGTTGCAGAGCGCTTCGGCGCGACGCCTTTCGACGTGGACGGCGTGTTCTGGAGCCATCGCGGCGAGACCTGCACTTTCGACACCATGATCGAGGAGTTCGGTCTCACCTCCGAGCCGCTGCAGCAGTCTCGCGCGCAATCGTCCGCGGCGCCGACACGGCGCGCCTGGACCTGGCGCCGCAGGCCGCGGGATTACTCGCTGTCTCGCTTGGTCTATCCCGGATGTTCAAGGATGACATCGTGCAGCTTGAGGCCGGGATGATGCTCTACGACGCCCTTTATCGCTGGTGCCGGGATGCGACCGACGAAACCCACAATTGGCCGTCTCCCGCCAAGCCATCGGCTGAGAGCCGATCATGTCAAATGTCTCGGCCTCCTCGCGCAGAGGAAACCGGCTTGCGCGATCGGCCCGGCTTCGTTGACGCGCTCGCCACTTGGGCAAAGATCGGCATTCTCTCCTTCGGCGGGCCGACGGCGCAGATCGCCCTCATGCATCGCGTCATCGTCGATGAGAAGAAATGGCATGACGGAGCAGCAATTTCTGAACGCGCTCAGCTTCTGCATGCTGCTGCCGGGCCCAGAGGCCATGCAGCTAGCCACCTATGTCGGGTTGGCGGCTGCATGGGCTTGCCGGCGGCCTCGCGGCCGGGCCTGTTATTCGTGCTCCCCGGCGCGCGCGGTCATTCTCGCGCTCTCGTTGCATTTATGCGGCGTTCGGACAGGTGCCGACCGTCGAAGCGATCTTCTTCGGCGTGAAGGCCGCCGTCCTGGTGATCGTCGTCGAGGCCCTTCTGCAGCATCGCGCGGCGGGCCCTGAAGCGGGCGGAGCATTGGGGGATCGCGGCGCCTGCTCCTTCATCGCGATCTTCTTCCTGGCGCTGCCTTTCCCGCTGATCGTCTTTGCAGCCGGCGCCTCTCGGCTTTCATGCGCGCGCTCCGGCGAACCGCGGAGCCAAGGCGCGGCTGCGCCGGCGGTGATCACGCCGCTGTCGCAGACGCTGCGCACGATCGCAGTCTGGCTCGCAATCTGGCTCACGCCCCTCCTCGCGCTCGCCGCCATTTTTGGCCGTGACCATGTCCTCACGCAGCTCGGCTGGTTCTTCTCAAAGCTTGCCATCGTGACATTCGGGGGCGCCTATGCCGTGCTCGCCTATATGGCGCAGGACGTCGTCGTCACCTATGGCTGGCTCGAAGCCGGGCAGATGATCGACGGCCTCGGCCTCGCCGAGACGACACCCGGGCCGCTGATCCTGGTCACGGAATTCGTCGGCTTTCTCGCGGCATGGCGCGCTGGCGGCGAGGCGGCGTGGGCGCTGGGATGTCTTGGCGCGCTGACGGCGTTGTGGGCGACCTTTGCGCCCTGCTTTCTTTGGATCTTCGCAGGCGCGCCCTATGTCGAGTGGATCACCGCTCAGCCGCGTCTGCGAGCCGCACTATCGGCGATTACGGCGGCGGTGGTCGGCGTGATCTTCAACCTCGCACTATGGTTCGCCCTGCATGTGTTCTTCGGCAAGGTGACGCTCATACAATTCGGTATTTTCAATTTCTGGACGCCGGACTTTGCCGCGCTCGACTGGCGGGTCATGCTGCTGGCGGCAGTGAGCGGGATTCTGCTCCTGCGCCTGCATTGGGGAATCCCGGCGGTCCTGGGCGTGTCGTCGGCTCTTGCGCTGGCGCTGCGGTTCGGCGGGTTGTAGCCGGACCGCTAAGCCGCGAGCTTGCGCAAGGCGTCAACGAGAATGCCGTTAGGAGCGCTCAGCTCATCGAGGATCGAGAAATGGTGGTGACCTGGGGCCGGGAGGGCTTCGACCGGATAGCCAAGCCCCGCACAAACCGCGGCAAAGTCGATGGATTGCCGCTGAAATTCGGGAAGTTCGCGGTCGCCATAAGCCACGCAGAGCGGGATGCTCCCCGTGCTCGACCGTCTTCATCGGGCTGAGCCGTTCGGCCTCGTCATCGGACAGCCCGATCACGTCGTTGACGTCGCAAAAGAGAACGGGTTCCAGATCGTAAAGGCCGCTGATCAGCAGCCCTCCGGCAGTTGCAGGATGATCAAGAAGCATCGCGGCAAGATGAGCGCCTGCCGACCAACCTCCGACGATGATCCGGGCCGGATCGTAGCCGAGCTCCGACGCATGCGCCGCCAGATAATCCGTCGCCGCATGGGCCTCGCCGACAATTTCGGACACACGCGCTTCCGGCGCTAGCGTATAGCCGACATTCGCCACATTCAGCCCTGCCGCGAGCGGCCCCTCAGCCACGAAACCGAACATGTCCTTGTGATTGCGATGCCAATAGCCGCCATGAAAGAACATGAAAAGCGGTGCGTTCGCCACGCCGCAAGGGAAATAGTCAAACAGAGCACGTGGCGCGCCGGCATAGCGCAGGTCGAGCCGGACGCCAGCGCGCGAACGGACCGGCTCGCTGCGTCTGGACCAGCCGGCGATCCAGTCGTCGCTATCGGTGAAGGCCGCGCGGTTGTTATAGCCGGCATCGACCTCGGCGCGGGTCATGCCGCGATAGACAGGCGTGTCCGCGCTCGCCGCCATCGCCCGGCGCCTATTGAACCGTTGTCGCTGGCGTAGCGCCGCTCTGAAGTTCGATATTTGCGGGCGCCTCAAGCTTCTGCAGCGCGCTGAACAATCCGGCTGCGTATAGCTGATGGGCAAGTGCATTCGGATGTGGATCCGGCGGTGTCACCCATAAATCTTCCGATGCCTGGAACTGCACGTTTGGCAAGAGATCGACAAAAGCGACGTCATTGTCTTTCGCCGCCTGACGGACAAGGTCGGTTATTGACCCAAAGCGATAATTTTGTACGTCGTGTAGCTCAGGCAAATTGGCGATCAGCAGCTTTATATTCTTGCTTTTGCAATAATCGGCGAGCCGCTTTATCGCCGCTTTCGAGGCAAGCCAGCCCTTCGACTTACCGCCGTCGAAAATACCGAGATAGTAATCGGTCCACTCCCTGCGCACCGAGAACAGACGCAGCACGGAGTCGAGGCGGCCCATGACAAAGACGCAGGAGTAGCAATTGCGCTGCAACCAGGACGGCGGTGCCCGATGGAGCGGGGTGGGCTCGGCGTCGTTGATCGAATAATTCAGGACCACGATATCGGGATTGTATTTGTAGCCCTTGGTCAGGAAGTGCTCGACTTCCTGGACGGTGTTCCAATTGCCGACGCCGAGGTCGACAACCTCCGCCTTCTTTCCGATATCCGCATAAAGGCGTTCGATACGCTTGGGGAACGTGTTTTCGATCGCGACGCCCCACCCCATGGTTAGCGAGTCGCCCACCATGGCGATGCGCAGCACCCCTGGCGTACGCTCGAACGGGATCTCGCGATCCCGCGCGCCCATGGAGTTCGTCTTGACGTCGACGCCCATGAGCGTGGCCTCGCGGTTCGCGCCATGCTCGTGACCGATCTTCGGATCCGCCGAGACGACTTTCACGTCCCGCGCGTATTTCCACATCTCCAGATCATATTGCGTTCCATTATCAATGACGAAACGCACAGCGAGTTCGGCGAAGCCAACAGTGATCACTAAGCACACCAGAGTGAGGAGTGCCGGAAAGACGACCTTTTTCATCCGTGCACCAACTCCGGACTAGAACAATGTGTAGATGAACGGCGCGACAGCTGAGCCTTGCGTCAGCACCAAAAGGCCACCGAGAACGATCATTACCAAGAACACCGGCAGCAGCCAGAATTTCTTGCGGACCTTCATATAGCCCCAGAATTCGGTCAGAAAACTCATAGGCGCGTTTCCTCAATTTGAATGCGATGTCCTAACATAGCGATTTATCTCAGGTCCATATGGATGCTTGGGTGGGACGCAATTTGATACATTTTGGTTCGATATCGCGTTTCCGCCTGTCTTGCGGCCTGGCGTCCCGCATCGTATGGGTGGCCGCCTGATTGAACGTGGCCAGAGAGCTGCGATGACGACTGATCATGCGGAGGCAGCGCCCGCTGGCGCAGCGGGGGCGGCGCGAGGGCATTTACGCGCCAATTCACGGTCTGGCTAGCGCTGTTTTTCATAGCGAACATCTTTGTCGTCAACGGGTTGATCTGGCGGCTGTCGCCGGGCGGCTTTCAGGACACCGTGCTGCATGAGACCCAAGACATGCTGCATGGCAAGGGCGGCGACGATTCCTGGGGGCCTATGGCTGCGGCTCTGGACTATCTCGGCAAACCGCAAGACAAGCCGCTCTATACGGCGATCTTTTTCGATCAGGGCATTAAATTTCAATATCCGCCGTCCGCCCTTTTCGCCTTGCAAGGGATGCTGCTGTTCGGGACGGATCGCGTGCGCACCTCTGACGATATGGTGTTTCCCCCGGTCCGCCGATCAACGACATTGCCGGCTGGGCCTTTCTTCTGGCGACGGCGGTTTCGGCGGCAATCCTGCTCGAGACGGCGTTGAAGCGAACGACCGCGGATTACGCCTTCGACGCATCCGCGTCGATCCGCGTCATCCTCGTCTTCGGGTTCACGCTCACCTTTTACCCAGCGGTGAAAGCCTTCACGCTTGGGCAGATCCAGCTCTGGATCAATTCGATCTTCGCCGTGGCCCTGGCGCTTTTCGCCACCGGATACCGGTCGGCAAGCGGTGCACTGATGGGCGCCATCTGTTTGATGAAGCCGCATTACGGGCTGTTCGTGCTGTGGGGGGCACTCAACCGCGAATGGCGTTTTGCCGCCGCCTGTGTGGTTGTCGGCACGATCGGCCTTATTTCTTCAATCTGGGCCTATGGCTGGGTGAACCATGTCGACTATCTGCGCGTCTTGTCCTTCATGTCGGAGCGCGGTAAATCCTACTACGCCAATCAATCGATCAACGGCCTCTTGAACCGGTTGGCCAGCCTTGCCGCGCCGGGCCAGTACAACAACGTCAATTTCGACGCCTTCCGCTTCCCGCCTTACAATTCATGGGTTTATTGGGGAACGATTGCCAGCTCAATGGTCATATTGGTGACGGGCCTCTTTCGTAAGAGTTCGTACATGAATCGCGCCCTGTCATTCTCGATCGCGGCGGTGAGTCTCACCATTGCCTCTCCGATCGCCTGGGAACATCATTATGGCGTGCTGCTGCCGGCTTTTGCCTTGGTCGCCGGCATGCTCGCAGGAGATGCAAAAAAACTGATTTTGCTCTCGATCAGCTACATATTTGTAAGCAATTTTATCCCGGCCTTAAATCTCTTGGCTGAAACGCCACTTAACATCGTGCAGTCCTATACGCTTGCTGGCGGGCTGGTTTTCTTGCTAATCATGCACTTCCATCTTTCCTCACCTCGGACCCCGACCCGCCTTAAATTAACGCCTTGAGCTAATAAAATTAACCTCTTGAGCTAATAAAGGGAGAACAACATGAAACGCGTACTCGCTATTTCCGGCATTTGCACGTTGCTCGCTTCGGCGGCAATGGCCCAGACGGCCACCCCCAAGGAGGGAGCCACCGAGCCACCGCCGTCTGCAGCCGAGATTGACGCCGCCGTCAAGACGATCACCGATTTCACGGCCGATCAGAAGAAGGTCGCCGGTTACTGCGCGATCAACAAGGAGATGTCGGCCCTGAAGGAAGGCGACGACAAGAAGGGCGAGGAGCTTGGCAAGAAGATGGATGACTATCTGAACGCCCAGGGCGAAAATGTCTCCGATGCCTTCGGGATTGCGGAGGTTGTCGACCCCGCATCAGAGGGCGGCAAGAAGCTCGACGCCGCTTTCGGCGCCCTTGAGGCAAAGTGCGGCTCCTGACGCGCGGCGCATACTCTAAGGTCATGGGCCGCGCCCGTCTTTCGGGCCGGCCCGGTCTTTGTTTTTAAAGCTTTTTTTCCCGGCGGCTCGGCTGTTGTCCATGCCGTCGGCGTCGCGCCCTACGACCCTGTAACGCCGCGACACACCGATACAATTTTCGAGCGACCGTTTGCTTGTCGATGCGGCGCTCCCATGTCACGATCTCTCGCCAAAACCGGGCCAGATTCGGATGCGCATGGCGAGGGGCGCGATCTGAGAGCAGCGGTGTCGCATGGCCGAAGCAGGGCAACGAGGCGGCACAAAACGCTGCATCGCGGGTATGCCCACGGCGGCGGTACCACAGCAAAGAACATGTGAGCGGATGAAGCTTACGGCGGCGATATCTTTCCGAACTCTGATCGGCAGCGGAATCGTAGCAGCCGCTGTCGTCATAGCGGCGGGGCTGTCCGCGGCGTCGCCCGATCTTCCGCAGCCGGCGGCAGAAGAGCACGCCGCAAAGACGCGCATGGAAGGTTCCGCACACCCCGCCATGACCAACCCTCCTCGGCTCTCCGCATGGGACAAGCGCTGGTGGATCGAAAAGACATCGCGGCTGCTGCGCGGCGGTGAGAGCCTTGACCCGAATGATGACATAGACCAGCTCGCCCAGCTCTCGAAAGACGACATCGCCCGCGAGTTCATGAGCGACGAGCGCTTCGGCGATACCGTGCTCGATTTCAATATGTACGTCCTAGGCTTCAAGGTCGACAGCCTCAAAGTGGACGGCGCTTATGTCGCGAACGCCTATGACTTCGCCAATGCGATCAACTCGGCGAAGGCGGTTCTGGAGGGCGGCGATTATCTCAAGCTGTTCGATCTCGAAGGCGACGATTACATGGCGCCCCTGGCGATTGCCCCGTCCGATGACACACTGGCACCCGAGGACGCCAAGCTGACGCCGCAGCAGCTTCGCGAAAAAGCCGTCAAGGAGCTGCACACTTGGCTCGATGATCTGCTTCGCATGCGCCAGGGCGCGAAGCCGATGCAGCTGCCGGACTATTGTGATGAGGTGGACGAGTTTACCGACGCGCGGGACAAGCTGACGAAGCGGCTGAATCGCGCATTTGCCGATCCCGAGATTTTCGTACTGGTGCGCGGCGGCATTCCCGAGCTTATTTTTGATTCACTCACCGCGGCAGTGGACCAGAATTGCGACAAGCCGGAAGGCCAGGGCGATGTTACGCGGTTGGAAGCGGCGGTGAAAACCGCCTTGGCTCAGTTCGACCGCGCCTTTGCCGAGATTTTTAAATTCGAGCCGACCATCTACGGGCCGGACACCGTCGCTGAGTTCCGTCCGGTCGACCGTTCGGCCTTCCCGAACAGCAGAAAGTGGCTCGCTTTTGGCTTCGAGCAAGGCACAGCGCTTGCCAATTCGTCAACGAACTATAATCGCAAGCGCGCGGCCTATGTGCTGAAGCGGTTTTTCTGCGACGATCTGAACCCGGTCGGGTTCGACGATCCGAAAGAGCATGTGAGGGGGGCACATGGCTCCGACACATCCTGCTATGCCTGCCATTACAAGCTCGACCCGATGGCCGGGTTCTTCCGGAATTACGGCGCCCTGTTCTCTGATGAGCCGTCTTCTTCGGACATCGTCTTCGACGACCTCGCCAGCGTGGACCGGAGCAAATATCTCATGGCCTGGCGCGCGCCTGAAGGTTCGGCGAGAAAATGGAATATCGGCTACATCCGCTCGCCGCGCTGGACGGAGGAGAATGAATATGGCCAGTCGGTCGCGGATCTTTCGCGTATCATCCGCAATGCGCCGGAGGCCAAGCGCTGCGTGATGAAGCGACTGACGCAATATATGCTGGGCGAGAGCCAGACGGTCGATGGCAGCTATCTCGATTATCTGACCGCAAATTTCGAGAAGGAGGCCGCGGAGAATTCGTCGACCGCGCTCAAGAATGCGATGATTCGGATCCTCGACAGCCAAGCCTACCAGACCCGCAATCCCGACCCCCGGCAATGTTATGATTTTGCGCCGGGGACAAAGCGGGACGATCGTCCGCCTTGCCGCGTCGCCTATATCCTTGAGAAGAATTGTGTCCAGTGCCACAGCGGCAAGGAGATCCTCAATACGCTCGACTTCACCAAGTGGATCGATGCTCCGAGCGGTCACGGCAAGGCATTCCCGCATTTGAATAGTCATGGTGGCCAGATCTCCGCCATGGAGACGCTGCAGCAAATGTCCAATCGCCTGTCTTCAACCGATCCGAAAACCCGGATGCCGAAGAACAAGCCGATGTCGAGCCAGGAGCGCCAGGATTTGTTTCTCTGGGTCCAGAGCGAGCTTGCGCGGCGCCGAAAGAGCTGACCACGATGCTCCGGGTAATGATCAGCTTTGTTGTGTGCATGAGCGTTGGCATATCGCCCGCGTTCTCTGCGGCCGGGCATTTCAAAGGGCTCAGCGTTTTGTCGAAGGAGCTGTCCGCGCGAATCGCCCCTGATGACGGACCGATCGAGCTCGACCGCTTCATGCCCGCCGACGGGCTCGACGATCTCGTCGGCACCTGGTCGGGGTTCGGCGCTGAGCACAAATTTCAGAACGGACAGCCGAACGCGATCAATATGGTGCTTCTGCGACTTGGCGTTTTCGAGTTTCGCGAAAAGCCTTGCCAGTACATGCCAGTCCCCGCAGCTTCTTCTGAACGAGCCCTTTTACGACACGCTCGAAGCGCTCTGCACCTGGCCGTCCGATGAAGCAAAGAGCGACGACGTTCTGACCGCATTCTGGCTTGCGATGATGGGCTATGATGCGCCGCAATCGGAATATGGGCTCTGGCGGGATTTCGTGCGCGCCACCTATGCCGATAAGACCGCCACGGAAACGATTGAGGCGATGACGCTCGCCATCATGCTCAACCCCTATTTTCTCCTCGAACCGTGAGGGTCAGTGTTTTTGATCGGGAAATCCCCTACATCATTTCGGCAACCGCTCTTAGGGAACTTCCCGATCTAAAAACACACTAGAATCTTATAGTTGCTAGTGTCCTTTGGAATCCGAAGTTCGCAACGGACCTAGCCGCAGAATAGAGCGAACTTCGGATTCAGGACACGAGAGCGATGATTCATTCGCGACGCGACGTTCTAAGGTTTGGCCTCGCCGGAGCCACAACGCTCCTGCTGCCGAAAACCGGATTTCTCGGCCACGCCGACGCAGCGGCCCTGGCTGAGGACCCGCATTTCTTTCTGATGATCATCCTCAATGGCGGCGCTGATCCGTCCTATATGTTCGATGCGCGCCCGCTGGCGATGACCGCGGCCGGCAAGATCCAGAACTATCTCGGCAAGGATCCGGCGCCGTGGGCCGGACACAACGGCGTCAGCGCTGCGGCGACCAGCCTCGTAAAGCCGCTCGCTCCATTCAAAGACCGGTTCAGCGTGATGAACGGCGTCGTCATGACGCCGAGCTTCGACGGCCACGCGCAGAACATGAATTTCCTGTTCACCGGCGATCCATTCGGAGGCGACAGCTTCATCCCCTATCTCAATCTGCCGGAGACCGGGCGTAAGCCGGACGCGGTCGACGCGATTGTTCCTGCGGAGCAGGTGGCCTTCACCGCGGTCAATCAGTCCGGTGTCATCCCGCTGGTACCGAAGATCCTGCGCGGCCTGCCCGAACAGCTTAGGCAGCTTCCTCCAGCCCATGTGCAGGACCCGCTGACCGCATTCGTCCGGTCGCGCATGGATGCGGTGGCGCAGGGGAACGGGTCGATTTCGCGGGGGTCGGACCTGATGCTCACGGCGCTCGACAATTCGCCCGAAGTGCATCGAAAGCTCGCCGCCCTGGTCCCGACCAATCCGGAGCAGAGCCTCGAGAAGCAGAGCGTGGCGCTGATCGCGGAATGTTTCCGGCTCTCCCTGTCGCGCGCGGCAATTTATGTTCTGCCCGAACATTTCGATGTTCATGCGCCCGACCTCGCAAAAGGCCAGCCGAAGCTATTCGGTGTTGCCCTCGACAAGGTCGCCGCGCTCATGAAAGGTCTCGTCGACACGCCTTACGACACCAAGCGGTCGATGTTTGACGTGACGACCGTGATGATTGCCAGTGAATTCGGCCGCACCATGCGCGCGCCGGAGATGCCGATCGATGCCACCGGCACCAATCACAATCAATATTCCAATTCCATTCTACTCGGTGGCAAAGGTGTGAAAGGCGGGATGGTCATCGGCGCGTCGGATATGGCGCATGTGTCGTCCGCGGTGTCCAAGGCGCATATTGCAGTCGATCCGATGCTGGAAAAGACCGTCGGGCTGCCGTTCGACTTCAAGACGATGCGCCCGCGCGGCGACCTCCCGGAGGCGTTCGAGATTACCGACTATTTGACGATCGGATCGGTCATCAACACGGTCTACGGCCTGTTCAGCGTGCCCGAGGCGCACTATCGCAATCTGGGCCGGGACAAGGGCACCGCGCCAGTGCTGCATGGCCTGCTCAGCTAGAGCCGGCTCGTCGCGTCCCGGCTCAGTTCGGCAGTGGCTCTTTTTTATCGAGAGCCGCGTCGATTGGCGTGGGTTCAGATTTGAGCGCTTCGGCAAGCACCTTGGCCGCCTGCTCATTGCCTTTCGACGTCATATGTCCGTATTCGTCGCCGTAAACCGAATAAAATTGAGCAATGAGCTCTCGATTGCCGTGCGTCAGCGCTTTCAGCGGCCCAAATTGATCGGCGACCTGAATTCCCGCCTTTTGCGCGCACTGCGTAAGGACGCGCATATCCGAGCTGATCTCCGGCTGCTCCTGGATGATTTCACCGCCATATTGTAGAAACAGAAGCAGGCGCACATTTTTCTCGTCGGTCTCGCGTTTCAGCCGCTCCAGCAGACGGCAGGTTACAATCAGGGAATCGTTGTCGATCTCCTTGTAGACCGAAGCCTGCTGCGGATACCAGAATTGTGGCGCCAAGCGGCTGAAGAGATGGTCACCGAGCTTCGAATACCCCAGAACACGGCGGAGCGCGCTGCCAACCTTCGTTTCGCCGGATTCCGGATCGATAGGCCCGGCGGCATGATAAACCAATCCGGTGTCGTCGATCGTGAAATACGGCTTTGGCGCGCCGGCCTCGGACAACCCCGCGCGCGCGACAGCGAGATAAGTCATGCCGATAGATGAGTGTCTTTGGCGAGATGGTCGGCAGGAGCTGCTCGGCTCGCAGCGTGGCTTGATCTGTCGCGTAACCTGCGACGCCGCCATTGATGACCGGTAAGCCCAGGATCTTCTCCAGATGGGCCGGCCATGTTCCAGCGTCATCGACTTCGTCGAAGCCTTCCGTAAATGAATCGCCAACGGCGAGAATGCCTCCCTCTCTGATGGTGCTCTCGCTGAAATTGCGCCTGATCCCGAGATCGATCGTGTTGAAGTCATCGCTCCGATAGCCGGGTCGGAGCTTCCAGCCAAGGACCGGGTCATATACCGCCCGGTCACCGATCCGCTTTATATTTACACCCTCAGTGCGCCAACTGGTTCCATCCAATAATGAGATGCCGTTTGCAATGCGGAATCCCGCTTCGGCAACCAACAGCGAAATAACGAGAGACATCAGGATGATTAGCGTATGCGCGGTCAGTGCGACGGCCCAACTCGCGGACTTTGCGGAAGCGGGCACGCCATCCGGCTCTGGAGCTTTATTCGACATTCGACTCGAAGCGTTGTTGTCAGGGCCGCGCTCAAGGCGCGTATTTTTGGCGGGTAAACGATCAGTCTGGAGCATAACCGCTGAACATTCCTTGAACAAGTGATGAGAATTTAGGCCGCCGTTCCTGTGGCCGCGACGTCACATTCTGCGACGCGTCAGAAATTGGCTTGGTTCAATGAAACTGTTAAAGCGTTCTCGGTCGACCGGATTCCCAGTCATGGACGATGTCCGGCGATCCTGACGTTGAGGGGGCATGAACCTTCATCCTAAGACGTGCGTCCAGACACCACGATGGGGAGACGATCCTTGAGCTTGGCAGAAGAGCCGGCGCAGATGGGCGCATTCCTTCGCACGATGCGGCCTCAGCATTGGGCGAAGAACCTGCTCGTTTTTGTTCCGCTGTTGACCGCCCATGAATATGAAAGCGTTCAGGCGATCTTCAATGCGATCGTGGCCTTCGCTTGCTTCGGCCTGTGTGCGTCAGGCGGGTATTTCATCAACGATCTTGCGGATCTGGAGTCCGATCGAGGCCACTCGATCAAGCGGCATCGCCCCCTGGCCGCCGGCGTCTTGCCGGTCGGTTGGGGCATCGCAGGCGCAGTCGGTCTGCCGGCTGTGGCGCTGGCACTCTCCTATTTTCTGCTTCAGCCCGCCTTTATCGCGGTTCTTGCCGTCTACTTCGCGCTGACGATGTCCTATTCATTTTTTTTCAAGCGGGTGTTTACCGCCGATGTGCTGACGCTCTCGGTGCTGTATATGCTGCGCGTGCTCGGAGGCGCCGTCGCCATCCAGGTGGAGCTATCGTCATGGCTGCTCGCGTTCTGCATCTTTCTGTTCATCAGCCTTGCCTATCTGAAGCGCTTTATCGAGCTGCGCAAGATGAACGGCTCGAATGACAAAGTGCTCGGGCGCGGTTATGTCGGCGCCGATAGCGACACGATGTTCATTCTCGGGGCTGCCAATGCCACTGCGTCGATTCTGGTTTTTGCCCTGTTCATCAATAGTCCGGAAGTTCAACTAGAATATGCGAGCCGTGACGTGCTTTGGGTGATATGCCTCGTTCTGATCTTCTGGACCAACCGTATCTGGATCGCGGCGAAGCGTGGTGACGTCGACGAGGATCCTGTCGAGTTCGCGTTGCATGACCGAGCAAGTCAGCTTGCAGGCATCATCTGCGTTGTCGTGGTTCTCGTGGCGCGCTATGTCGAGCTGCCGTTTTAACCTGGAGTTCGCAATGTCTGTCGCGACATTAGCATTGATCCTTGCAACCGTTTTTGCGTCCGCTTGCGCCCAGCTCGCCCTGAAGCTCGGCATGAGCAGCCCGGCTGTGGCTGCCGCGCTTCCGCATGGCGGGCGGGACCTGCTTCTGGCCGTCGCCTCATCGCCGCTGGTGTGGACCGGGCTTACCATATACGGCCTCAGCGTTTCGGTGTGGCTTTGGATCTTGTCCAAGGTGGACCTATCGCTCGCCTACCCCTTCGTCGGCGTCAGCTTCATCGTCGTCATGCTGTTCGGCGCTTTCATTCTCCAGGAAAGCGTCACCCCAATGCGGATGGTCGGGACGACGTTGATTGCGCTTGGCGCCGTGCTGGTGGCACGTTCATGAGCCGCCCAGCGCAAACTTTTCGCCTCAAGCGCTGCGCGCGGCGGCCATTTGCGGCTGGCCGACGCGGCCGATCATAAGCATCGCCGCAGTTCCGCGACCCTCCCAGTCTTCGACGGCAAGATCGCCGTCATTCGCCCTCGCGAAAGCGAAGAACTCAGCGAAAGCGATTCCCTTCTCGCTCCGACTTTCGGAAGCTGCGCAATTTCCGCTTAACCGGACGCAAATCGTCTGGGCCGCGACTTGGGGTCGTCACTGGCGCTTTCGGAAATCTGGATCCCGGCGCTTCAAAGCGAGCCAGCGGCTCGAAAATGCGCCCTCGCGCCTGGTTTTGCCGTTCTGGACGGCTCAATGCCGCGGCGATATGCTCCCGCGTCCATCGGTCGGTGCCCCTGAGCAAGGACGGTTGCATGCCGCAGAACGCGCCCGCCTCGTCGCCCCTTGGCGAACTTTGGGCAGCTCATCCAGTCGCCATTCGCGCGGCTGCGCGATTTGATCGTCGGCATTGAGCCGGGGCAGCCGCCCATCGATATGACGATCGGAGAACCGCGCCATGCGATGCCGGCGCTGCTCGCGGACGCCTTGCAGGAGGCTTTCGCGGGCTATGCGAAATATCCCCCGATTCAGGGCACGGCGGAGCTTCTGACAGCGATCGCGGCATGGATTGAACGCCGCTATCCCTCACTTGCGGGTGCGATTGATCCGGGGCGTCACATTCTGCCGCTCAGCGGTTCGCGCGAGGGCCTGTTTTCCGCGATTTTCCCGGCGGCGGCAAGAAAACCGGGGGTTCTCCGCCCGGCCGTTCTCATGCCGAATCCGTTCTACCAGGCCTATCTGGCCGCGGCGGTCGCGGGTGGCGCGGAGCCGGTGTTTCTCGCCGCCGAGGCGGAAAGCGGCTTCCTTCCGGACCTGGACGTCATCCCCTCCGACATCCTGTCGCGCTCGATCGCGTTCTATCTTGCCTCACCGGCAAATCCCCAAGGCGCGGTCGCCAGCCCCGCCTATCTGGCAAAGGCTATCGGGCTCGCCCGCCGGCATGACTTCATGCTCTTTCTCGATGAATGCTATTCCGAGGTCTATCCCCGCGTGCCACCGCCCGGCGGCTTAGAGGCGGCGCACCGGCTGAGCCGCGATTTCCAAAACCTCATCATCTTCAACTCCTTGTCGAAGCGATCGAACCTTCCGGGGCTGCGCTCCGGCTTCGCCGCCGGGGATGCGGCATTCCTTGCTGCCTTCTCCAAGTTCAGGAATGTCGCCGCGCCGCAGATGCCGCTGCCGGTGCAGCACGCCTCGGCTATCCTCTGGGGCGAGGACGCCCATGTTGAGCAAAGCCGGCTGCTTTACGCGGCCAAATTCGCCGCCGCCAGGGACATCCTCAAGGGCAAGCTCGATTACGCCGAACCGGCCGGCGCGTTCTTTCTTTGGCTCAAAGTGGATCAATTCGGCGGCGGAGAGGCGGCCGCGAAAACCTTTTGGAAAGAATGCGGTGTCAAAGTCTTACCGGGAACCTACCTGGCACAAGCAGATTCGACCGGACGAAATCCCGGAGCGGATTATATCCGCGTGGCTCTGGTCGATGATCTGGCGCTGACGAGGCAGGCTCTCGAACGACTGGCCAGTTATCTGAGTTGAGCCTATGGCCCATTACCGCGTAAGCAACTCCGGCCGGATTCTCCCCGGCGGCGTGGAGAACGAAATTCATCGCTTGCCGATGCGGCTTGCGGGCGCGGCGTTGCTCGTCATGGCAGCGATCGGCTGGGTCAGCCTGCTGACCTGGTCGATCGGGGACCCGAGCGTAAACCGGGCGACAGGCGGCGCGCCGAGCAATCTTCTCGGCGCAACGGGGGCGTCGCTCGCCGACATGCTGTTTCAGGTGGTCGGTCTTGCGTCGATCACGCTGTTTCTGCCGCTGGCGGCTTGGGGGCTGGTCCTGGCTTCCGGCGAGATGGTCACCAAGTCTCGCCACCGGCTGGCGATGTGGACGCTTTCCGTGCTGCTGATCGCCAGCCTGCTCAGCACCTTTCCGAAGCCGGAACGCTGGCTGCTGGCTCATGGCCTGGGCGGAGTGATCGGCGATTTCGGCAAGGCATTCTTCGTCAATATCGGCGGGCTCCTGGACGCGCGGCTTGCGAACGCGATCGGCGGCGCGGTGTCAGGATTTTTCGGCATTTGGGCTCTGATGCGCGCCTGCGGCATCGGCGGCGAGGAGTTGGGCCTGATCTGGCGCTGGTCTTCCCGGTCGGGCGCTGGCCTCGGCGGCCTGCTCGGCGGCGGCGTTGCCCATGCCGTTTACGGGGCCCGCAATCTTGGGACCCGTATTGCGGGCGCGTTGGAGCGGGAGACCGCGCAGAGACGGTCCGTGTCTCACCCCTATTGGCAGCCCGAAGATGCCGATCGCTTCAATCCAGGCCGCCAGGCGGAGGGATCTTTCGACCCGCGCTTCAGCGGCCATGCGCCCAATCAGGAAGATATCCGCCTCGCCCGCCGACCGCGTCGCCTGCGTGAGCCCATGGCCTCTGCGCAAACGGCAAGCCGCCATGATGACGGGCGGATCGAGCCATATTTCGACAGTCTGCGCGTCATTCCAAGGCAGCCCGCCAAGCCGCGCGGACGGCTCGGCCGCGCATCACCCCGCCGGACCGCCGCCGAACGCCGCGCATCCACGGCAGCCCGTCCCGCCACCCCATTACGCTCCGCCGCCACCACCACCGCCATCCCATGAGGACCCGCGATATCGCGTGGTGCACGAACAGGAAGAGCCCACCTCCTACGGCCGTGAGCCGTTATCCCTATGAAAACGATAATGACGCGGCCTATGGCGATGAGCCCTATGAGGCCGAGCCAGCGTATGACGCCCCGCCCGTGCAGCAGCCCATGCCGGTCTATAGAGGCCACCATATGCCTCTGCAGAACAATCGGCCGATGCCAGACCGCGCGCCGGCCGCCGATCAGCGCTCCGGCATCCGGGAGTGGGAGGCCGGTGATTTCGTCCTGCCGCCGCTCAAGCTTCTGACATCCCCGCCCCCGCATCAGAAAGACCCCGAGCTATCCGATGCCGCGCTTGGCCGGCGCGCCGAAATGCTGCAAAGCGTGCTGGAGGATTTCCGCATCAAAGGCCAGATCACCGGCGTCCACCCCGGCCCGGTGATCACGCTCTATGAGTTTGAGCCCGCGCGCGGCACCAAATCCTCGCGCGTCATCAGCCTTGCCGACGACATCGCCCGCTCGATGAGCGCGGTTTCGGCCCGCGTCGCCGTCATTCCCGGGCGTGACGCCATCGGCATCGAATTGCCGAACCAGAACCGCGAGGTCGTCTATCTGCGTGAACTGCTTGAAGCAAAAGATTTCGGGGACGCCAAGGGCCGCCTGCAGCTTGCGCTCGGCAAGACCATCGGCGGCGATCCGGTGATCGTCGATTTGGCGCAGGATGCCGCATCTGCTCATCGCGGGCACCACAGGCTCCGGCAAGTCGGTCGCGATCAACACCATGATCGTCTCTCTGCTCTACCGGATGACGCCGGAGGAATGCCGCTTCATCATGATCGATCCGAAGATGCTGGAGCTGTCCGTCTATGACGGCATTCCGCATTTGCTGACGCCTGTGGTCACCGACCCGCATCAGGCGATCAAGGCGCTGAAGTGGACGGTCAACGAGATGAATGCCCGCTATGAGCGGATGTGCAAGCTCGGCGTTCGCAACATCATGGGCTTCAACCAGAAGGTCGCCCGCGCCAAGCGGACCGGCGAGCGGCTGACGCGAACGGTGCAGACCGGGTTCGATGAGGACACCGGCAGCGCCACTTACGAGCGCGAGCACATCGACCCGACGCCAATGCCCTTTATCGTCGTGGTCATCGACGAGATGGCCGACCTGATGATGGTCGCCGGCAAGGACATCGAATTCGCCGTGCAGCGGCTCTCGCAAATGGCCCGCGCCGCCGGCATTCATCTGATCATGGCGACGCAGCGGCCGAGCGTTGATGTCATCACCGGCACCATCAAGGCCAATTTTCCGAGCCGGATCAGCTTTCAGGTGACCTCGAAAATCGACAGCCGCACCATCCTCGGCGAGCAGGGCGCGGAGCAGCTTCTTGGCGCGGGCGATATGCTGACCATGGCGGCCGGTGGCCGGATCATGCGCGCGCATGGGCCGTTCGTGGCCGACGACGAGGTCGAGAGTATCGTCAACTTTCTGCGCGTCCAGGGCGAGCCGGATTATATGGATGGCGTGATCGAGGACGATGACGGGGGGGAGGATGCGCGCGACGACGACCCACTCTCGCGCGGAGGCACGGGCGACGACGTTTATGACCAAGCCATCGCTGTCGTTTTGCGCGACCGCCGCCCGACTACGAGCTATTTGCAACGCCAACTCGGCATCGGCTATAACAGGGCCGCTTCCTTGATCGAACGCATGGAAGCCGACGGGATCATCAGCCCGCCCAACAGGACAGGCAAGCGGGAAGTTCTGGCTGGCGAAGGCGCCTAATTCGACATAAAAATGCGCCTCCTGTCTCGATTTCGCGCGATTTTCAAGCGAAAGTGGCCGCAATTTGCCCCTTCGCTCCAGGAAAGCAACGAAATGAACGGAGAATTCTGTCCCGATGAGACCATCAATCCGGCTCGCAGTCCTGCCGGCCGCAGCGTTGGCATTGGCGCTCATGGCCGTCCCGCAGACGTTTGCTCAGACCGGCGGCTCTGGCTATTCCGAGTACGCCAAGACGCCGCCATCCAATCCGCCCGCCGCTCAGCCGCAGCCGGCCAACGCTGGACAGCAGGTGACGACCGCGCCGGAATCGAAGCCCGTCGTCCCGCCGGAGCCCCAGCCTGCACCGAGCCAGCCGTCGACCGCCAATGCGAATGCGGCTCCCGCAGGTGCCCAGCCTGACGCGCAGCCAAGCCCCGCCGGGCCCAATGCGCTAGGAGCCGTTCAGGGATGGGACGCTCAGTTCGGACTGGCGCCGCCGCAGAGCAGCCAGTTTACCGGGTCGCCCGAGCAGATGGCGATCCTCGACAAGATCAACGCCTATTTCAATGGACTGAAGAATCTCGAAGGCGATTTCCTTCAGACCGACGCCGACGACAAGAAGAAAAGGGGCCGCTTCTATATCGAACGACCAGGCAAAGTTCGCTTCGACTACGCGCTGCCGAGCCGGCAGAAGATCATTTCTAACGGCAAATACCTGGCCATCGAGGATCATGATCTGAATACAGCGGACCGCTATCCGCTTGACTCGACGCCGTTCCGGATATTGCTCAAAGACAAGGTTGACCTTGCTAACGATGCCAACATCGTCGCTCTGGATGTCGGCGACAACATCGCCGTGGTCACGCTTCAGGACAAGGAAGGCAAGGCCAGCGGGCAGATCCGCCTGTTCTTCGATTGGCCTCAGCTTGCGCTGAAGGAATGGATCATTTCCGACGCTCAGGGACTGAACACGCGCATCGAACTTGCCGACCTCCAACTCAATAAGGATGCCGATCCGAAGCTGTTCACATTTTCGCAAGATGTTGGAATGCCGAACTTCCGGGGCGGTCCGAATTGAGCGGACGGGTCTCAACGAATTGGCGCAAATCCACGTAATAATTGTCGAAAGCGCGGATTGCTGCGGCGGATTCGCCACTGTCAAGTCTTTGTTCAGAATCTCTGGTGGTTTGTGTTGAAACTGTGCTATATATGTTTACGTACTGTGACAGTGGCGAGGTCAGTCACCATCGGTAGTGCCCCCCGTCTAACCGAAGACCTCGCTACAGCGCCGGTATCCCTCCCGGCGCGCCGCGTAGTACACGCATGAGCGCCCAACCATCGCCGGGGTTGGGCGCTTTTTTTTCGGGCACGGCTCAGCCGCTCCGCCTTAAATCGCATCCCGGGCGCTCCTTATTCGGGAATTGGCCGACATGCGCAACTGAAGGAAACGGCCCGTGCCCCGGATCGCGGCATCGTTCGGCAAGCTCGCGGCTGCTGGCCTGAAGCTTCCGATTGTCGTCTATCGCTACAGCTTGAAACCATTCGTTGGGCATAATTGCCGGCACCTGCCGACCTGCTCGGAATATGCGCTCGACGCGATCGACAGGAACGGCGCCTGGCGCGGCTTCTGGCTCACGCTTTCACGCGTGCTGCGCTGCCACCCCTGGGGGACGAGTGGCTTTGACCCCGCGCCGGACATCCGCACCGAGCACCACCCGTTTTGGGCGCCCTGGCGCTATGGCCGCTGGACGTCCTCTCGCCTGGAAGGCGGCGAGGCGCGCCAATGAGATTTCCGTCGCCGAGCGGCGCGGATCAGCGAAGCGACCCGGCCAGCCTCAGCCCTCGCGACGCGCAGCTTACGCCCGCACAGCGCTTGGAACGGAAGTGTTTGCCGGAATGCTCGGCGTGACGCTGTTTGGTCCCGTCTTCACGCCGACATTCTATTTGCTCTCGCGCAGCGTCGCCGCGGAGGATGGCCCGATATTGAGGGCGGCGCGGCGTCTGGGGTTTTCGCGCCCGTCGTCGGCTCCGGCACAGCCGGAAGAAACTTCCAAAGCTGCAGCGGAATGAGGCGGCGCGACGGAATCTCCGTCCTCGCCGCCGAATAGGCGCGGCCTCGCCCGCAATTCTTGAAACATCGTGCGAAAGCGCTAAAGTGGCCATTAACCGGCCTTGCAAGAACGACCGGAACTTATGGCGCGCCGGCTGATTCACCACTCTCAAGAGCACGTGGCCGTCAGCTTCGATCTGTCGAGACGGCCGCCGGGGCGCAGCAGCGGCGCCAAATTGATTGGCCGCAGGCTCAAGCCCTCATCTCTCACGACGCGGAGCGCCGATCAATGGGAGGACAACATCATGCGCATGTCCGATATTCACGAAAACGCTAAGCGCTGTATCGCGCTCCACGGCAACAGGGCTGAGCTGATCGCCAAGCAGAAAGCCGAGGAATGCGAGCGCCATGGCAATGAAACGGATGCCCGGAACTGGCAGCGCGTGCGCGCGGTGATCCGCGAGATGAAGGCGCCGCATTCGAGCTAAACGGTAGCTTGATACCGCAGTCGAGGATTGATACCGGTATGGCCCCATTTGTGCGAATAGCGCAACAGTGGGCGAATGCATTATATTGGCTACCGGCTTATTAGCCTTTAGTCAAATTGCTGGGTTGTCGGACGCGTGCCATTCTTCTTTAATGAAGGACCATTTGCTTCGTCTAGAGAAAAGGATTCTTTTCGTTTGCCTCGGTAATATCTGCCGCTCGCCGATTGCCGAAGGGATCTTTCGGGATGTCACAATTCAACGAGGATTTGGCAAGAATTTCATCATCAATTCTGCCGGCCTCGGAAGTTGGCATATCGGTAACCCTGCCGATGAGCGTGCCCAGGCGGCTTTGCGCCTTCGCGGAATAGATATCAGCGGAAAACGCGCCCGGCGTATTGCTCAGGAAGACTTCGAGACATTCGATCTGATCTTGGCGATGGACCGATCCAACCGGGACCATCTGCTAAAGCTGGCTCCGAAGCAGCACCAGCATAAGATCGCGTTGCTCATGGAGTATGCGCCGAATCTCTCCATACACGAAATCCCCGACCCATTTTTCGGCGAGGCCAACGGCTTCGACTATGCCTGCCAGCTCATCGACGCCGCCTGCCGTGGACTCTTCGTCAGCCTGACGGCGCAGGCCGGCTCTCAGGCGACCCCCGCTTCGAGACCGCTTGCGCCGCTCAACGGATAGGCGGCCTCGACGATATAGGGACCGCCGCCCTGATTGGGTCGCGAGGAAAACAGCACGAACCGGCCGACGGGAATTGGCCCGGCCGTGAAGCCACCAAAATAGGAAAGATAGTCCGCCACCGTGCCGGGCCGCGTATCGCGTAAACGCGCCAAGGTGACATGGGGCGTGAAATTCCGCGTCGCGGGCGGCAGACCAGCGAGGCGCGCGGCGCGCTCATGTGCCTTTTGCAGCCGCAACAGCGGCTCGCTCGGCGTGATTCCGGCCCAAAGGGCGCGGGGCTTGTTGCCGCCGAAACTGCCGAGCCCTGAGAAGAACAGCTCGAAGCTGCCGAAATTGATCTCCGAGAGAGCGGAGGCAAAATGGTGCGCCACAACATCATCGACATCGCCGACAAAGCGCAGCGTTACATGATAAAATTCCGGGTCGATCCAGCGCGCTCCGGCAAGTTTTGAACGCAGCATGGCAAGGCGGTCGACGATTTGGGCGGGGAGTTCGATGCCAGTGAAAAGTCTCGGCATTGCGCGCCTCCAGAAATTCGAGCGGCATTAAGGGACTGGGATAAGTGTCGATCCGATTCGTTTCGTCGATTGCTTTGATCACCTCCTCGCTGAGCGCAATCTGAACGCTTCCAAGCCCCGTTTCGAATTCATCCAACTTTGTGGCGCCGAATTCGGCGGAAACGCCGCTTGTGCGATCATTTAGGCAGCGCTTGCTTTTGATATTTTCCCGTAAGATGACCTAGCGCAATAGGAAATGGGCCAGAAGACCGACATTATCGTGAATCGAAAATGCCTTGGCGATCAGACGCATCTGGCTCAGCTGGCGTGAGACCGCCGCGCTTTGACCTGCTCGATCAGCTTTTCGACGTCGGGCAGGATGGCCTCGACGATCCGCGCCACGCCTTGGGGATTGGGATGCAAACCGTCTGCCAGATTGAGCGAGGAGTCGAGCGCGATGCCTTGGAGAAAGAACGGGTAAAGCAGCGCGCCGTAGCGTTCAGCCAGCGAGCCATACATGGCGCGGAATTCTTCGACATACGCGTCCCCCCAATTGCGCGGCGCCTCCATGCCCGCGATCAGCACGTCGATCCGGCGCTTCTTGAGACGGGAGAGGATTTTGCCTAGCGCTGCTTTTGTCTGCGCAACCGGGATGCCGCGCAGCGCATCATTGGCGCCGAGTTCGAGAATGACCGCGTCGGCCTTTCCCGGCATGGCCCAGTCGAAGCGGGCGAGGCCATCTGCCGCGGTGTCGCCCGAAACGCCCGAATTGATCACGCGCACATCATAGCCTTTAGCCCTCAGCGCCTTTTCGAGCTGGACCGGAAAGGCTGCCTCTGGCGGAAGCTGATAGCCCGCCGTCAGACTGTCGCCATAAGCCACGATCACGATCTCATCCCCGCCGGATCCTGCAAAAGCGGCTTGCGTCAATCCGACATTGCCAAGCACCGCCGTCAGGCTCGCAAAAGCAATCAGGGATTTCCATATGGTCGTTGCGGTCATGCGCCTGTCTTTCCTTGATCCGGCCGTATAGAAAGCGAAGAACATCTCATCCCAGGAGCCGAGCGATCGTGGCAGAAAAGATCATTGACCTCAAAGATGTCCACCTTACGCTCAACAGCCAGGCCGGGTCGGTCCATATTCTCCGCGGGGTCGATCTGGCCGTTCGCTCCGGCGAGACTGTTGGTGTCGTCGGGCCGAGCGGTTCGGGAAAATCGACCCTGCTGATGATTATGACGGGCCTCGAAAAGGCTTCGAGCGGCATCGTTCGTGTCGCAGGCTGCGATTTCATGGCCCTCGATGAAGACGGCCTCGCCCGTGCCCGCGGTGAGAATATCGGCATTGTCTTTCAGTCTTTCCACCTCGTCCCGACAATGACCGCCCTCGAAAATGTCGCCCTGCCGCTCGAATTCCTGAACCGAGCCGGCGCCAGGGAGCGTGCCGCCGAGGTGCTCGACTCGGTCGGGCTCGGCCCTCGCCTCCACCACTTTCCGGCCCAGCTTTCCGGCGGCGAGCAGCAGCGTGTCGCCATCGCGCGCGCCCTTGCGCCAAGCCCGAAAATTCTGTTTGCCGACGAGCCGACCGGCAATCTCGACGCGCGCAACGGCGAGCAGATCATGGATCTCCTGTTCGGGCTGCATAAGCGCTCCGGCACGACGCTCGTGCTCATCACCCACGATCAGCGTCTCGCGGCACGCTGCGGCCGGATCCTCCTGATCGAAGACGGCCGCATCGTGCCAAGCGCGCCCGGGCTTGAGAGCGTCGCATGACGGCCGTTACGATCGAGCGTCGCGCACCGTCGGGCTTTTCCTCGATCCCGCTCAGCCTGCGCCTTGCGCTCCGGGAGCTTCGCGGCGGCATCTCCGGCTTTTACATCTTCGTTGCCTGCATCGCACTCGGCGCGATGACCCTTGCCGCCGTCGGGACGCTTTCGGCCGCGATCCAGCATTCGCTGGCGCGTGAAGGCCGCGTGTTGCTCGGCGGCGATGCCGAGGCGAGCCTGGTTCACCGGCAGGCGACGCCCGAAGAGCGGCGGCTTCTCGCCGCACAGGGCGCGGTCAGTGAGATCGCAACGCTGCGCTCGATGGCGCGCATGCCGGACGGTTCCAGCCAGGCGCTCGTGCAGATCAAAGCCGTCGACGACGCTTATCCCTTCTACGGCGCGGCGGAATTCGAAGATGGCAAGACGCTCGCCGATATCCGCCGGCCCGGCGCGGTCGCGGTGGAGCGCGGCTTGCTGGACCAGCTTGGCCTCAAGCCCGGCGATCATGTTGCGATCGGCGCTGAGACGGTCGAGATCGTCGCTGTTATCGCCAAGGAGCCCGATCGCCTCGCCGCCGGTATTGCGCTTGGGCCGCGTGTATTGATGTCGCTCCAAACGCTGGAGAAGACCGGGCTTGCGCAGCCGGGCAGCCTGATCGATTGGCATTACCGGGTGAAGCAGGCCGGGGCAGAGCCGCTGACCAAGGCCAAGCTCGGAGCAGTCCTGCCGGAGACCGGCTTTCAGATCCGCGATCGCAGCAACCCGGCGCCGGGAATCAGCCAGTCCATCGGGCGTTTGCGCGATTTCCTCACGCTCGTCGGCCTGACGGCCTTGTTGACCGGCGGCATCGGCGTGGCAAACTCGGTGAGCGCCTTCATCGAGCGCAAGCGCAAGGTCATCGCGGCCTATAAGGCGCTCGGGGCGTCAGGAAGCCTGATTACCCGCAGCTTCTTGATCCAGGTGATGATCATTGCCCTGTTCGGCATCGCCATCGGCCTTGCGCTTGGGACCGCGCTTCCGTTCCTCGCGGCGAGCCTCTATGGCAGCGCTTTCCCCTTGCAGCTCGATCTCGGGCTCTATCCGGAGCCTTTGCTGCTGGCGAGCACGTACGGCTTGCTGATTGCACTGATTTTCATCCTCTGGCCGCTGGGGCGCGCGCGGCAAATTCGCGCCGGCGAGCTGTTGCGCGAAGAGGTCGAAGGGCAGAGGCACTGGCCGCCGCTGGCCTTTGCCGCAGGGTCAGTCATCAGCGCGGCGATCCTGGCGGCGATGGCGGTGTTTTTCTCCGGAGAGCCGCGCATCGCGGCGATTGCGCTCGCGGCCATTGTGGTTACGTTCGCCGTCTTCGCGGCCCTCGGTTATGGCTTCCGCTGGCTGGCCCGGATCCTGCCGCGTCCGCGCCGCCCCGAGCTGGCGCTTGCGCTCGCCAATATCGGCGGACCGGCCGGTCTGGCCCGCACCGTGACCGTGTCGCTCGGCGCCGGCCTCACTCTGCTGACGGCCATCGCCGTGACCGACGCCTCGCTGACGGCCGAGTTGAAAACTCAGATCCCGGAGCGCGCGCCGAGCCATTTCTTCATCGGCATCAACAAGAACGATTTCGAGCGCTTCGCAAAGCTCATCGCGGCGAAAGCACCCGGCTCGGAGCTTGAATTCCGCGCCGATGCTTCGCGGCAAGATCGTGGCCCTGAACAACAAGCCCGTTGCGCAGATCAAAGTTCCGTCCGACGCGCAATGGGTGCTGAACGGCGACCGCGGACTGACATTTTCCGAGGCGCCGCCGAAGGATTCCAAGGTTGTCGAAGGGGAGTGGTGGCCCAAGGACTACGCTGGCGAGCCGCTGGTTTCGTTTGAGGCCGAGCTTGGACGTGCCCTGGGGCTTAAGATCGGAGACACCATCACCTTCAACGTGCTTGGCCGCAACGTGACGGCCAAGCTCGCCAATTTCCGCACGGTCCAGTGGAGCTCGCTGAACATCAATTTCGTGATGATCTTTTCGCCGAACACGCTGCGCGCCGCGCCGTACAACGTCCTGGCGACGCTGATCTGGCCGAATGCGACGCCGTCGGGAGAAGCCGAGGTGATCCGCGCCGTCGCGTCCGAATTCCCGACGGTGACGTCGATTCGCGTCCGGGATGTTCTGGAGACGGCAAACGCGCTTCTTGGCAAGGTTTTTACGGCTATCCGCGTCGCTGGAGGCGTGACACTCGTTTCCGGGATTTTGGTTCTGGCGGGCGCGCTGAGCACGATCAGGGCGCGCCGGATCTATGAGGCCGTAATCCTCAAAACGCTGGGGGCGACGCGCCGCCGCATCCTTGCCGCGCACCTTGCCGAGTATACGATCCTAGGCCTTGCAACCGCGCTGGTGGCTGCAGGCGCAGGTACGCTCATTGCCTATATTTTACTGACACAGGTAATGGATGTTTCATTTACGGCGCCCCCCGGCGCGCTATTGCAGGCCGCGTTACTTGCAACCATATCCATCGTAGCATTTGGACTATTCGGTACGTTGCGGGTGCTCAATGCGAAAGCGGCACCTTATCTGCGTGCAGAATAAAGGGGAGTTTGGTATCCGGAGAGCTGCCGGCGACAATATTGCTTTCACGCTTTTTGGCGTTAAGGCTGGATGCGCGGCGCGATCCGGGTTAGAACTCGGTTCGGGTTTCTTCCCTAGAAAAGGGTCTCATAGGGGATTCATATGGCGGACTTGAATAGACAGACGATTGCCGGCAGCCGCACTGGCGCTTATGCGATCGATGAAGGCCTGCGCGCCTTCATGCTCCGCGTCTACAACTACATGGCGGCCGGGCTGGCCATTACGGGCGTCGTTGCCTATGGGCTCTATTCCGTCGCCGTTACCACCGACCCGTCGTCGGCGGTCTTGGCTTTGCCGAACGGCGTGCTGCTTACGTCCATCGGACAGCTCATTTTCATAAGCCCGCTGAAGTGGGTGCTGTTCCTTGCGCCGCTGGGTTTGGTGTTCTTCATGTCGGCGCGCATGCACCGGATGAGCGTGGAGGCTGGGCAGGCGACATTCTGGATCTATGCTGCGCTCGTCGGCGCCATGATTTCCTCGATCTTCCTGGTCTACGCTCATGGCTCGATCGCCCGTGTATTCTTCATCACGGCGGCCACCTTCGGTGGGCTGAGCCTGTTCGGCTATACGACGAAGCGCGATATTTCCGGCTGGGGCTCGTTTCTGTTCATGGGCCTGATCGGTATCATCATCGCGTCGGTCGTTAACATCTTCATCGGCTCGACGGCTCTGCAATTCGCCGTATCGGTGCTTGGTGTGCTGATCTTTGCGGGCCTGACGGCCTATGACACGCAGCAGATCAAGGAAGAGTACTATGCGGGCGACAGCCAGCTTGTCGCCGGTCAGAAGGCGATCATGGGCGCGTTGCGCCTTTATCTCGACTTCCTGAACCTGTTCCTGATGCTGCTGTCGCTGTTCGGCAATCGCGAATAGGCGACGCTGGAAGGTCAGCGCTCAACGCTTGGAAGGGCCCCGCTCGGCGGGGCTTTTTCTTTGGGCGCTGGGGTTGTGACTGCGCATATGGGCGGAGCAGACGGGGTGGGGCATCTTCCGGCATACAAAAACAAAAAAGCGGCGGATTTTGACGATCCGCCGCCATCCATCGATTGATCGAAAGCCAAAGCGGGCCTCAGGCGGCCTCGTCGTGAGCTTCCTCGATCTCTTCCTTCCGGCTCATCCGCGGGCCCTTGCCCAAGGATTCGCCGATCGCCTGGATCGCCATCACTTCATCGACGTCCTGCACGGCAGCGATTTCGCGGGCCATGCGGTCCAATGCGGATTCGTAGAGCTGCCGCTCGGAATAGGACTGCTCCGGCTGGCTGTCCGAACGATGCAGATCCCGCACCACTTCGGCAATAGAGATCAGACTGCCGGAGTTGATCTTGCTTTCATATTCCTGAGCGCGCCGGCTCCACATCGTGCGCTTTACCCTCGCGCGTCCGCGCAGCGTCTCAAGCGCCTTTGTCACCACGGCATTGTCGGAAAGCTTGCGCATGCCCGCGCTCTGACATTTCGTCGTCGGAACGCGCAGCGTCATCTTGTCTTTTTCGAAATTAATGACAAAAAGCTCGAGCCTGTAACCGGCGATTTCCTGCTCTTCGATGCCGACAATGCGACCGACGCCATGAGTTGGGTAGACGATGAACTCGTCTTTCCGAAACCCGTTCTTATGCATTGGTTTTTTCTTCGCAGCCATACTCATTCTCACATTCTTGTCCCGGCGTCGAAGCCGGGAGCTTGTTCTGACTACGTCGTCGCCGCCACGGCCGACGAATGAGAGGCGGTCAATCTGCCCTATTCTGTAAACCGCCCTGCGCGACCGGCCCATGCCCCCATTGACGCGGCCGCACAAATCCGAAAGCTCAGAATCGGTGAAGGTGAGTGCGAAAATATTACCGCCCGCGGCCCAATGTCGCGGGCCGCTTCTCACCGACGCAAAATTGAAAAAGACCCTTACCCGCTCAACGGGAAGCTTCGCGTGCTGTCACCAATCGTGTGCTTTATGGTATGAACAATACCACAATTACGTTTTTCTTGGAAGCCGCAGCAAAGAGCTGTTTTGGAAAAAATCGGTCTAATTTGGGCGTTTGCGCAACATTGTTAACAGCCGCAATGAGCGCTGCCGCTTTTTTCCGCATTCTGATTGGTCTGCGTCGGCCGCTTCCAAACCCAAGTTACGGAAATATAGTTATTGCAACGCAGAAATGAAAGGCCGGTTGCTAGAAAAGGCCGGGCACTCCACAAGATTCTACCACCAAAACCGCGTCAAAAACGCCATGCGACAGATCAGCCTCGGCCGCCTCGCACCCTTACGCCAGCGGAAGGACGCTCCAGGATGACCTCGCGCCGGAAGCGATAAGCCTTCGCCGGGCGCCCGCCGGTTGCGGTGCGAATTTCGCCGGTCGGCTCGACGAGGCCTGAGGCCGCGATCAGCCGGCGGAAATTCTGCTTATGGAGATGGCCGCCGAGAATGGCCTCAACGGTGCGCTGAAGCTCGAACAGCGTGAAGGTCTCGGGCATCAGCTCGAAGATCACGGGTCTATACTTGATCTTGGCCCGTAGCCTGCTCATGGCGGTCGCGAGAATGCGGCGGTGGTCGAACTGCATCGGAACGCCGAAACGCGGCAGCTCGGACCACTGCCTGGCCGCCTTGCGGCCGTCGGTCAGCGCCTCGGCCACGAGGCCCGCCTCATAAAGCAGCTCGTATCTGTCGAGGACTTTCTCCTCATCCCAGCCGTGATCGCCGCCGAAACAAATCCCGACCCGATCCTCGCGCTTCAGCGGACGCATCGGCGTATCGGTCGGCTCTTTCTGTTTTGCCCAGCGATCGAGGCGCGGCAGGATTTCTCTGGTCAGAATTGCCGGCCGCTCGTTGCGCCAGTCTTCCCACGGAAAGAAATTATACCAGTTCTGCCAGCCGCCATGCTTCAGCCCGCGATCGGCGCAACCGTTCGTCAGCGCGAGATAGCCGATCGAGACAACCTGCGGGCCGACATCGCCGGGACGCGCGTGGCGGCCGCGGTCGCCGAAGGTGTAAAGCTGCTCGACATAGCCGAGTTCAAGCCCTGTCTGCTCTTCCACCCAGGCTCGCAGACCGATTTCCAGCGTCCGATGGTTGAGCGGCGCAAACAGACCGAAGGGCAGCGCTACCCTCGTATCCGCCGCACCGCTGCCGGGCTTGACGACGAGAATGCGCGGATTGTCGCCAACGACCGAGACGATCGCGGCTGTAAGGCTGATTTCTACCGCGACCTCGCCGGCCAAAGGCAATTTCATGCTGGCTGGCGGTTCCGAAACCGATGTGGATGACAAAGCCCAGCTCCAAAAAACAAAGGGCGCCGATGAAGCGCCCTTCCGTTTCGCCGAGTCGAGGCAAAGCCTCACTGGCTCTAGTCGGTCGCTCCGCCGAAGCCGAAATCGCGCCGCGCGGCGCGGATCGTGATCGAGAAGCCGGCGATAACGTCAATCAGCGTGACGACCATAATGAAGAAGAACTCGGAGGTCGCCGCCTGCCGCACCACCAGAAATTCCACGAGGCAGATCACGAAGAGGATCGTAGACAATGCATGATCGACGATCGAGGAACCGCCCGTGCGCGTCGCTTTGATGAGTTCGACGAACAGCAGCACCAACGTGGTGATCGTGACCAGATCGCCGATCGTCAGCGTCCAGGTCGCTCCCGAAATCATATCCACGGAGAAGATACTGGTCGTCGAAGATCGTGTGGGCCGGCGCGCCTTCAGCGGGCCAGGCTCGAGGAAAAGGCGATCACATTGTAAAGAAGAATAGCAACGAGAAGCCACGGTATGCTGAGGATCATCGGTTATCTCCATCTCTCATGTCCCTCGAACGGCCTATGTCCGCCAAAGCGTGCCGCCGTATCTGCTTCGCCGAGGCTGCCTGGCACACGCGCATGTCGAAAGCGACGTCCGCTCTCAAAGATCGTCTTTGGCTTCCAGGATCTGCTTGCCCCGATATTTGCCAGTTTTCAAATCGATATGATGCGGACGGCGCAACTCGCCGGACTCCTTGTCCTCGACATAGGTTGGCGCGACGAGCGCGTCGGCAGACCGGCGATTCCCCCGCTTCATGCGGGAGGTTTTTCGTTTCGGGACGGCCATTTTCGTTACCTCGAGAAAACAGATCGAGGCCTGCCAGAAGCAACCGCCGCTCGCAAGCCCGTCCTTATCCAAATCTTTTACTGCGCCATCAGGCGCCGCTCAGGCGTTCTTATAATGATGTCGGACCAATTTGACCAGAGCAGAGTCCGTTACTAGCCATCGAAAATACAGGCCGCGTCCTGCGATTCGCGATCGACACGGTCCTGGATACGCCCGGCTAGCAACTGCATCCGTGCGCTCGGCCTGCCGGCATTGCGCTTGAGCGGGCTGGGGAGCGCGGCTGCAAGCAAGGCGGACTCCGTGCGGGTCAGCGACCTGGCGGGCTTGCCGAAATGATATCGCGCCGCTGCCTCCGCGCCATAAATGCCCGGGCCCCACTCGGCAATGTTCAGATAGACTTCGAGCACCCTCTGCTTCGGCCAGACGAAGGTCATGAAATAGGCGAGCGGCACCTCAAGCGCTTTGCGGATATAGGCTTGCTCCGACCCCAGGAACAGGTTCTTGGCGGTCTGCATCGGGATGGTGCTTGCGCCGCGCGGTCGATCGCCATCCTCCATGTCCTCCAGCACTTCGCCGACGGCGTTCCAGTCGACGCCCCAATGGCTGCAAAATGCGGCGTCCTCGGCGATGACGACGGCTCTGGCGAGATTGGGAGAGATATCGGCGAAATCGACCCAATCATGTTTGATCTCTCGGCCGGTGATGGCGTCCCGAAGCATGGGGATGGAAATCGGCGGATCGACAAAGCGGTAGATCAGGATCATCGGATAGGGCATGGCGAGATAGGCCGCGGCGGCAATCCCTGCGATCCGCAGGATCTTGAGAAAACGAGGATGGCGATCCCGCCATATCACCCCGCCTCGCCGCTCGCTTGCCGCGCCACCGCCGGCCGAAATGGCGGCTTCTGCATTTGCGCCGTCCCACGCGCTTTCGGCGGCCGATGGCGAAGACCCGTGGCGCGCCGCCCACCAGTCGACCGGCCATTGCCGCGTCTTTTGCCATAGTCTTGCAGCGTCGCGGGCACCCCCTTGCGCGGTTCGCGCGAGACCGTTACCGGCGGACTTGAGCCGGACGCTGATCTGGCGCATCTTTTCGCCAAAGCCTCTCATGGACTCGGGAACACGTGCTGAAGACATTCGACACTCAAACCTTTAACCAGCGCCTCCAGCATTGCGCAACTCTTATAGAGGAGCGCCTCGACGACTGGCTGACGGAATCCGGCAAGCGCGGTTTCGTTCCTCGCCGGCTGAATGAAGCGATGCGGTATGCGGCTCTCGGCGGAGGGAAACGTCTGCGGCCGTTCCTGGTTCTGGAGAGCGCGAAATTATGCGGGCTGGCCGATGAAGCCGCGCTGAATGCCGGCGCGGCGCTTGAATGCGTGCATTGCTATTCGCTCGCTCACGATGACCTGCCGGCGATGGACGATGACGATTTGCGCCGCGGGCGGCCGACCGTGCACAAGGCTTTCGATGAGGCGACCGCAATCCTGGCGGGAGACGCGCTGCTGACGCTCGCCTTCGAGATCCTTGCCGACCCCTCGACGCATTCCGATCCGGCGGTGCGCAGCGAACTTGCCCTGGGCCTTGCTCGCAGCCGCGGGGCGCGCGGGCATGGCCGGCGGGCAGATGCTCGATCTGGAAGCGCCGGGAAAAGCGCTTGCCGAAGCCGACATTCTGCGCCTGCAATCCATGAAGACCGGCGCGCTCATCTGCTTCGCCTGCGAGGCCGGCGCGATCCTGGGCGGCGCGCATGACGCCCGGCGCCAGGCGTTGCTCGACTATGGGCGGGCGCTCGGGGTGGCCTTTCAGCTTGCGGACGATCTCCTTGATGTCGAGGGAGACGCCGCTCTTATGGGCAAGGCCGTCGCCAAGGATCGGGATGCCGGCAAGGCGACCCTCGTTTCGCTGATCGGCGTCGACGCCGCCCGTCAGCGGCTCACCGAAATGGAGGCGCGGGCATGCGACGCACTGGCGCCGTTCGGCGAGGCGTCGGCGATCCTCTCCGCCGCAGCGCATTTCGTCGCAAATCGCAAGCATTGACCCTGCAGATTAGGAATTCCCACGAAAGCCGAAGGCGGATAGGGCGAGCGCCGTCCAGCCGATCATGAACGAGATCCCGCCCGCCGGGATCAGCGGCACGCCGCTTTTCACCGCACCCAGCACCTGATAGTAGATCCCGCCTGAGAACAGCATGATGCCCGCAAGGAAAGCGAAGCCGGCGATCTGCAGCATCCAGCTCGCCCAAGCTGTACGGCGGCTGTCCGTCGCGGCCAGCAGCGCAGCGAGGCCGAACAGTGCAATCGAATGCATCATGTGGAAAGTCTGCGCGACCTCAAAAGCCTTCGTTGCCCCCGAGGTCACATTCAGGCCGCCGAGCGAATGAGCGGAGTACGCCCCGGCGATCACCGCCAGCAAGGCGGAGACCCCGGCCAGAAAAAGCCAGATCCGAAATGACATGCCGGTTCCCTCAAGCCGCCAGCGCTTCCGGCGCCGGCGCTTTGTTTTTCAATAGCTTATAGGTGATCGAGTTAAGCAGAGCCTCGAAAGAGGCATCGACGATATTCGGCGAGACCCCGACCGTGAACCAGCGCTGGCCGGTGTCGCGGTCGAGCGTCTCGATCAGCACGCGGGTGACGGCGTCGGTGCCTCCGGTCAGGATGCGCACCTTGTAGTCGACGAGTTCGATCCCGGCGATATAGTCCTGATATTTGCCGAGATCGCGCCGGAGTGCCTGGTCGAGCGCGTGCACCGGACCGTTGCCCTCGCCGACATTCATGACGGTCTGACCTGCGACGCTGACCTTCACAGTCGCCTCGGAAATCGTGACCAGCTGGCCGAGGGCGTTGTGGCGGCGCTCAACCATCACCCGAAAACTGTCGACGCGGAAGAATTCCGGCACTTCCCCGAGCGTCCTGCGAGCAAGCAGCTCGAATGAGGCGTCCGCCGCCTCATAGGCGTAGCCGCTCGCCTCACGCTGTTTCACCTCTTCGAGAAGCTTGGCGACATGCGGATCATCGGCGCGGACGGAAATGCCGATGCGCGCCAGCTCTGCGATGATGTTGGACCGCCCGGCCTGATTGGAGACCAGGAGCTTGCGGCTGTTGCCGACGGCTTCCGGCGGCACGTGCTCGTAGGTGCGCGGGTCCTTCTGGATCGCCGAGACGTGAATGCCGCCCTTATGCGCGAACGCCGACTCCCCGACATAGGGCGCCGGGCGGTTCGGCGCGCGGTTCAGCACCTCATCGAGCAGGCGCGAGGCGTGGGTCAGCCATTTGAGCTGATCAAGGCCGACGCCCGTCTCGAAACGGTCGACGAAATCGGGCTTGAGCAGCAGCGTCGGGATGATCGAGGTCAGATTGGCATTGCCGCAGCGCTCGCCGAGGCCATTGAGCGTGCCCTGCACCTGCCGCGCGCCGGCGCGGATCGCGGCGAGCGTGCTGGCGACGGCGTTTTCGGTGTCGTTGTGCGTGTGGATGCCGAGATGATCGCCTGGGAGGTGGTTCAAGACATCGGTCACGATCGCCTCGACCTCATGCGGAAGGGCGCCGCCATTGGTATCGCAGAGCACGACCCAGCCCGCACCGGCCTCATGGGCCGTCCGCGCGCAGGCGAGCGCATAGTCGCGATTGGCCTTGTAGCCGTCGAAGAAATGCTCGCAGTCGATCATGACCTCGCGGCCGACTTCGGTCGCGGCGCGGACAGACTCGGCGATCGATTGCAGGTTCTCCTCATTGGTGATGCCGAGCGCGAGCGCGACGTGATAGTCCCAGCTCTTGCCCACAAAGCAGACCGCATCGGCCTCGGCCTTGAGAATCTCGGCAAAGCCGGGATCGTTGGAGACCGACCGCCCGGCGCGCTTGGTCATGCCGAAAGCCGTGATGCGGGCATGCTTGAGCGGGCGCTTTTCGCTGAAAAAGGCCGTGTCCGTCGGATTGGCTCCCGGATAGCCGCCTTCGACATAGTCGACCCCAAGCTCGTCAAGCGTGCGCGCAATGACCAGCTTGTCCTCAAGCGAGAATGTCACGCCCTGCGATTGCGCCCCATCGCGCAATGTGGTGTCGAAAAGGTAAAGCCGCTCCTTGCTCATCGCGTCCGTCCGTCGCCGGTGTTTTGAGTTAATCGTGATCGGGATGCTGGGCCGAGATCAGCTTCTCATGAAGGTCGGCCGGCAGATCGTCCTCGGTCCGCGTGCCGGGCAAGCCGGCAAGCTCGGCAAACCACGGCATCCGGCCTTCCATGCCATATTGCTTGCCGGGCTTGACGTCGGCGGGCCGGTCGAGGCTGCCGATGGCGATATTGATCATGTCGCTATCGAGATAACGGAAGGTCAGCGGCGTACCGCAGGCCGCGCAGAAGCCACGCTCGGCGAGGTTCGAGCTGCGGTAGAGCGCGGGCTCGCCTTTCGTCCAGCGAATGTCGTCGAGCGCCACACCGGCGAGCGGGGCGAAGAAGCCGCCGAACGCCTTCTGGCACATCCGGCAGTGACAGATATGCGGATCGACCGGCTCGTCGGAGAAGGCATAGCGCACCGCGCCGCATTGGCAGCCGCCGGTATAGAGCTGATCCGCGCTCATGCCAGCGCCTTGTGGCAAACCGCTTCGAGGTTGTGGCCTTCGGGATCGATGACGAAGGCGCCGTAATAATTGGCGTGATAATGCGGGCGCAGGCCCGGCGCGCCATTGTCCTTGCCGCCGGCGGCGAGCGCCGCATTGTAGAATGCGGCCACCTCGGCGCGATCTTCCGCCCTGATTGCGAGGTGCATGCGCGGCTCGGTCTTGCCCGCATCGGCAATCCAGAGAAACGGTTTTTCCCGGCCGAAACCGGCGACCTCGATAACCACCGGTCACCTCCTTGCCGAAGCGCATCAGCACTTTGACGCCGAGTGGCGCAAGCGCCTTCTCGTAGAACGACACCATGGCCGGGAAATCGGCAGCGCTCAGGCTTACATGATCGATGATGCACTCGCTCATCGGGCGATCTCCCGTTCTGATGCGGCCAGGCTCCGCCAATTCGGGCGAGAACGCCGTCCGGGCTGTTGAGAATCGTCGGAATTCCAGAAACGGAGGATACGGAAGCCCTGCGCGGCAAGCCAAGCATCGCGTTCCGCATCTTTCCAGGCTTCACGTGCTGGCCGCCATCGGCCTCGACGATCAGACGGGACTTCGAAGCTCAGGAAATCAGCGACATAGGGGCCGATCGGAACTTGGCGACGGAATTTGAGGCCGGTCAGCTTGCGTTTACGCAGGATAGACCAGAGTTTGCGTTCCGCTTCAGTCATGTCCTTACGCAGTCGACGGGCATTGTTTTTCGCGCTGGCTGCCGGGCGTGGCATGGCACGGCGTTTCGGCTCGTGCGTGGTAGGCCGTGAGGCTTTAACAGCCCCCTCACCCGGCGACCGGCTGCGCCGCTCGCCGCCCTCTCCCGCGAGGGGAGAGGGCTTTGCCGAGCTTGTTTCTGCTGCCTTGTCCCCACCATCCGCCTTTAAGCGTTTACTACGCGCTCCGAGACTGACGAGCTTATTTTGGTTCGGCTGTCCCTCCCCCCGACGCGATTTGCCCTCTCCCCTCGCGGGAGAGGGCGGACGCGGAAAGCGTCCGGGTGAGGGGGCTTTTTCGGGCTCACCGCGCGATCTCCCAGGTGGTGACGATTTCGCCGGTTGCGGGATCTTTGGAGTCTTTCAGCGCGATGCCCATCGCCGCCAGCTCGTCGCGGATGCGGTCGGCCTCGGCCCAGTTTTTGGCTTTACGGGCAGCTAAACGGCGCCTCATAGCATTCATCGATTTCCTTGGTGCATCACAGATAAAACAGCCTCTCGCCGTGCGACGTTCCCCTTGCATATCCCACAGCAATGCGGCTCGATCGTTCCGAACTCTGTTTGGAGATGTCCAGCGATCACTTGGATCAACTTCACAACGCCATCACCACAATGAGGACTAAATGCAAGAGTCTTAAGGAAAATGTGAGAAATTCACTCGCAGTTCGTCGGCGAGCTTCCCCCTGGCCATTTTGAGAAATACTCTTCCTTATCGAATGGAGTTCTGACATCACTTGGGAGTATTCAGGTCATCTTCAAGCGCTTCTACAACTTCGCCTAGACGGTTTTGCAGGATTCTGTGAGGCTTGCCCTGCGTTGATAAAACCGCCATCGCAAGAACATGCCAAGATGCTTCTGATTTCTCAATGTCCAATCAATCGGCTGGCGGTGATGCGTTTGGAGCATAGCAAAGCGTAGAACCGCCCCTGGCCAATCATGGTTGCCGAATTTCTGGCTGTTCAATAATTCATTAATCGTGAAAAAATTCCCCAGGCTCTTGGACATTTTCTCGCCCTCGACCTGGAGATGGCCGTTATGCATCCAGATATTGGCCATGATGTCGCGTGCCGTGGGCGCCGCAACTCTGCGCGACCTCGTTCTCGTGATGCGGAAAGACGAGATCGATGCCGCCGCCATGGATGTCGAACTCATCGCCTAGATAGCGCCTTTGACATCGCCGAGCATTCGAGATGCCAGCCCGGCCGCCCCGGTGCGCGGATATTCAGCGGCGAGGGCCAGCCCGGCTCGCCGTCCTTGGACGGCTTCCACAGCACGAAATCCATTGCGTCGCGCTTATAGGGCGCAACTTCCACCCGCGCGCCGGCAATCATCTCGTCGAGTGAGCGCCGGGCGAGGCTGCCATAGCGCGGAACGTTCTTCAGCTTGCCATAGGCCGCCACCGAAAACAGGACGTGATC
Organism: uncultured Alphaproteobacteria bacterium; assembly: GCA_963773735.1. Classification (GTDB taxonomy): domain Bacteria; phylum Pseudomonadota; class Alphaproteobacteria; order Rhizobiales; family Rhodomicrobiaceae; genus CAVZCK01. The sequence goes on along the minus strand of CAVZCK010000019.1, from coordinate 47,040 downwards.
GTCCGCGACATAGGCGATATCCGCCTCAAAAAGCTGCGCGATCATGTCCTTCATCTGCGCGATGTAATCGGTCGCACGCGGTTCTTCCGTGGGCGGCAGGCAGCCGAGCGCGGCGACATCCTTGTGGAACTGGGCGGTGGTCTCCTCGGTCAGCTTGCGGATGGCGGCTTCCGGCGGCATGTCGGGGTAGAGCTCGACGGCGCGCGCATTGATCTTGTCGTCGACATCGGTGATGTTGCGGACATAGGTCACCTTCGCGCCCTGCGGCTCATAAAGGTGCTTCAGCAGCCGGTAGAGCACATCGAAAACGATGACGGGCCGCGCATTGCCGATATGCGCAAAGTCGTAGACGGTCGGGCCGCAGACATACATGCGCACATTCCATTCGGACGGCGGCTTGCCCGCAATCTCGTCCAGCGGGCGGAATTCCTCCTTCTTCCGCGTGCGCGTGTTGTAAAGCTTAAGCACCACGAACCCGGCTCCTTGCTCCGCGGGGCGCGACGTTCGGTTTTCGGTTTTCAGGAAAAGGGGAACGGCCGCGCGGGGCTTATGTCAGTGCGCGATAATAATGCGGCAGATGATGGCAATGGCTGATTGTCGACCGGTCATCATGGCCGCACCATGTCCATTTTTGCCGAAAGCGTCAAGGCAAATGGCTGCGGCGACGCGCTTTACACGGCGGATGAAGCGGCGGCTCCCGCACAAATCAGTTGTTCTTATGCCGGTTTTCAACCCAGTATGGCGCTCCCGGAATTCAATTCGTCCGCCGATCACCTTGTTGAAACGCGCCGCAATGCCTTTATAAGCGCCCGGAAGCGAGTGCTGACCTTATGCCCAAGCGCACAGACATTCGACTCCATCCTGATTATCGGCGCCGGCCCGATCGTCATCGGCCAGGCTTGCGAGTTCGACTATTCCGGCACGCAGGCATGCAAGGCGCTCAGCGCCGAAGGTTATAGGATCGTCCTGGTCAACTCCAATCCGGCGACGATCATGACCGACCCGGACCTGGCCGACGCCACCTATATCGAGCCGATCACGCCGGAGATCGTCGCCAAGGTCATCGAGCGCGAGCGCGCCGAACACCCGGGCGAGAAGATGGCGCTGCTGCCGACGATGGGCGGCCAGACCGCGCTGAATACGGCGCTTGCGCTTCATCGCGACGGCACGCTGGACAGGCTCGACATCGAGATGATCGGCGCCAGCGCCGACGCCATCGACAAGGCCGAAAACCGCGAGCGTTTCAAGCAGGCCATGGGCAAAATTGGCCTTGCGACGCCGCGCTCCATGCTTGCCCATGACCTCGGCGAAGCCTTCAAGGCGCTCGATTTCGTCGGCCTGCCCACGATTATCCGGCCTTCCTTTACGCTCGGCGGCACGGGCGGCGGCGTCGCCTATAATCGCGAGGAATATCTGCGCATCATCGAGCGCGGGCTCGATGCCTCGCCGACGCGCGAGGTGCTGGTCGAGGAGTTGGTGCTCGGCTGGAAGGAATATGAGATGGAGGTTGTCCGCGACAAGGCGGACAACTGCATCATCATCTGCTCGATCGAGAATATCGACCCGATGGGCGTGCATACGGGCGACTCGATCACGGTCGCGCCGGCGCTAACACTGACCGACAAGGAATATCAGATCATGCGCAACGCGGCGATTGCCGTGCTGCGCGAGATCGGTGTCGATACCGGCGGCTCGAATGTGCAGTTCGCGGTTAATCCGGCGGACGGCAAGCTGGTCGTCATCGAGATGAACCCGCGCGTGTCGCGCTCGTCGGCGCTCGCCTCGAAGGCCACGGGCTTTCCGATCGCCAAGGTCGCAGCGCTACTCGCGGTCGGCTATACGCTCGACGAGCTCGAAAACGACATCACCCGGGGCGCAACGCCGGCCTCCTTCGAGCCTACCATCGACTATGTCGTCACGAAAATTCCGCGCTTTGCCTTTGAGAAATTTCCGGGCGCGATCTCGACGCTGACGACCTCGATGAAATCGGTCGGCGAGGTGCTCGGTCTCGGCGGCAATTTCCAGGAATTGCTGCAAAAGGCGCTGCGCTCAATGGAAACCGAGCTGACCGGGCTTGACGATGTCACTTTCGAAGGGCTCGGCCAGGGCGACGACAAGAATGTCGTCCGCGAGGCGCTCGGCCGGCCGGCGCCGGACCGGATTCTGAAGGTCGCCCAGGCGCTGCGTCTCGGCGTCGATCACGAGCAGATTTACATGTCCTGCAAGATCGACCCCTGGTTCGTGGCTCAGATCCAGGACATCGTTGATTGGGAGAACCGCGTTCGCGCCCACGGCCTGCCGGAATTGAAGCGGCTGTTCCGTGCGCTGAAGGCCAAGGGTTTTTCCGACCCACGGCTCGCGGCGTTGTCCGGCCTTCCCGTCGAGGAGGTGACGCGGCGGCGCTCCGAACTCGGCGTTCACCCGGTCTATAAGCGCATCGATACCTGCGCGGCCGAGTTCCGCTCGCCGACGCCCTATATGTATTCGACCTATGAGGGCGGCTTCGACGGCGAACCGGTCTGCGAAGCGGAACCGTCCGACCGTGAGAAGATCATCATTCTCGGCAGCGGCCCGAACCGCATCGGCCAGGGCATCGAGTTCGACTATTGCTGCTGCCACGCCGCGTTCTCGCTGTCGAAGGTCGGCTACGAGACAATCATGGTCAATTGCAATCCAGAGACCGTCTCGACCGATTACGACACCTCGGATCGGCTCTATTTCGAGCCGCTGACGACTGAGGATGTGCTCGAGATCGTCCGGACCGAGAGCAGGAAAGGCGCGCTCAAGGGCGTGATCGTGCAATTCGGCGGACAGACGCCCCTCAAGCTCGCCAAGGCTTTGGAGGCGGCCAATGTGCCGATCCTCGGCACCTCGCCGGACGCCATCGACCACGCCGAAGACCGCGACCGCTTCAAGCTCCTCATCGACAAGCTCGGCCTGCGCCAGCCGCGCAACGGCATCGCCTATAGCGTCGAGCGGGCCCGGGTCGTCGCCGAAGAGATCGGCTATCCGCTGGTCATCCGTCCCTCCTATGTGCTCGGCGGCAGAGCGATGGCCATCATCCACGACAATGCGGCGCTGAAAGACTATATCGAGACGACGCTGACCTCCTTCGTGCCGCCGGATGTCCGCCACCGCCATCCCGGCCGGCCGATCAATCAGATCAACGAGGTGCTCGCCAAGAATGCGCTGCTCTTCGACCGCTATCTGCGCGACGCCATCGAAGTCGATGTCGATGCCATCGCCGACGGAGAAGATGTTTTTATCTGCGGGATCATGGAGCATATCGAGGAGGCGGGCGTTCATTCCGGCGACTCGGCCTGCTGGCTGCCGCCCTATTCCCTGCCCCGCACGCAGATCGAGGACCTGAAGGAGCAGACCCGGCAGCTTGCACTCGCGCTCAAAGTCGTTGGTCTGATGAATGTGCAGTTCGCGATCAAGGACGGCGAGATCTACATTCTTGAGGTCAACCCGCGCGCCAGCCGGACCGTGCCTTTCGTGGCCAAGACCATCGGCTTAGCCGTAGCCGGCATTGCCGCTCAGGTGATGGCCGGCAAGAAACTGCGGGATTTCGATCTGAAGGAGCCGGTTTTCCGGCATATTGCGGTCAAGGAAGCGGTATTCCCCTTCGCGCGCTTTCCGGAGGTCGATCCCGTGCTCGGGCCGGAAATGCGCTCGACCGGCGAGGTCATGGGAATCGACACGGACTATGCGGTGGCCTTCGCCAAGAGCCAGATCGCCAGCGGCAGCAAAGTGCCGGTCGCCGGCACGGTTTTCGTCTCGGTCAAGGATCCGGATAAAGACCGCATCATGCCGTCCGTCCGAGAGCTTGTCGCCATGGGGTTCAAGGTCCTTGCGACCAGAGGCACCAAACGGCATCTTGAAGCCAATGGAATTCCGTGCGAGCGTATCAATAAAGTTCTTGAAGGGCGGCCGAATATCGTGGACGCTATGAAGAACGGTGACGTTGCGTTGGTCTTCAATACTACGGAGGGAGCCAAGGCGCTGGCTGACAGTTCGGAGATTCGGCGCACCGCTTTGCTCTATCACATACCATATTACACGACGATTTCGGGTGCGCTGGCTGTGACGAAGGCAATATCGGCGATGCGGGCTGGGATACTTGAAGTGGCCCCGTTGCAAAAATATATCGGCCGAACTGGTCAGGCCGAGCCATCCGAAGGCGTGCGCTAGCCACCATTTCCGTTTCATCGACGATCTCACGGAGACATGGCCTGGGGAGGTTCTAGGGCCAAGGGAGAATTTGGGAATGTCCTTTGAAAAAGTTCCAATGACCGCAGCGGGATACGCCGCGCTGGAAGCCGAAATAAAGCAGCTAAAAACAGTGGAGCGTCCGCGCATCATCAAGGCGATCGAGGAGGCGCGGGCACATGGGGACCTTTCGGAGAATGCCGAATACCACGCCGCCAAGGAGGCGCAGAGCCTGAATGAGGCACGCGTCGCCGAGCTGGAGGATAAGTTTTCCCGCGCCGATGTCATCGACGTGTCGAGGCTCTCCGGCGATACAATCAAATTCGGCGCGACCGTCAAGATCGTCGATGAGGATACCGAGGAAGAGCAGGCCTATCAGATCGTCGGTGATTTCGAGGCCGATGTGAAGGGCGGCAAAATCGCGATCAACTCGCCGATCGCGCGGGCTCTGATCGGCAAGAGGGCCGGCGATGTGGTCGAGGTCGCAACGCCGCGCGGCCACAAATCCTACGAGGTTCTGGACGTGAAGTTCCGCTGAGGGACGGCGGATTTTCATTCGCTGACGACATGGCCCGCCGAAATCAGGCGGGCCTTTGCGTCTCTTGCAGGCTCAATCCAGCGGCAGGCCCGGCTCGGACTTGACCGAGCGGATGGCGACGGCGGTCCGCACATGATCGACATTCGGGGCGGCGGTCAGATCGCGGATGACGAAGTTCTGGAAGGCCGGTAGGTCGGGCGCGATGCATTTCAGGATGAAGTCGACATCGCCGGAAAGCATGGTGCATTCGCGGACAAAGGTCCAGGACCGCACCAGCTCTTCGAAGGCGGCAAGGTCTGACTCAGCCTGGCTTTCAAGACGGACCATCGCATAGGCTTCGACATCATAGCCCAGCAGCTTGGGGTTCAGCCGCGCGTGATAGCCGAGGATGAAGCCTGCTCGTTCGAGCGCACGAAGCCGCCGGAGGCAGGGCGGCGCCGAAATGCCGACGCGGCTGGCCAGCTCCACATTGGTCATGCGGCCGTCGGCCTGCAATTCCCGCAGGATCAGCCAGTCGATGTGGTCGAGCTTGATCCAGGATGGCAGGTCGCGGCGAATGTTCATGCTTGGCCTCTGCGCGTGGTCGCGGTAGGTATCGGCGTCCCGGGCGAGCATAAAGCCCACTGGCGGTTGCGCAAGAAATGAAAACCGAAACACCCAATGCTGTCGATATTATTGCGCGCGAGCTGGGTCACGGCGCTTCGTCACCGACGCAAAGTGTAAGCGGGCAGCGCCTTGCCGGACGTCGTGGCTGGATCATTTCAGACGGCATGGCGGGGCATCTTGCGATTACGCGCGGCGTAGCGGAAGCGCTTGGCTTGGCAGTCGAAATCAAGCCCGTCGCACCGCGGGCGCCCTGGCGCCACCTCGCACCGCTGGGACCGGCCGACCCACGTATTCTCCGGGCTTTGCAGGCCGAACTGCTCCCAGACATCGTTCTCGGAGCGGGGCGTCAGACCGTGCCGGTCGTCCGGGCGCTCAAACGGGCCGGCGCTTTCACGGTGCTGTTCCAGTCGCCGCGTGCGAGCAGCGCCAGCGCTCATGTTATCTGGGTGCCCGCCCATGACCGGCTGCGCGGGCCGAATGTCATTGCGACGTTGACGCCGCCCCACCGCTTTACTGCCCAAACGCTGGCCGCTTTGCGCCGCGAGACGCCGCCAGAGATCGTCGCGTTGCCGTCACCGCGCGTGGCGCTGCTCCTTGGCGGGCCGGGCGCGGGCTACAGCTTTGACGCCCCGACGATTGCCTCTTTCGAGGCTCAGCTCGCCACACTCGCCGAAAGCGCCGGCAGCTTTCTCATCACGCCGTCGCGCCGCACGCCGCCCGCGCTTCTCCAAGCCGCGGAGAGGGCGACGAGTGCGAAGCCGCGCATTCTTTGGGACGGCAAGGGTGATAACCCTTATCCCGAGTTCCTTGCCAGCGCGGATGCTTTTGTCGTCACGGCCGACTCGGTGAACATGACCGGCGAAGCCTGCGCGACCGGAAGGCCGGTCTACGTCTTCGCGCCACCAGGGGGACGCGCGAAATTCCGTCGCTTTCACGAGGCATTGCGGGCGCATGGCGCAACTTGCGCCCTTGCCGATGCGCTGGCCGGCCTTGCCGGCTGGAGCTATGAGCCGGTCAGCGCCGCCGAGCGGGTTGCCGCCGAAATAGAGGCGCGATGGCGCGCTTTTCGGTCGACAACCATCGATCGCTGACAGCTTAGACTTGTCAGCAATGCTGACATTTCTTACCTGTTCGTCGGGGAATGTCGGGAGCTGATCAACTATGACCGCGCGTCATGCCAAACTTATCATCATCGGATCGGGACCTGCGGGCTATACCGCCGCCATCTATGCGGCGCGCGCCATGGTGAAGCCGATCCTGTTCGAAGGCATCCAGCCGGGGGGCCAGCTCACCATCACGACGGATGTGGAAAACTACCCGGGTTTTGCCGATGTGATCCAGGGGCCGTGGCTGATGGAGCAAATGCGCGCCCAGGCACTCCATGTCGGCACCGAGATCATCACCGACCACATTGCCTCGGTGAATTTCAGCCGCCGGCCGTTCCATCTCAAGGCCGATAGCGGAGCGGACTATACCGCCGACAGCGTCGTCATCGCGACGGGTGCGCAGGCGCGATGGCTCGGCCTTCCGAGCGAAGAGAAATTCAAGGGCTATGGCGTATCGGCCTGCGCCACCTGCGACGGCTTTTTCTGCCGCGATAAAGACGTGCTGGTGATCGGCGGCGGCAATACCGCGGTAGAGGAAGCTCTTTTCCTGACCAACCACGCCCGCAAGGTGACGGTGGTGCACCGCCGCGAACTCGTTCCGGGCCGAGCGAATTCTGCAGGACAGGCTGTTCAAGCACCCGAAGATCAACGTGATCTGGGACACGGTTCTGGACGAAGTGCACGGAACCGAGTTCCCACGCAGCGTCACCGGCGCCCGGCTCAAGAATATCAAGACCGGCGAGGTCTACGAGGTCAAGACGGATGCGGTCTTCATCGCCATCGGCCATACGCCAGCGACCGAAATCTTCAAAGGTCAGCTTGCCATGAAGCCAAACGGTTACATCATCGTCACCGGCCAGTACTCGACCGCGACCAGCGTTCCCGGTGTCTTCGCGGCGGGCGACGTTGCCGACGAAATCTACCGGCAGGCGGTGACGGCGGCCGGCATGGGCTGCATGGCGGCCCTCGAAGCCGAGAAATTCCTCGCGGGCCTTGAGACGCACAGCCGCAGCCAAGCAGCAGAGTAGTCATTCTGCAATAAAATCAGCATAATAGCGCGTTATGGATTGGGATAAGCTCAGGATATTCCATGCCGCGGCCGAGGCTGGCAGCTTCACCCATGCGGGCGAAGCGCTGAATATGAGCCAGTCTGCGGTGAGCAGGCAGGTCAGCGCGCTTGAACGCGAGCTGAACGCGCCGCTGTTTCATCGCCATGCGCGCGGCCTTGTTCTGACCGAGCAGGGCGAGCTGCTTTACCGCACCGCCCAGGACGTCTTCACCAAGCTCGCCTCGGCGGAGATCCTATTATCTGACTCGCGCGGCAAGCCAACTGGCGATCTTAGGGTCACGACGACCGTTACGCTCGGCGTGAAATGGCTGACCCCGCGGCTGCACGAGTTCATGGCGCTGTATCCCGATATTCGCGTCCAGCTCATTCTCGACGACGACGAACTCGATCTCGGCATGCGTGAGGCCGATATCGCGATCCGGTTCCAGCCGCCGTCCCAGAATGATCTGATCCGCCGTAAGCTTTTTGTCGTGCACAACCACGTTTACGCCTCGGTGGATTATGTAAGGAAATTTGGGACGCCGCGCGTGATCGGTGATCTCGACCGCCACCGCATCATGATCTACGGCAGCTCGGCGCCTCTGCATCTGCGCCGCATTAACTGGCTGGCCAGAGCGGGCCGGGACAATGGAACGCCGCCGCGGACGCCGGTCCTGCAGATCAACAACGTGCTTGGCCTGAAGGAGGCCGTTCATCGTGGCATCGGGATTGCCATCCTGCCCGACTATGTCGCACGCGATGATCCTCGCCTCGTGGCCGTTCTCGACGGCGAGGAAAGCCTGCCGGAGTTCGATATTTATTTCGTCTATCCCGAAGAGATGAAGGCGTCGAAGCGGGTTGACGTATTCAGGGATTTCATGGTCGCCAAGGCGAGGGAATGGTCGTTCTGACCACGCCTCAGCGCTGTGCTGCGAATGGATTGTGCCGCGTCGCAAAGACGGCTTCGATTTCATCGAAGGTCCAGGGCCGGAAATCGTGTGTGTCAACGCCCACGTCGAGGCTGTAACCGAGCGGCGCATGGTCGAGACGGCCATGCACATGGCCGAACAAGTGCCAACTGCCCCGCTTACACTGGTTCCACTCGCGCATCGGATAGTGGCAAAGCACGATCATCTGCCGATTCGACGGCGACTTCCAGGATCAAGCTCACTGACGCGAACAGATCGGCCTCGTCTTCGGTGAGCGCATCATCGTGATTGCCCCTGATCAGATGCACGGTGCCGTTGAGCGCTCGGCGGTATTCGGCAATCGAGCGGCTGTTGCGAAAGCAGACATCGCCGAGATGGTAGACGGTGTCTTCCGGTGCGACAGTGGCGTTCCAGCTCTCAATCATCGCTGCGTCCATCTCCTCGACTGAGGCGAAGGGGCGCCCTGTGAGTCTGATGATCGCGTCGTGACCGAAATGCGTGTCGGAGGTAAAGAAAACCGCCATCCGTCAGCTTCCGCCCTTCGCCGAAATCGTTTCGCGGATCAGGCTTTCAGCCTGCGCCGAATCCCATTCGGCGGGCCCCGCCAGGCGGGCAATTTCGCGGCCCTCACGGTCGAGCAGCACGGAAAGCGGCAGGCCCGGCACCTGGAGGGCCTGGATGAGCGTGTTTTTTGTATCCAGGAAAAGCCCGAGGTTCTTGAGATTGTTCGCGGCCAGGAACTGGCGCGGCTTGTCCGAACCGGTCCGGTCGAGGCTGATCGGAAGGACCGCGAACTCGGCGCCGCCTAGCTTGGCCTGGAGCTTATCGAGGCTCGGCATTTCCATTTTACAGGGCGCGCACCACGTGGCCCAGAGATTGACCAGAACGACCTTGCCCCGCCACTCGGTCAAAGCGTGGGCTCCGCCGCTCTCGTCGCTGAAGCTGATGTCGGGCAAAGTCTTTGGGGCACCGAGGCGCACGAGCTTGTCGAGCCCGGTCGACGCGGACGTCTCATTTTGGGGCGGATTCGTCCGGCCTTGCGTTGAAAATTCGGGAGCGCGCGTTGGCGCAAGACGCTCGGCGAGCGTCATCGAGAGGAAACCAGCGATTGCCGCAGCAGCCGCCGCAAGGCTATAGAGGGTCAATCTGCTGATGCCTTCCCCCTCCTTAGGCGAGCCGTCAGCCTTCTTGTCCTCGGTCATCGCTTACGCCGTAAGATTGCAAAAATGACGAACAAAATGTGGGGCGGCCGTTTCGCCTCCGGCCCCGCCGAAATCATGGAGGAGATCAACGCCTCCATCGCGTTCGACCGCCGCCTCTATGCGCAAGACATAAGAGGTTCGATCGCCCATGCCAATATGCTTGCCCGGCAGGGGATCATTTCTGACGCCGACGCAAAGGCGATCGGGTCCGGGCTGCGCAAGATCGAGGCCGAGATCGAGGTTGGAAAGTTCAACTTCTCCCGTGCCTTGGAGGATATTCATCTCAATATCGAGGCGCGGCTCAAAGAGCTGATCGGGGATGCCGCCGGGCGTCTGCATACGGCGCGCTCACGGAACGATCAGGTCGCGACCGATTTCCGGCTCTATATCCGCGACTGCGCCGATCATCTGGACGGCCAGATCGCGGGATTGCAGCGGGCGCTGGCTGAGAAAGCCGAAGCTCACGCCGCGACCGTGATGCCTGGCTTCACCCATCTGCAGACCGCTCAGCCTGTGACATTCGGTCACCACTGCCTGGCCTATGTCGAGATGCTGTCGCGCGACCGGGGGCGGCTGGCCGATGCCCGTACCCGGCTGAACGAGTTGCCGCTTGGCGCTGCCGCCCTGGCCGGGACATCCTTTGCCATCGACAGGGACCTGACCGCCAGCTCCCTCGGCTTCGACCGGCCCATGGCCAATTCCCTCGATGCCGTTTCCGCCCGCGATTTCGTGTTGGAAGTGCTGGCCGCCGCCGCCATCTGCGCAACCCATCTATCCCGGCTCGCCGAGGAAATCGTCATCTGGTGCTCGGCCGAATTCGGTTTCGTCAGGCTGAGCGACAAGTTCACCACCGGCTCCTCGATCATGCCGCAAAAGCGCAATCCGGATGCCGCCGAGCTTGTGCGGGCGAAAGTCGGCCGGATCGCGGGCGCGTTCAATGCGCTTCTTATCGTCATGAAGGGCCTGCCGCTCGCCTATTCCAAGGACATGCAGGAAGACAAGGAGCCGACCTTTGACGCGCTCGACACGCTGTCGCTGATGGTCGCGGCGATGGCTGGCATGATCGGCGATCTCGAAGTTAATGCCGAGGCCATGAAGGTGGCGGCTGCGCGCGGCTATTCCACGGCGACCGATCTCGCGGACTGGTTGGTGCGCGAGCTCGGCCTGCCGTTTCGCGATGCGCATTACGTCACCGGCCGCATCGTAAAGCTGGCTGAGGATAGGGCCGTCAGCCTGGAGGCGCTCAGCCTCACGGACATGCAAAGCATCGAGCCGCGCATGACTGAAGGCGTTTTTTCGGTGCTGAGCGTTGAAAGTTCGGTCGCGAGCCGGCGCAGCTTTGGAGGCACAGCGCCGGAAAATGTGGCCATTGCGGCACGGAAATGGCTGAAACGGCTGGCAGCGAAAGCGTAATCGCGCTAAGAAATGCCAAATTTCGCCTTTTATATCGGCAGGAAGGCGGAACGGGGGACTTGATGAGCCGCAGCCTGAAACTCGTCGCGATTTTAGCGTTCGCCACGTTCGCCGTCGCCGCTTGCGGCAAGCGCGGCTTGCTGGAACCGCCTGAGGGCGCCACGAAAGCGGAGTCTGCGAACCTGCCGAAGGAGAGCAAGAAGTCCAAAGGCCTGAGCAGCAAGAGCGGCTCGATCGACCCGTCAGACAGGTTCGGCACGGCCAAGCCAAACACCAAACCGGAGACGGAAGAAGAGCACCGGCCGTTCGTTCTGGACGATCTGCTGCGCTAAGCGCGGTCCAATACGCCGAGGCTTTTCTAATCAGGCAGATTGACGGCGATTTGCCTTCTACGCCGGTTGCATCCTCCATGATGCGCTTGACCTTTTTGCCGTTACGCCGCTATCAGCAGCGCAAGGTCCCCTTTCTTCAGCGCGACCGCAAATGCACCACTTCGCCTATCGCAACGGCGTTCTTCATGCCGAGGACGTAAGCCTGCCGGCCCTCGCCGATGCAGGTCGGCACGCCGTTCTATTGCTATTCGACCGCCACGCTTCAACGCCATTACCGGGTCTTTTCGGAGGCATTTGCGGGGGTGGACGCGCTGATATGTTATGCGGTCAAGGCCAATTCGAACCTCGCCGTGCTGCGCACGCTAGGCGCCCTCGGCGCCGGCATGGACGTCGTGTCCGAAGGCGAGTTGCGGCGCGCGCGAGCCGCCGGGATCCCCGGTGAGCGGATCGTATTCTCGGGCGTCGGCAAGACGCGCGGCGAAATCGCCTACGCGCTCGACCAGGGCATCTTCGCTTTCAATGTCGAGTCCGAGGCCGAGCTGCGCGCAATGTCCGAAGTGGCGGCGGCCAAAAGCGCGACAGCCCGGATCGCATTCAGGGTCAACCCGGATGTCGATGCCAAGACACATCACAAGATCTCGACCGGCCGCGCCGGGGATAAATTCGGCGTGCCCTGGCAGGATGCGCCGCGGCTTTATGCGCTGGCCCGGGAGCTGCCGGGGATCGCGCCGCGCGGCGTCCACATGCATATCGGCAGCCAGATCACCGACATCGCTCCGCTTGGCAATGCCTTCGCGCTGATGGCCGAACTTGTCGGCGCGCTGCGCCAGACCGGGCAAACCATCGAGTTCATCAATGTCGGCGGCGGTCTTGGCGTTCCCTATCGTGATGACACCGACCCACCACCTCGGCCCGAGATTTACGCAGCGACCGTGCTGGAAAAGCTCGGCGCTCTCCAATGCAAGCTGCTGTTCGAGCCCGGCCGCATGATCGCCGCGAATGCGGGCATTCTGGTCACGCGCGCGATCTATGAAAAGGCGAACGGCGATAAGCGCTTCCTGATCGTCGACGCGGCCATGAACGATCTGATCCGGCCGACACTTTACGACGCCTATCACGAGATCTGGCCGGTCTCGGAGGCCAAGCGCTCCGAACCCAAGGAACGCGTCGATGTGGTCGGCCCGGTCTGCGAAAGCAGCGATTATTTTGCCAAGGACAGGCTCCTGCCGCGCTTTGCGCCCGGCGACCTGATGGCGATCATGACGGCGGGCGCCTATGGTGCGGTGCAGTCGTCGAGCTATAATAGCCGCATGCTGGTGCCGGAGGTCCTAGTGCACGGCGCACGATGGGCGGTCGTTCGGCCTCGCCCGACTTATGACGGAATGTTGAATGCAGAAAGCATTGCCCCATGGCTCATCGCCAGACTGATTCACAGGCTAAATCAAGGCTTTGGGAAATTTCTCTAAGCGCCACGCGCCAGGATCGCGCAAGCTGTTGTAGCCACGTGAGACTGTGGTATCCTAAATTGTATGAAATGGACGTCTGATCGGCCGCAGTCGCGAGGCGGCCCCTCTCGCCACAGCTCGGCGCCGCAACTGGACAAAAAGGTGCGCCGGACGCGTCTCGTGCTCATTCTCGAACGCTTATGGCCGACGCTCTGGCTGCCGGTGGCGTTATCGGAGTCTTTCTCCTCTTCTCGCTGTTCGGGTTCTGGCAACAGCTGACTTTCGAAATTCATCGCGGCATCCTCTGGGGCTTCACGGCCGCTCTGGCGCTCTCATTCATTCCGCTGATCCGGATGCGCTGGCCGAGCGATGAGGAGGCCCTTCGCCGCCTGGAGGCAACCGCCGGACTGCCGCATCGCCCGGCCAGTTCGTATCATGACACGCTGGCTGGTGACGCGCCGTCACAGGTGATGCAGCGGATCTGGGCTGCGCATCGCGAGCGTATGACGCGGCTGTTTTCGCGGCTCAGGTCGGGTTGGCCGCACCCGCGGATCGACCGATGGGATCCGTTCGCCCTGCGTGTCCTGCTCGTGCTTTTGCTGGCGGTCGGCTATATCGCCAATCGCGACGACGCGCTCGACCGGATCAAAGCGGCGTTTGTGCTTAAGCCGAGTTTATCCCTGAGTTCGGCGCGTCTCGACGCCTGGATCACGCCGCCCGTCTATACGGCTCAACCGCCCATCATGGTCGCGGACGGCTCGCGCCACATGGTCGACGGCGGGGAGGCGCAGAACAGTTTCACCGTTCCGGTCAACAGCGAGCTGACGGTACGTGTCAATCATGCGAACGCCGCGCAATTCTCGATCCGAATCGTTGCCGACGATGACAAGACCACGGATGTTCCGCCGGCCGCGAGCGACGCAGGCAAGCTCGTCACCGCGAGCCTTGCAAACACCCGATCGAGCACCGCGGAGTTCAAACAGAAGCTGACCGCAGCCTCCACGATTGAACTCTTGGAGGACGGCTCGCCGGTCGCACGCTGGACGGTCGACGTCATCCAGGACTCGCCGCCCCGCATTACGCTGACCGAGCCTCCCTCGGAAGCGCAGCGCGGTTCGCTTCGTTTCAAATACAGCGTCGAGGATGATTATGGCGTGCTCTCCGCGCAGGCTTTGATTGAGCGCGCCGACAACGAGGATTGGAGCCCGCAAGAACAGCGTCCCGCCGATGGGAAGCGGCTCGGTGAGCCGCCGACGATTCCGCTCAGCCTCCCGCGCGCCAACACCAAAAAGGGCGAAGGGCAGACCTATCGCGATCTGACCTCGCATTTCTGGGCCGGTCTGCCCGTGACGGTCACGCTCGAAGCACGCGATCAGGCCGGCCAGACCGGGAGAAGCGAGGCCTATGAATTCACGCTGCCCGAACGCAGCTTTCACAACCCGCTCGCCAAAGCCCTGATCGAGCAGCGCAAGAAGCTCGTCGATCGGCCGGATCTGAAAGGTAGGGTTGCGCGCGCGCTCGACGCGCTCACGATCGCGCCGGAGCTTTTCATTCAGGATAAGAGCATCTATCTCGGCATACGGTCGGCTTATTGGCGCATTACCGGCAATACCGACATTCCGTCATTGGAAAGCGCGGCGAATCTGCTTTGGCAGATTGCGGTTCATATTGAAGACGGGAACCTTTCCGATGCGGAGCGCAGACTGCGCTCTGCCCAGGAAGACCTCATGCGCGCGCTCGAGCAGGGAGCCTCCGATGAGGAGCTCAAGCGGCTGATGAATGAGCTGCGGACGGCGCTGAACGAATTTCTGGAAAATCTCCGGCAGCAGGCCCAGCAGAACCCCGAATTCGACCCGAACAGCCAGTTTTCGTCGGATCGCGTCGTCACCTCGCAGGATCTGGAACGGATGCTGAAGCGCATCGAGGATTTGGCAAAAACCGGCGCGCGTGATGCCGCAAGGCAGATGCTGAGCGAATTGCGCGATCTTCTGGAAAACGCGCGGCCCGGCAATCAGGCTGGAAACCGCCAGGCTCAGGAAATGATGCAGGCGCTTGATGGTCTCAGCGATCTGATTTCCAAGCAGCAGCAATTGCTGGACGAAACCTACCGTAGCCAGCAGGGCGAGCCAGGGCAGATGGACCAGGACAGCCAGCAGGGCCAGGGTCAGCAGGGTCAAGGCCAGGAGGGGCAAGGTCAGCAAGGCAAAGGCCAGCAGGGTAAAGGCCAGCAAGGTCAGGGGCAGCAAGGCCAAAACAGCCCGTTCCCTGGGCTTCAGCAGCGCCAGGGTAATTTGCAAGGCCAGCTTAAGCAGCTCCTCGATAAGCTGAGGAGCATGGGCGCTCAGCCGCCCGATCAGTTCGACGGGGCGGGCCAGGCGATGGGCAAGGCCGGCGACGCGCTAGGCCAGGCAAAGCCGGGACAGGCGACCGAGCAGCAGACGCTGGCGCTCGATAAGCTGCGTCAGGGAGCCAAATCCCTTGCCGAGCAAATGATGCGGGGCAGGGGACAGGCGGGCCGCATGGGCCGCGCCCCGGGCGGAAATGGCGATCGCGATCCGCTCGGCCGTCCGTTGCCGACGCAGGGTCTCGATGATGGCGACTCGGTCAAGGTGCCCGAAGAGGCGGATGTTCAGCGCGCCCGCCAGATCCTGGAGGAGCTGCGCAAACGCCTCGGCGAACGGCAACGGCCGCCGAGCGAACTCGATTACATTGAACGGCTGATCGACCGGTTCTGACTAGGGTCTAGGGTTTGGCGCTTTTGATGCCAGGGCCTGCCTAGATCTTCGCTCGTGCCAATGACCGGCCCTCCTTCCGCGCGTCATTTGCTAGATCTTGATCGTTTCATACCGAATCGATCGTGATCTCCATGTTTTTGTTTTCGCACGATCTTTCGGGAAAACCGGTGCCCATCCCCGGTCGGGAATTCGTCTCAGTTTGCGGCTATCGATTCCGTCAATTCCGATTCCGCTTATTCCAATTCCCGTTGAGGTGAACTCGATTCAGTATGGAGGCGTCTTGTCACGACATCGGGGCATTCCCTCTCCCATGGGGAGAGGATGGCGCGTAGCGCCGGGTGAGGGGTTATGGTTTTAATTTCAGTCACTTAACCCCCTCACCCCAGCCCTCTCCCAATGGGAGAGGGAGCAGTCTGTCGCACTTGGAGACGGTATTAGCCCGCAATCGGCGCATGAGTTCTCTCTTATCCAGATTTGGTTCTTTACATGAGGCTGCTGCGTCAAGTGCGATCTTCGTTTCCGCTACCACTTAGAGCGGTTCACGAATTAACTGAATTGCGGAGGATTCCCACAGAGTACGAATTGTGATTTAAGATGCTGGCTGGAGTGGAGGCCAGCATCTGATGACCCGACCTCTGTCCAATGATCTGCGTGAGCGCGTCGTGGCTGCGGTTCTGGCCGGCGAGAGCTGCCGATGCGTGGCGTTGCGGTTTGGCGTTGCAGTTTCGTCGGTAGTGAAGTGGTCGCAGCGTTACCGGGCAACCGGCTCGGTTGCTCCTGGCAAGATGGGCGGCCACCGCAAGCGTGTGCTGGAATCACATCGCGCTTACATCGCCGAACGGATAAGCGAGACGCCGCATCTGACGCTGCACGGGTTAAAGGATGAGTTAGCGGCACGCGGCGTGACGGTCTCGCACAATGCGGTGTGGCTATTCCTGCGGCGCGAGGGATTGCGGTTCAAAAAAAACGCTACTTGCCCTTGAGCAGGCCCGTGCCGACGTCGCACGGCGGCGACAGCGTTGGCGATCCTGGCAGCCATTTCTCGATTCCAAGCGGCTGGTCTTCATCGATGAGACGTGGATCAAGACCAACATGGCACCGCTGCGGGGCTGGGGGCCGAAGGGCAAACGCCTGCGCGGTTTTGCTCCGCATGGCCATTGGCGCACTCTGACTTTCCTGGGCGCGCTGCGTCATGACAGTCTCGCAGCGCCTTGCGTCTTCGACGGCCCTATCAACGGTGCATGCTTCCGCGCCTATGTGGAACAACAACTGGTGCCAGCTCTGAAGCCGGGTGATATCGTTGTCATGGACAATCTGGGCAGTCACAAGTCAGTCGCCGTGCGAGAGATGATCCGAGCCGTCGGCGCAAGGCTGTGGTTCCTGCCACCTTACTCGCCGGATCTCAACCCAATCGAGAATGCTTTCGCTAAGGTCAAACACTGGATGCGCCAAGCCCAAAAGCGCACCATCGAGGATACCTGGCGCCACATCGGACAGCTCGTCGCAACTATCCGACCCGGCGAATGTGAGAACTACTTCGCCAACGCCGGATACGCTTCCGTCAAAATATGAAAGGCTCTAGCCCGCATCGATGGTTCTTTACGACGTCCGGCACATGGCTGGCGTCATCATTCCGGGCCGACGCCGGCACTGACCGTCTGGGCGGCGCAATGTATAAAACGCAGGCGCTTGCCTGCAACCAAGAGTCGCGCGCTCATCCTGCCGGTCCGCGCCCGCTCATTGCGGAGGGGCGGAAACGCTATCTCAAAATCCTTTCTTCATTGCCAAGCCACTTTTCTCAAGCCACGGCAGCAGCTGTCTCGAAATGCGTGCCGTCCTTCCACATCCGCCCGAGGAGGACTGCGAGCTTTCGCGCCACCGCAACACGGGCCTTCTTTGGCCCGAGCGTCTTGAGAAGCTTCAGGCCCCAACTGCGTAAGGCGAAGCGCTTCTTGACCGTGGTCAGCAGCACATTGGCGGCTTCGTACAAATAATGCCGGGCCATGGTGTCCCCCTGTTTGGAGATGCCCATCCCAACGTTGGTTTCGCCGGATTGATAGCGCCTCTCGGTCAGACCAAGATAGGCGCCAATGTCGCGTGTACGCTTGAAGCGGTGCGGGTCTTCGATCGCCGCGATATAAGCGAGCGCCGTGACCGGTCCGATCGAGGGCACGCTCATCAACCGCCAGGCGATCTCGCTGCGGCCGGCCAGTTCCTTGAGTTCGCCATCCAGCTTGGCAAGCTGCGCCTCGATCGAGGCAAAAGCCTCCAGAAGCGCCGTTATGCCCGCAGACATGATCGCATCATTCCGCGTTGCCTGATATGCGGCCTCGGCGAATATCTTCGTTCCCACCCGCGAGGGAAGCTTGACGCCGAACGGACGCAGCAGACCACGCATCTGGTTGCCGAGTGAGCGCTTGATCCTCACGAGCTGATCGCGCGCGCCGAGCAGTGTCTTGATCCGATGGCTGTCCAGGCTTTTCACATGCACGGCCGTAAACCAACCCGTGCGCAGCATCTCAGCCAGGGCAAAAGCGTCGGCCTTGTCCGACTTGACGCGCCGGCTCTTGATTGCATCGGCGGCGCGGCGCGCATCCATGCACACCATCGGATAGCCCATCGCCGCCAGAGTGCGATGCAGATATGGTGTGAAAGCCCCGCTCTCCAGACCGACTTTAACCAGCTGCCTCTGAAAGCGTTTCAGAGCCGCCGCAATCATCTCGGGATGCGTGTCCACCATGCCCTGCCACACGATCTTGCCGCTCTCGTTCACAACGCAAATCGCAGTCCGCTTGCCGCCCACGTCCAATCCTGCAAACATGTTCATTGCTGCTCTCCATTCGTCTTCAGCGAATTGCCAGCGAAAGGATCAACCCTTCCGCCGGAGAGCAGCAACCTCATGTACGGGATGTATTAGAACATCCCCAGCG
Source organism: uncultured Alphaproteobacteria bacterium (assembly GCA_963773735.1). GTDB lineage: Bacteria > Pseudomonadota > Alphaproteobacteria > Rhizobiales > Rhodomicrobiaceae > CAVZCK01. Next base: position 28,544 of record CAVZCK010000019.1, on the reverse strand, counting down.
CGACGCGGGCCTCTTCGGACATCCGGCTCATGTCCCAGGGCGGATCGAAGGTCAGATTGACGGTCACATGGCTAACGCCTTCGACCGCGCTCACGGCATTTTCGACCCACACCGGCATCTCGCCGGCGACGGGGCATCCCGCGGTGGTCAGCGTCATATCGACGGTAACATTGCGCTCGTCGTCGACATCGACCTTGTAGATAAGGCCGAGCTCGTAGATATCCGCCGGGATTTCTGGGTCGTAGACGGTCTTCAGGGCGGCGATAATGCCCTCGCTGAGCCGGTCGAGTTCCTCCTGGCTCAGCGTCGACCCGGGAGCGGGCGACGGCTTCAGCGTCTCGCCGGCCGGGGGCGTTTCAACCTGCTGCGCCGGCTTCTTGTCGAAATCCTTGAAATCGTAATTCATGGCAAGCGCCTCACGCGAAAAAGCTCTGCGCTTTGATCAGCGCTTCAGCCAAAGCATCAACCTCGTCGCCCGTATTATATATGGCGAATGAGGCCCGGCATGTCGATGTCACACCGAAACGCGCAAGCAGCGGCTCGGCGCAATGGGTGCCTGCGCGCACCGCGACGCCGGAACGGTCGAGAATGGTGGCGATGTCGTGCGCATGAGCGCCCTTGACCGCGAAGGATACGATCGCCCCCTTGTCCGGCGCGCGGCCGAAGATCTGAACCGAATTCATGGCGCTGAGGCGCTCCATCGCATAGTCGCGCAATTCGCCTTCATGCGCGCCGATCGCCTCCTTGCCGAGGGCCATCATATAGTTCAGTGCCGCACCGAGCCCGGCAGCTTCCGCGATCGGCGGCGTCCCGGCCTCGAAGCGGTGCGGCGGTACTCCATAGGAGATGCTGTCCTGCGTGACCGTCTCGATCATCTCGCCACCGCCCTGATAGGGCGGCATCACCGAGAGATGTTCGCGCTTTCCGTAGAGCACGCCAATACCGGACGGCCCATAGACCTTATGACCGGTAAAGACGTAGAAGTCGCAATCGATGTCCTGCACATCGACAGGCAGATGCACCGCACCTTGGCTGCCGTCGATCAGCACTGGGATGCCGCGCTCATGGGCGATGCGCGTGACCTCCTTAACCGGGACGACGGTACCGAGCACGTTGGACATATGGGTGATCGCCACCATTTTCGTGCGCGGCCCGAGCGCAGCCTCGAAATCCTCGATCCGGAACGCGCCATCCTCTGTCACCGGCACCCATTTCAGCTTGGCGCCGCGCCGTTCGCGATGGAAATGCCATGGCACGATATTTGAGTGGTGCTCCATGATCGTGAGCACAATTTCGTCGCCCTCGCCGATGCGCATTCCGCCGAAGGATTGCGCGACGAGGTTGATGGCCTCGGTGGCATTCTTCGTGAAGACGATTTCCTGCTCAGATGCCGCGTTCAGGAACCGCGCCGCGGTCTTGCGCGCGCCCTCGTAATTGTCCGTCGCCACATTGGCGAGGAAATGCAGGCCGCGATGGACGTTGGCATAGTCTTCAGAATAGGCGCGCTGCAAGGCGTCCAGCACCGCCTTCGGCTTCTGCGCGGAGGCGGCGTTATCCAGATAAACGAGCGGCTTGCCATAGACTTCGCGCGACAGGATCGGAAACTCCTCGCGGATTTTCGTGACGTCCAAGGCGGGCGGCGCCACACGCCCCGCGCCTTCTCCCATCCTTCTGTCAGCAGCCATCATCAATCCCCTTATCGCGCCGACATGGCCTTATGGCCCTCGGCGAGCCAGCCGCGAATCCCCGCTGGCATGGTGAAAATATGGGCAAAGCCCATCCTTGCCGCCCGCTGCGCGGCATAGCGGCTCACAGCGCAGGCCGGGTCGGAACAATAGAAAATCAGCGTTGCGTTTCCATCCGCGGGTATGTCGTCGCGCGTAAATTCAGCCGGGTCAAGATTGAGCGCGCCGGGCAGATGACCGCTCGCCCAGCGACGCCGCGGATTGACGTCGATCACGACCGCGATGCCTTGGGCGATGAGTTCCGCGGCTTCCTTGACGGACAACTCCGGGAACGCCTTGGTTTCGACCATTGCCCTCTCCATCAATCAGAGGCGCGCCCTAGAGCAAATCCCTGACTGGCCTCTCCGACGTCATCCCCGCGGAGGCGGGGATCCAGTAAACACGAAAATCGCCGCGGAGCACTGGATTCCCGCTTTCGCGGGAATGACGAATTTACCTTTGGCCATGGTTCCATATGGTCTGACCTGCCCTTGCGCCGCTTATCCGAGCCAGCGCGCCGCCTTGCTCACCAGCGCCTCGCGCAAGCCCTCATGCTCGACCTTATCCAGCACCTCGCCGATGAACGCCTGGATCAGCAGCGATCTTGCCTCCGGCTCGAGAATGCCGCGCGTGCGCAGATAGAACATCAGGTCCTCATCCAGCGCGCCGCAGGTCGCGCCGTGATTGCACTTCACATCGTCGGCGTAGATCTCCAACTCGGGCTTGGCGTCGAATTCGGCATTCTCCGAGAGCAGAAGCCCCTGCGCCATCTGTCGGCCGTCGGTCTTCTGCGCGCCGGGCTGCACGATCACCTTCGCCTGGAACACACCCTGCGCCTGATCGGTGAGAACGGCTTTGACATGCTCGCGGCTCTCGCAGCCGACCGCATCGTGATTGATGAGAAGCGTCATATCGCAATGCTGGCGATCGCAGAGAAGCTGGGCGCCGTAGAAATGCGCGCGCGTGCCGTCGCCGTTAAACGTCAGAAAAGTCTGGTGGCGGGCAAGCGCGGCGCCGTCGGCAAAACTGACGCCCAGATAGTCCGCTCCGTCAGCGAGATCGATCATGGCGCTTGCCAGATGCTGCGACTGATGGTTTTCGCTATCGATCTTATAATGGCGCAGCTTGGCGCCGGATGCGGCCCTGACCTCGGTGACCGCATTGATCTGCGCTGCCGTGCCCTTGGCCGAAACATAGCTCTCGATGAATGTCGCCTCCACGCCCTTCCCGGCAAGGAGCACATTGCGGATCGAGGCGGCGAGGGGCTCGTCACCCGCCGCGACATGAATCAGATGGACCGGACGCGGCAGCGCAACGCCGTCCGCCAGACGCAGCACAACGCCGCCGCTCATGAAGGCGGTGTTCAGCAGCGTGACGATTTCGCCGTTCTGTTCGTTGATCTTGCCGAGCGCGGCCGTCAGCCAATCGGGCGGCGATTGCAGTGCGTCCGCAAGGCTTCTGACCTCGACGCCGGACGCCAGCTCACCGATCGAGGAGAGGCGCCCGTCGAGCACGCCGTTGACTAAGACGAGCTTGACCGCGTCGATCCCGGCGGCCTCGCCGAGCCAGTCTTCGAGCTGCGCGGCCGTCAGCCTCGGCATGTCGCCCAAAGCCGGCGCGTAGGCCTCCGTCATCAGCCGGCGCAGATCGGTATATTTCCATTCCTCGATGCGCCGATGCGGCAGACCCTTGGCGGCAAAATCGCGGATCGCCGCGTCACGCAGCACGCGGATCTCGCGCGACCCCGGCAGGCGGTCGGCCACGCGCTGATAATGCGTGACGAGCTCTTCCGCCGCACTCTGACGCCGCGCCTCGCTGGCCGCCTCGACATTGACTGCTGGAATATTCACGTCCGCTCTCCGTTACGCTGCATCGGCGTCGGCGCCATATTCGGCATAGCCCGACTTCTCCAGCTCAAGCGCCAGCTCTTTGCCGCCCGACTTGGCGATGCGCCCGCCGGCCATCACATGCACCTTATCGGGCACGATGTAATTCAACAGACGCTGATAGTGGGTGATGACCAGGAAAGCGCGGTCGGGCGAGCGCAGCGCATTCACGCCTTCGGCGACGATGCGCACGGCGTCGATGTCGAGGCCGCTATCGGTCTCATCGAGCACGCAGAGCGACGGCTCCAACAGCGCCATCTGCAAAATCTCATGGCGCTTCTTCTCGCCGCCGGAGAACCCGACATTGACCGGACGCTTCAGCATGTCGAACGACATGTTGAGCGTCGCCGCCTTCTCGCGGACGAGCTTGATAAAATCGGGGGTGGTGATCTCGGCCTCGCCGCGCGCTTTGCGAAGCGCGTTGATCGCCGTGCGCAGAAAGGTCATCGAGGCGACGCCGGGAATTTCCATCGGATATTGGAAGGCGAGGAAGACCCCCGCCTGGGCGCGCTCGTCGGGCTCCATCTCCAGAAGATCTTCGCCATTCCAGGTGACCGACCCTTCCGTGACCTCGTAATCCTCCTTGCCCGCGAGAATGTAAGCGAGCGTCGACTTGCCGGAGCCGTTCGGCCCCATGATGGCGTGGATCTCGCCTTTCGGCACGGTCAGGTCGAGCCCGCGCAGGATCTGCTTGCCGTCGATTTCAGCGTGGAGGTTCTTTATTTCAAGCATTGATTGTCCTTGTTCTCAACTCTCGTGCCTTCCGGCCCATCAATATTTCAGCGTCTCGCGCAGCTCATAATGCTGCGAGAGGTCATCAAACCTCGAGAGCACTTGCCTTGCCTTGTCGGGCACATAGACCGTCTCATAATCCTCGCCGACGAAATCCTTCACCGCCTGCAGATCGTCGAAGCGCATGATGGTGATGAATTCCACCTCATTCTGCAGCGGCCGGCGCAGCAGCTCGATGCCGCGATAGCCGGCGATGGTCTTGGCGGCGATGCCCGGAAAAATCTCCGTCTTCAGGAGATTTTCATAGGTGTCGGCCTTTTCCGGCGTCGTCCAGCCATGCCAGATGCGAAGGATCATGCTCGCGCCTCCGCTGCGACGTGGGCAAGCCGCAGCATTCTTCATTGATGCAGCTCCAAAACGCCCTCGATGTTATGAAGGACATCGTTGTTCCAGAAGCGGAGGACTTCGAAGCCGGCAGCCTGCAAGACTTTCGTCCGTTCAGCATCATTTGCGCCCTCAGCGTGCTGGCTGCCATCGACCTCGACGATCAGCTTCGTTCCTTCGCACAGGAAGTCCGCAACGAAGCCAGCGACCCGAACCTGCCGCCGAAACTTCAAGCCATCCAGGCGCCGATTACGAAGATGTAGCCAGAGCTTCCGCTCGGCATCCGTCTGATTACGGCGGAGCTTCCTCGCGGCGGCGACGCTAGTCATTGAAAGATCGCCTCCATACCCCCTCACCCGGCGCTGCGCGCCGCCCTCTCCCCATGGGAGAGGGCTATATCCCTTGCTGCACGCTTCGTCATATCTCCTCACCTCCTTGACGTCGCTGCGAGTCCGTCCCCGTGCGGAGCGAAAATCATCGCCACAACGTCCCCTCTCCCATGGGGAGAGGGACAGGGTGAGGGGGTAATGGCCATCACCCAACCGATCCATCGAGCGAAATGCCGATCAGTTTCTGCGTCTCGGCCAGAAACTCCATCGGCAGCTGCTGCAGCACCTCGCGCACGAAGCCGTTGACGATCAGCGCCACCGCCTCCTCGGCCGAAAGCCCGCGCGACATCACATAGAACATCTGGTCGTCGGAGATTTTCGATGTCGTCGCCTCGTGCTCGAACTGCGCCGAGGCGTTCTTCGCCTCGATATAGGGCACGGTATGCGCGCCGCATTTGTCGCCGATGAGCAAGCTGTCGCACTGGGTGAAGTTGCGCGCGCCGGTCGCCCTGCGATGCGCCGAGACGAGACCGCGATAGGTATTGTCCGAGCGCCCGGCGGCGATGCCCTTGGAGATGATCCGGCTGGAGGTGTTCTTGCCCAGGTGGATCATCTTCGTGCCGCTGTCGACCTGCTGGCGGCCGTTCGAGATGGCGATCGAATAGAACTCGCCGCGCGAATTATCGCCGCGCAGGATGCAGCTGGGATATTTCCAGGTGATCGCCGAGCCGGTCTCGACCTGCGTCCAGGAGATCTTGGAATTGCGGCCGCGGCAGTCGCCGCGCTTGGTGACGAAATTATAGACGCCGCCCTTGCCTTCCTTGTCGCCCGGATACCAGTTCTGCACCGTCGAATATTTGATCTCGGCATCGTCCAGCGCGATCAGCTCGACGACCGCGGCGTGAAGCTGGTTCTCGTCGCGCATCGGCGCGGTGCAGCCCTCCAGATAGCTGACGTAGGCGCCCTTGTCGGCGATGATCAGCGTACGCTCGAACTGGCCGGTCTGCTTCTCGTTGATGCGGAAATAGGTCGACAGCTCCATCGGGCAGCGCACGCCTTCCGGCACATAGACGAACGAGCCGTCGGAATAGACCGCCGAATTGAGCGTCGCATAGAAATTGTCCGTGATCGGCACGACCGAGCCGAGATATTTGCGCACCAGCTCCGGGTGGTCGCGCACGGCCTCTGAGATCGAGCAGAAGATCACACCGGCCTTGCCCAGCTCCTTCTTGAAGGTGGTGATCACCGACACGCTGTCGAACACCGCATCGACCGCAACGGGCGTACGCTGCACGCCGGCCAGAATCTCCTGCTCCTTCAGCGGAATGCCGAGCCGCGCATAGGTGCGCAAGCAGCTCCGGATCGACGTCATCGAGAACTCTTCGGCCCTTCGGTCGACTTCGGCGCGGAATAATAATAGAGATCCTGAAAGTCGATCTTCGGATAGTGGACCTTCGCCCAGCTCGGCTCGGTCAAGGTCACCCAGCGGCGATAGGCGGCAAGCCGCCATTCGAGCAGCCAATCCGGCTCGTTCTTCTTCGCCGAGATAAAGCGGACGATGTCCTCGCTCAGACCTTTCGGGGCGCGGACCAACTCGATCTCGGTCGTGAAACCGTACTTATACTTATCAACGTCGATTTCCTTGACGCGCTCGATCGTTTCGACATCTGCAGCCATTACTGACCTCCATAAACTCTAAGGCTTTTCCGTTCCGATAATCGCAACGGGGCTCTATCTATTTGTTTGAGCATGACCTTTTCGCAAAACCGGCGTCCACTTTTGCGGATCATGCTCTAACGGCCGGCGCCAATTCCGCCCGCCTCAAGCCGCCCTGCGCCGCTCGGCAAACCTGCCGTAAACGCGGCTCCAGGCAGCGATAAACCTCTCGACATCCTCTTCTGTCGTGCTCCAGCCCAGGCTGACGCGGATCGCCGCAGCACCCAGCTCCGGCGGCACGCCCATTGCGTCCAGCACATGGCTGCGTGCCACCTTGCCCGAGGAACAGGCCGACCCGGCGCTTACCGCGATGCCCTCCAGATCGAGTGCAATCAGAAGCGTCTCGGCGCTCATGCCCGGAACGGCGAAACAGCTCGTATTCGGCAGACGCCGCGCATCACGGGAGAAGGCCGTCAGCTCCGGCGCGATTTCGGCGGCCTTCGCTTCGAGCCGGTCGCGCATCGCCTGGATGTGACTCCAGCGCGGATTGGCGGATCCGGCAATGGCCCCGAATCCGGCGATCGCTGCGATGTTTTCCGTGCCGGCGCGGTAACCGAATTCCTGGCCGCCGCCCTTCAGCATCGCGGCTAAGGGAAGCCCATCCCGCAAAACAACCAGAGCGCCGACGCCCTTCGGCCCGCCGACCTTGTGGGCGGCTATGGTTAGGAGATCGGCAGCGCGGACCGCCGCGTCAAGCGGCTCCTTGCCGAAAGCCTGAACGGCGTCACTATGAACCATGCCGCCGAATGCATGCGCCAGTTCGGCAAGCTGCGCGACCGGCTGAATGACGCCGGTCTCGTTATTCGCCAGCATGATCGAGACAAGAAAAGGGCAGCCAGCGCTCTCCTCTTGCCAGGCGGCAAAACGCCGCCTCGCGGCTTCGAGGTCGACGATGCCGCTCGAATCCACGGGCAAGGTCTCGATCTGATCCAGCGCGAAGCGTCCGCCGCGCAGCACCGAAGGATGCTCGACCGCCGAGATGAACGCCTGCTTCGGCCCCGATTCCTTCCAGCCAATCCGGCGAAAGCGCCATGACATTGGCCTCGGTGCCGCCGCTGGTGAAGACGATTTGCCGCGGCGCGCAACCGAGGAACGCAGCCATTCCCTCCCGCGCATCTTCGATCATCGCGCGCGCCGCCCTGCCCTCCGCATGCACGGAGGACGCATTGCCCGGCAGCGCGAGCGCCGCAAGCATGGCCTCCCGCGCTTCGAGACGCAGCGGCGAGGTGGCATTATGGTCGAGATAAACCCTGGACATTGTTCGCCTATTGCGCCAATGCGCTCTGCTTGGCCGGCGGCTGATGCCTGACTGCGCCGGGCGAGGCGAACTTGCCATCGAGCACGTCCTGCAAGCTGGCGGCGCCGAGAAAATCGCCGATATGCTCGCCGAGCGCCCGCCAAAGATCGTGCGTCATGCAACGCTTCGACCCGAGGCACCAGTCCGAGCCTTCGACCGAACAGCGGTTCATCCGCACCGGCTCATCCGCCGCGTTCATGATCGTGGCGATCGAAATCTCCGCCGGCTTATGCGCCAGGCGATAGCCGCCGCCGGGGCCGCGCACGGCGCTTACCAGCCCCGCACGGCGGAGCTTCAGGAAGAGCTGCTCCAAATAGGAGATCGAAATATGCTGGCGGTCGGCAATCGCGGCGAGCGGCAAAGATGTATCGCTGCCTCGCTCGGCGAGGTCCACCATCGCCATCACCGCGTAGCGCCCTTTGGTGCTCAGTTGCATGACGCTTTACACCTCTCCGGCCATTGCCCGAGTCGATTGGGCTTGCGGGCGATCAGGGCAAATTGTGCTAAGAGACTGCACGCACGGTCCAAACCTGTCGGCCGTTGTTACGAACAATTCTAAATCAGTATGTTGTATAGAAATCCCGACTACAGGAGTCAAGTATTTACGCGTCACAAATCCCGCCAGCGCCAGCCGAGCAGCGATTTGTGACGCCGGCCGTCATCGCCGCCGCTCCCCAGCACGTTCCCTTCGTGATAAAGCGATTGCCATGCCTGAAGTGATCATCAACGGCCCAGCGGGCCGCATCGAGGCCCGCTACCACCATAAATCCGCCAGTTTCGCGCCGATCGCGCTGATTCTCCATCCCCATCCGCAATTCGGCGGGACGATGAACAACCAGATCGTCTACCAGCTCTATTATGCCTTCGCCAATCGCGGGTTCTCGGTGCTGCGGTTCAACTTCCGCGGCGTGGGTCGCAGCCAGGGGCTGTTCGATAATGGGCCGGGCGAATTGGCCGATGCCGCGACCGCGCTCGATTGGCTGCAGATTTATAATCCGGATGCGCGCTCCTGCTGGATCGCCGGCATTTCTTTCGGCTCCTGGATTGCGATGCAGCTTCTGATGCGCCGCCCCGAGATCGACGGCTTCATTGCCGTGGCGCCGCCGGCCAATCTCTACGATTTCAGCTTCCTGGCGCCCTGCCCCTCATCCGGCCTGATGATCAACGGCGCCGAGGACCGCGTGGTTCCACCCGATGCCGTGAAGACCCTCGTGGACAAGCTGAAAACGCAAAAGGGCATCGTGATCAGCCACGATGTGATTCCAGGCGCGAACCATTTCTTCGAGGACCGGATGGACGAGCTGATGGGCGCGGTCAACGACTATCTCGACCGCCGGCTCGACCCATCCTACAAGCTGCCCTCCCCCGGAAAGGCGAAAGGCTAGCCCCTCCCCGCGGTAGCGCGGCGGGCCAGCACTCCTTCAGCCGTCAAGCACCCGAGATCAGGCGGCCACTGAATTATGCGCCATGATCTGGTCAGCAAGCTTGCCCGTCACTTCCGCAAGATGGTCGAACCGGGCCGTAAAGCTCGCGCTGCCGGCCGTCGCCGAACGCAGCTCGATGATCACGTCCTGCATCTCCGATTCCGGAATATGGGCCTGCACGACATCCCAGCCCGACCATCCCGGCCTTGAGTCAAAGCCGAGAATCTGCCCGCGCCGCGACGAGATGATGCCGTTGATCTTCGATGTCGCCTCCGAGGGGACCGCGATCTCGATCGCCATCACCGGTTCGAGCAGGACCGGCGAGCATTTCGGCATTCCCTCGACCATGGCGAGCCGCCCCGCGGCGCGGAAGGCCATGTCCGAGGAATCCACCGTGTGGTAGGAGCCGTCCTTGAGGCAGACCGCGACATCCACCACTGGGAAGCCGAGCGGACCGGAGCTCAGATAATCCCGGACGCCGTATTCGACCGATGGAATATATTGCCGCGGCACGACCCCGCCCGTGATTTCCTCCGTAAAGACGAAGCCCGAGCCGCGCGGCAGCGGCTGGATATCGATGACGACATCGCCGAACTGGCCGTGGCCGCCGCTCTGCTTCTTGTGCCTGCCGCGGATTTCGATGCCCTTGCGGATGGTCTCCTTATAGGGAATCTGGCGGCTGCGCGTTTCGGCGATAATGCCAAAGCGGCGCTGGAGTTGTTTGAGCGCGATGCGCAAATGCATTTCGCCCTGCCCCCAAAGCACCATCTCGCCGGTGTCCTGATTGTGGGTGAGAGCGAGTGAGGGGTCTTCCTCGATCAGCTTGCTTATGGAGGCCGTCAGCTTGATCTCGTCCTTGCGCTCGGCGGCGGCGAGAGCCAGCCCGTAAACGGGATAAGGCGGCAGCGGCAACTCGAGCTGGTCGACAGCCAGCTTGCCGCTGGTGAGCGTCTCGCCGGTCTTGGCGCTTTCGAGACGGCCGAGCGCGACGGTATCGCCGGGGCCGGCGGCCGCCGGCAGCTTCTTCGGCTCCTGCCCCCAGAGCGAGAACACGCCCGCCGCGCGCTCCTCGCCGCTCGGCCCGGTCACGACGGTGCCGTCCGAGAACGAGCCGCCAAGCACCCGGACCAGCGACAGCTTGCCGGCATGGGCCGTGTGGTAGGTCTTGAAGACATAGGCGCGCGGCTCCTTACCGCCGGCGCCCAGACGCTTGACCGTCGCACCGACAAAAGGCGCCTCATGGCGCAGCGCTTTGAGGAGGCGCGTCACGCCGTTGCCGCGCTCGGCGCAACCGAGCAGGATCGGGCATATCTTGCCCTCTTTCAGGTCGAGGCTCAGATCGTCGAAAACCCGGTCGCGCGGCGGCTGGATGTCTCCCAGCAGCGCCTCGAGCAGCTCGTCATTATAGTCCGCAAGCTTCTCCAGCATCGAAAAGCGCGCCTCGGCCTCCCGTTCGGCAAGGTCGACAGGAATTTCGACCACCTCGCTCGGCGCGTGCTCGCGGTAGACGAAGGCGCGTTCCAGCGCCAGATCGACAAAGCCCGTCGCGATGCCGTTCTGCCAGATCGGGATCTGCCGCAGCACGAGCGGCAGCGCGCTCGCGGGCTGAAGCATCGGCACGATGTCGCGGATCGGAAGTTCGAGCTTGTCGATCTTGTTCAGAAACAGAAAATGCGGAATGTGACGGTCGGTCAGCTCCTTCAGAATGATCTGCAGGGCGGGCAGCTTCTTCTCATCCGCCTCGCAGACGACGACGGCCGCATCGCAGATGGTCAAGGCCGAATGCATATGAAATTGAAATTCGACCGAGCCGGGACAATCGACGAAGGTGAATTTATCGCTGAGGAAGGTGGCGTCCGCGAGGTTCGGCTCGATGCTCATCGTATGGTCGCGCGCCTCCGGCGAGGCGTCGCCGACCGTATTGCCGGCGGAGACCGAGGCTTGGCGGGAAATCGCGCCGGTCCGCGCCAGAATGGCCTCCAGAAGAGTCGTCTTGCCGCTCAAATACGGCCCTACCAATGCAATGCACCGGGCGCCCCTACCAGCTTGGCCGCCTGACTCTCCCATTTGCTTCCTCCGTCACGATTATTGGCATCTTATTACGTGCTCTTTCGTCCGCACGCGGTGATTGTTTATGGTGAACCGGGAGAAGGCGCTTGGCAAGGGGCGACCACCGTGTTAGTGGGAATTCAGAGTCGCCGTATCTTCCCTAAACCTGATGTTTATTCCTGCCACGTAATGTCTGGGAACTTTTTCCGTTAGAGGGCGTAGATCATAGTCTCGTCCTGCTTACGCGGTAGGTGATTCACATAGATATAGACAATCAAGAGGGATCCGGAGATGACACCTGAGCAGCGTGCCAAACCAACAATTTTTATAGATTTTGTTTATTTTTCAACGCGCTGCCTGCAAAGCGTTTCCTCACCCGGCTCCGGCGGCAGCGGGTCTCCCGCATAGCTCCTCAGCGTCCTGCTCTGACAAACTCCACGGCGCATTTGGCGTTCAGAAAAGCAGCTTCGTCCTCATACATCCATGAGAAAACAGGTCCGTTCTGTTGAAGTCGGATTTTTGCCGTTTCGGCAGCCCGGCCGACAATTCGACAATCGAGCGGGGCGAAGCTGCTGTCAAATATCCATTCCGTACGAAAGTGGGCAGGAATGGTGGGGTTTTGGCTGAGATATGCCCAATCGAAATTTGTAGCGCCCAAATCGACGAGTTTTGCCATAAACCGCGGCCATCGGTATACAAGCTTAATCCGTTTGCGTGTTCCAGGTCGAAGTTCGGGAAAAAAGACAGCGAGCGCTTTGGCGGTCGTGTCGTTCCGCAGAGGCAACCAATCGAGTTTATGATTGCTATCCAGATCGAAAGCTTGAATGCTCAATTGCCTCAGAAATTTTACCTCTCCTGATTCCGGATCGGCTCTTATCCAATGAATGTAGAAGTGCGCGGGATTTTCCGTGCACTTGAGTTCCAGGACTATTTCCGCATCGGTATCGCCATCCTCATTGATTTTGAACTTAACATCCGCCTGGGAGATATTCAGCCTTGGTGTGTATTTATCGTCTTTGGAATATATATATCCGGTTATATTTCCGGCATAACGCATTACATCATCCAGATCTTGACGTAGGCCGATGATTTCCGGCGTTTTTTGTTCATTGCCGTCAGCTCCTTCGTTGACAAACGATTTTAACAACGCCGTTACCGGAAATAGTAACATTAGTGACAAGCAGATGATAAGAATATCAAGCCAGCCTTCTGGAAACAAATACCTTCCATGAAGTTCTGGTCCCTGAGAGTTAAACTGTAATAACCGAACAAGGCCGTAGTTTAGCCTATCCGATATTTCCAGTATCTGGACCAGCCCTCCTAATACACCGACGAACACAATTCCGTATACAATATAGACCGAACGCAACCATTTCTTGGCTCGGCAACTCCGTTCCATGCAGGTCCTCTAAAATTTTGGCTTTCGACCTAACGTGGCTCATCTTGGGCCAATAACCATACATAAATTCTATAAAATATGAATTTATTTGATGTCGCCATAAGCAACACAAAAACAATCGGCATACAAGTGCAGCTCAGTGCGGCAATTGATCTGACGATCGGTCGGATACTGCTAGCCGTGCCGAACTAAAATCTGAGAAATTCGCGCTAAACTATTTATCTAGCGATAAAATCAAGCCCCAGATCGAGCGCGTGTGAGGAATGAGTTAAGGCTCCTGAGGAGAATCTCCCACCAGTGGAAATTCGTGACAGCCTTCGTTGTATTTGGATTGGCTTTAAGAGATGGACAGCGATCTACGACGACGACGGCCGAAGGTCTGCAAGGCCGTCGAAATGCCGGTTGACGAGGGCTCGTCGACGCCTCAACGAGAGCGTATGTGGGCCCCTATACTTACCGAACCCGGCCTAGGCGACAAAGGGTGGCGGACCATCAAACCAAATTGTTAGCGAAAATCGGCCTAAACATTTGTTACAACAAAATCAGAACTTGACCTTGGTGGAGGGGGCTTTAGCCTCAATCGCCCGGAAACGCCTTGTGGAGCAAGGGATTTGATCGACCCGGCTAGGGCGGGCAGCATTTGAGACAGCATGCCCTTTCGTCGCTTAAATTTATGGCGAAAGGATGAAATCCATGAAAAACTCTGAATATGCGGAAGCCGTCAAATTTGACGCTGAAGGCTTACGTGAGACGCTTAGGTACGGCGTAGCAAACCTTGTCCAGAAGGGCTTGGCTGATGCCAAGGTCGATCTGCGCTCTTATCTGCTCCACGGTCTGGACAATGCCGACGATGATGAACTCGACCAGGTCAAGGCGGCGCTCGACAAGTGCGAGCGAGCCTTGGCGGCGCTTGTCGAATTTGCGGTGAGGCCATGACCAATCCAAATTCCGGGAACTGGAAATCCCGATAGCTAAGATCCGAGACGATTCGGCCGGCGCGCATCGGGCGATTGATGAAGCCTTTGTCGCCGAACTCGCGGAGTCGATCAAACGTGGCGGCCTGAAAAATCGTATTTTCGTCAATCGAGACGGCAAGGGCTGGCGGCTTCGCGCCGGTCGACAGCGGATAGCGGCCTTCAAGCGGCTTGGCCGGGATTTGATCCCCGCCGTCGAACTCCCGGAAGGCATGACCGAGGCGGATTATCGGCTGGCGGAAATCGAAGAAAATTTGATCCGGCTCGGACTGCACCCTGTTGAGCGTGCCGTACTCCGAGCCGACGGCGTAGATATCAGCCGGTGGATGGTTCAGCAAGGCCAGGCAATTGCCTTCCGGAAATACACGCTGGATTACGTTGCTGACGAAGATGCCGCGCGGGCCGCGCATCGAGGTATTTGGGCCGGCGAATTTCAGGACCCTTCCGACCTCCGACATCACGGGCATCAACCTTCACCACACGAGACCCACCACGCTTGTCTCTGTCCTGATGATGTGGATCGTGTCGGCCATCGATGCGGTGGACGGAGTGTCTACGCGCGCTCCCGCGGCCTCAAACCGGTATGTGTCGGGCGATGATGGGGCTGCCCGTCGCGCCGCGACGGCTGTATAGATGTGCAGCGGCCATTGACGCCTATGCGGCATGGCATCCGCTGCTTTGTGCGAGATCGCACGGGTGCTGATCCGCCCAGCGGCCTGGGTTGTCGTAGCGCTATAAGCGTTCCCGTCCGTTCTCCCCAAACGTTCCCCCCGAGGGGAACGCCAAATCGCTGGCTCCATAACGCTTTTCGACCGCCGTTCCCCCCCGTTCCCCCCTTTTTTAATAAGGAGGAATTGCCCCAAGGGGTATCCTCCACGGGCTCCATTCTCCCCCACGCGCGAAAATACCCCTATCAGCAAAATAAACTCTAAGGCAAACGGGAGAACGGCCGGGAACGGGGGGAACGGCTCTCATAACTCATTGAAATAACACTTGTTTCCCAAGTCCGAGGGCGGGAACGATCGGGGAGGAACGCCCGGTTTAAGGGGGAACGCAGCGATGAAAATGGGGAGCAACGGTGACATCGCTCCCCGAAAATACCTCGCTCGCATCGCTCAGGCGTCAGAAGATCTCGTCGGCATTCAGTTCGCCGCGATATAATTCCGGCACCTGATCCGCCGTCATACGGACATTGATGCGCGACCTTTGCTGTACCTTATCGCCCTTTACGTAGCCGTATATCGGATCGCCGCCCTTGACGAATCTGAGCCGCTTCCGCTCCCACCCCAGAACACGCATGGCTTTGCCGACGCGATCATTCGTTTCTTGTGACCGGGCGCTCACCGGGAGATTGAGCAACGTGAAGACATCGGTCGAGCTTATCCTACCACAGGCGTGACCCCCGCTGAGCCACTGTTCTAAGATTTCCTCGAACGGGTCGATGACGCGCCGCGTTTGCTGTTCTTGGGCAGCATAGGTCCAGAGCGACAGCTGAAGGCGGATGCTTTCACCTTGCGCTTCGCGGTGCGCCGCCTCGGCCCACAGCTGATCTCGGTCACGCTTCAAGGCTTCCAAATCAAACTGCTTGATCGTCACCGGCCAAAAGCGCCGCGCTCCGGTGTCGTCCTTTAAATATTGGGGTGCACGCTATTCGCCCGATTACCTGCGCCGGGCGGCGGGGGTGCTCAATTTGCCCGCGGTGCATTTGCGGGTGGGTGCTCGATAGGTGGGACGGGCTGGAACGTCCTGCTGACGAATGCGCTCGACTCTCATCTCGCTAACATCGTGCACGCACCAACCGGCGCCGACGGAATGACGTTACTGCTCACCGTCGAGCGCAATCCCGACCCGCTCCAATCGCAGGCCAATTGAAAGCAATCGTCGCCGAAAGATGGAAGGACTTGCGTTCGTCCGTAGGGAAGCGGAGGGCGCTGGGATAAAGATCGGATGGTTGCAGCAAACTACCTATTCTCCGAAGGTGTTCCGGGCGCTAACCACCCGCGGGTGCATTCTTGAGATCGTCAGGAAGCCCGAACGCCGGGAACAGCGTCGGGCCCAACGGCCGCATAAATAATGTCAGCCCTGAGATGAGCTCACCGTCGCTTTCTAGCATTTGCAACGAATGCGCGCGCCATCCACCCTCTTTGCCTTCGACGTAAAGTGCGAAGGCCGGCTGGCCGTTTGCACGCGTCGGCAGGAGGCGGAAACGTCCGTACCGCGGCCACACCGTACCAAAGAAGTTCCGTATCGCGTCACGGCCACGGTACCAATGGTGCCAAGGCGGCATGGCGTAGGTTGCTTCTTCCTTCAAAAGAGCGACAAAGCCTTCGAGGTCCTTGCCTTCCCAAGCGCGCACGTAACGCTCAAGGAGCGTGCTCTGATCGTGCAAGCGCAGCGGCTCGATTGACGCGTCCGGCGTGTACTTACTCGCAAGCGTCGACCGTGCGCGCTGCAGGGCGCTGTTGACGGACGCTGTGGAGCTGCCGATGAGCGTAGCGGTCTCGGCGGAAGACCAACCCAGCACGTCGATGAGCAGCAGCACCGCGCGCTGACGGGGAGGCAGATACTGGAGTGCTGCGACGAACGCCAGACGCACGGACTCCCGTTGCACGTATCGCGCCTCGGCGTTGGGAGCTTCGTCGGCGACATCTTCCACCTCAGAGTCTGGATAGGGCTCGAGCCAGGCGATGTCAGCGGGAGGCTGGCCAGTCGGCACCTCGGTCGCAGGCGGGAAGTTCCCCTCGGGCAGCAGCCTCGGACTTTCTTGCGCTGCGCGATGGCGTCCAGGCAGACGCGCGTCGCGATCTGATAAAGCCAGGACTTCAGCGATCCGCGCCCCTCGAAGCTTTCGAAGGCACGCCAAGCGCGAAGGTATGTCTCCTGAACGAGGTCTTCCGCCTCGTGCAGCGACCCCGTCATGCGATAGCAGTGCGCCTTGATCTGCCGCCGGTAGGGCTCTGCCAGTTGCACGAATGCGTCGCGACCGAAGGAATCCGTGGCCGTCGCTGCTATGGCCGACGTGCCTTCGATTGGCAGGACAATACGGCCTGTTCGCGCCATGAGCATCACTGTACCCTCGCGATCCCATCGCTGGCAATCTTGAAGACACTCCCCTCGTGAGCGTCGGGATGGGCGGCGAGCTCGAATACCGCCGCGACGACATCTTCCGGACTTTGGGGCGACCTCATGCTGCTGATGAAGTCGGCGATCGGCATGCCGAGATATCGTGCATAGCCCTCGACCGCGTGCCTGCCGAACTCCGTGCCGGGCATGATCATCGCCGGCGCGAGCGCGAGGAACCGAATTCCCAGGCCCAGCCGATCGGACTCCTTCTGGCAGTAGTTGGCGATCAGCATCTGCATCCGTTTCGCGCCCGCATATCCGCCCGACACCGGCGACCCGTTGAGGGCCGCGCCGCTCGATACCAGGATGACCACCGAGCCCGGCGTCAATGGCTTCGCAAGCGCGGCTTTGCAGAAAAGGAACGAGGTTTTGACGTCGTTGTCCCAGTTGGCTGAGAACTGCTCCCAGTTCATCTCGTGGATAGGGGCAGCGTGAGGCCGGGCCCCGCCGCAGACCACGAGCAGGGTCGGAACGCGGTCGCTGAACACCCTCTCTGGGGCGCCCTCCTCCGAAGCATCGAGTTCAAGGACATCGACGTTGCCGGTATTCCGGGCGAGTTCGTCGAGCCAGAGGCGGCGCCGCGCGACAGCCAGGGTGTTGGCGCCTTCCGCAACGGCTCGTTGAGCGATCATCGCGCCAAGTCCGCGGCTCGCTCCCAACACGATCACGTTCTTACCGACCAGGCTCTGCATGTTCGTCTCCACCGAAGGGTCCTGTAGGCTATGACGGCCCGTCGGACCGGATTTCATCGGCCGATCAGAAAGAGGCTAGGTCGCGAGCTGCGAACCGCGATCTCCGCCGGCGGATCTTCCCAGCCGCCGCAGCCCAGCCACCGGCCCGGCTGATGAATTCGCCCGCTCTGCCACATCATCGCTGGTGGCGCGGAATGTCGGCGGATCGGCCGCCGTTGCGGCGTCAGCACAACGGACCCTAGGACCATCAAATGTTGCTCAAGAACAAAGTCGCCGTGATCTACGGCGCGATCGGCGGTGCGGTGGCCAAGACGTTCGTTCGCGAGGGCGCGCCACGGTCTATCGGACCGGTCGGCGGCTCGAACCAGTCCGCGCCGTCGCGGACCCGATCTCCTCCAACGGCGTCGCGGCGGACGCCGCCCAAGCCGACGTCCTTGACGAGGCGGCGGTGGAAGCGCAGAGCTGCCGGTCGACAACCTCCTGGCGCCGATCAACTCTACCTGCGTATGAAATTCCTCACGGCGAGGGCAGCGGCCAGGCGCATGGCAAAGGTCGGTTCGGGAGAGTCGATTCCGATGAACACACCAGAGGCGGCGCGGATCAGTTTGAGATTTTCACTGTGATTGCATCGTGACTGAGGGCGCGCGGCATGTGCGTTGGCGCCTCGGCACGCGTTGCCGCCAACGGACAGAGACATCTCTACGGCGCGGCTCGCCAGTGCGGTGGGTACGTCCGCTCGTACACCGGCACGGCTTCAACAAGCCCCATCCAACGGCGGACACTCGGATAGACCTCGCCGAGCGGATGCAATCCGAGATCGAGGGCCAGCGCCTCGGCCTTCGTGGTCGCGCGCTGGAAAGTTGCAACGAACGGGTAGATCGCGACATCCGCGGCCGATGGTTCTTCACCGACTAGCCACGAGCCGCCCGAAATACGTTCCTCGAACGCCTTTAGCTCCCGCTGCACCGCCTTGGCGGTCTCCTCGAGTTCGTTAGGCGTCATTGCGCGCCCTGGCGGCCCAGCCCCGGCCGATCGAAGCAGGCCAAGCGTGAGATTGAAGAGTGGCTCACGCAGGTAGCTCTCAAACTCCGAGATGAGTTGCCGAATGAAGGCGCGCTCGCGCGGATTCTTGCCGAAGAGGGGGACCTCCGGCGAACTCGTCCTCGAAGTACTCGAGGATGGGGAGGGAACTCGAAGAGGACGAATCCATCATCGCGGATCACCGGCACTCTGCCGCGTGGATTCATCTGCAAGAATTCCGGCGCCTTCAAGTGCCCCTTGGAAAAATCCAGCAGTCGTGACTCGTACACGAGACCTTTGATCTCGGCGCCGAGGAGGACACGCCAGGAAAACGGACTGCCGCTGCCCCAGAAAATCTCGAGTGCCATTCTCTTTTCCCTCACTGTTGGTCTTTCGATCAGCCGCCGAACGCCCTGCGGTTTTCGGCGACGAGCGCGTCAGGGGACTTCGGGGGCGCCCCTCCGACTTCCCGAACGATGTCGGTCTGCACGTCGAAGTCGCCGCGCTGGCGAGCCTTCGCCACGCGCGAGAGATACTCGATCAGGTATGGCGTTATCTGTAACTGCGCCATGGCCTGCCGGAAGCTTTCTTGCCAACAGTTGCCGCATTGCGCGATTGCCGGCGGCTCCCATCCGCCCTCCTGCGCCCGCGATCAGGAACCTCGCACTGGTGTTCTGCGTCATGTCAATCCCCCACGGTCCCGCTTTTGCCATAAGCTGCTTCTGCGGCAGATCGGCTGGAGATCAGCTTCAGCCAGGGCGGCGAATGAAAGGCGCTCATCAGCAAGTACATCGGGACGATGCCATCCAACATCGAGGCATGGCCGGCCGCGCAGATCATATTGCCTGGGCTGCTGCCAAGAATGCCCGTCGTCAGCGTTATGATCGCGAAGGTCGGCGCCGCCGCGAGCGAGAGCCAGCCGACGGCGCCCGAATGGACCTCACTCATGTCTTCCCTCCTGGGTTGGGCGCCGTCGGTCACACCTGTGTGTGGCCGGTCACCTCCGTCGCCGAATTGGGCTTTCGGGTCAGGCTTTACCGCTCCGCCCGGCGTCCACCGTCTCGTCCCATCTCCTGGTCAGGCGCGGCGTCGGCCGAGTACTGGTCGTGCCAGTTCCACCACTTGTAAGGCGGGCTCTGGGGATAGCCTTCCGGCGAGTCCTCCCAGGTCTCCTGGCGGCCGAGCGGGGCGAGGTCGAGGTAGCTCCAGGTGGTCCCCATCGCCTCGTCGCCACGGTTGTTGATGAAGTAGGTGCGGAACACGCTTGTCGCCGTCGCGGAAGAACACGTTGTGGCCGTGCCACTGGTCCACGCCGAAGTCGACGTCGAAGCTATCGGTCATGGTGTACCAGGGCATCTCCCAGCCCATCCGCGCCTTCAGGCGCGCGATGTCCGCCTGCGGCGCGCGCGAAGCGTACGCGAGCGTGGTGTCGCGGGCGTTCAGATGGGCGAGGTGGGCGACCTGGTCGGCGCCCAGGGAGCAGCCGCGGCAGGCATGCTCGGGCCAGCCGAACACCCCAGGCTCGAAGAAGGCGCGGTAGACGATCAGCTGGCGGCGGCCCTCGAACAGGTCGAGCAGGCTCGACCTTGCCCTTCGGGCCCCTCGAATTCGTAGGCCTTCTCGACCGGCCATCCACGGCATCCGCCGACGCTCGGCGGCCAGCGTGTCCCGGGCTCGGCTCAAGGCCTTCTCCTTCACGAGCATCTCTAGTCGCGCGGCCTCCCAGGCCTCCGGCGACACGATCGGCGGTGTGTTCATGGACGTCTCTCCTTTGCGGTACCGCCTTCACTGCATGAAGGCTTCGATGTGAATCTTCCCGGTCGCCAGGTTCGCGGTCCCGACACTCCAGATCTGCCGCTCATTGACCCATGCGTATTCTTTGGAGGCGGTGGAGAGCCGGATGTTTCCAAAGATGTCGAGTATCGGCTCGCCGTTTCGCGGCGCCGCCTGGCCGTCGCCAGACAAAGCAATCCGGTGGCCATCATCGGTCTCGACAGTCACGTGCAGGTCGAGCTCCATGCGACCATCAGCGCGGACACGTACATAGTCGATGCCATGTGCCCGGCCCGCGAGGCGCCCGTTACTGCGCCCATTAACCGCGAGGTCAAACCGGGCTCCCTGCAACGGAATCGGTTTCCTACCGGTGAGGAGGTCATCCAGGCTAAAGCCAAAGTCCGTTACTCCGGTAAGATCGAGCTCTTGGTGGTAGATCTCCTCGCCCCTCGTTGCAGTATTTCCAGTCATCTTGCTTCTCCTGTTGTAAGGCTTCCTTGTCGGAAAGCCGCCTCGATTGAGCTTGAGCAGCGTAAAAGCCGCGTCATTGGCGTAGACGGGGGCATCGGTCCGGATTCATCGCCACGACCGAGAAAATTTTTCGGACGGCGCTGCGGTAGGCCGCTTCTCCGACCACCAGCGCCCCATGAGCAAGGTTCGCCCATGCGGTAAAATACAAAAAGAAGCGACGCGCGCCTGGGTCCCGAGCGGCGACAAGCAGCTAAAATCAGGTAATTGCCCAGCGACTTCTGTCAATGAGGAACACCGGTGTTCCTCATTGTGCTTTTGCCGGCCGCGGTTGAAGTGATTGGGGCGCTCGCTGATTGAATGAGCCGGCAAACGACGGATTTTTAAGACGCCAAGCACCGATGAATTTCACGGGCCTTGAGGGTCATACATACCGAGGGCCGTGCAGGTCATTCACCCCGGGTTGGCAAACGCGTCGACTGTTTTTCGCATTGCGACGCTGGACATCCGAAAGGTTAGAAGCGGAGGCACAAAAATGAACGACAGTCTTGACGTGAATCCACCTGTTACTCCCACACTTTTCATCGGCAAATGGACGGTCAAGATCCTTTTCTTGTTGAAGGAGCGACCTTACCGCCACGCGCAGCTGCGGCGCCGGTTGGGAACCATCTCACAGCGAATGCTGACGCGAACGCTTCGCAACCTTAAATCAACGGGGCTTATCTCCAGAACGGTCACGCGTTCAAGATCCATAACGGTCGAATACTCGCTCACCAAATTGGGCAAGAGTTTTATGGTCCCGGCAAACAGTGTCTGCCGTTGGATTGCTCGCAATGGCACAGGCTTAAGTGCAACAATCGATCTTTCAAAGTAGCTGCGCGCGTCCCTCTACCGACGCCAAGGCGGCTTTGCCGGACAATCTCAGTGGCGTTGTGGACAGCCTCCCTGTTCTCCGCACTGGCGCGCCGCGTCACAGAAAGTCAGCGACCGGAATGCGCCAGGACGGCCCGCGCCGAGCCCAGACCGACGACCAAAATCAGACGCGGGAGACAGCGCAACCGCTAGCCCGCATATCTCACGGCCACTATCGTCGGTGCTGCATGGGCTGGTAGCGGACGAAGCGTGTTGGCTGAGATATGTTGGCCTACGCCGGGCGGCAGCGGCGTTATCAGGCTCGACGATGTTCCTCTGTTGTTGTCGTTTGAGCTCAGAGCCGCGTCAGGCGGCGGCCGGACATAATCGTGCATGTGCGTTGGCGAAGACATTTTTGAGGGGACATGCCGAGGCCATGGCGACCTTAATGCGCCGCACGCTGACGGTGACCAGCGCACCGAGCTTGAGCAGTTTCAGCCGGATGGTTCCAGCCGTGGCTTTGGCAAGCTCGGTTCCCTGCAAAGCGAGGCGGCGCAGCGCCGTGAGCAGCACATAGGCGAGCGAGGAGAACCACAGCCTGAGCTGGTTGGCGCGGAGCGTGGCGGCGGAAGTGCGCTCGGCCATGAGATCGAGCTGACACTCCTTGATCCGGTTCTCCATCTCGCCGCGGGCGCAGTAGATGGTCTCGTAAGCTCCTGAGCGGCAATGTCTTCACTGGCAAGCGAGGTAACGATGAAGCGCGGGTTGGCGCCCTTCGGCAGATGCTCGGCCTTGGCGACGACGCGGCGCACCCGGCCCCAAGTCTTGCAAACAGATTGCCAAACTGATCATGCGATGGCGTGCCGTGCTCGAAGGTCAGGAACCGGCGCAAGAAGTCGAGCTTCTTCTTGCCGAATTCGGCGATCTCAACCCAGCTATCAGCGCCCGCCAGTACGGCCAGAAGGCACTGCAGCAGCATCTCTTCTAGAGGATATGCAACCTTCCCGCTCTGGCGCGGATCTTCGATTTCTTGAAAATGCTCAAGCCACTCAACAACTTGATCGTAAGCGCGTTCAGTCTGTGATTGGACGCCCTGCATGTCCGTCCTCCTCGCGAATCGAGGACATCCACAGATTTAGCAATCTCCCAACTTGTCACCTACAAATTCATGCGATCGCCCTGCCCTGGGCGCAGGGGAATCGCATGAACAAATCTACCCGGCTCTCGTAATGAGGCTGGCGAGGTAGGCGTCGTCCCAGGCGGCGAGGCGACGCTTGACGCGCATGGAGTGTTTTCCGGAGCCCGGCGCATCAGAGCCTGCCCTCGCGAAGGCGGGGGTTGCTCGCGATGTGTTTGATGGTGACGAAGTTGGCAGGAGCGTTGGCCTTACGGATGCGGCACTCATCGTCACGGAAGACCATATCCATCACCCAGTGATGGCTCTCGACACCCCAGTGACCTCGGATGGCGTCACCTTGGCGCTCGGCGTCGGCTGCGAGCGAGGAGATGTAGAACCGCGTCTCCTGCTCGGTTTTTCCGCCGATGATTTCACGGATGCTCTCGACCATGACGATGCTCGTCAAGCTGGCCCAGGCGTGCCGCTGCTTAAGCCAATCGATAGCATCAATAGACGTATAGGTTCGTGTCTCGATGCGGCCATGGCTCTTCTCCAACGTCTGATGCTGGTCGACGACAATATTCTTGAATTTACAGGCTTTTTGCTCGCTGAAGAAAAGCTCGACATCCTCGCTCGGCGAGCCCTGATTGCCTTTCAAGGCGAGCACATAATCAGCCTTCTTTGCCACAATTTTCCTGGCGATCTCCTTCTGGCAGCCCATCGCATCGATGGTGACAATCGCACCTTTCACCGTGAGCAGATCGAGAAGTTCCGGGATCGCCGTGATCTCATTCGATTTGTCCGCCACTTTCCTCTGGCCGAGAACCAGACGCTGGCGAGCGGACCACGCTGAGATCATATGGACCGGCGCCTTGGCGCCGCCCTTCTGATACGAGCGCCGGAGTGTCTTGCCATCGATGGCGACGATTTCGGGGCCAAGCTTGGTCAGCGAGGCGACCCAGGCGATGAAGCAATTTTGAAAGGCGTCGGCATCAAGGGCTGCAAACAGATTGCCAAACTGATCATGCGATGGCGTGCCGTGCTCGAAGGTCAGGAACCGGCGCAAGAAGTCGAGCTTCTTCTTGCCGAATTCGGCGATCTCAACCCAGCTATCAGCGCCCGCCAGTACGGCCAGAAGGCACTGCAGCAGCATCTCTTCTAGAGGATATGCAACCTTCCCGCTCTGGCGCGGATCTTCGATTTCTTGAAAATGCTCAAGCCACTCAACAACTTGATCGTAAGCGTGTTCAGTCTGTGATTGGACGCCCTGCATGTCCGTCCTCCTCGCGAATCAGAGGACATCCACAGATTCAGCAATCTCCCAACTTGTCACCTACAGATTCATGCGATCGCCCTGGCCCTGGGCGGAAAGGACTGCCAAACTGTCTAGGTGGAGTGTGTGGAGTTTTGCGACTTCGCTCTCAAAATACCGGCACAACCGGGGCAGCGAGACGCTAACGATTTGAACTTCAGAGTGTTCTGATCGTAACCCGAAGCGCAATTGTCGCGCAGACGACACCAAGACGAATTCATCTGTGGCATGATGATTGGCGAACGGAAAACTACTTTTTCCGCTCGCTCGTCTGTGGAGATTTCGGTGATTGCGGTCAACGTCCGGAGATTTTCCGCGGGCGCTGCATCGGTCGGTGCAGCGCTTCCCCTGCCGGGCATGGCCACCGCCCGTTCAGATGATGGATCGGTCCCGCCTCTCCCGCCCAGATCTTCGGCGACCGTGGCCATGCCGAGGCTGCAAGATTCCAAGCACGAGCGGCGCGTCGAGAAGCGCCGCCGACTGAAGGATACCCCCGACATTCCGGTCGTGCCCCGCGACGACGTCGACTTCGGCCTGCCCGATAGCTGCGGCGGACCGATCCACACGCCGACGCTGACGCGCGTCGCAAACCAGGGTGCCAGCGACAACGGCTTTTACACCACGGCCATACGCTCGCCGAGCCGTGCGGCACCGCTGACCGGCCGGAATCGTCAACGAGGCGTACCTCATGATCGATAGGTTGTTTTGTCCTCACGCCGAACGCGCGACGTGATTGCACCAGGGCGCCGGCTGCCGGCCCGTTTCAGGCAGCCAACAGAGAATCAAAGCATGAGTTGGATCAGAAACATCTGGCTCGGTCTCATGGTTTCACTCATCGCCGCAACGGCGGTCAGCAAGCCAGCAACCGCGCAGCAGCGGCCCAACATAATCGTGATCATGGGCGACGACATTGGCATGTGGAACATCGGCGCCTACAGCCGCGGCATGATGGCGGGACGGACGCCGAACCTCGACAAGATCGCCGCCGAGGGCATGCTGTTCACCGACTACTACGCAGAGGCGAGCTGCACGGCGGGACGGGCGAATTTCATTACCGGCGAGCTGCCGATCCGTACCGGCATGACCACGGTCGGCCAGGCCGGCGCGACCATCGGCCTGCCGGCGGAGGCGGCGACCATAGCCACCGCGCTCAAGGCGATGGGCTATGC
This sequence comes from uncultured Alphaproteobacteria bacterium, assembly GCA_963773735.1. Lineage (GTDB taxonomy): Bacteria > Pseudomonadota > Alphaproteobacteria > Rhizobiales > Rhodomicrobiaceae > CAVZCK01. Next base: position 3,104 of record CAVZCK010000019.1, on the reverse strand, counting down.
CACTGGCCAGTTTGGCAAGAACCACCTGGGCGATCTGAACCAGTTCCTACCCACGGTGCATGGGTTCGACGAGTTCTTCGGCTACCTGTATCACCTCGACGCGATGGAAGATCCAGCGCACCCCGCCTACCCGCAGGAGTTGCTGAACACGGTCGGTCCGCGCAACATGGTCCACAGCTGGGCTACCGACACCGATGACCCGACGGTGATGCCGCGCTGGGGCAAGGTCGGCAAGCAGAAGATTGAAGACGCCGGGCCCCTTTATCCCAAACGGATGGAAACCGTCGACGACGAAATCCGCGACCTGTCCTTCAAGTTCATCGATAAGGCAAAGGCCGACGGCAAGCCGTTCTTCCTGTGGCTCAATCCGACCCGCATGCACATCGTCACGCACCTGTCGCCAAAATACGAGGCGATGCGCAACTCGAAGAATGGCTGGACCATTCATGAAGCCGGCATGGCACAGCTCGACGACGACGTCGGTTTGGTCATGAAGAAGCTCAAGGACATGGGTATTGACGACAACACCATCGTCATCTTCACCACCGACAACGGCACCGAGGTGTTCACCTGGCCGGATGGTGGGCAGACGCCGTTCGCACAGAGCAAGGGCACGGTCTTGGAAGGCGGCTTCCGCGTGCCGGCCATGATCCGCTGGCCGGGCAAGGTGCCCGCCGGCAAGGTCGAGAATGGCATTATCTCCGGGCTCGACTGGTTCCCCACTCTCCTTGCGGCAGCCGGCAATCCCAACATCGTCGAAGAGCTGAAGAAAGGTAAGCAGCTCGGCGATCGCACCTACAAGGTGCATCTGGACGGCTACAACCAGATGGACATGATCACCGGCAAGGGGCCGTCGAACCGCCACGAAATCTTTTATTTCGGGGAAAGTACGCTGGGCGCCGTACGCATCGACGACTACAAGTATCGTTTCATCGACCAGCCCGGCGGTTGGCTCGGCGATAAGACCCATCCGGACGTGCCTTACCTGATCAATCTTCGTCTCGATCCGTTCGAGCGCACGGGCTGGCCCAATAGCGGGACCAGGTTTGGGTCGCAGGAATACTTCCAGTGGTTCAAGTACCAGTTCTGGCGCTTCGTGTTCGTCCAACAGGAAGTGGCGAAGCTGGCCAAGACGGCCATCGAGTTTCCCCCGATGCAAAAGGGCGCGAGCTTCAACCTCGAGGCCGTGAAAGCGAAGATCGACGAAGCCATGAGGCAACAACAGCAATAGCCGGAGGCTCAGCCGGGCGGGCGGCCAACAAGGGCCGCCCGCAACTCGAAGACCTGCGATCCCCGCCGTCCTTTGTCATTCAAAGGAAACAACATGAAGTCGAAGGAGCCGACGCGGTCGAGGCCCCGGGTCCATTGGTGAACCCCGAGATGGCGGGAGACGGCAAATACCCCCTCTCGGGATGTATGGCGCAAAGCGATTGAATCCGGGCATCCGCTGCGGGCCCGTTTCGGGCAGGCACCAGGGATTTTAGCTATGAGTACAAGCAGAAAGATCTGGCCCGGTGCGTACGCGCTGCTTGCAGCCATGGTGATGTGCTTGCCGGCGACCGCGCAGCAACAGCAGAGGCCAAACATCGTCATCTTCTGGGGCGACGACATCGGCCAATCCGATATCAGTGCCTACTCGCACGGCTTGATGGGCTTCAAGACGCCCAACATCGACCGCATCGCGAAGGAAGGCGTGATGTTCACTGACTACTATGCCGAACAGAGCTGCACTGCCGGTCGAGCCTCGTTCATCACCGGCCAGTCGGGCTTGCGCACCGGACTGACCAAGGTCGGCTTGCCGGGCGCCACGCTGGGGCTGCAGAAGGAAGACCCGACGATTGCCGAGCTGCTCAAACCGCTGGGCTATGCAACCGGACAATTCGGCAAGAACCATCTTGGCGACCGCAATGAATTTCTGCCCACGGTGCACGGGTTCGATGAGTTTTACGGCAACCTCTATCACCTCAACGCCGAGGAAGAGCCGGAACTGCCGGACTATCCGAAAGACCCGGCCTTCCTTGCGAAATACGGACCGCGCGGCGTGATGGACTGCAAAGCCTCGGACCAGGACGACCCGACGGTCGATCCGCGCTTTGGCAGGGTCGGCAAGCAGGTCTGCACGGACACCGGCCCACTGACCAAGAAGCGGATGGAAACAACCGACGACGACATCACCAACCGGGCCGTAGACTTCATCCAGCGTCAGAACAAGGCCGGCAAGCCGTTCTTCGTCTGGGTGAATACCACCCACATGCACTTCCGTACCCACACCAAGCCGGAGAGCATCGGCCAGGCGGGGCGGTGGCAGAGCCCATATCACGACACCATGATCGACCACGACAAGAACGTCGGTCAGGTGCTCAAGGCGCTGGATGACCTCGGCATCGCGGACAACACCTTCTTCATGTACTCGACCGACAACGGCCCGCACATGAACAGTTGGCCGGATGGAGCGATGACGCCGTTCCGCAGCGAAAAGAACACGAATTGGGAAGGCGCCTATCGAGTGCCGGCCATGTTCCGCTGGCCCGGCAAGATCAAGCCGGGAGAGGTGTCCAATGAGATCGTCTCCCACCTCGACTTGCTGCCGACGCTTCTGGCAGTAGCCGGCGATACCGAGGTGAAGAGCAAGCTGCTCAACGGTTACAAGGTCGGCGACATGACCTACAAGGTCCATCTCGACGGCGACAACCTCGTGCCTCTCCTGACCGGGCAAGTTGCGAACAGCCCGCGGAATTCGTTCTTTTACATCAACGACGACCAACAATTGGTCGCTCTGCGATACGACAACTGGAAGCTGGTGTTCATGGAGCAGCGGGCGCCGGGAACAATGCTCGTTTGGGCAAACCCGTTCACGAATTTACGCGTCCCGAAGATCTTCAATCTCCGAACCGACCCGTACGAGCGGGCGGACATCACCTCGAACACCTATTACGACTGGCTACTGGATCACGCCTTCCTGATGGTACCCGCGCAGGATTATGTGGGCCAGTTCCTGGCGACGTTCAGGGACTTTCCGCAGCGCCAGAAGGCGTCCAGCTTCAACATGGATGAAGTAATGCAGAAGCTGAGGGAAAGTTCGGCGAAGGACTAGGCGCTGTCAG
>CAVZCK010000018.1:0-432600 GCA_963773735.1 uncultured Alphaproteobacteria bacterium | reverse complement strand
TGAAAACCTCAGTGCTGGCCGGATTCCGCAGCCGCAGCCGGTCGTTATCCGCCCTGTCCCATACCCATTGATAGATCGCCCGGCTTCATCGTCGCCAAACGGAATTACATTCGCGCCAAGCTGCGCTTGCGGTTCTGTAAAACCTCATCGATCGGCCGATTTGCGCACGGCTCGTCTTTCATCTTCTCAGCCTACCACAAGCAAAACCCGCCCGCCGATGGCTCGGGGCGCCATTTTGCAATCTGCCGGGATGAAATCGGCCGGACGCCCGTTATGGAGATGCTGCCATCCCATTGGTGGCATTTCTCCCCGGACGCCCCGCCTCGAGCGATCGCGGCGGGGCGTTGCATTGGGTTCATGGCTAGTGGATCGAATCTAACGTTTGGTGCCCGCGCCTGACGGCGGCGATGATGCGATCCGCGGGTCTTTGGTCCAAACGAAGCGTTTTGCTGTTTCGTTGCTCTCGGCAATGAAGCGTTTGATGGCGGCCTGCAACTCGACGACGGAGCTGAACACACTGCGTTTGAGCCGTCGCTTGGTCATCCTGGCGAAAAATCCCTCCACTGCATTGAGCCAGGAACAGGACGTCGGCGTGAAGTGGAACTGCCAGCGTGGATGCCGGTCGAGCCAGGCCATCACCTTCGGATGTTTGTGAGCGGCGTAATTGTCGAGAATGGCGTGAATGACCTTACCCGCCGGAACCTGGACCTCGATGGTGTTGAGAAAGCGGATGAACTCCTGATGACGGTGGCGCTGCATATTCCGCCCAGTCACGGTTCCATCGAGGATGTTGAGGGCAGCAAAAAGCGTTGTCGTGCCGTGCCGCTTGTAATCGTGCGTCATGGTTCCGCATCGCCCCCTCTTCAGCGGCAATCCCGGCTGGGTGCGGTCGAGCGCTTGGATCTGGCTTTTTTCATCCACGGATAGAACGAGCGCATGGGCGGGCGGCGCCAGATAAAGCCCGACAATATCCCGGAGCTTTTCGACAAACTGCGGGTCCTTGGAGAGCTTGAACTGGCGCACCCGGTGAGGCTGAAGGCCATGGCTGCGCCAGATGCGCAGCACCAAACTTGGCGAAATTCCCGCCGTTTTGGCCATGGCGGCGGACGTCCAGTGCGTCGTCTCGCCGGGCGGGGGACCTTGGGTCAGCTCAACAACGCGTGCGACGGTTTCCTGTGGCAAAGGCGGCTTGCGAGAGGGGCGCGTCTTGTCCCGCAAAAGCCCCTCAACGCCTTCCTGCATGAAACGCTCTTGCCAGCGCCAAACGCAGGTCTTGGCTTTGGAGATTCGCCGTATGATTTCGACGGTCCCCAAGCCGTCATGGCTGAGAAGAATGATCCGGGCCCGCCAGACATGTTTCTGCGGCCGGTTGCGGTCCACAACGATCGCCTCCAGACGAGCGCGATCCTCAGCGGTGACATCAAAAGAAATTCCCGTGCGCATCCCGTTGCATTCGCATGGTTCGCACCAGAGCGGAATCCCAATTCGGATTCTTATGTTAGGTGCGATCCACTAGCTTCAAGCGCTGACGTAAGCCCCCACCTGCGTTCACCGCTTCGCAGCCGTCGGTTCGCGCAGCCCAGTTGCAACGCAGACCGCATGGCAGGACAGCTCACCGCGTGTTCGAATCACGCCGCCCCGACCAATAAAATCAAAGACTTAGCGGTTCGCTCAATAAGGGCGTCTTACCTGTTCCCCTTGTTCTGTTCGACGGGCTGCGCTTGCACATTGGAGCGGCTCGCATTTCCCAAAAGCGCGGAGAGCATGCCGCTGATATTATAGCACTAGGAACCGCGCGAAATGAACGGCACACGCGACACAGCGCGTCGCTTGGCCCGCTTCGTCAGGGGTGAATTGTTGGTCCCGCCGATGCCATGGGCCAAGGTTACAAAAATGTATCCGGGCGCCGAACAGCGCATAACCTTTGTCCATTAATGCTTTCTTAACCGCGTCGCCCACGGAGCGGATGAAGTCGGCGTCTTATGGAAGATCCGCGCGGGGCGAGCTGACGAGTGTGGACTTTCCAACTCACAACGGGTTTGACGGCGAACTGAATGGGTCCAAGCGCTCCGGACATGCTTTTCCAGGGTGCCGTTCGATTTTCGCGCGGCGCAAACCGGAGCAACTATCATCGGCATGAATCTCACCCATGTCTCTTCCGGTCACCCATTGTGGCCCGCGATCTCACTCTTTATCCGCACCACATATCTCGACCATTACGGCGCCCGGCTCCCCAACCTTCCAGCGAACATCATCGCCCTTGTCGGCGGAGGGGATAAGATTCGTTGCGCCGCCGGGTTGCGGGATGGGTCGGAGCGCTTCTTTTCCGAGTTCTATCTCGACGATCCGATCGAGACGGTCATCAGCAAGCGGGCCGGCAAGCCTGTCGGACGTCACGAAACTGTCGAGGTGTCGAGCCTTGCGAGCCGGACGCCGGCCGCCTCCGTCCTGCTTCATGCGCGAGCTGATCCACTATGGCGACCTGCTTGGCTTCAACTGGGCGTTCTTCACGGCGACCAGCCGTCTGGAGACGATGTTGCGACAGGCTGCACCTTCCGCTCATCGACCTCGGCGCCGCCAGCTCAGATCGCGTCCCCACGCCTGAGCTTTGGGGCTCCTATTACGAGACCGGTCCGCGAGTGCTCGCCATTGGGCGCGAGGATCTGGCCCCGTTTCTGCTGAGCCTGGAAACGGAGACCTCTGGCGGAGCCCGTGCCCATGGGTAAGCTCGCTGACGCCCTCTTCCGTCACGCCGATCTCGATGGACGGCGCGTTGCGATGAGCGATGACCGTTGCGTTCTGCCCCGATCCGAACTCGCCCAATGGGTGGCGGGCGCCGCCGCGGATCTTGGCGCGGAGCCGGAAATGATCGGCATTTTCGGCGCCAATAGCGCGGAATGGGCCGTCGCCTTCCTCGCCGCCAGCGTTGCCGGAAAGACCATTGTTCCCATCCCGCGGTTTTTCAGCCAGGACCAGCGCGCCCATCTGCTCCGCGATGCGGGAGTGAGCCGCATCCTGGTGTCCGAGGCGGCAGACAAGAACGGATATGGCTTGACTTTACCGGTCCAGATTCTGTCTCAGCGCCGTGAAGCAATGCTGCCGTTGCGGCCGGCGATGGCGGCCTCATCATCTACACCTCCGGCAGCACGGGAAGCCCGAAAGGTGTCCGCCTCGCCGGCGGCCAGGCGCTCTGGTCCGCCGAGGCTCTTGCGGAGGCGAGCGGCGCCACGGCGGACGACAAATATCTTTCGCTTCTGCCGCTGCCCATGCTTCTTGAGGCCATCTGCGGCATCATCATTCCGGTGCTGGTTGGTGGCGGGTGCATTATGACGGCGCGATTGCCCAGAGCGTCAGCGCGGGAACGGCGAGCAATATCGCTGAAGCCTTCGAGCGCGAGCGGCCGACGACAAGCGTGCTTGTGCCGCAACTGCTCGCGCTTTATGCCAGCCAGCTTGCGGCGTCCGGAAAGCGCCCGCCGGAGAGTTCCCGCTTTGTGGCGGTAGGCGGCGCGCCTTTATCCCCCTGCTTGCCGCCGCCGCCGCAAGGCTGGAGATTCCCGTTTACGAAGGCTATGGGCTTTCGGAATGCGCCTCGGTTATCGCCGTCAACCGGCCTGGCGCCTCGCGCGCAGGCACCGTCGGACAGCCTTTGCCCGGATTTCGGGTCGAGATCGAGGACGGCGAAATCATCGTCGAGGGGCCGTCGGTCATGGACGGCTATCTGCATGGCGATGCCGCCCCGCGCCGGTGGCGCACCGGGGATATGGGCCGCTCGACGCGGACGGCTTCCTGACCGTCCGTGGCCGGCGCGACAACCTGATCGTCACGCCGGCCGGCCGCAACATCAACCCGGAATGGATCGAGACCATGCTCGCGGACGATCCGCGTATTGGCGCCAGCGTGCTTTGCCAGATCGGCGATCCGGCGCAGCTTGCGCTGCTTCTGATCCCGTCGCGCTTTGGTGCCGGCTGGTTTCAGGCGGCCTCGCTTCAGGACATCGACTCCCTGGTGGCAAAGGCTTGCCAAGCCGCCCCGGATTATGCCCGGCCGAAAGGCGCTTTCGTCATCGCTCCCGAAGAGGCGATGCGCCTGGGGCTCTTCACTCGCGAACCGGCGAGTGAGACGGGCGGAGGCCACGAGAATCCTGCACGATAAAGCAAAAATCTCTGAATCAGGCAAAACCCTTGAGGTGATGGAATGAGCGCATACGACCGACTTTATCTGGAAACGACCGAAGCCCGGAACCGCTTTCTGGCCATCCCACTCGTGAAGCAGGCTTTCGACCTCGGCGGCTCGCGCGAGCTCTATCTCGACTTCCTCACCCAGGCTTATCACCATGTGAAGCATACCTTCCCGCTGCTCGCCCTGGCGGCATCCATGACACGCGACGAGCGCTATCAGGACGGTCTTGTCGAGTACATGAACGAAGAACGCGGCCACGAAAAATGGATCCTCGACGATATCCGCGCCATGGGCGGCGATGCCGACGCGGTCGCTAGCGGCAAGCCTTCCATCCCCTGCCAGGTCATGGTCGGCTACTGCTATTACGCGATCCAATGGATCAGCCCCTACGCCATCCTCGGCATGGTTCATGTGCTGGAGGGGCTGTCGGTCGTGCTCGCCCATCAGCTTGCCGGCGCCGTACAACGCTCCCTCGCGGTCGACGGCAAAAGCGGATTTTCCTATCTGAATTCGCATGGCGGGCTGGACGTCGAGCATGTCGAGCTGTTCAAGAGCCTGGTCAACGGCTTCGAAGACCGTCAGATCCAGGATCAAATCATCGAAAGCACCCGCGTGATCTACCGCCTCTATGGCGCGATATTCGAGGACATGGGGCCTCGTCATGCGGAGCGCGCCCGTGCAGCTTGAGGAAAAACGGCGGTCATCACCGGCGCCGGATCGGGGATCGGCCGGGCGCTTGCAATGGAAGCCGCGGGGCGAGGCGTTCGCCTCGCCCTGACGGGGCGGCGCCGCGAAGCGCTGCAGCAGACCTTGTCGAAACTGCCCGGCAGCGGCCATTTCGCCGTTGCGGGCGATGTCACCAGCCGTGCTGATCGCGCCGCCCTGATGGGAGCTATCGGCACTCGCTGGGGCAGGCCTCGATCTCTTGGTGAACAATGCCGGCGTGGTGCCGGTCGGGCCGTTTGTACAGATCACGGACGATCAGCTCGCAGCGGTCATGGAAACCAACCTTCTTGCGCCGATGGCCCTCGCGCGTCAGGCGTTGCCCCTGCTGCGGCGCGGCAAGGGCGCGCGGATCGTGAATATCGGCTCGGTGCTTGGCGACATTCCCTATCCGCTGTTCGCCGCCTATTCGGCGAGCAAGTCCGGGCTGCGCGGATTTTCCATTGCACTGCGCCGCGAGCTTGCCCCGCTCGGCATCGGCGTGACTTACGCCGCGCCGCGAGCAACCCGCACGGCCGCATCCCGGCCGCTTCAGGCGCTTATCGAGCCGTTCAAGATGAAGCTCGATTCGCCTCAGGCGGTGGCGATGTCGGTCTGGAAGGCGGTCGCGCGGGAGGCGAATAGCGTCTACCCCGCCGGGCCGGAGCGGCTGTTTGTGCTGATCCAGCGGCTGCTGCCGCAGCTGGTGGACCGCTCCATCGCCAAGCAGCTTTCCAGAGTTGGAGCAAGCTGAGGATCGTCTCAGAAGAACAAATGAAGAGGAGAACCCATGAGGTCATTTATGCGCATGGCCGCGATCGCGGCCGCCGGTTTCACCGTACTCGGTTTCGTTTTCCCAGATCACTCGCGCTTCGGATAACCGCGCGCTCGATGCCGATATCGTCGAAGCTGGCGGAAGACTGGGCGACGGTGAAATATCTGAGCAAGAGCGACGGCGAGCGAAAGGAGAAGATGGAGGCCGTCGGCTCAGAAGCCGATGCGCTGATCAAGCGTTATCCCGGCCGCGTGGAGGCGCTGATCTGGGACGGGATCGTCACCAGCGAAAGGGCGTCCCTGACCTGGGGGCTGACCGCGCTCGATCTGGCGAACGCATGCTCGCGACATGCTCATTGCGGCGGAGAAGCAAGACCCCAAAGCGCTTGATGCAGGCGCTCCGACAAGTCTGGGCGTGCTCTATTACCGGGTGCCGGGATTCCCCCTCGGCTGGGGCGACAACGACAAAGCCCGTCACCTGCTGGAGGAGGCCGTCAAAAACGCGCCGAATGGACGCGACGCACATTATTTCTATGCGGACTTTCTCTATGAGCAGGGCGAGTATAAAGCGGCGGAAGCGGTGTTGAAGACGGCGCTTGCCCTGCCGCATCACCCGGAGCGGCCGGTTTGGGATGAGTATTTTCCCAAAGTGATGGAAAACCTTTTGGCAAGGGTGCGGGCGAAAATGAAATCGTGATGCTTCGGAATTGGTTGCCGGTGATGGCCGCTGTGCTTTGGCAAGCCCGATGAATTCCCGGTTCTCGCTTCTGGGAGGGTGTCGGTCAGCAACTCCGATGCCCGACCGGGCCATGGGGGCACCTCACCGGACGCCTCATGGCCATGGCCAATCGGCGGCCGAACCGGATCGCAATCGACGCACTCGGCGTCACCCCGACCGATACGATATTGGAGTTGGGCTTTGGTCCGGGCCAAGGCGTCAGGGCACTGAGCGCCCTGGCGCCTCGTCGGTGTTGTGCTTGGTATCGACCAGTCGCCGGAAATGCTCGCTCAGGCGTCCTGGCGCAATCGGCGCGCAATCGGCGAAGGGCGCGTGCGCCTCAGGCTGGGGCGCTTCGATGCGCTGCCGTTTGCGCCCGAGTCCATCGACAAGATCCTTGCCGTCAATGTCATCTATTTCTTCCGCAAGGATGCCGACGAAATCCGCGAAGCTATGCGCGTGTTACGCCCAGGCGGTGTCATGGCGGTCTACGCCACCCATCGCTCGACGATGTCCAGAGTGGAAATTTGCCGGACCCGACACACACTCGCATTTCGATGAGGATGCGCTTCGCGGCCTTGCCGTTCAGGGAGGCTTTGCGGCAGACGAGGTGTCGGTCCGAGATGTGGCGCTGCCATTCGGCATCCGCGGACTGCTCGCAATTTTGCGGAAATCCGCGAACCCGGTGATCGATATGAAAAGCCAGAACCTCCGGAGCGCAGTCACCGGCCCGCCGAGCGGGCCAGCGCCGAGCCCCGTTGGCTCATAGCTCGATCGCGGGAGTCAGTTCTGCTTCACCGGCGTTGCCTTCTCGACGAAGGCATTGGTGTAGGTTTTGCTGACGTCGATATTGGCATTGGCGATTTCGGGCGAGCCGACGCTGAAGACGTCGAGCACGGCCTTGGCGCCCTTCGGATCCATGAGACCGGTCGTCGAATACATCGGGATCGTGTTCTTGAGCGCCGCAAGATAGGCGTCCTTGTCCTGCCCCACCATATCCGGAGGCATCTTGGCCATGATTTCCTCGGGGCTATGCGAGTGGATCCAGCCGAGCGTCGAGACGATCGCATTCGTCATGGCCTGGGCCTCTTTCGGATGCGCCTCGATCCACGCGGGCCTGGTGTAAAGCGCGCCGCCGGGATAATCGCCGCCGAACACCGCCTGGGTATCCTTCTGGCTGCGCGTGTCCGAGAGAATGGTCAGATCCTTATGATGGCGCTTGAAGCACGGTGACCGCCGGGTCGAGCATCACGGCGGCATCGATCTGGCCCTGCTCCATGGCCGCGACCGCCGTGGCGCCAAGGCCGACGCCGATCACCGCGGCCGAGTTCGGATCGACGCCCGCCTTCTTCAGCAAGAATTTCAGGAAGAAATCGGTCGATGAGCCTGGCGCGCTGACGCCGACCTTCTTGCCGGCCAAGTCCTTGACGGACTTGATCTTGCCGGTCTGGCCCGGCGCCACGACGAGAACCAGGCCCGGATAGCGGTCATAGATGACGAAGGACTGCAGCGCCTGGTGCTTTGGCGCGAGTTCGACCGTATGATCGAAATAGCCCGACACGACATCCGCGCTGCCGCCGATGACGGCCGTCAGCGCTTGCGAGCCTCCCTTGAAATTGACCATGTCGACATTGACGCCGGCCTTTTCGAAGTTGCCCAGTTGCTGGGCGAGCACCGTCGGCAGGTAGCAGAGGCAGGACGCGCCGCCGATTGCGAGAGTGACCTTGGACTGCGCCATGGCGGCACCGCCCAAGGCCAGCAGCGCGGTGGCGGCTGTTGCGAGCTTTCGAAGCATGTTCATGAGTTTCCTCCCTTTTGCATAAGATTCGATTTTTTGCGATCGCCGATGACTCAGCATGTCCGCCGAGCTATTGATGTCCTTCAAGGGCCTCGGGGCGCCAGACCAGAAGGCGGCGCTCGGCCAGCGTCACGAGCCGGTCGATCACGAGGACGAACGCGGCAAGCACGGCCATGCCGGCAAAGACGCCGGCGACATCGAACACGCCCTCGGCCTGTTCGATGAGATAGCCGAGTCCGCCGGCCGAGCCGAGATATTCGCCCACGACCGCGCCGACCACGGCGAAGCCCACCGAGATGTGAAGCGACGAGAACATCCAGGACAGCGCCGACGGCAGATAGACGTGCCGCAGCAGCTGCCGTTCGTTCATGCCAAGCATCCGGGCATTCGCCAGCACTGTCGTATTCACCTCCTTGACGCCCTGATAGACGTTGAAGAAGACGATGAAGAAAACCAAGGTCACGCCCAGCGCCACCTTGGACCAGATGCCCAGCCCGAACCACAGCGTGAATATGGGCGCCAGCACGACGCGCGGCAGCGCGTTTGCCGCCTTGACGTAAGGGTCGAATATGGAGGCAAGCATTTGCCTGCGCGCGAACCAGAAGCCGATGACAACGCCGCCGAGCGAGCCGATCGCGAAAGCGAGCGCCGACTCCATCAGGGTGATCCAGAGGTGATGCCAGATCGAGCCATCGGCAAACCAGGTCCAGGCGCGGCTGACGACGGCGGTTGGAGTGGAGAAGAAGAACGCGATTGTTTCAGGATCACCGAACAGGGTCGTCGTCGAGGCAATCTGCCAGAACGCAACGGCAACGAGCGCCACGGCGGATTGCATGGCGAAGAGCTTGACCCTGGTCATGATCGTGAGCCTTCGGCGAACTCCGCGTAGCCCTGGAGCACCTCCTTCTTGAGGAGATGCCATATTTCGCGGTGCGCCTCCTGGAACTGCGGATCGAGCTTGATCTCGGCGAAATCCCGCGGGCGTGGCAAGGGGATCGCGTAATCGCCGATGATGCGCGCGGACGGCCCGGCCGACATGATGACGACGCGGTCGGCAAGCGCGATCGCCTCTTCCAGATCATGCGTCACGAACATCACCGCCTTGCGGTCCTCCGACCACAGCCGCAGGAGCAGGTCGCCCATGATCAGCCGCGTCTGGGCATCGAGAGGACCGAAGGGTTCGTCCATCAGCAGGATCTTCGGATCGCGGATCAGGACCTGGGCCAGCGCCACGCGCTTGCGCTGTCCGCCCGAAAGCATGTGCGGATAGCGTTCGCAAAAGGCGGCCAGCCCGACCCGGCCGAGCCAGGCGCGCGCACGCTCATGCGCCTCGCGAGCCGGAACGCCCGCGATTTCCAGGCCGATCGCCACATTGTCGAGGGCCGTCTTCCATGGCATGAGCGCGTCCTGCTGAAACAGATAGCCGGCCCGCTTGTTGATGCCCGCCAGCGTTTCGCCGAAGACATGAAGGCTGCCTCTCGACGGCCTGAGAAGTCCGGCCGCCAGATTGAGCAATGTCGACTTGCCGCATCCGGTCGGGCCGACGATGGCGACGAATTCCTGGTCGCCGACGGCGAGATCGATTGCGTCGACGGCCCGGAAGGTCTCCCCGCCCAATAGTTTGAATTCGACCGTCACAGCGTCCAGCCGAACGGCCGCGAGTCTCGTGTCTGGCAGTTCAATGCCAGCCGAATCGCCCTTGGTCGCCACGGCCAATTGAGCCATTCAGAATTCTTTCGTTAGCAGAGTAGCGCCGCACCGAAGAACCGACCGCAACGGGGAGTGGCGCCCGCACGATGTTCACTGGTATCCGCCAATCCCCGCTCAGCGGTCATCGTACTCCTCCCACTTTCGTCTGTTTTTGTCAGTCTTCCCAGGCCGAGGCAAAAATGATCGTGACCGAAACATCGATTCTTACCGGGAAATCTGGACGCCGTTTCAAGGCGCTCTTGAACAGAATATGCTAAAGCCTTGCTGAGACAAACCCCTTCATTGGCGCAAAGAGACACCCTTGCGCGCCGTTTGGCCCGGCCTCGATCGGTCGTGGCCGCGATCTGCTCCCGTGCATCACGGGGTGATATGGCGGCCTGAGACGAGCGAAGGGTTCGGGGCAGGCTACTCGGAACGCATGTGCGTCTGCAGGATGAGCTGCGCCACAGTCAATTGACGCTCTCTGAATGGGTTCCTTGATCCGAAATCTCCACGCCCGCGTCGTGCTCCCAAAGCTTGACCACTTCGGTCTGGTCCGCCATCGCGCCGATCTCATCGGCAGCCTGCATCCAGAGTTCCAGGCAGCTCTTCAAAACCGGCGCCTTCATCCCCATTCGGCTTGCCAGATCGCGCGCCTGACCGATGTCCTTGGCGATCAGCGACAACGCCATTCCGCTGGCAAAGTCCCGCGAGAGCACCTGTGCCGCAATTTTCTTCTCAAGAGGATGATTGCGCCCGGCGGTCGCCGCAATCAGCGACTCCATCATCATGCCGAGGTCGAGACCGAATTTGAGGCCGGCGGCGAGCGTCTCCGCATAGGTGATGAGCGCCTGCGCGTTGACGAAATTATTGAGCACCTTCATCGCGTGCCCGGCGCCGAGCGAGCCGCACGGGAAGAATCGCTTGCCAAAACACGACAACACGGGGCGCGCACGCTCAATCGCCTCCGGCGAACCGCCCAGCAGAATGTCGAGCGTGCCATCCTTGGCGAAGACCACGCCGCCGGCGACCGGGGCGTCAACCATGGCGATGGAATGGCCGGCGAGGGTCGCGCCGTGCGCGCGCGTCTCCATAGGGTCGGAGGACGAGCAGTCGACGATAAACAAAACACTTATTAATAACGCCCAGCGTTTCGCCAAAGACGTGAATGCTGCCGCTCGACGGCCTGAGAAGTCTGGCTGCCAGATTGAGCAGTGTCGACTTCACCGCATCCGGTCGGGCCGACAACGGCGACGAACTCCTGGTCGCCGACGACGAGATCGATCGCATCGACGGCCCGAAATATCTACCCCCCGGCTAGCTTGAATTCGACCGTCACCCCATCCAGCCGACGGCTGCAAGCTCTTGTCCGGCAGTTCAATGCCAGCCGAATCGCCCTTGGTGGCCACGGCCAATTGAGCCATCCAGAATTCTCTCGCTAGAAGAGCGGCGCCGCAACGAAGGACCGGCCGCAATGGAGGTGGCCCCCGCGCGATGCTCACCGGTATCCGCAATCCCCGCTCAGCTCTCATGGTGCTCCTCCCCTTTCGTCTGTTTTTGTCGGTCTTCCCAGATCGAGGTAAAAATGATCTCTTCCGAAACATCGTTCCTTACCAGGAAATCCGGACGCCGTTTCAAGGCGCTCTTGAACAGGATATGCCAAAGGCCCGCGGAGACAAACCCCTTCATCCACGCAAGAAGACGCCCTTGCGGGCCGTTTGGCCCAACCTCGAGCGGTCATGGCCGCAGCCCGCTTCCTTGCGTCGCAGAGTCATGCGTCTACCTGTGATGGGCGAGGGGTTCGGGGCGAGCGGGCGTAAGCCCCTAATTCAGGACAATGAGAGCGTCCGCCGCCACAGCGCCGGTGCCCTCCCGCGCCAAAGTCAGCGCGCGGTCTCTGAATGGGGCCTTTGATCTGAAATTTCTACGCCCGCGTCGTGCTCCCAAAGCTTGACCACTTCGGTCTGGTCCGCCATGGCGCCGACCTCATCGGCGGCCTGCTGCCAAAGGTCCAGGCAGCTATTCAAAACCGGCGCCTTCATCCCCATTCGGCTTGCCAGATCGCGCGCCTGACCGATGTCCTTGGCGATCAGCGACAGCGCCATTCCACTGGCAAAGTCCCGCGAGAGCACCTGTGCCGCAATTTTCTTCTCAAGGGATGATTGCGTCCGGCGGTCGCCGCGATCAGCGACTCCATCATCACGCCGAGGTCGAGACCAAATTTGAGGCCGGCAGCGAGTGTCTCCGCATAGGTGATGAGCGCCTGCGCGTTGACGAAATTATTGAGCACCTTCATCGCGTGTCCGGCGCCGAGGGGGCCGCACGGGAAGAACCGCTTGCCAAAACATGACAACACAGGGCGGGCGCGTTCAATCGCCTCCGGCGAACCGCCCAGCAGAATATCGAGCGTGCCATCCTTGGCGAAGACCACGCCGCCGGCGACCGGGGCGTCAACCATCGCGATGGAATGGCCGGCGAGAGTCGCGCCGTGCGCGCGCGTCTCCATAGGGTCGGAGGACGAGCAGTCGACGACGAGACTCCCCGGCGCCAGAGCGCGGACCAGTCCGCCCCCCTCGCCCTCACCGATCAGGACGGCCCGAACGTCCCGGCTCGCCGGCAGCATGGTGATGACGATGTCGGAGTTTTCCCCCAGTTCGCCCACTGAATGAGCCGGTCTGGCGCCGTGAGCGCGACAGAAATCCTCGACTACGCCATCGCGAATGTCATGGACGGTTAGCGGCAGCCCGGCTCTGGCGATATGGCGCGCCATGTGGTGGCCCATATGGCCGAGGCCGATGAACCCGATGCGGGATGAGCCGGGGGTGGTTTCGCTCTGCGGTTCGTCCATGACCTGATGCCCCATTCAACCGATCGATTGGTCGATATCTCCCCCCTCGATGATCGGAGCCCGCCCCGAGGAGAGAAGCGGGGTCAAGAGCGTCGCCTCGATTGTCTCAAAACAATGAAACGGCATAGGCAATCTCCCAATATATCCTGACGGGGCGCGATTTGGTTCATTCAATGCAGCGATATATCTCATATATAACCATTGCGCGCTTCGCGAATGGAAGAATCGTTCCGGGAGTCAATGATCATGAGCGGCGGAAACATGCTGACCTTCCTGGATGATGAATAGGATTGACGCCCGAGTGGCGGAAGCGGAGCATTCTCTTTCTGTGAGCGCTTATTGCGGGGGCGAAACTTGGCATCGTTTCTAAAACGGTTTCGGCGCGAAAATGACGAATGACGTCGTCCTGGAGATCGCCGAGCGCAAACCCTTCGCCGAAGGCGCCGGCTTCGGTGAGGCCGGCGCCTATGAGAGGCTGAAAGGCCGCGCCCATTTCGCCGTCGACCCGGACGCTCCGGCGCAAGCGGCGGTTACCGATCTTCAATTTGCGCCACGCGACGAAAACGGCCGCGTCCGCTTCGCAGCCGATTTTTTCATTTTGAAGCCGGTTGATCCCGCCAAGGGCAACAAGCGGCTTTTCTTCGATTGGGGCAATCGCGGCAACAAGCGCGCGCTGCAATTTTTCAATGACGCCCCTGCCGCGAACGATCCGTTGACGATCGATCATGCAGGCAACGGCTTTCTCTTCCGGCGTGGCTATGCCATCGCCTGGGCTGGCTGGCAGGGCGATCTCTATCCGGGCGATGGCCGCATGCTGCTGGACGTCCCAATTGCCCAGAGGGCGGACGGCCCGATTACCGGCTGGGTCCGCAGCGAGTTCATCGTGGGGCAGGCGGGCGTCTCGACATTTCCTTTGAGCGGGATGACCTCGGTCATGCCCTATCCTGCCATGTCCACCGACACCTCGCGCGCAATCTTCACCAAACGCCGCTATCCGGATGACGAGCGGCAAACCATTCCGCCCGCACGCTGGCGCTTCGCCCGGGAAGCTCGCGGCCAGGGGCTCGATGAGCAGGAGGCCGAAACCGCGATCATTCCCTCGGGCGAACACATCTATCTTGAAGACGGATTCAAGCCCGGATGGATTTACGAGCTGATCTACGAGGCGCGCGACCCGCGCATTCTCGGCCTCGGTTTCGTGGCCGTCCGCGACTACCTCGCTTTTCTGCGAGACGAGAAAGACGAAACAGCGAACCCGCTCGCCGGCTCGGTCGAGAAGATCTATAGCTGGGGACGCTCGCAGGCCGGGCGGGCCATTCGCGAATTCATTTATCGCGGCTTCAACGCGGATGCGGCAGGCAGGCGTGTCTTCGACGGGGTGATGCCGCATGTCTCGGGGGCCGGGCGGATGTGGCTCAATCATCGCTTCGCCAACGGCTCGGCGATGGCGGGACAGCAATATGAGGGCCACCACAATTTCGCCGACCGGTTTCCGTTCTCCTATGCCGAGACAACCGATCACCTGACCGGCCGCACCGATACCATTCTCAAACGCCCATAAACCGATCCGCTCGTCATGCATACTCAAAGCGCAACGGAATATTGGCAGCGGCGTGGCTCGCTCGTCCACACTGACACAAGAGGCAACGATCTCGGCCAGCCCGCCACTGTGCGTGTCTACGTTTTTTCGTCCTCGCAACATTTCGCGCCGGTGGCGAAGGCGCGCCCGCAGCGCGGGCCATGCCAGCTTCTCCCCAATATCGTGCCGACCTCGTTCTTTTTCCGCGCACTGCTGGATGCGCTCGACAAATGGGCAAGCGATGGAACGCCGCCGCCGGCGAGCCAGATCCCGAGGCGCGCGGACGGCACGCTCGTAAGCTACAGCACTTGGCGGACGCAGTTTCCTGCCATTCCGGGCTATGCCGTGCCGGTCTCGGCCAATCCCCTTCCGCTCTTGGATTTCGGGCCGGATGAAGATGCCGGCCTGCTGACCAAGGAGCCGCCGCAAGTGCTCGACAAGCAGGGCTACGCCGTGCTGGTGCCAGCTGTCGACCAGGACGGCAACGATATTGCCGGCCTTCGCGCTCCGATGGTGGAGGCACCGCTCGCCACCTATACGGGCTGGAACCTTCGCCAAGACGGTCGGGGGAAGGGCGCAATGTACCAGTTCACCGGCGGCATGATCCCCTTCGCCGGTACGATGAGCGAAAGGCGCATGAGCGGCGATCCACGCCCCTCCATCGAGGAACGTTACGCGGATGCGGACGTCTACCGGAACGCGATCTGCGTCGCTGCGCGCCGGCTCGCCGAGGCCGGTTTTCTGCTTGAAGAAGACGTGGACCGGATTTGCGAGGAGGCCAGGGACTGGGATCGCCCCCGCCATGATGTTGGTATCTGAGGGCTCACGGGCGTCCTCGCGGCGCTGTTATCGACCGCGACGCCAAATTCGGCGCCTGGGCCCAGAAGCCGCTCAGGTCTTCGGTTCGAAGCCTTTCATGTAGAGGGGACCCGACATCTTGCCGTCGGTGGCCATGCCGATGATGCCGTGGGAAAGGTCCTTAATGGCAAGGAAGATCACGTCTTCTCCGGGCAGCGCCACCATGGAATGCTCGACATTGGCGGGCACGTAGACCAACGTCCCGGCCGGCGCTTCGAAGGTCTGGCCGTCGATCTCAACCCGCAGCGTTCCCTGCAGCACATAGTTGAACTGCTCGTTGGGATGAGAATGCGGACGCGAGCCCGTGCCGCGCGCCTTGTGAATATAGCCGACGAGCATCCGCTCCCCCTCGACGACACCGCCTTCTGAGGTTGAGTAACCCGTTCCGGCGGGCACAATGTTCAGCTCCTTCATGACGAAATGGTAACGGCCCGCGCCTGCCTTCTCGGCGCCTTCCGTCTTTGTGGCTTCCTTGATCGTTTCGCTCACCAGTTGATCTCCCATCGTCGGTTTCGTTGCCCGAATCCACAGTCAACCGCCACGAATTCCAACTCAGGATAGGGCATTTATTTCACGACAGAAATCTTTGCTGCATAAATTGGCAATCCGACAATCGGTGTGTCGCATGCCCTCCGATTCGCCACACCAAGCTGTCCGCTCCGCATGTAGCGCCGCGATCGCGGCCCCGATCTTCGACAGCACTAACAGACTTGTCGCTGTCGTCAGTTTGCGCGGCCCGGAGGGGAGACTAGGCCGAGCCGAAGATGGCGTTTCGGGACAGCGCTCTCGGGGGAGGCCGGGTCAAAATCGCCGCGGCCGAAGTCGTTCGTCGAAGCGCGGGCTCAACCGTCGACGAACGATTTCAGCCGGGCCAGAGCATCGTCCCATTGATGAGAGACGAGATCGAGATAGGTCCTGATCTCGTCAATGGGCGCCGGGTTGAACGCGAACTGGTGCTCGCGCCCGACACGGACGCCGTGCACGACGCCCGCGCCTTCCAGCACCCGAAGATGCTTGGTGATGGCCTGCCGGGTGAGCTTTGAGCCCTGCGTGAGCTCTGAGATCGAAAGCGGCGCCCCGGCGCTGAGCTTCGCGATCAGCGACAATCGCGTCTCATCGCCCAGCGCCGCGAACACGGGGGCATGGTTCGTCTGCTCCGCCGGGGCGTTACCCGCGCTGCGTGACATGGTGCTCGATATTCTTCATTTGCTGCGTCCAGCCACGATCATTCATCCGGAATGCTTCCATGCGCCGTCCGCTGGGAATGCGGCTAAAGCCGGATTCGGTGACGATCAGCAAGGTGCCGCTTCCGGCAGGCTCCAGCCTGAATTCAACCAGGGTCGGGGGCTCCTTCGTGTAGTCCGCATCGGGATCGACGGCGTAGGGGTGCCAGGTGAACGAGAACAGCCGTTCATGCCTCCATCTTCTGCACCGTCGCCTCCCACTTCACGTGCTCATAGCCGGGGTAGGTGATCCGGCCATGCGAGACCTGACCCGGCACAAATGGGCCATCCAGCTTGACGCGAAACCACTCGCCAAACTCCTGGTAATCCGTCAGTGCACGCCAGACGCGCGCAACCGGCGCCTGGAGTTCAAAACGTTTCTCGATGCGATCTTCCATGTGCAACCTCCTGGTTGCTTGTTAATATGGCCCGGCTTGCAGGATAATGCAACTATTTTGTTGCATGTCCCGTCGCAAACTCCTCCAACGAGGCGCGGGGACCGAACTCCGAACATCGCCGTGCACCGCAGACGAAAGGAATGATGAGTCGGGCAATTGCCGCGCATATCAGCGCACAGCCGGCCGGATGAGAGTGCCTCGCGCTGGTGCCGTTCAGCTGAATCGCGACCGCCGCCGGCGGCCGAGGGAGCCAGGTCCGAGGTTTCCAGCACGACCACCTCGGGCTCATCCACTACAAGCACGCGCCGGCGCACCAGCAGCCAGTAGGCGATCACCGCCAGCACCACGAAGGACGCGAATGTGGACAATGTGTCGTTGAAAGAGAAGAGGATGTAGAGCGCGACGGCGGCAAGTCCCAGCCGAACCGCGAGATCAATAGGCCGCGTGTCGGAATAGCTGGCTTGCAGGCTAAAAGTGATGCCGATGGTCGAGACCAGGATAAGATAGGCCGCGCCAAACTGATCGATGCCCGGCGCGATGACCAGCTCGGGATGGACGAAGACGCCGACCATCAGCGTGAACAGCGAGACGCAGATCTGCACCGAACGCCAAAGCGTGACATAAAATGATGCATTGGCGATCTTCGACGTGATCGCCGCGGTGATCGAGGTCGGCGGCGTCAGCTCGCCGAACACGGCCACGAAAAAGGCGAAGAAGTGAATCACCCACGGATTGACGCCGATCTTGATGAAGGGCGGCGCGATCACGATCGCGACCAGAATATAGGTCGGCGCCGGGGGCAGACCGGTGCCGAGAATGGCGCCGAAGATGAAGGCCATCCCTACCATGGCGGCCATATTGATGCCGCCGGCCTCCACCAGCAGCGCGCCGAGCTTTGTGGGAACGCCGGTAATCACCAGCGCCCCGGTCATGATCGACAAGGTCGCCAAGCAGCAGCGTGATGTCGGAGATCATTTCGATGTAGGAGTCGAGGAAGCGCTGGATCGGCGCAATGAACTCGGCGAAAGACCAGCGGCCGGGCCGGAGTAGCGGCACCAGATTGACGAGGAACAGCCCGACACCCGCAATGCAGAACATGTAGAGCGCGGCGAACATCGGCGCGAGAAAGATGGTCGCCATCAGCGTCACCAGCCCGCCGACCACGAAGACGAAGGCGCCGAGATTGACCTTGTCGCGCCAGCCCAGCCCTCCTGGCTTGGGATCGACGACAAGATGGGTGCGATAATGGACCGCCAGCAGATAGACCGAGGTCGCGACCGTGATGTAGTAGATGAGCGCCGGAACCCAGCCACGCGCGACCACCTCGAAATAGTCGACGCCGAGGAACTCGGCCATCAGGAAGGCGGCGATGCCCATCACCGGCGGCATGAGCTGCCCGCCCATCGATGAAGCGTTTTCGATCGCCGCCGCGGTTGCCGGCGGCAGGCCGGCACCAATCATCGCCGGGATCGTCGCCGAGCCGACGGTGATGGAATTGGCCGCGCCTGAGCCGCTCACAGTGCCGATGGCCATCGAGCCGATCACCGCAGATTGTGGGATGGCGTGAGCCGAGCGGATCGCGACACGCTTGGTCGCCCTAAGCAGCGAGTCGACGCAGCCATAGCCGCGCAGCAGGCTCAGGACCAGCAGAAACGAGCCGATCAGCGTGAGTGCGATCTGGGGCAGGCGCGAGAAGATGCCGGTCGTCATCTCCACGCTGCTCGCCGTGATGACGCGGTGCCACGACAGGCCCGCATGATAAAACATGCCTGGCACCATGTAGCCGTAGACGGCGTAAAGAGCGAGAACGATGTTCAGGATGAACAGCGGCACATGGCGCTTGCGCGCATATTCGATGATGAGCAGCGCCATCCCGCCGCCCACGACCTCATCGGCCGTATCCCACATGCCGGAGCGCTCGGTGCCGAGCGCGATGTAATTCGTGTTCATGTAATAAGCGCAATAAAGCGAGAACAGGCAATAGACGGCCGCGATGAGGTAATTGGCGGCCATTGGCAGCTTCGGATAGAGCTCGTTCTGCCGCAGCGCCTGGACGGTGAACAGCACATAGGTGATCGGGACCATGGTCATGGCGAGCAGCGTCGATCCGCCCAGGCCCGTCCAATAGTAATAGACCATGTAGACGAGGAACGCGGTCCCCACCGCATAGTTGATAACGTTGAGAACAAGAGGCGGCCGCCATTGCGGCGTGGTCTCGGTCATGGCAGACCCGTGGCTATGAGAATACGGCTGAGGCGGACGCATAAAGCGCCCGCCTCGGAGCGTTCGGTGACGGCGCCGGGGCTACATCTTGGCGATGTTGGCATCCCATTTGCTGTCCCACGCGCCCTTCTCCTTCAGAAATTTGGCGAGGCCGGGATGGATGGGAACGAGATTCCAGGTCGACTCCAGCGCCTTCTTCTGGAATTCAACCATCTTGCCGCCGCCGATCTGCCGGAAGCTCGGATCGAGCTTGGCGAGTTCGTCCGCATGCGCCTCGATGACGGTCAGCATCTTGTACATTTCGTCCGTTGAGGCCACTGAGCCAAGGTCGAAGCCCCAATAGAACGGCAGCAGCGTTACCTGCTTGACGTAGATTTCCTTTTTGTGAAAGTTCGCCGGATCGACCTCCTCGCTGGCAAAGCCCTTCTCCTTCAGCGTGGCGAGTTCTTCCGAACTTGGATTGAGCGCCGCCCAGTCGACCGCGAGCGAGGCCTCCGAAAGCCACGGCGGCGGGGTCTTGCCGCCTGCCGCGTAGATGATCATGCCCTTGATGGTGCCGGAATTGAGCTCGGAGGCGACGGCGGAAAAGTCGACCTCCTTATAGGTGAAGTCCACTCCGACCGCCCTCATCGCATCCTCGAGATGCTTGCGGGTGTCGAACGGAAGCGGGCCGGTGTAAACGGTCTTGCCGGTGAGGTCTCCCCACTTCTTGATGGTGTCGCGGTCGCTGGCATTGATGGCGAGGCCGACATCCAGCGTGTAGCACCAGAACGACTGGATCAGCTCGTGCTTGATGTGCGACTTGAAACCCTTGAAGCGGCCGACGTCGTTTTTCAATTCCTTGAGCGCGACATCCGAGCCGTAATAGCCGTCGAACTCGCCGGTGGCGAAGCCTTTCACCGTGGGCACGGCGCCCTGCGTCGGCAGCACGGAGATGCGAAATTCCGGCATCTCCTTGTTGAGCAGACCGGCCAGCGCGACCATCGCCTTGTGCCCTGACGAACCGATCGAGCCGGTGCCCCACTTGATGTCCTTCGGCTCACCCGCCCAGGCCGAAGAGCCCGACAGCCCGATCAGCGCGAATGCGAAGACGAGAAGCCCCGCGGCGAGGCCACGCGCAGCGGCTGCACGGGCCAGAGGTTGATGTTTTGGCATGGCTCATTCCTCCCAGAGTAGCCGTGGTTTTGGTCGTCGGCATATGCAAATGCCTAAGCGGACACTTGCGCCGTCTTGGTCGGCGGCGCTGCGCCCGTATTTTGAATTTAAGATGCTTCTCGCTCTTGACGACTATCCGTCAGCTATCGGCCGGTGGCAACCAAAAATTGGCGCCGGATTGGGGGGATACCGCCTGCAGGACGACCGGGACCCGCGGCTCCGCGCGCCCGTCTTTGCTCGGCTTCATGGGCGATTATCGCCGGAGAGAACGTGCGGCACCGGCAATATCGCCGCCTCCGCGACGATTTTACATTCTCCTGTGATCACAATGGGCTGGCCAGGCGCGGCACGATAATACAGACTTAGCAATAAGGCACGGCGACAGCAATATTGCCGCCGATAAAGATGCGTAACGAATGAGGGAGGAATGCCAGAACCGCTCACCGCAGCGATGTGTGCGTCGACGGGCGATCGGCCCGGCGATCGCCGCTCGAAACCGGCGGGAACACCATTCCGCCGCGGCCTGTCGCGGCAGCGCCGCTAGCGCCCGGCAATGGACATCGACATCCAGCTCTTTGTCAACGCCGTCATTGCGGGGCTTCTGCTCGGCGGTTTCTACACGGCGGCAACGATCGGCGTCTCGATCTCATTCGGCATGCTCGACATCGTCAACATCGCCCATCCGGCCTTCATCATCATCGGATCCTATGCCGCCTATCTCCTGAATATCCGGGTCGGGATCGATCCCATCCTGGCGAGCCTGCTGATGCTGCCGGTGTTCTACCTGCTGGGCCTTGCCGTCTACCAAGTCTATTATAGCGCCTTCGAAAAGCGCGGACAGGAAGCGCTGCGCGGGCTCGCTTTCTTCTTCGGCGTGCTGTTCGTGACCGAAGTGACGCTGGTCATGATCTTCGGTGTCGATTACCGCTATGTCCAGGCGCCCTATGTCGACCAGACGCTTGCGCTTCGGCTTCTTCGATCTGCCGCTGCGCATGCTGATCCCGTGCGTCGTCTCGCTGGCACTGTTCGCCGGACTGCAACTGTTTCTGTCGCGCACATTCCTTGGCCGCGCCATCATGGCCGTGTCGCAGGACCAGCTCGCGCTGCGGCTGATGGCGGTCGATCCGGTGAAGATCAAGCGCATCGCCTTCGGCATCTCCATCGCCACGGCGGCGATCGCCGGGGCTTTTCTGATCATCATCGGCCCGGTCGAGCCGTCGATCGGGCGCGAATATATTGGGCGGGTCTTCGCCATCTGCGTGCTGGGCGGTCTGGGCAGCCTGACGGGCACGCTGATCGGCGCGATGCTGCTGGGCGATCGTCGAAAGCATCACCTCGACGTTTTACGGTCCGTCCTGGGCGCCCGCGGTCTCCTTCAGCTTTCTGCTGCTGACGCTGGCTTT
This sequence comes from uncultured Alphaproteobacteria bacterium, assembly GCA_963773735.1. Taxonomy (GTDB): domain Bacteria; phylum Pseudomonadota; class Alphaproteobacteria; order Rhizobiales; family Rhodomicrobiaceae; genus CAVZCK01. Next base: position 411,051 of record CAVZCK010000018.1, on the reverse strand, counting down.
CCGGCCGTCCGGCATATTGGGGCGCTGAGCTCGATGCGCTCGGGCACGTTCTTTCTCGTCGCACTCCTGTCGGCGCGGCGCTTTTCCTGGGCGCGCGGGCGGTGGGGAGCGATTATTTCTTTTTCGCCGGCTATGTCGTGCTGCAATTCGTCGTGCTGGCGACCGCCTGGAATATCCTCGGCGGCTATGCGGGCTATGTGAATTTCGGCTCGGCGGCGTTTTTCGCGCTCGGGGCCTATAGCACGGTGTTCTTCCACAAGACCTTTCCGCTACCGATCCCGCTCCTCATCCTCATCGGCGGCATGGTGTCCGGCGCGGTCGGGCTCGGCATGGGCTATCTGACGCTCCGTCTGCGCGGGCCGTTCTTCGCCATCGGCACGCTGGCGCTGGCGGTCGTGCTGCAGACTCTGGTCATCAATTGGGACTATGTCGGCGGCGCGCGCGGGGCCTATGTCATCCGCCCGCGCGAGATCGCGCTGCTCGGCAGCTATGTGCAATATCTGTTTCTGATCATGCTGGCCCTGGCCGTCGTTGCCATAAGCGCGGCGCGCATGATCGAGCGGTCCCGGCTCGGCATCGGGCTGACCGCAATCCGAGACGACGAGGTTTCGGCGGAGTCGGCCGGCGTGCCGACGCTGCGCCTCAAGCTGGTCGCGACCACGATCTCCGGCATGCTGATGGGCATGGCCGGCGCGCCCTTCCCCTATTATATCGGCTACGTCGAGCCGGCCTCGACTTTCGGCCTCGCCTATGCCGTGAACGCCATCGCCATGCCGATGATCGGCGGCACCACGAACTGGGCCGGGCCGCTGGTCGGCGCCTTGCTGCTCGGCACGATCCAGCAGGTCGCAACGGTGACGATCTCCTCGGAAGTCAATCTGCTGATCGTCGGCCTTCTGCTCATCGGCTTCGTCATCGTCGCTCCAAACGGCATCATCGGTCTGGTCGCCCGGCTGCGCGGGAGGGCACGTTGATGACCGGGCCGCTGCTCGAAGTGCACAATCTCGGCAAGCGTTTTGGCGGCTTCGTCGCGCTGGAAGGCATCGATCTGACCATTATGCCCGGCGAGCGTGTCGGACTGATTGGACCGAACGGCTCCGGCAAGAGCACTTTGGTCAATTGCCTCTGCGGCACGCTTGCCAATGAAACCGGGACGGTGCGCTTCGAGGGCCGCGACCTGAGCGGACTGAAAGCCCATAGCCGCACGCGGCTCGGCCTTGCGCGCACCTTCCAGCTCCCGCGCCCTTTCCCCAGCCTCAACATCGCCGATAATATCCGGGTACCGCTGCTCTACACCGTGCAGCATCGGTCCGGCCTGATCCATGCGAGCCACACGCTGGACGAGCGCTGCGCCGAACTGCTCGAACTGGTCGGTCTCGCCGGCAAGGCGGGCAGATTTCCCCGCGATCTCACCCAGGTCGAGATGCGCAAGGCCGAACTCGCCCGCGCCATGGCCGCCGAGCCAAAACTTCTCATCGCCGACGAGGCGATGGCCGGGCTGTCGGCTTCGGAGATCGAGGAGATTTTACGGCTTCTGGTCCGGCTCAGCGAGGCGGGCGTCACCATCATCCTGATCGAGCACATCATGCGCGCGGTGATGAGCTTTTCGCAGCGGCTGATCGCGTTCGTCTCGGGTCGCAAGGTGGCCGACGGCCTGCCGGAGGAGGTGATCCGCAGCCCGGAAGTGGAGGGCGCGTATCTTGGGCAATAGGCTGGCCATCGAGGGCGTTCATGCCGCCTATGGCGCGGTGCGCGTCATCGAGGACGTCTCGCTTTGCGTCGAGCCGGGCGAGACCGTGGTGCTGCTCGGCACCAACGGCAACGGCAAGAGCACGCTGATGAAATGCATCATGGGCATCGTGCAGCCGAGCGCCGGACGGATCACCGCCGAAATCGATGGCAAGACGCACGACCTCATTGGGCGGACCACGGAGGAAATCGTCGATCTCGGCATTGCGCTGGTGCCGGAAGGGCGGCGGCTGTTTCCGAGGCTGAGCGTTGAGGAAAATCTCATGCTCGGCGCCTTCCGGCCCGTCGCCCGCGCCGAGATCGGCAAGAATCTCGGCTTCTGCTACGAGATGTTTCCGCGCCTGAAGGAGCGGCGGCGGCAGCTTGCCGGCAGCATGAGCGGCGGCGAGCAGCAGATGCTGGCGCTGGCCCGCGCGCTGATGCTGGCGCCGCGCATCCTGCTGATTGACGAGCCCTCCGTCGGCCTCGCCCCGATCCTGGTCAGCCGCACCATGGATGCCATCAAGGAGCTGCAGACGAGCTATCACCTCACCGTGCTGATGGCCGAGCAGAATTTTACCCAGGCGATCCGCATCGCCGACCGCGGCTATGTCATCGTGCATGGCCAGATTGCGTTTGAGGGGCGCTCGGCGGCGGAGCTGAATAATAATGAGCTGGTGCGGAAGTTTTATTTAGGCGTTTGAAGGCGCCGTTTCCCGACGTTGGCCCCCTCGAAAGCAACACGAAGGCGGTCAACTTTTCTATAACGCTCCGATTTTGGAGTTGTGCATACGATGAAAGATTGTCCTCTTGACATGATTTGAAGTGAATGCATGATAGTTCGTCCTAAGATGGCTCAGTTGCATTGCTCAGGCAAAGTTTCGGGACCACGGGTTAGGGAAGATTTGTGCGATCCCGAAAATTTTCGCCCGGCCTGTTGCCCGTTTTTTCCTTCGCCATCGATAGGTTAGCAAGTCGCGCTTCAGTAAGCTTGGAGGTTTTAGCAGGGCGTCCGTAATGCGTCGGCCGCGCGCTTTTTGCGCGGACACGCGCTCGACAGTTGCAATCGAATCGCATGGTGGGGGCCAGTGATGCAGGACGGTGCGGGGGAGAAGGGCGGCTGCCGTGGTACAAACGATCGAGTCGGTTTCTGCCGCGGATTAACGGGTTAGGAAGATCATCGGCGGCAGAGCCCGGCAGCGCGATGGAGAATTCCTCAACTCAGCGCGCAGTGTCGCGGCGGCGTTTGCAGAAGTTTGCGGGCCGCTCTTTGCGCATCTTGATCTTTGCCGTCGCGATCTTTCCGTTTGGCGGGCTCGAAATTCTCCCCCTGCAATCTCAATGGCGTTCCGACTGCTCTAAGCGCGGATGGTCGCTCAGCTCCGTATTACATGCGAGAATATCAGCCTGCTCAAGAGCGCTATCCGCAAGGCGGCCGTTATCCTTCGGACTGCGATGATGACGGCTTGCCATCGTTCTGCGTGATTTTGCTCATTATCGTAATTGCCATACTCATCTGGGCTGCGGCGCCGTGCCCGGAGATTTCCCCAGTAAGAAGGACCCGGATTGTAACCGTCATCGACAATGAATTTACGACGCTGATTGCCGCGAATCCGACATTCGTTACAGCTTTGAACGCGGCACGTGACAGGATCAGAAGTGCCATATGAGTGGTGATAGCTACGTCCGCGGGCGATGCGACAATCGTCCGGAGCGCGATCTTCAAACGTCCGGTTCGTTACCTGGGATTCGTCACTATCCAATTCCGATCAGCCTACAGTCCTCTGCAGCACAAAATCATACCGCACCTCGCAGAACGGTGTCTCCAGCCGCTCCCCACCCGGCGCCTCACCGCCCGCCTTCCCAACAAAATCCACGATCAGCGGCTCCTTCACCCCGAACACCACATCGGTCTCGATATACTGGTCGCCGCGGCGGAAGAGATGCGTCGTCACCGGCTTGTAGCCCGGCGCGCTGACCGCGAAATGGATGTGGGCCGGGCGCATATGGCTGATGCGCGTGCGCTCCATCAGCTCGCCGACCGTGCCGTCCATCGGAATGGTGTAGCCGATCGGGGCAACGGTGCGGATGGCATAGCGGCCGTCCGGGCCGGTATGGTAGACGGCGCGCATCCAGGCGCCATCGACATCGCGCTGGGCCTCGTAAAGCCCCTCGCCGTCGGTCTGCCAGACGTCGAGCACCGCGCCGGCAACCGGCTCGCCGCTCGTCCCCCGCACCGTACCGCTAACAAAGCAGGGCTCGCCCGGCGCGCCCGCGGCCATGTTGCTGCCATCCGCCATTTCCGGCGAGTCCTGGACGTGAAACGGTCCTTCGACGGTCGAGGGCGTGGCCCCCGTCGCCAGCCGGTTGTTGATCGCATCGACCAGCATGCTGACGCCGAGCACGTCGGAGGCCAGGATGAACTCCTGGCGCTTCTCCGTGCAGAGCTTACCGGTGCGGGTCAACCAATCGATGGCCGCGAACCATTCGGCCGGCGTCGGCTCGATCTCGCGCACGAAGCCGTGCAGATGCTTCACCAGCGACGTCATGATCTGGCGCAGGCGCGGATCGGGGATGTTGCTCCAGCGCTCGACTGCGAGATCGGTGAGGTTTTCCTCGGTCACATAGGTCATGTCAGCCTCTCATACTCTTGGGACTTACACCTGCGCAATGTCCCGGCGGACGAGCGCGGCGCCTGCCGCCATGGCGCTCATCTTGCCGAAGGCGATGTCGCGGGGCAGATATTTCAGGCCGCAATCCGGCGCGACGACGATGCGCTCGGGCGGCACGTAGCGAAACACGCTTCGAACGCGGCTGGCGACGATTTCGGGCGTTTCAACGGTCATGTCGCCGAGGTCGATGACCCCGAGAATGATGGTCTTTGACGGCAACTCGGCCAGCACGGCGTAGTCGAGCTTCGGCTGCGCGGCTTCGATCGAAATCTGCTGAGCAGCGCAATGCTCCAGCTCCGGCAGGAACGAATAGCCCTCCGGCTTGTCGCCGACCATCGCCGCATAGCCGAAGCAGAGATGCACCGCTGTTACCCCGCCGACGCCCTCGAGCGCCCGGTTGATCGCTTTGACGGCATAGGCTTTCGCCTTTTCCGGCCGTGCCTGCATCCAGGGTTCGTCGATCTGGACGATGTCGGCGCCGGCCGCGAACAGATCGCGGATCTCCGCATTGACGGCGGCGGCGTAGTCCATCGCCATTGCCTCGTCATCGCCATAGAAATCGTCCTGGGCCTGCTGGGCCATGGTGAACGGGCCGGGCACCGTCATTTTCACCAGCCGCCCGGTATTGGCGCGCAGGAACTGCATGTCGCGGATGAGGACCGGTTCACGGCGGCGAATCTTGCCTGTTACACGCGGCACCGACACCGGCTTGCCGGAGCGGCTCAATGTCGTGCCGGGATTGTCGATGTCGATGCCTTCGAGTGCGGTGGCGAAGCGGTTGGAATAGCTCTCGCGCCGCTGCTCACCATCGGTGATGATGTCGAGGCCGGCGCGCTCCTGATCGCGAATGGCGAGCAGGGTCGCATCGTCCTGCGCCTCCTCGAGCCATTCCGGCGCCACGCGCCAGATCTCCCTGGCGCGCGTGCGGGGCGGCATCTGCTTTGCGAGCGCCGCACGGTCGATCAGCCAGTCCGGCTGCGGATAGGAGCCGACCAGCATGCCGTCGGCAACAATCTGGCCGGCATCGACGCCACGCCTTATGTGAACGGAGAGGGCGGGCGCCGGCCGAGCGGAGGGTCAGCCCGCCGGCCTAAACCCGCCCGGAAGCTGCTATTTCTTCGCCTCGGTGTAAGGATAGACGATATCGCCATCCTTATATTCCGCCGGAGCCAGGATCACTGGCGTCTTGGCGTCCACGAACTGGCTGATGTCGTTGTTCTTGATGCCCTGAAACTGCACGGCCAGCATGCGCGACTTGGCCCATTCGCCATTTTTGCCGAAGGCGACGTCGCCGATCACCGTCTTGAAGGTGGTCTTGCGGATGTAATCGCCGAGCTTGTCCTGATCGAGGCTCTTGGTTGCCTCGACGGCCTGTCCCAGCACCTGCAGATCGGCATAGGCCCAGGGCGCCATGTAATAGCCGAGCGGGTCGACGCCTTCCGCCTTAGCGCGCTCCTGATATTTCTTTAGAAGGTCGAGGGCGCCTTGGAACTGCATGGTCTTGGCCGGAATCCAGAAATCGTAGTTCACGATGCCGTTCAGGAGCGGCCCGAGCTGCGTCTTGAACACCGTCGCCTGCAGCCCGACCATGCCGCCGCCGAAGATCTTCGTCTTGAGGCCGACTTCGTTGGCAGCGCGCACCATGCCGACCGAGTCCGGCGGATAGGAGCCGACGAAGACCATATCCGGATTGGTCGCCTGAATGGCGCGCACGATCGGCGTATAGTCGGTGGTTGCGGGCGGATACGTCTTGTCATAGACGATTTGCAGGCCGGCGGCCTTGGCGTTGGTTCGCGCGCCGTCCGCGGCATTGCGGGCGAATTCGGCATCCGCCGCTACGATCGCGATGGTCTTCGGCTTGTCCTTCTGCGCCATGGCGACGTCGAAGAACGCCTTCGACATGGCCGGCTTGGCGTCCGGCCCGGTCGGGATCATCGCGAAATATTTATCGTATTTGAACTCGGTGTTCACCGCGAGGCCGAACAGCCCGATGAACACCATATTCCGCTGCATGACGACAGGCATGGCCGGGGCCAGCATGTTGGTGGCATAGCCGCCGATAATCAGCTCGCATTTATCGACGTCGAGCAGCTTGGTGTAGAGGCCGGGGACGGTCGCCGGGGTCGACTGGTCGTCATAATAGACCAATTTTACCGGACGCCCTAACAGCCCGCCCTTGGCGTTGGTGTCTTCCTCCCAAATCTTCATGGCAACGAGCGCCGACTTGCCGTTCGGCGCCAGGCCGCCGGTGAGCGACATGCCAAAGCCGATCTTGATCGGCTCGCCGGATTGCGCAACTGCGCCATGCGCCAGCGGGAAGGCCAGCGCCGCCGAGACGCAAGCCATGACCGCGAGCCTGAGGCCCTTGGATAGCAGCATTTTTCGTCCTCCCAGTCCCTAACGTTGTTTGTCAACATCTACGGGATGCCATCTTAGCCTTAGTCGCCGTGTCGGCCTAGTCGCATCGTAAAGTTCGCGATGTTTGCCTCGGATTTCTTGGGTCGATCGCGCCCAGCCACAACGACAACGCGCCGCTCGCTATTCAGGTCGCCAGTATCCGGGGCGGGCGGCAATCGGGGGCGAAAAAGCGACGCCGCTGATCCGGTGCGCATAGCGCACGACCGGCCATTCCGCGAGATCGGCTTATTGACGTGAACATTGCGCTGCGATGGAGACGGCGCTGCGATGGTGCTACGGTCAACGCAAGCACGAATAGAGGCTGATTGGGAGGAGCATCGATGAAATGGAAGCAGATTACGTCCGTCGCGCTGGCTGCTGCTATGGCATGGTTTGCGGGGGCCGCGCAGGCGCAGGATAAAGGTACCGTGAAGGTCGGGCTGATCCTGCCGTTCACAGGGCCATTCACGGCGATCGGCCGCCAGGTGGAGTCCGGCCTCAAGCTTTACATGGCGCAGAACGGCGATACCGCCGCCGGGAAAAAGGTTGAGATCGTCGTCCGGGACGACGGCGGCAACGCTGACGCCACCAAGCGCCTCGCGCAGGAACTCATCGTCAACGACAAGGTGTCGATCATTGCCGGATTCGGCCTGACGCCCCTGGCGATGGCCGCCGCTCCGATTGCGACGCAGGCGAAGGTGCCCCAGATTGTCATGGCGGCGGGCACATCCGCAATCACCGAGGCATCACCCTTCATCGTGCGCACCAGCTTCACGCTGCCGCAATCTAGCGTGCCGATCGCCGAATGGGCGATCAAAAACGGCATCAAGAAGGTCGTGACGGTAGTCACGGACTACGGTCCGGGCCTCGATGCCGAGAAGTGGTTCACTCAGTCATTCACGAAAGGCGGCGGCACCACCGAAGCCCTGCGCATGCCGCTGCGCAGCCCGGATTTCGCGCCTTTCCTGCAGAAAGCCGCCGATGCCAAGCCCGACGCGATTTTCGTCTTTGTCCCCGCGGGCCAGAGCGCGCAGTTCATGAAGCAATATCGTGAGCGCGGCCTCGACAAATCCGGCGTTAAGCTGATTGGGCCGGGCGATGTGACCGACGACGAGGTTCTGAACGCCATGGGCGACGTGGCCCTCGGCGTCGTCACGGCGCACCTCTATTCCGCATCCCATGACAGCCCCGAGAACAAAGCCTATGTCGAGGCGTTCAAGAAGGCATATGGCATGCGCCCGAATTTCATGTCGGTCGGCGGCTATGACGGCATTCACCTCATCTATGAAGCGCTGAAAAAGACCAACGGCGACACCGACGGCGAAAAGCTGGTTGCTGCCATGAAGGGCATGAGCTGGATCAGCCCGCGCGGTCCGATCTCGATCGATCCGGAAACGCGCGACATCATCCAGAACATCTATATCCGCGAGGTCAAAAGCGTGAACGGCGAACTCTACAATGTCGAATTCGCCACGATCCCGAATTTGAAAGATCCGGCGAAAGCCGCGAAGAAATAGGTCCACGGATCAGCGAGGGGCGGCGGACGGTTCCCCGCCGCCTGATTTGCTGATCGGGGATCAATTCTTGCAAAGCGGAAATCTTGTCACCTGCCTTCATCAAGCGATATGAGTCGTTCGCACCGCTGGCGCCGTCCCGCCCAGCATGCGAGCCCGGCTAAGCAACGGAATTGCAACGATTGCCATGATGACCATCCTTTTCGACGGCATCGCCTACGGTATGTTGCTTTTCGTGCTCTCCTGCGGCCTCGCGGTCACGCTCGGCCTGATGAACTTCATCAATCTCGCCCATGGCTCGTTCGCCATGGCGGGGGGCTATACCACCATCATCCTCATGCAGCGGCTCGGCATGCCGTTTCTGGCCTCGCTGCCATTCGCCTTCATCGTCCCGGCGCTGATCGGCCTTCTGCTTGAGGCCACGCTCTATCGCCGGATGTATGGCCGCAGCCATCTCGACCAGGTGCTGTTCAGCATCGGGCTGGTGTTCATGTCCATCGCCGCGATCGATTACATGATGGGATCGCAGCAGCAGATCATCGCGCTGCCTGAATGGCTGCGCGGGCGTTTCGATGTGATGGGCGTCGGAGTCGGACGCTACCGCCTTTTCATCATTGCGATATGCAGCGTCCTCGTCGTGGTGCTGGAGCTGATCCTGGCGCGCACGCGTTTTGGCAGCCGGTTGCGCGCTGCGGTTGATGATCCTCGCGTGGCACGCGGCCTCGGCATTCCGGTGGGCATGATTTTCGCGGTGACCTTCGCAGCAGGCTCCGGCCTTGCCGGGCTAGGCGGCGCCTTGGGCGCGGAGCTTATGGGGCTGGATCCGACATTCCCGCTGAGGTTCATGATCTATTTCTTGATTGTCGTGACCGTCGGCGGTGCGTCGAGCATCGCCGGGCCGTTTCTGGCATCGCTTCTGCTCGGCGTCGCCGACGTCGCCGGCAAATATTATTTTCCCTCGGTCGGCGCGTTCGTGATCTATGTTCTGATGATCATCATCCTCATGCTGCGGCCGCAAGGGCTGTTTGGGCGGAGCCGCTGATGAACCAGGGCTTTCAGCAGGAGGAATGGCAGTCGGTCCAAGGCGCTGCCGATGTTTCCGCGCCGGTGCTGCCGCGCTTCAACTGGCTGGAGGTGGTGTTCTGGGGCGCCGCTCTCGCAAGCGTCCTGGTGCTTCCCTGTTACTACCTCATCCTCAATGCGATCGCGATCCTGGGTTTGTTCGCCTTGTCGCTCGATCTGATTCTCGGCTTTGCCGGCATCGTCTCGCTCGGCCATACCGCCTTCCTCGGTACCGGCGCTTATGCGGCGGGGCTGCTCGCCAAGCACGGCACCGGCGATCCGCTCACAGGGCTTGTCTTCGCGGGACTAGTCTCCGGCGTCCTCGGCTGGTTGACGAGCTTCCTGGTGCTGCGGGGCAGCGATTTGACCCGGTTGATGGTCACGCTCGGCGTGGCGCTGGTTATGTACGAGGCCGCCAACAGCCTTGCCTGGCTCACCGGCGGCGCGGACGGGCTGCAAGGCATGACGGTCGGTCCGATCCTCGGCCTGTTCAGCTTCGATCTGATGGGGCGGACGGGATTTATCTACAGCCTCACCGTCCTGTTCGTGCTGTTCCTCCTGGCACGGCGCATCATGCGCTCATCCTTCGGCCTGTCCCTGCGCGCCATCAAGGCGAATCCGCTGCGGGCCGCCGCCGTCGGCGTTCCCGTGCATCGGCGCCTGATCGCCATCTACACGCTGGCCGCGGTCTATGCCGGCATCGCCGGCGCGCTGCTGGCGCAGACCACGCAATTCGTCTCGCTGGATTTTCTCGATTTCCAGCGTTCGGCCGATGTCCTGCTGGTGCTGATCATCGGCGGCGCCGGATATCTCTATGGCGGGCTGATCGGCGCCATCCTGTTTAAGTTCATGCAGGACTGGCTCGCCAATCTGACGCCGCAATATTGGCTGTTCTGGATCGGACTGATCCTGGTCGTCTTCACTCTTGTCGGACGCGAACGCCTGACCGGCGGCATCGCCGGCGCCATTGCGCGGCTGAGCGCGCGCAATAAAACCACCTCTTCCGAGCCGGTCCGTGGACGGAAGGCTGCCCCATCCTCCGGGCAGGGTGCGGCATGACATTCGCGCTCGAAACCAGTGGCTTGTTCAAGCGTTTCGGCGGCCTGACCGCGACCGACAATGTCTCACTCCGGCTCGAGCGCGGCGTGCGCCATGCGCTGATCGGTCCAAACGGGGCGGGCAAGACCACATTGATCAACCTGCTGACCGGCGTGCTGACGCCGACCGGGGGCCGCATTACGCTCGAAGGCCAGGACATTACCACATTTAAGCCCGAACAGCGGGTGAAGCGCGGCCTTGCGCGCACCTTTCAGATCAACCAGCTTTTCCCGGCGCTCACGCCCTTCGAGACACTGGTGCTCGCGGTGTCGGAGCAGCGCGGACAGGGCGGCAACTGGTGGCGCGACATGCGAGCCGATCCGCAGGTCATCGACGATGTGGTCGCCACCGCCCGGCAGTTCCGCCTCCTCGACATGCTGGACGAGCCGACCGCAAGCCTGCCCTACGGCAAGCAGCGGCTCCTGGAGATCGCCATCGCCATTGCCTGCAGGCCGCGGCTTCTGCTTCTGGACGAACCCGCCGCCGGCGTGCCCGACAGCGACCGTCAGGAATTGCTGAAGACCATCGCCGAATTGCCGAAGACCGTCACCGTGCTGCTGATCGAGCACGACATGGACATTGTGTTCCGCTTTGCCGATCGCATTTCGGTCCTGGTCAACGGCGCCTTGCTGACCGAAGGCACGCCGGAAGAGGTTGCGCGCGATCCGCGCGTGCGCGCCGTGTATCTGGGGGAAAGCGCGCATGGCTGATCTGCTCGCGCTGGACGGGGTGCGCTCCGGATACGGAAATGCGGTCGTCGTCAACAACGTCTCGCTGAGCCTCGGCGAGGGCGAAGCGCTGGCCGTGCTCGGCCGCAACGGCATGGGCAAGACGACGCTCCTCAACACCATTATCGGCGTAACGCGGCATATGGGCGGTAGCCTCCGCCTCGACGGGCGCGATATCACGCGTCTCGGGCCCGAAGCGCGCGCCCGCGCCGGGATCGGCTGGGTGCCGCAGGAGCGCAATATCTTCCGCTCACTGACTGTCGAGGAAAATCTGACCGCCGTGGCGCTACCGGGCGCCTGGACGGTAACGCGGGTCTACGGCCTCTTCCCGCTTCTGGCGGAGCGCCGCCGCAATCTCGGCAATCAGCTTTCTGGCGGTGAGCAGCAGATGCTGGCAGTCGCCCGCGCACTTGTCCTCAACCCGCGCGTCCTACTGCTCGACGAACCCATGGAAGGGCTGGCGCCGATCATCATCGAGGAACTGATGCGCGTGCTGGCGCTGATCGTGCGCGCCGAGAAAGTCGCAGCGATCATCGTCGAGCAGCATGCCCAGCAGATTTTCGGCATGACCGACCGCGCCGTGATCATGGAACGCGGCAGCATTGCCCATTCCGCGCCGAGCGCCGAATTGGCGCAGGATCAGGCCACGCTGGACAAATATCTTGGTGTCGCTGCAGGGAATGATACAGCGGCGCGGATCGAATAGCCCGCGCCGTCGATGCACTAAGCGAACGGCGGGCTGCAATCCGTACGGCGGAGCCGGACCGGTGAGAACCCGCCGACCTCTTGCGGCGCGGGCGCCATCCGCACATGAGAATCTGGCTGGCGCCGTCACGGCTCGATATAGCCGAGCTCCTTGGCGATTTCCTGGGTGATATGAAAGCCGGTATTCGCGGTGGGAACGCCCGCATAAATTGCGGTCTGAAGCAACACTTCCTTAATATCGTTGAGCGCAACACCGCCTTCCAGCGCTGCACGGATATGCAGCCGGAACTCTTCCCATCGGCCCATCCCGGCGGTCATCGCCAGAACGATCAGCCGCCGCGTGCGATGGTCGAGCCCCGGACGGGTCCAGATTTCGCCCCAGGCATAGCGGGTGATCAGATCCTGAAATTCCTCGTTAAACGCGTTTCGGTTCGTCAAGGACCGGGCAACATGCGCCTCGCCAAGCACGGTTTTGCGAATGCTGAGGCCGGATTCGTAACGCTCTTTCTCGTCCATGACGCCTCTCCTTGGGCAACCGCGGTGTCAATCCTGCGCCGAGCGCGACAGGCGCCGCCAGCTTGCAGCGGCCTGCCTAGCGAAATCCGGTGCCGCACCAAGGTGATTTTCCGGGGCAAAGAGCGCATCAAGTTCGGTGCTGTCGAAATGCGGCGCGATCTCCGGGTCGGCTTCGAGACATGCGCGCAGCGGCAGCTTTTCAGCCGCGGCCTTTTGCGCGGCGCGCTCCAAGAGGTTGTGCGCGGCAGATTTGCCGATCTTGCGTCCGAGAGCAATCGAAACGGCCTCGGTCATGACCAGCCCCGCGGTCAGCGCAAGATTGGCGCGCATGCGGTCCGTATTGAAATGTCCGTGCTCAGCGAGAAGGCAGGCGGCTTCAAGTGCCCCGGACGCCAGCTGGAATAGCTCGGGCAGCACTTCCCACTCCGCGTGCCAGCCGCCGAGACCGCGCTCATGCTCCTGATCCATCGCCGAAATCAAGGTCGCGGCGAGCCCAGGGGCGCGTTTCGCCGCCGCAATGATGCGGGCGCATGCGACAGGGTTCGCCTTGTGCGGCAGGGCGGAGGAGCCGCCGCGGCCGCCCCCGGACGGCTCGCTGAATTCGCCGATTTCGGTCTGCGACATCAGCGCCAGATCGCGAGCCATCTTGCCGAGGCTGCCGAGCAATATGGCGAGTGCTGCCCCCGCCTCGGCGATCCGGTCTCGTTGGGTGTGCCAGGGAAGCTCGGGCAGGGTCAGGCGGAGTTCGCGCCCCATAGCCTGCGAGATCCTGATTCCGTCCGGCGCAAGCGAGGCGAGATTGCCAGCCGCGCCGCCGAACTGCAGAACCAGAAGCCGCGGCTTGAGGGCGTCGAGCGATTGCCTCGCCCGCGTCAGTGCCGAGAGCCAGCCCGCAATCTTGAAGCCGAGCGTCGTCGGGATGGCTTGCTGCATCAACGTCCGCGCGACCATCGGCGTTTCAGCGTGATCTTCGGAAAGGGTTGCAAGGCGGTTCCCGACGGCTTCGAGCTGCGCCGCGATGACAGTCAGAGCCTCCCGCATCTGCAGGACGAGGCCGGTATCGATGATGTCCTAACTCGTCGCACCCCAATGCACCCAGCGCGCCGCCTCTTCATCGCTCGCCGCGACCAGAGCCGTCAGCGCCTTCACCAGTGGGATGGCGAGATTGCCGCCTTTGAGGACGTCCTCAGCGAGCGTCTCGGCGTCGAAATTCTCGGCTCTGGCCGCCGCGCCGATCGCTCGGGCCGCCGCGTCCGGGATCACCCCGCACGCCGCTTCGGCACGGGCAAGCGCCGCCTCGACATCCAGCATCGCCTGAATACGCGAACGGTCGGAGAAAATCCGGGCCATGGCTTTGCTGCTGAAGAAACGCCCTAGTGTGGTGATCGGGAAGTCCCCCTCATTGTTTCAGCAACCTCTTCAAGGGGACTTCCCGATCTAAAACCACACTAGAATCTCATCGTTGCTAGTGTCCCTCTCGAATCCGAAGTTCGCTACGGAGCAAGCTGCACGATGAGGCGAACTTCGGATTCGGGACACTAGCGTCGCGTTTGAGATGGCCCGGCCCATGGAACTCAAATGTCAAAAAATACCGTCTCGTTCTCACCCTGCAATATAATGTCGAAACGGTAAACGGTTCCCTCGCCCGTGCGTTCGGCGATCAACGTCCCGCGCCGCTCCTGCGGCACCAGGGCGAGAATGGGATCGCTGGCATTTGCCGCTTCGTCTGAGAAATAGAGCCGCGTTGCCAGACGTTTCAGGATCCCCCGTCCCATCACCGAAATATTGATGTGTGGCGCCTGGGCGGTGCCGTTTGGCCCCGGAACCTGTCCGGGCTTGATCGTGTGGAAGCGGAACCAGCCGTCTTCATCGGTCTCTGTGCGGCCAAAGCCGTTGAAATTCGGGTCGAGCTGCTTCTCCTGCATATCCTCCGGGTGGCGATAGCGGCCCTGGCTATTCGCCTGCCAGATCTCGATCAGCCCATCATTGACGGGCGCGCCGCCGCCGTCGAATAAGCGGCCCTCGATGACAATACGCTCACCCAGCGTTGCCTCGGCGGTCAGCGTGTCGCCGCCGGGATAGGGCAGGGCATAGCCAAAGAACGGTCCGACCGTCTGGGACGGCGTTGCCGGATAGGACGTGTCCGCCATGAATTAGGTCTCCATCGGCGTCGCGTCACGCCCGCGCAGCACGATGTCGAAACGGTAGCCGAGCGCCCAATTGGGCTCGGTCGTCTCGATGTCGAACGCCGAGATCATATGCTCCGCCGCTTTCGGGTCGGTGACGGAATTGTAGATCGGGTCAAGGGCGAGCAGCGGATCGCCCGGGAAATACATCTGTGTGACGAGGCGCGTGACGAAGCTCGGCCCGAACAGTGAGAAATGGATGTGCGGCGGCCGCCAGGCGTTGTGATGGTTCTTCCACGGATAGGCGCCGGGCCTGATAGTGACGAAACGGTAATCGCCATTTTCGTCGGTGGCGGTGCGGCCGGCGCCGGTGAAATTGGGGTCGAGCGGGGCCAAATGACCGTCCTTGACGTGAATATAGCGGCCCGCCGCGTTTGCCTGCCACACTTCGACAAGCGTATCCACCTGCGGGCGGCCATTCTCATCGACCACGCGCCCCGCGACGATGATGCGTTCGCCCAAGGGTTCGCCTTGATGCTGACGCGTCAGGTCCGCATCCATCGGGCCGACGCGTTCATGGCCGTAGACGGGCCCGGTTATTTCCGAGAGCGTATGGGGCTGGATGATCAGCGGCTGGCGCGGCGAACGTCCGGCGGTCGCGCGATAGCCGGGCGAATAGTAAGGCGGCTGGCTGCCGGGTTGTTCGCGCCGATAGGGCCGTGGCGATTGCATGAGCTGCGTTCTCCCTTGACGGCGTATGAACACCATTCTTGGCTAAGTATTTTGCTTGGTTTGTCCGCGCTTGAAAAGATTAGTGGGGGGCGCTATGCGCACCCCTGTGCAGGAAACGCTTTCGCCTTTGCCAAGCTGGTCTCGAAACTAGAACTTTTCACTCTTGCGATAGACGCTGGGCGCCATCCCGGCCCGCCTGGTGAAGAAGCGGCAGAAATAGGCCGGGTCATGAAAGCCCAGATCATAGGCGATCTCCTTGATCGTCATGGTCGTGTAAAGAAGATGCCGCTTTGCTTCCAGAGCCAGGCGCCGCTGCATGATCTCCTTCGGGGGAATGCCCGCCGCGCGGCTGGCAACTGCATGAAGCCGGTCTTCGGAAATGCCAAGCGCCCGGGCGTAATGCGCAAGCGGCAGATGCTCTCTGAAGCGCACTTCGACCAATTGCCGGAAACGGCGCAACAGGGCTGCCTTTGGGGTCTGGCCGGTGGCGGAAAAGCCGTGCGCGGCGCGCAAGCGGACGATCAACGCCAGCAGCAATTTCAATTGCGCCTCCACAATCGTACGCACCGCGGCCCCGCCAAGGCTGACCGCGTGATCGATGCCCTGAAAACAGGCGTGCGCATCAATGCCGGTTTCCTGGTTTTCTTCGAGCGTGCTGAAAAAGGGCTGCTCGATCGGCAGGCCCAAGTCCTGCTTCGTTTCGGTGGCAAGGATGGCCGTCAGGAAGTCCTGGGAAATCGTTGCGACGAAACCATCGGAATCGGGCACAAACTCGTAGCCATGCGGTAGGTCGGCCGGCAGCCAGACGATGGCGGGCGCAAGCAGCCGGACGCGTTCGTCGTCGATTGTCGCCAACGTCTCGCCGCGGCTCAGATAGAGCGCCTGGGCGAGATCCGGGTGACGGTGGATGGCGATCGTCCAGTTATGAACGCGAGCCCGAGTTCGGATTCTTTCGGCATGTACGAAGCGCGGTTCGGGATCGACGTAGATGTCCCCGTAGAGCCAGAAGGCGGGAATTTGCTTCGAAGTCAGCATTCGAGCGCCGAAAGAAGTCCAAATTCTGAGCAGCTTTTTCGAGACACACTAGCCTTTATGCTATGCGTCTCTCCCAAATTTGTCCATGTTTGAGCCCGATTGCGTCTCTTCAGTCCGCCCGCCGCCGCCGTGTATGATCAGTGAAAAGGTCGCCAAGGGAGACTGGCAAATGCGAACGCAAGTCGGCATCGTCGGAGCCGGCCCAGCGGGGCTTTTCCTTTCGCATATGCTTCATATGCGCGGCATATCGTCCGTCATCGTCGAGGCCAGAAGCCGGGCCTATATCGAGGCACGCGTGCGCGCCGGGCTGCTTGAGCAGGGCACGGCCGACACGCTGGAGGAGATGGGCGTTGCCGAGCGGATGCATCGCGAGCAGCTCGTGCATCACGGAATCCAGCTCTCTTTCGGCGGCAAGCGTCACCGCATCGACTTCGCCGATCTGACCGGCAAGACGGTGACGATCTACGGTCAGCATGAGGTGGTGAAGGATCTCGTCGCGGCGCGGCTCGCAACCGGCGCCGAGATCGTCTTTGAGGTCGAGGAGACGAGCCTCCATGATCTGGACGGCGAGCTGCCGAAGATCCGCTATCGCAAGGACGGTGCCGAGCATGACATCGTCTGCGACTTCATCGCTGGCTGCGACGGCTATCACGGCATCAGCCGCCCATCGATCCCGGCGGACCTGCTGCGGACCTATGAGCGCGTCTATTCCTTCGGCTGGCTTGGCATTCTCGCCGACGCACCGATCACCAATGACGAGCTGGTCTACGCCAATCACGAGCGGGGCTTCGCCCTTTATGCGATGCGAACGCCCGAGATCACACGGCTCTATATTCAGTGCCACGCGGACGAGGACATCGCGAATTGGCCCGATGATCGCATCTGGGCGGAGCTGCATATGAGGCTGGAGGTCGGCGACGGCTGGACCGTGGCGGAGGGGCCAGTCTTGCAGAAGGGCATTGCCCCCTTGCGCAGTTTCGTCGCCGAGCCGATGCGCCATCGCCGGCTGTTTTTGGCGGGTGACGCTGCCCATATCGTGCCGCCGACCGGTGCGAAGGGCCTTAATCTCGCCGTTGCCGATGTCCGCGTGCTCGCCGAGGCATTACTGCAGTTCTACCAGCACAGCCGTCAGGATCTGCTCGACGCCTATTCGGCCATTTGCCTCGACCGCGTCTGGAAAGTTCAGCGCTTCTCCTGGTGGATGACCTCGATGCTGCACCGTTTCGACGGCGAAACCGATTTCGACCGCCGCATCCAGATGGCCGAACTCGCCTATGTGACAAGCTCGCGCGCCGCCTCGCAAAGCCTCGCCGAGAATTACGTCGGCTTGCCGTTGGTGTACTAGTGGTTCGACTGAAACATTTGCATCCCCGTGCAGCGCTCACATTTGCAAATGTTTCAGTCATAAGAACCACTAGGCAAATATATGTTTCTAGTGGAGCTTTTGAATTTGACATTTGAGCACCAGCCTGGCCGCCACCGGGACTTAAATGTCAAATTCGCTCCACTAGCCGCAGGTCTTATCCAGCACGAAGTCTTACTCCGCGGCCTCCAAAGCGAGCGCGATGCCCTGGCCGACGCCGATGCACATCGTGCACAGCGCAAGCCGCTCTCTGCGCCGGCGCATCTCGAATGCCGCCGTGCCGACCAGCCTGGCCCCGGAGGCCCCGAGCGGATGGCCGAGAGCTATTGCGCCGCCATTCGGGTTGACATGTTCCGCGTCGTCGGCGACGCCGAGCGCACGGAGAACGGCGAGCGCCTGCGAGGCGAAGGCTTCGTTCAGCTCGATGACGCCGAAATCCTTGATTGCCAGGTCGAGCATGCGCATCAGCTTCTCGCTGGCCGGCGCCGGTCCGATGCCCATGATGCGCGGCGCAACGCCCGCCGTCGCCATGCCCATGACGCGCGCCACCGGCTTTAAGCCGTGCCGGCCGATCGCCGCCTCCGACGCGACGATGAGAGCGGCGGCGCCGTCATTGACGCCGGAGGCGTTGCCGGCGGTCACAGTCCCGCCTTCGCGGAAAGGCGTCGGCAGCTTCGCCAGCGCCTCCAGGGTCGTATCGGCGCGCGGATGCTCGTCGGCCGAGACCACAATGGGGCTGCCGCGGCGCTTGGAGATGGTGACGGGGGTGATTTCCTCGGCAAGCCGCGCCGCGCCCGCTGCCGCCCTTTGCTGGGAGCGCAGCGCGAAGGCGTCCTGATCGGCGCGGCTGATCTGGAACTCCTCGGCGACGTTCTCCGCTGTCTCGGGCATGGAGTTGACGCCACAGGCTTTCTTCATCTGGGGATTGACGAAGCGCCATCCGATCGTGGTGTCAAAAATTTCCGCGCTCCGGGAGAAAGCGGTCTCGGCCTTGCCCATGACGAACGGCGCGCGGCTCATCGACTCGACGCCGCCGGCGATGATGAGATCGGCCTCGCCGGTGCGGATGGCGCGCGCCGCAGTGCCTACGGCGTCCATGCCCGAGCCGCACAGCCGGTTGATCGTGCAACCTGGAACCGTGTCCGGCAAGCCTGCCAGCAGCAACGCCATGCGGGCGACATTGCGGTTGTCTTCGCCGGCCTGATTGGCGCAGCCGAAGATCACCTCATCGATCGCAGACGGATCGAGCGAAGGATTGCGGGACAGGAGCGTGCCGAGCGGGATCGCGCCCAGATCGTCCGTCCGAACCGGGGACAGCCCGCCGCCATAGCGGCCGATCGGCGTTCGGACATAGTCACAAATCCAGGCGTTTCTCATCCTCGTGTTCCCTTGTTTGTCGCCGGCCTATATTGATGCTCTTCGCTCCCACGTCATCACCGGGCGAGCGTGAGCGAGACCCGGTGACCTATTCCGTGACCTCGAAGCGAATGAGTGCGTCTTTATGTCAGCGACATGGGTTGCCGGATCAAGTCCCATAGGCGCTAACTTAGATTGGCGAGGCTTTGTCTTCGTCGCGGCGGCTCGGCGAGCCTGTTGAGGGCTTGATGAGGGAGCCTAGGCGTTAAGCTTGGACTTGCGAGAACGGCAAGCCTTATGCCGCAAGCGAGGAGGGCGAGGAATTGCCATAGGGGGACGGATCGTCGCCGGCCATTGAGCGGGGAGAGTCCGGCGCCTCGATCGCCATCGAGGGCCGCTCCAGATCGATGAGCAGGGCAACAAGCAGCACGGCATGGATCCAGGCGCTCACCAACTCGCTGTCAAAGGCTCTCAGCGCCTCCAGATCGAGCAGGGATTTGAGCCGCTTGAAGGCAAGCTCGGCCTGCCATCGTCGCCGGTAGAGAGCGAGCACGCGTTCGGCCGGCCAGTCGTCGGCAGGAAGCGAGGTGATCAGCATCAGGCAACCGGCGATGATGGGGGCATCGGCGCTGGGTGTATAGCCCCAGCTGCGCGCGTTCTTGCGCATCAGCCGGCGCGCCGCTGCCGCCTTTGCCGGCGGCAGCGCAAACGCGATGACGCGGGCATCGAGGGCCTCCCCGCCCGCCGTGTCGCAGAGCTTCACCCGTGCCTCTTGAATGCCCTCGCTCTCGGCTTTCCGGCACAGCTCGGCCCGGTTGAGCCGCTTGCCCTCCGCCGTCTCCAGCCTCAGGGCGATGGTGCTTAGCCGAACCACATAATCGGCGCCGGCTGCGACAACGGCCGATAGAGGGTGATAACGCGCATAGACACGGTCGCCGAGGCGGATCTCGCCTTTCTCGATGGAACCGACATCAAGCCTCTCGGCGACCGTGCGCTCCGTCACCAACGTGGTGCGGAAGCGCTGGGCGCCAACATCATAAACCGTATGCAAAAGCCGGTAGCGCTTGTTCCGGCCGCCCGGCGAGCAAATCGCCGTGGCATCAACCGCCACAATGCGCCGGCCGTCAGCGCCACACGCCGCCTCCGGGGTGAGAGCATCGCTCAATATGCCGACCAGCTCAGCCAGCCACGGACCGCAGCCCTTGAGCCGCTTCAGCAGCGCCACATCGGAGAACGAGGCCGCCCCAGCCGCCTCCGCCCAGGCCGCCGTGCTCCTCAGCGAAAGCCCGCTCAGCACATAGGCCAGAACCAGCCGCAACAGCTGAGCCGCCGTCTTGATCACGCGCGTGCGCTTGATGGCGCCGAATTCGCGCGCGCTTTGCTCCAGATCGGCGTACTCGCCCAGCCGGGCCAGCACGCCATCCCAGTTCCATCCCTGAGGTGAATTTCCCGCCGTCATGCAGAGCTTAAATCAGAGCGCAACTGATTTGCCAATGCAAAAGTTAGCGCCTATGGGAGCAAGTCCGGCAACGACAATGCAGCATCCCCACCTACAGCAAACTAACCCCAAACCTCCGCGGCGATTTCCACGATCATCCGCAGCTTGGCCCATTGCTGCTCCTCGGCCAGGATATTGCCTTCTTCGGTGCTGGCGAAGCCGCATTGCGGGCTGAGGCAGAGCTGGTCGAGGTCACAATATTTCGTTGCCTCCTCGATCCGCCGCTTGATGTCGTCCTTGTTCTCCAGCGTGCCGGTCTTGGAGGTAACGAGACCGAGCACGACGATCTTGCCTTTCGGCAGGAAGCGCAGCGGCTCAAAGCCGCCGGCGCGGTCGGTGTCCCACTCCATGAAATAGCCGTCGATATTGATGGCGTTGAAGAGAAGCTCAGCGACCGGCTCATAGCCGCCCGAAGCGATGAAGGTGGAGCGGAAATTGCCCCGACACATATGCATGGTGATAACCATATCATCCGGGCGGTTTGCCACCGCCTTATTGATCATGCCTGCATAGATTTCCGGCTGCTTCTCGGGATCGTCGCCGCGGTCTTTGAGCATCTGGCGCTGATTTGGGTCGCACAAATAGGCAAAGCTCACATCGTCGAGCTGGAGGTAGCGGCAGCCGGCATCCCCAAAGGCGCGGACCGCCCCGGCATAGGTGCTGCCGAGATCGGCGTAGAAGGCGTCCATCGTAGGATAAACGGCTTCGTCGATCATCTCGCGCCCGCCGCGATAATGCACCATGCTCGGCGAAGGGATCGTCATTTTCGCAATGCGGGAGCTATTCTCCTTCACGAAGCGGAAGTGGCCGATCATCGGATGCGACGTCGGAAAGCCGAGCTTGCCGACAACGCGCTGCGCGCGAGGCTTCAGCGTTGCGCCCTGAAACTGCACGCCCGCAGTCTCCTTCCAAAAGCCCTCTACGCCGTCGAGCCCCTCGATGAAATCGAAATGCCAGAAGGCGCGTCGAAATTCGCCATCGGTTACAGCGTTCAGCCCAACGTCTTCCTGGTTTTTGATCTGCGCACGGATTTCCTCGTCTTCGACGGCGCGCAACTCCTCAGCCGATATCTGGCCCGCTTCGTGCTTGGCCCGCGCCTCTTTCAGCGGCTGGGTGCGCAACAGGCTGCCAACCATATCCGCACGGAAGGGCGGCTTGGTTCTCTTCATGTTTCTCTCCCTTAAGCGCTTTCCCCTCGCCCATTCGCTTGCCCCACATCGTACGTCGCGGCAATCCTTGCGATCTATCGCCATTTATCCGCCATCGGACTGCCCGGGCGCCTTCGATCAGTCTCTTCTCTCGATCAGAGCGCCGCCGGGAATGCGTCTTCGCCTGTCGCGATCGCGCAGCAGGAGCTGCAGATCGCGGTGCGCGAGCCGCGCATGTTCCCGCACCAGGCTTTCCGCCCGCGCGCCCTGCCGCCGCTCGATAGCTTCAACGATGCTGCGGTGATGGTCCTGCGCGATCGTCAGCACAAGCTGCGCCTGCGGGAGATCGGTCTGGGCCATCACGAAGGCGCTGGGTGAGGCGAAAGGCAAACTGAAGACGCGCTCGATCTGGCGGGCAATCGGTGGACTTTCGGCAAGATCCACGAGAAGGGCGTGAAAATGAACGTTGAGAGGAACATAATGGGAGAACAGATCGGCGTTCATTTCTGGGCGGCCAATCAGCGCGTCGATCTCCGCGATTGCGGCTTTCAACTCCGCGATTCTTTCTGGAGCCGCGCCGCGCTCGGCCGCAAGCCGTGCCGCGAGCCCTTCCAGCGTGCCCCGCAGCTCGACCGCGTCGTATATATCGCGCTCCGAAAACGCTTTCACCGTAAAGCCGCCGGAGGGAACGGCCTCGACAAGCCCCTCCTCTTCGAGGCGAATCAGCGCCGCGCGCACGGGCGTCCGCGATACGCCAAGCCGTTCGACGATGGCGAGCTCCGAAAGCCTGTCGCCAGGCGCAAGCATGCCCTTGAGAATGAGGTCGCGCAGGCTGATTAACGCCCTGACGGTCTGCGAAAGCGCCGGGCGCACATTTTCGTCCACCATCGGTTTCATTGTCGACCGCAACCTCTCGCTCAAAACGCGGCGCCCTGTAGTGGCCGAGAGGATCGTTCCGCGACAAACACCGGCCGGCCGCGCCGGGCGTCCAGGAGCTCTTCTGTATACAGTAGCGGTGCGTTTAGATCTGAAGAAGACAGCAAATCGGCAAAATCAGCGATATTGTGCGATGTGCGCACGATATACCCAAATTTATGTATACAACTTCCGGAAAAATGAGCGATCATGAGCCCGGGTCAATTTTGCGCGACCGCCCGCCGGGCCAAATCGACGTCCGAATCTGGAACGCGTCGGCTCCGCGGGAGGTCGAACGCAGCGGACGGACCCCAAAAAAATCATGCGAGCCATGACCGATATTGTTTGCCGCTGTCTTCGTTAAGAACATGCCGGCGTAGACAATGCGGGCCAAGCGCCACAACAAGCAAAGTTGGGCTGGGGGTGGACACGATGTTACGGGAGCCAACCGAGGAGCGCACGGATCGAGACTTCATACTCGGGCTGAAAAAAGGCCTCGCGGTTATCGAATGTTTCGACGATGAGCACGAGCGGTTGACCAGCGCCGATGTCGCCGTGAAGACGGGCTTGTCCCGCGCGGCGGCCAGACGCTGCCTGTTGACGCTGCACAAGCTCGGCTACGTCCATTATGACGGCAAGCTGTTCATGCTGGCTCCACGCATTCTCCGGCTCGGCTATGCCTATATTCTCTCGGCTTCTCTGCCGCAGCTTTTCCAGCCCTTTCTGGAGCATCTGAGCGAACAGATCCATGAATCCTGCTCAGCGGCGATTCTCGAGGGCGACGAGATCGTCTATCTGGCGCGGGCAGCAACGAAGCGGATCATGTCGACGGGTTTGTGTATCGGCACCCGGCTCCCGTCTTATTGCACCTCCATGGGGCGTGTGCTCCTCGCCTCGCTCGAACCGGATCAGATGATGACCCGGCTCGGCGGAATGGAGCGGCGCCGCTTGACCCCCTTCACGCGTACGAGGCTGGACGATCTCGTTGCGATTCTCGATGAGGTTCGTACAGACGGCTATTGCGTCGTCGACCAGGAACTCGAGGTCGGTCTTATCTCGATCAGCGTGCCGGCTTTCAATAATGCCGGCGGTATCGCGGCGGCCATGAACGTCGCATCGTCATCGTCGCGCGTCACAGCGGAGCAAATGGTCGAGCGCTTCCTGCCGGCGCTCCTGGACATTCAGAAGGAGCTGCGTCCGCTGATCAGACCTTGACGGCGCACGAGCGGCCGGAGCACCTCGTTTCAACCGGTTGCATCGAACGCAGTGCCGCCATTGCGCGGCTTCCGCGATCTCTGCGGCATGTGCGGTCGGCCGCTCTCTATTAATACAGGCCGGGGATCAGCCGCGACGCGCGGGTGCGATAGGCATTGTATGCGCCGCGGAATTGCGTCCGCAGCAGCGTCTCCTCCGCGCCTATGCGTGCAAGGAGGGGCGGGATAAGACGCGCCGTTAGAGCATCGGACCGAAAAGTGCGAAGCGGTTTTCGGACAAATCCGATGCCAAAACAAACAGCTAGAGCGGCGCTTCCGATTGCGATTAAAGGTCCGCCGCTCTAGCCGCGCAATCGGTCAATTTATGGCGAAATAGTCTTCGATCGAGCGCGCCGCCCGCCGCAGATGCGGCAGAAAATGCCGCTCCATGGCTTCGCAGGACTGCCTCGACGAATGGGTCGACGCATTGATTGCCGCCACGGCCTTTCCCGATCGGTCACGGATCGGCACTGCGATCGAGCGCAAGCCGATCTCCAATTCTTCATCGACAATTGTAAATCCCGCCCGCGCCACCTCGCCGATCTTGGCCAGGAGTAGCTCCCGATCAGTGACGCTTTTCGTTGTTTTCGGCCTGATATTGGCCTCGGCGAGAAACCCGCGAAGCTGCGGTTCCGCGAAGTCCGCCAGCAGGACCCGGCCCATCGACGTGCACCAGGCGGGCAGTCTGCTCCCGAGACGGAGCGCGACGCTCAAGACATGCGGGCCGGGCACACGGGCGACGTAGACCACATCCTCGCCGGACAGCACGGCAATCGAGCAAGATTCATTAAGGCTCGCCGCAACCTGCCGCATGAACGGTTCGGCATAGGTCGAGAGCGAGGCGCCCTCCAGCCAGGTGCGCGCCAGCGAAAGCAGACGCGGCGAGAGACTGAAGCATCGCCCGCTCTGTATCGCGTAGCCCGTTGCCACCAATGTCAGCAGGAAGCGCCTTGCGCCCGCACGCGTCAGCCCGGCTTTGTTCGCGGTGTCCGTCAATGTCAATCCGGCAGGATGCGCCGCCAGGATCTCCATGACATCGAGTCCCTTTTGCAGCGAGCCGACGTTGTCGCGTGCTGAGAGCGGCTGGGACATCGCGAGTTCGGGTTTTCAAAAAGCCGTGTTTAACTTTTGCTGCGCTTGACAGCTGGGTGCTGGCGCTCAAAAATATCCCATAGAAAATAAATGTGCGCAATGCGAACATTTGCTACTGGAAACACGCTTGGATGGTCAAATTCCTTCCGCTCGCGCAGGCTGTCGCGGAAAATCTCAAGCACGGCGATGCGGCCGCCTTTGAAGGCTTTACGCATCTCATCCCCACCGCGGCGGCGCATGAGGCCATCCGGCAAGGTTTCAAGGATCTCACGCTCATCCGGATGACGCCGGATCTGATCTACGATCAGATGGTCGGCATGGGAATGGCGGCGAAGATGATCTTTTCCTATGTCGGCAATCCCGGCGTCGGCCTGCTCCGCCGCGTGCGCGACGCTGTCGAGAATGGCTGGCCCCATCCCATCGAAATCGAAGAGCATTCGCACGCAGCCTTGGCGAACGCCTATGACGCGGGTGCGGCCGGCCTGCCTTGCGGGATCTTTCGCGGCTATCGCGGCGCCGGGCTGGCCGAGGTCAATCCGAATATCAAAGCGGTGACCTGCCCCTTTACCGGCGAGGTGCTCGCAGCGGTGCCGGCAATACGACCGGACGTCAGCTTCATTCATGCCCAGAAGGCCAACCGGCGCGGCGACGTGCTCGTCGAAGGCATTATCGGCATTCAGAAGGAGGCCGTGCTTGCCGCCAAGCGCGCGGTGGTGACGGTCGAGGAAGTCGTCGATGATTTCGACGGGTCTGCATCCGAATCTGACGATCCTGCCGAGTTGGACGATTGCCGCCATCTCGGTCGTGCCGGGCGGCTCGCATCCGTCGTACACCCACGGCTACTACGATCGCGATAACGCCGCCTATGTTGCATGGGACGAGATTTCCGCCGATCGCGTCAGATTTCAGAAGTGGATGCAGAAGCATGTGATCGAGGCGACCCCGCAGGATTTTGCCGGGCGCGTCGAGCCTTTGAGGTATGTGGCATGAGCGGGCGAACGGCGGATTTGGCTTTCACCCCCAATGAGATGATGACCATCGCCGCCTCGCGCGCGCTCAAGAATAGCGACGTCTGTTTCGTCGGCATCGGCGCACCGTCCGCTGCCTGCAACGTCGCGCGCCTGACCCATGCGCCCGACATCACGCTGATCTATGAGTTCGGCACCATTGGCACCGCGCCTGACGTGCTGCCGCTCTCGATCGGCGACGGCGTGCTTTGCGATACGGCGGTGACGACGGTTTCGGTGCCGGAGATGTTCCGCTACTGGCTTCAGGGCGGGCATATCACCATCGGTTTTCTCGGAGCGGCCCAGATCGACAAGTTCGGCAACATCAACACTACGGTTATTGGCGACTATCATAAGCCGAAGACGCGTCTTCCCGGTGGCGGTGGCGCGCCAGAAATCGCCACCTCGGCGCAGGAAATCTTCATCACCGTGACGCAGTCCAAGCGCGGCTTTGTGGAGAAGATCGACTTCTTGACCTCCTTCGGCCACGGAATGGGCGGCGATCATCGCAAGCGCCTCGGGATCGAGACCAAGGGACCGACGTTGCTGATTTCCGATCTCGCGATCTGGAAGCCGGACCCGGTGACCAAGGAATTCACCGTGATGTCGCTGCATCCCGGCGTGACCCGCGAAACGATCCAGCAAACCTGCGGCTGGACAGTGCAATTTGCTGAAAAGCTCGAAGAAACGCCGCCGCCGACCGACCTTGAACTGACAACGTTGCGCGACCTGCAGGCGCGCACCAAGGCCGCCCATGAAGGGCCCGTCCGTCGCCAACCCATTTAACCGGCTGCCGTGTCAACGCGGAATCCCGATTGTGGTCCGGACGCTCGCTGGCGCGGGACCCAACTTTTGCAGCCGAATTCAGCTATCATGAAATTTCATGCGATGATGACGGCATGGGCCCCGTCAATTCCTGGTGATGCCGATGCACAGCTTTACCTATACCGGCCTTCCGGCACGCGTCATTTTCGGCTTCGGAACGCGCACGCGCCTCGGCGAGGAGGTCGATGCGCTGGGGCTTCGGCGCGTGCTCCTGCTGTCAACCCCGGCGCAGAAAAACGTGGCCGCCGAGTTGGTCGAGACGCTGGGCGATCTCTGCGTTGGGACATTCGGCGGTGCGGTCATGCATACGCCGGTGGCGGTGACCGAGGAGGCTTTGCGCATTGTGCGGGACCTGGGTGCTGACGGCACGGTCGCAATCGGCGGCGGCTCGACGACCGGGCTCGGCAAGGCCATCGCCCTGCGCACCGATCTGCCGCAGATCGTGCTGCCCACCACCTATGCCGGCTCCGAAATGACCCCGGTCGTCGGTCAGACGGAGGCCGGCCGCAAGACGACGCAGCGCTCGCTAAAGGTGCTGCCGGAAACGGTGATCTACGATGTCGAGTTGACGATGACCCTGCCGGCCAGGCTCTCCGGCACAAGCGGCATCAATGCCATCGCCCATGCGGTCGAGGCTTTCTATGCTCAGGACGCAAATCCGGTCGTCTCGCTGCTGGCGGAGGAGGGCATCGCGGCACTCGCGCGCAGCCTGCCGCGTATCGTGAAGAACGGAGCGGATCGCGACAGCCGGAGCGAGGCACTTTACGGCGCCTGGCTGTGCGGCATCTGTCTGGCCTCGGTCGGCATGGCGCTCCATCACAAGCTCTGCCACGTGCTCGGCGGATCTTTCGATCTTCCGCACTCCGAGACCCACACCATCATCCTGCCTCATGCGGTGGCTTATAACGCCAAGGCGGCGCCTGAAGCGATCGCCCGCGCCGCAAGGGCGCTCGGGGCTGACGATGCGGCGTCAGCCTTGTTCGACCTCGCCGGAGCGGTCGGCGCGAAGCGCGCTCTCAGGGACATCGGCATGCCGAGGGACGGCATCGAAAAAGCGGCCGATATCGCCGTCGCCAACCCCTATTTCAATCCGCGGCCGATCGAGCGCGATGCGATCCGCGATCTGCTCGCCCGCGCCTGGGCCGGCGAGCCGCCGGTTATGAGCTGAACCCCTGGAATGTCTGATCTCGAATCCGCGGCGCGCAAAAGCTGGATCAAGGCGCTTCGCGAGCCTCTTTTAAGCTTACGGAAAACCGGCCGTGCGCCCTATTCCGCGGCGAGCTTCACATATTTGCCCTGACCGACCGGGCATCTGGCCCAGAGCGCAGAGAGCGCGTCGGCGAGCCAGGCGATATGCTCGTCGGTATGGAGGGGGCTGGGTGTCAGCCTGATGCGCTCGGTGCCCTTGGCGACGGTCGGGTAGTTGATCGGCTGCACATAGATGCCGTAGTCGCGCATCAGCGTGTCGGTGACCGCCTTGCAATGCACCGGATCGCCGACCAAGACCGGCACGATGTGGCTGGGATTGTCCATCACCGGCAGCTCACGGGCCTTCAGCACCGCCTTCAGCGTGCGCGCCCGCTCCTGATGCCGGGCCCGCTCGAGCTGGCTGACCTTCAGATGCCGGATGCTGGCGAAGGCGCCCGCGGCGATCGCCGGGGCCAAGGAGGTGGTGAAGATGAAGCCTGCGGCATAGGAGCGGATGGCATCGCAGCAGGCCCGCGAGGCGGCGATATAGCCGCCCATGACGCCAAAACCCTTGGCGAGGGTGCCGTTGATGATGTCGATGCGGTCCATCAGCCCCTCGCGCTCGGCGATGCCGCCGCCGCGCGGCCCGTACAGGCCGACCGCATGCACCTCGTCGAGATAGGTCAGCGCGCCGTATTTTTCCGCCAGGTCGCAGATCGCCGCCATCGGGGCGATATGGCCGTCCATCGAATAGACGCTCTCGAAGACGATCAGCTTCGGCGTCTCGGCCGGGTAGTCCTTCAGCAGCGCTTCCAGATGCTTCGGGTCGTTGTGCCGCCAGATGCGCTTCTCGCCGCCGCCATGGCGGATGCCCTGGATCATCGAGGCGTGGTTCTTCTCATCGGAAAAGATCACCAGGCCGGGGATCAGCTTGACGCAGCGTCGAGAGCGTGGCGTCATTGGCGATATAGGCCGAGGTGAAGACGAGCGCCGCCTGCTTGCCGTGCAGGTCGGCCAGCTCGGCCTCGAGCTCGACATGATAATGGGTGGTGCCGGAGATGTTGCGGGTGCCGCCCGAGCCGGCGCCGACGCTATCGATCGCCTCATGCATGGCGGCGCGCACTTTGGGGTGCTGGCTCATGCCGAGATAGTCGTTCGAGCACCACACCGTCACCGGCCGCGTATCGGCCTCTTCCGACTTCACGCCCTTGGGGAAATGCACCGCGTTCGGATAGGCCCCGCAGCGGCGCTTGATGTCGGCGAAGACCCGGTATCGGCCTTCCCGGTGCAGCTGCTCGATC
The DNA here is from genome assembly GCA_963773735.1 of uncultured Alphaproteobacteria bacterium. GTDB lineage: Bacteria > Pseudomonadota > Alphaproteobacteria > Rhizobiales > Rhodomicrobiaceae > CAVZCK01. The sequence goes on along the minus strand of CAVZCK010000018.1, from coordinate 381,792 downwards.
CGGTCCTCGAAAATCTGCTCGTAGTCCATCATCGCCTCCCTTCGGGCGCTTGGAGCTGCCTGGGCATCAGTCTAATGGGCTTTTGCGAGGGTTCTGCGTCCATTTTATGTCAGACGAACTCAAAACACCGCCTCGAGAGCGCCGTCTTTGTCACGGCTTTGGGCTGCCGTGCCGGCCGGTTCGACTGCTCGATAGAATAAGCGTTCTTCATTGCCTAAGTCTTCAAAAAACCGAAAGCCTTGATGCAGATCAAGACTGCAAGCCTCCCGGCGCCGCCCTCGCTCGATATATAAGTCATCCTCCGGGTGCTGCGGATAGGCGGATTGTCGCTTCCGGGATGATCCCCGAATGCCGCCGTCTTTCCCGGTCCGCCGGCAGATGCTATTCATAACCGAGCGAAATTATTCGTAGCGGAAAGAGGAAAAGCATGACCGGCGAGCCATTTGCGACAGGACGGTGCCTTTGCGGCGCGGTGAGCTACACGATCAGCGCCAATCCGATCCGCATGGCTCAATGCCATTGCAAGGACTGTCAGCGCCGATCGGGCACCGGGCACGCCTCGAACGCCTTTTTCAAGGCAGATGACGTGAGGATCGAAGGCCCGGTCAAGGGCTTTGCCGTGACGGCCGACAGCGGCAACATCGTCACCTGGCACTTCTGCCCAACCTGCGGAAGCCGCATCTATGCAGAAAATTCAGCAAGACCGGGCGTGATCGGCATCGCCGTCGGTTCGGCGGATGACCATGACTGGTTCGAGCCGCAAAGCGTGCTATACGCCAAGCGCCGCCCCAAATGGGATGTGACCTCGACTGCCATACCGAATTTCGACACCATGCCGCCGGTGCCTCCGGCTCCGCGCTAAGCATCATTGCGAAAAGTGGCCTTCTCCCGCTCGTCCAACGCGGTCATCGCCATAGCTCCGACGATGGCCGGTTTCGTCTTTGTTCGATGTGCGGCCGGGCGTGCCGCGTAGGAGCCGCCGCGTTTCTACTTGGCTGACACTGATCAGCTCGCGCGCGTCCTCACCTCTTGCCCCTTGAGAGTCCATATCAATTTTGCGCAGGAGTGCGGCTTCCCGCGACGCGCGCAAGCCTTCCGCAACGATCCGGCTTAAAATTTCATAATATCAAATTTGGTTCGACAATGGCAAATTTGGTTGACAAATCCGGTGGATTGTGGCTGAAATCACATCCTGGTCGCAGAGCTGCGGAGACTGGCTTCGTGAAGGCCGCAAGTGCCAGTGTCGAATCGATGAACGGCCAAAGTGTCGGGAGCGCATCGAACGAGGCGCTCGCCATTGATGCTGTGAAAGCCGAACGGACGATCCAGTCCATCGAACGCGCTCTCGACCTCCTCGATATTCTGGCCGCGGCGGACGGTGAACTGGGCTTGAGCGAGATCGCGGCCGAGGCCCGGCTGAACAGCTCGACCTGCCACCATCTTCTCGCGACGTTGGTCAAACGCGGCTATGTCGGCCGCAACAAACGTTCGCGGACCTATTTCCTCGGTGCGCGGATCACCGAGCTCTCCAATAGCCGGCTGAAGCATTTTAATCTCACCGAAATCGCCATGCCCGAGCTTCGGGCGCTGAACGAAGCGACGGGCGAGTGCGTGCATCTCGCGGTCATGCAGGGCTATGCGCTCGTGACGCTCGCCAAGCTCGACTTCGCGCCTGCCGGTCCGGCGTCGGCGCCGACCAGATGAGCAATGCCAATGCCGCCCATGCCACCGCGACCGGCAAGGCGATCCTTGCCTGGCTGCCGGAGGCCGAGATCGCTCGCGTCATCGCCAATAACGGCCTCGGACGATTCACCGAGAACACGATCGGCACGATCGCTGGGCTGATGGAGGAGCTTCGGCTGACCCGGCGTCACGGCTATTCGATGGACGATGAGGAATTCCAGCCGGGCGTCGTCTGCATCGGCGCCGCCATCCGCGATCACAGCGGCGCGGTGATCGGATCGGTTGCCTGCTCGATGCCGGCCATGCGCGCCAAAGGCCAAGGCCCGGGAGAAGGTCAAGGCGGCGGTCAAGCTCTGCGCGGCGGCGATTTCGGAAAAATTCGGCGGGGTCAAGAATGACGCGGCGGCGAGCCGTGTTGATGGCTGATCGTTGACGTCAGTCTAAGCGGGAGTAACGCGTCATGCCCATGCCTCAGACGGTAAAAACCAGTCCGGATTTCAAGATTCCGGAGATGATGAAGGCATGGGTCCTGGGTGATCCCGGCCAGCTTGCCTTGCAAGACAAACCCGTCCCGGTACCGGGGAAGGCTGAGGTGCTGGTCCGTATCGATGCGGTCGCCATCTGCGCGACCGATCTGGAGATCATCCATCATGGCCCCCCTGCCCAGATCCAGGGGGGCCCACCCTTTAATAAAGGCTTTACGCCGGGCCATGAATATATGGGCACGGTCGTCGCGCTCGGTCCGGGCGTCGACGAGTTCGCCATCGGCGACCGCGTGACGGTCGAGATTCATGCCGGTTGCGGCCAATGCAAGCGCTGCCGCGAGGGCATGTATACCTCCTGTCATAATTACGGAAAGAATTACGGCGACGTCGATAAGGGGCATCGCGCCAACGGTTTCACCACCGATGGCGGCTTTTGCGAATATCAGGTCAACAACATCAACACGCTCATCCATCTCGACGCCAGTATGAGCGATGAAGAGGCGACCCTCGTCGTCACTGCCGGCACGGCCATGTACGGCCTCACTGAACTCGGCGGTCTCGTTGCCGGCGAGAGCGTGGTGGTGACCGGTCCCGGCCCGATCGGCCTGCTCGGCGTCGCGGTCGCCAAGGCGCTCGGCGCCCAGCCGGTGATCCTGACCGGCACGCGCGACAACCGGCTGGAAATCGGCAAGAAGCTCGGCGCCGATTATGTCGTCAATATCCGCAATGAGGACCCGGTCGAAGCCGTCCGCCGCATCACCGGCGGGCAAGGCGTCGACTATGTTCTCGAATGCTCGGCAGCGGCAAATGCCGTCAACGAGGCGGCGCAGATGGTTAATCGCGGCGGCAAGATCTGCCTTGCGGCCTTCCCGCATGAATCACCAGAGGTCGACATCGCGCACATCGTGCGCAACAATATCTATATTTACGGCATTCGCGGCGAAGGCAAATCGGCGACGCACCGGGCCGAGGCATTCATGCGCCAGAAACGTTTCGACGCCACTCTGATCCATACGCACACTTTTGCGATGAAGGATCTGCCGGAGGCGCTGCGCTACGCCAGGGACCGCGTCGAGGATGCGATCAAGGTCGTCGTCAAGAACGAGGCATGCTGCGGCGCATCGGGCCATTGCGGCGGAATAGTCCGTCGCGCTCAACGCGTCTCGGGTAGGCTGGCTATGGGAATCCCGAGACGGCGCCGATGTGCTGAAAAGGAACGGTCAGGGTTCGTTAATGAACCTGCAGGGAGGGCAGCGATGCTGACCTGTGAGGATTATCATTTGCCGAAGGACCTCAAGGAGGCGCTTGAGCTTTGGACGAGCGCGCCCGAAGGCAGCCGGCTTGTGACAGGGGCGACGGACATCCTCCCCTGGGCGCGCGAAGGCCGCGCGGGCGACGTGCATCTGCCGGCCGTCGTCGATATGAGCCGGGTTGCCGAGCTCACCGGTTACCGGATCGAGGGCGGCAAGGTCCGGATCGGCGCAGCTCTTCCCTATCAGCGCTTCCTCGAGGACGCCACTCTGAGGCGGCATCTGCCGTGCATGCCCTATTGCGCGGTGTGGTTCGCCGATGATCAGATCCGCCAGCAGGCAACGCTCGCCGGCAATATCGTCAATGCCTCCCCCGCCGCCGATGGCACGCCGCCGGTGCTCGCCATGAACGGCGAAATCGAACTCGCCCGGCTCGATAACGGCGAGCTTGCGATGCGCAAAATGGCTGTCGCCGATTTCGTGCTCGGGCCGGGCAAGACCGCGCTCGCTCCGCGCGAGATCGTGACCGCGGTCATCTGCAATTCCATGGCGGGTTATGGCGGTTCCTTCGAGAAGGTCGGACAGCGGCGCTCGCTGGTTATCGCCACTGTCTGTGCCGTTGCGCTCGTCAAGACCGACGCGGCAGGTCGCAAGTTCGAGGATGTGCGTCTGGCGCTTGGCGGTATCGGGCCGGTGCCGGTGCGGCTCGATGACGTCGAGGCGATGCTGCGGGGGCAGCCGATTACGCGCGAGCTGATCGCCGAAGCGGCCGAGCGTCCGGCGCGACCGCGTCGCCTCGCGGACGCGGCGCGACTATCGCCGGAGGGTGGTGAGGGGCTTTGTCGAGGCGGCAATTCTGAATGCCTTAGCCGATTGCGGCGTGCCGGTGCCCGGCGCGGCGCAAAGGGAGCCTGCTCATGTCTGATCTGCCGATCGAAATGACCGTGAACGGCCGGCCGGTAAAGCGCCGCGCGGCTTCGCATCTGCGGCTGCTCGATTTCCTTCGCGACGATCTCAATCTGACCGGCACCAAGGAAGGCTGCGGCGCCGGCGAATGCGGCACCTGCTCGGTCTTCGTCGACGGCAAGCTGGTGAAATCCTGCCTGATGCCGCTCGCCAAGGCGCAGGGCGCGAGTATCGAGACCGTCGAAGGTCTCGCCGGCAAGAGGCAACAGCTCACCGAACTCCAGAGCGCCTTCCACAAGACCGGCGCCAGCCAATGCGGCTACTGCATTCCCGGCATGGTGATGGCGGCGACCGCGGCGCTGCGCGACAATCCGAATCGCGGATTTCGAGGAGATCAAGGAGCGGCTAGGCGGCAATATCTGCCGCTGCACCGGCTACATCAAGATTTTCGAGGCGGTCGAGATCGCCCGCGACGTCATCAACGGCAGGCTGTCACCGGCTGCGCTGGAGCCGGACGGGGCCGGCCAGTCCTTCATCGGCAACAATGTCCGCCGGCTCGACGCGCCGAGCAAGGTCAGCGGCCGCCTGCGCTATGCCGGCGACATGGTCATGCCCGGCATGCTGCACATGCAGGTGCTGCGCTCACCGCATCCGCATGCGCGGATCAGGTCCATCGACATCAGCAAGGCCGAGGCGTTGCCGGGCGTCGCCTGCGTCATCACCGCCGACGACGTGCCCGGCGAGGACGGCTTCGGCGTTTTCGTGCACGATCAGCCGATCATGGCGCGCGGCGTAGTCCGCTATGTCGGAGAGGCAGTCGCGGCGGTCGCCGCCGAGGATGTGCTGACGGCCAGGGAAGCGCTGCGTCGCATCAAGGTCGATTACGAGGAACTGCCGGCGGTCTTCGATCCGGAGGAGGCGATGCGACCGGGCGCGCCGGTGCTGCACGATTACGCGCCGGACAATCTCGTCAAGCACATCCCGATCCGCAAGGGCGACATCGCGAAAGGCTTTGCCGAGGCCGACCTCATCGTCGAGGAGCGCTACGACACCCAGCAGGTCGAGCACGCCTATTTGGAGCCCGAAGCCGGCATCGGCTATGTCGATCACGACGATGTGGTGACCATCATCTCGCCGAGCCAGAACATCACCCATCACCGGCATATGCTCGCCAAGATCATCGCCAGGCCGATCAACAAGGTGCGCTTCATCATGAGCCCGGTCGGCGGCGGCTTCGGCGGCAAGGAGGACATGATCTATCAGGGCATGCTGGCGCTGGCGGCGATGAAGTCCGGCCGGCCGGTGCGGCTCGTCTTCACCCGCGAGGAGTTGATCGTCTCGACCGCCAAGCGCCATCCGGCGCGGATCACCCTGAAGATGGGCGTGACGAGGGACGGCCGGATCACCGCCGCTGAGTTCAAGATGATCTCGGATGGCGGCGCCTATGGTCTGTCCACGGAAGGGGTGATGCGCAAGGCGGCGATCCTGTCCTGCGGGCCGTATGACATCCCGAATGTGAAGATCGACACTTACGGCATCTATACCAATAACACACCATCGGGCGCGTTCCGCACCTTTGGCGCCATGCAGGCGCAGTTCGCCACCGAATCCCATCTCGATATCTGCGCCGAAAAGCTCGGCCTCGATCCGTTCGAAATCCGCCGCCGCAATATGATGCGCAACGGCGCGATCACCCATACCAAGGATGAACTCGGCTCAGTTTCGCTCGGCGTCGTTCTCGACACGGCGGAGGAAGCCTCACGCTGGGAGGCCGGCGTTCCTGGCCGCGGCGCAACGCGCGCCGATCTCGGCGGTCCTGATACGCGCAAGCCCTGCACGCTCGGCGCCAGGCTTTCCAAAGCACCGACCGACACCAAGAGGGAGGTCGCCTGATGCAGCGCAAGCTTCGCGGCCGCGGCATGGCGGCGTGCTGGTATGGCATCGCGCGCACGGCGACGATCGACCGCGCCGGCGCCTGGGCCGAGCTCGACGATGGCGGCACCGCCAAGATCGTCACCGGCGTCACCGAGATCGGCGAGGGCATCCTGACTCTGCTTGCCCAGGTCGCTGCCGAGGAACTCGGGGTGCGCCCCGAGGACATTACGCTCGGCGATAATGACACCGCGCGCTCGCCGGAGGCCGCTCATGCCGGCGCGACGCGCCAGACCTATATGATCGGCAATGCCGTGGCGCTTGCCTGCCGCGATGCCCGCGCCAAGCTCGACAAGGAGCTTGCCGCTTTCTGGGGCGTGGAGGAAAACTCACTCCGCGCCTTCAACGGCGAGATCTGGTCGGAGGGCAGCAATCTGCGCATGTCGATGGAGGAAGCCGTCGCCACAGCCAAGACGCGCGGCGTGGTGCCGGTCGGCTCCGGCTCGTTCACCGCGCACGGCACCGGCCTCGATCCGGTCGACGGCTCGGGCCGCCCCTGGCAGGCTTACGTGTTTGGCGCGCAGGTCGCCGAGGTCGAGGTCGACACGATAACCGGCGAGGTGCAGGTGCTCGGCATCTGGGCGACGCATGATGTCGGCCGGGCCATCAATCCGCGCGGCGTTGAAGGCCAGATCGAGGGCGGCGTCGTGCAGGGCCTCGGCCAGGCGCTAATGGAGGATTACCAGCTCGAGAAGGGCCACACCAAGACGCATGGTTTCGCGAAATACATCCTGCCGACCGCGCTCGATATCCCGCAGATCAACATCAAGCTTGTCGAGGACCGCGATCCGAAAAGCCCGCTCGGCGCCAAGGGCATCGGCGAACCAGCCCTCGTTCCGACCGCCCCCGCGATCCTCAATGCAATCTACGACGCCATCGGCGTACGGATCAAATCGCTGCCGGCAACGCCTGAAAAAATTCTCGCCGCTCTTGGAGAAGGAGCTTCGCGCAAAGGACTGATAGTCGCCGAAGCCAGCTGATAGCGCTATCGCCATCCAAGTGGTTAATAAGCACCGTCGGGCATCAACCCAATCATGGAGAGGACGCGTAATGAGCATGTTGAATCGCAGAGCAATTTTGGCATCGCTGGGTGCGTTGATTTTTTCGGCGGGAGCAGCTCTGCCGACGCCGAGCCGGGCGGAATATCCCGACAAGCCTGTCGAGATGACGGTTCTCTTCGGCGGCACGGCGAATACGATCGGTCAGTTGCTTGCCGATCTGATGTCGAAGGACCTGCATCAGCCTGTCGTTCCGGTGAGCCGGACCGGCGGCGGCGGCGCCATCGGATATACGCATGTTCAATCCACCCCTCCCGACGGTTACAATATCGTCTGGAACTCGAATTCGATCAGCAGCGCCCACTATCAGGGCAATATCCCCTTCGATTACACGGCCTTTACGCCGATCGCACGGGTGTCCACGGAGGTGCCCGCTCTTGCGGTGCGGTCAAACTCCGGCTGGAAATCGCTGAAGGACATGGTTGATGCGGTTAAGAAGTCGGATGAGAAGCTGAAAGTCGGCGCTTCCGGCAAGGGCTCATTTACGCATCTGACCTCTGTCGCACTATTCAATGCCCTCGGCATCGGCGACAAAGTCATTTATGTGCCCTATGACGAGGGCCGCGCGCCGGCAGAGCTTCTCGGTGGCCGCGTCGACGCGGCTCTGCAATGGCCGGGCCAGTTCGTTTCCCATGTGAAGGCTGGAACGCTGCGGGTTCTTGCGGTGACGGGCGCCGACCGCGTTGCGGTGCTGCCGGATGTGCCCACGGCCCAGGAGCAGGGCGCCGATATCAATATCACCATGTGGCGCGGCCTGGCGGCTCCGAAGGGTACGCCGCCTGAAGTGATCGCTAAGCTCGAGGAAGCCGCCAAGAAGGCGACCGAGAGCAAGGAGTTCCATGACGCCGCCGAGAAGATCGGCTTCACCCCCGCTTATCTGGACAAGGATCAGTTCAGCAAGCTGATCGCAACCGATGACAAGACCATCGCTAAGCTCATGAGCGATCTCGGCCTGAATAAGATCAAGTAAGGTAAGGACAAGCGGATCAGCCATGAGCATCAGCCAGCGTGACCGCATCGTCGGCCTCGTTCTTTTGACGATTGCCCTCATCTGGACGGGGCTCGTCTATGAGACAATTCCGGCTGGCGATCCCGATACGGTTGGTCCTCGGGCTTTTCCGCTCCTTTTGGGCATCGTGCTCGCCGGACTGTCGGCTATCATGGTGGCGCGCGCCTTCGCCATGAGGGAAGAGGCGCCGCGCCACGATCCCGCCGAGCCTCCTCAGCCTGCCGTAAGCTGGCTTGAGGCCAAGATGGCGGGCGGGGTTTTTCTCTTTATCGTGCTCTACGGCTTTTTCCTAGAGCGCCTCGGCTTCCGCATCGCGACCGCCGCCCTCGTCGCCGCTGCGATGATCGGTCCCCTGAAGATCCGGAACCCGATCCTGATCATCCTTTTCTCCGTCGGCATGGCCGTTGGCTGCTGGCTGGTCTTCAACAAGCTGCTTGGCGCCTACATGCCCTATGGCAGCTGGACCTCGATGGCCTGAGCGGAGGCGACCATGGACGTAATTTACGACGCACTCTCCGTTTCGCTCAGCTATCACGTGCTGATCGCGATGACCTTCGGAACGATCATCGGGCTGATCTTCGGCGCCATACCGGGGCTGACCTATACCGTGGCGCTCGCCGTGGTGTTGCCGCTGACCTTCGCCCTCGGGCCGTTCCCGTCCATCGCCATGATGCTCGGCACATTCAACGGCGGCATGGCGGGCGGTGCGATCTCGGCGATCCTGATCGGCATTCCAGGCACGCCATCGTCGGCCGCGACCGTTGCCGACGGTTACGCCATGACGCGCAAGGGCAAGGCCTCACTGGCGCTCGGCGCCTCGATCGTTGCCTCGACCTTCGGCGGGCTGTTCAGCCTCATCGTCATGATGGTCTCGGTCAATCTCGTCGCCCGCATGGCGATCAAATTCGGACCGGCCGAGATCTTCGCCCTCGTCTTCTTCGGGCTGTCGACGATTTGCGCCATGGCCGAAAAATCGCTCGTCCGGGGGCTGATCGCAGGCGTGATCGGCCTGATGCTGATGACCATCGGCCTCGACGAGATGGACGCGACGCGCCGGCTGACCTTCGGCTTCACGGAAATGCTGCAGGGCGTCAACCTTGTGGTGGCAATGGTCGGGCTGTTCGCCGTCCCGCATGTGATCGAGGCGCTGCTCAGCTATCTCAAGGGCGAGTACACACCGGTCAAAGCTTCGGATGTCCGGGTCGAGCTGCCGAATTGGAAGAGCATCAAGAGCCAGTTCTGGCTGATGGTGCGGACCTCGGGCATGGGCACGGTGATCGGCGCCATTCCGGGCGCGCATGGACCCGTGGCCGCCTTTCTGGGCTACGATCACGCACGCCGTTTCTCCGACCACCCCGAGCAGTTCGGCAAGGGAGCGATCGAAGGCGTCGTGGCGCCGGAAGCCTCGCACAATGCGGTGACGGGCGGCGCGATGATTCCGCTCCTGGCGCTCGGCATCCCCAGCGATCCGGCGACCGCCATTATCCTGTCGGGTCTTCTCATTCACGGCCTCACCCCCGGCCCGCTGCTGTTCTCGCAGCACCCGGCCGAGGTCTACAGCGTCTACTTCTCCTTCATCACCTCGCATGTCGTCATCATCATTGTTTGGCTGCTCGGCATTCGCGCTTTCATCCAGGTGCTGCGCGTTCCAGCGCATCTTCTCGCCATCGCGATCGTCGTCATGTGCGTGATCGGCTCCTACGCGGTGCGCAACAGCCCCTTCGATATCTACGCAATGGCCATTATCGGGCTGCTTGGCTACGTCCTGCAACGGGTTCAAATTCCTATAACGCCGATCGTTCTGGGATTGGTTCTCGGGCATACGCTGGAGAAGGAATTCCGCACGGCGATGGTGCTGTCGGATAACAGTGTGGACATTTTCTACACCTCGCCGGTGGCGATGACGCTGTTCGGCCTGTCCCTCCTGGTCGTGGTTTTGCAATTGCGCAGCACATGGAAGTCGAGAACCTCAAGGCAAGGCGGCGCTCCGCCCGAAGCGCTGAGGGAAGAGCGGAATGCTTGACAGGACATCCGGGGAAACGGGGCCGAGCGCCTCGATGCGCCAGCGCGCGCGGCTGATCACGAAGGCGGGCGGGCTCGCTGAGGCCATGCGCTCTGGCGAGCTTTCCGGCATCCTCAAGCTGACGCTGTCTGAGGCGCTGGTCGTCGGCCTCCTGAAGCAGGGCGTGCGCAAATATTTCGCCATCTTCGGCCATGGCTCGACCGATTTCGGCGAGGTGCTCCGCGTCTATGCGGAAGAGGGCGTCCTCCGCGTCATCAACTGCCGCAATGAGGTCGAGATGGCGCACGCCGCTACGGCGCTGGCCTGGAGCTATGGCGAGACGCCCGCGGTTGTTACCTCGATCGGGCCGGGCGCGCTCCAGGCCATGGCTGGCTCGCTGGCGGCAGCCTCGAATGGCGTCGGCGTCTATCACATCTATGGCGACGAGACGACCCGCGGCGAAGGCTACAACATGCAGCAGATCCCCAAGCCGCAGCAGGGCCTGTTCGGCCAGCTCACCGCGGTGATGGGGCAATCCTATGTGCTGCACACGCCGGGCGCGCTGCGCGATGCCATGCGGCGCGGCACGGCCTGCGTGCATCACCCTTACAAGGCCGGGCCGTTCTATCTGCTCCTGCCGCTGAACACCCAGCCGGAGATGACCGAGGTCAATCTCGACACCTTGCCGGAGCGGCTCAAAGTGCCGGCGGTGATCCCAGCGGGGACAGAGGCGCTGGACGAGGCCGTTGCCCTCATCGCCAAATATGACCGCATCGCCATCAAGGCCGGCGGCGGCACGCGCGGGGCCGACGCCGAAGTGCGTCAGCTTGCCGAGCGCATCGGCGCGGCGGTGGTGCTGTCGCCCGGCTCGACCGGCGTGCTGCCCGATGCTCATCCGCAGAACATGCATGTCGGCGGATCGAAAGGCTCGATCTCCGGCAATTATGCGATGGAAAACGCCCAGCTCCTGATCGCCATCGGCACGCGCGGCGTCTGCCAGGCCGATTGCTCCGGCGTCGGCTATCCGTCCGCCGAGGCGGTGATCAACATCAATGGCGACCTCTCCGACCTGATGCATTACGCCAATACGGTCGGACTGCCGGGCGATATCCGCGCGGTGATCGGCCGGCTGCTTGAGGCGATCGGCAAGTCCAACGCCGTCGATCCGGCGAGCAAGGCGGCCTGGCTCGCTGCCTGTACGGAGAAGAAAAAGGCGTGGTCTGATTTCAAGCGTGAGCGCTTCGAGGCGGCGCCGATCCCTGATGCGGTCTGGGACCGGCCGGTGCTGACCCAGCCCGCCGCCATCAAGATCGCCGCCGATTTCGCCAAGGCCGATCGAGGCGCGGCGAAATATTTCGATGCCGGCGACGTTCAGGCGAACGGCTTCCAGATCGTCGAGGACGACCGCACCGGTGACACCTACACCGAAAGCGGCGCCTCCTATATGGGCTTTGCCGTCTCGGCGCTGCTCGCGAGAGCCGCCGCGGACCAGCCCGCGCTACGGCATCGCCTTCACCGGCGACGGCTCCTTCATGATGAACCCGCAAGTGCTGATCGATGCGGTCGAGCACGGCGCCAGGGGTATGATCCTGCTGTTCGACAATCGCCGCATGGCCGCGATCACCGGCTTGCAAAAAGCGCAATATGAGGCCGAATTCCGCACCAATGATTCCGTGGCGGTGGATTATGTGCAGCTGGCTTCGGCGGTGAGCGGCGTCAAGGCGCTCTGGGGCGGCACGACGGCGGATGAGTTGCGGGCGGCGCTTGAAGGAAGCCCGCGCGCATGACGGTCTGTCGCTCGTCCATGTGCCGGTCTATGCGGGCGACGATCCGCTCGGCGGCATGGGCTCCTATGGCTCCTGGAATGTCGGCAACTGGGTCGAGGACGTCCAGGCGCGCTATCTGGAGCAGAAGATTTAAGCCGATTTTATTACATCAGTGCTAGCGGCCCCACCCTCACCCGGCGCTGCGCGCCGCCCTCTCCCGTCGAGGGAGAGGGCCGACTCGCCGAAGGCGGCTTGGCCCTCTCCCCTCGCGTGAGAGGGCTTTGCGCGCCTATCCGTTATAAACGAGCTGGACCAATAGGGACGGGAAACAATATGGCGGACACGGACGATCATGGCTTTGCCAAGGGCCTGACCAATTACGGCGATAAGGATTTCTCGCTCTATCTGCGCCGGTCCTTCGCCTCCTCGATGGGCTATTCGCGGCAGATGCTGGCGAAGAAGATCGTCGGCATCGCCTATACCGGATCGGGCTTCAACAATTGCCACCGCCATTTTCCAGAGCTGCTCGAAGCCGTGAAGCGCGGAGTGCTGGCGGCGGGCGCACTGCCGGTCGAGTTCCCGACCATCTCGCTCGGTGAGGTATTCCTCAACCCGACCAGCCTGAAATTCCGCAATCTCATGGCGATGGACACGGAGGAAATGATCCGCGCTCAGCCGATGGATGTGGTGGTGCTGATGGGCGGCTGCGATAAGACCGTCCCCGCCCAGCTGATGGGCGCGGTGTCCGACCGATCTCCCCGCCGTGCAGATCGTCGCCGGGCCGATGATGACCTCGCGCTATGGCGAGGAGCGGCTGGGCGCCTGCACCGATTGCCGCCGCTTCTGGGCGAAATATCGCGCCGGCGAGATCGACAAGGACCAGATCGGCAATATCGAGATGCGGCTGGCGACGACCGCCGGCACCTGCGCCGTGATGGGCACGGCTTCGACCATGGCCTGCATCAGCGAGGCGCTGGGAATGTGCCTGCCGGGGACGGCCGCGACCCCCGCCGTCCATGCCGACCGGCTGCGCGCCGCCGAAGCGACGGGCGCGACGGCTGTGCGCCTCATCGAGCGTCCGATCAGGCCCAGCCAGATCATCACGCGCGGCGCGGTCGAGAACGCGCTGCGCGTGCTGCTTGGCGCTCGGCGGCTCGACCAATGCCATCATCCATCTGACCGCGATCGCCGGCCGCGCAGGAATCGAGCTGCCGCTCGCCTGGCTGAACGAGCTGTCCGATACCACGCCCGTGCTCGTCAATCTGAAGCCGGTCGGCGCGCATTATATGGAGGACTTCTTCTTCGCCGGAGGCCTCGGCGCCGTCATGCGCGAGCTGAAGCCGCTGCTCAATCTCGACTGCATGACCGTGACCGGCGAAACGCTCGGGCAAAGGCTCGATGCCGAGGACGGCCCGGTCGACCGCAAGGTGATCGCGAGCGCGGAAAACCCGCTTGGAGCCGGAAGGCGGTCTCGTTGCGCTGTTCGGCTCGCTTGCCCCGCGCGGCGCCATCCTGAAGCGCTCCGCCGCCGACAAGTCGCTGTTCGAGAAGGAGGGCAGGGCGGTCGTTTTCACCTCACTCGAAGACATGGCCAAACGCGTCGATGATCCCGAGCTCGACATCACGGCGGACGATTTCATGGTCCTCCAGAATGCCGGACCGACCAGCGCGTCGGGCATGCCCGAGGCCGGCTATCTGCCGATCCCGAAAAAACTCTCGTCGAAAGGCGTTAAGGACATGGTGCGCATCTCCGACGCCCGCATGTCCGGTACGGCCTTCGGCACGATCGTCCTCCATGTGACGCCCGAAGCGGCGGCCGGCGGACCGCTGGCGCTTTCGTCCGCAATGGCGACCGCATCCGGCTTTCGGTCAAGGAGCGCCGCATCGACCTGCTGGTCGATGACGCCGAACTGGCGCGCCGCAAGGCGGAAGGACCTTTTACTCAGCGCGATCCCGCGACATTGCGCGGCTATGATAAGCTCTATGCCGAACAGGTTCTGCAAGCCGATGAAGGCTGCGACTTTGCCTTTATGAAACCGGCAAGGAATGGCTGAGAGCGAAGCAAGGCGCGCGCGCAAGAGGCTGATCATCCGGGACGACAGCCGCCCCGTGCTGCCGCGTTTCGTTCGTCTGCATGAGGACCGCGTGCGCGGCCGCTGGGTGCTGCTGGCGCCGGAGCGCATTGTCGAGCCGGATGAGGTCGCGATCGAGGTTCTGCGGCTCTGCGATGGACAGCGCACGCTTGGCCAGATCGCCGATGAACTCGCCGCAAGCTACGATGCCGCGCCCGGCGACGATCCTGGCGGATGTCGTCGCCCTCCTTCAAGACCTGGCCGACAAGGGCTATATTAGAGACAATGCCTAGCGTCATGCCATTCGAGAGGGTCGCCGGCAAGGAGGCGATCCGCGTCAATGCCCCGGAGGGCATGCTTGCGGAGCTGACGCATCGCTGCCCGCTGCAATGCCCCTATTGCTCCAATCCGCTGGAGCTGGAGCGCGCCAACCGCGAGCTGTCGACGGCGGAATGGTGCGACGTGTTCACCCAGGCCGCCGAGCTCGGCGTGCTGCAGACGCATCTCTCCGGCGGCGAGCCGACCTTGCGCACCGATCTTCACGAGATCGTTGCCCATGCGCGCAGGCTCGGCCTCTATACCAACCTGATCACCGCCGGCGTCACGCTCAGCCGCGAGCGTCTCGAACAGCTCGTCGATGCCGGTCTCGACCATGTGCAGATCTCCTTCCAGGACGCCGACCCGGAGAATTGCAACCGCATCGGCGCGATCAAGGGCGGCTTCGACAAGAAGATGGCGCTGGCGGGCTGGCTCGCCGAGCTGGATGTGCCGCTCACCGTCAACGCGCCGGTCCACCGCCAGAACATCCACAATCTCGAAGCCATCATCGGCCTTGCCGAGCGACTCGGCGCCATCCGCATCGAAGTCGCGCATGTGCAATATTACGGCTGGGCGCTGCGCAACCGTGCGGCGCTGATGCCGACCTATGACGAGACCATGCGCAGCGTCGAGATCGTCACGCGCGCCATCGACCGGCTGAACGGCATTATGAATATCGACCTCGTCGTGCCGGATTATTATGCGGCAACGCCAAAACCCTGCATGGGCGGCTGGGGTAGCCGCTTCTTCAATGTGACGCCGTCCGGCAAGGTGCTGCCCTGCCATGCGGCGGAAAGCCTGCCCGGCCTCAACTTCGAGACTGTGCGCGACCGGCCGCTGCGCGAAATCTGGCGCAATTCCGACGCCTTCAATGCCTTTCGCGGCACATCATGGATGCGCGAGCCTTGCCGCTCCTGCGATCGCCGCGAGATCGATTTCGGCGGCTGCCGTTGCCAGGCGCTGGCCTTGACCGGCGAGGCGGAGAATGCCGACCCGGCCTGCGCCAAGTCCACGTTCAATGCCCGAATCGTTGCCCTTGCCGAAAACGAGGCCGCCGCCGCGCCGCCACCCTTCGTCTTCCGGCGCATGGGACGCGGCGCCGTCTGAGTCCCCTGCTGCCCCGCCCTGTCAGTCAACCTTTAACCCGCTCCAACGATGCCGTTTGACTGCGACGGCTTTGCGCGCTACTTGCACGCGCATGATTTGCACCGCACCCGGCATGTCTTGCGGTGTGCCCAATCGAGGGAACGGATATGGCAGCATCACGCGGCATTCGGCGTCGAAACATTTGTCAAAGCGCGGTCATCGCGTTTCTTTTCATTCTTCTGCCGCCCGCGGCGTTCGCGTCCGAATGCGGCCAAACCGCAGCAGGCTTCGAGCGCTGGCTTGAAGGTTTCAAAGCCAACGCGGCGGCGCAGGGCATCTCGCGCGCGACGCTCGCTTCGGCGCTGACCGATGTCAGCTACGACCGCAGGGTGATCGGTCTCGACCGCGGCCAGCGCTCATTCAAGCTGAGCTTCGAGGCATTCTATGCGCGCCGCGTCTCGAATGCGATGATCGCCAAGGGCCGCCGCCTGATTGCAGAGCTTACGGCTCGACCTTGAGCCGGATCGAGGAGCGCTACGGTGTGCCTGCTGCGGTCGTGATTGCGATTTGGGGCCTGGAGACGGGCTATGGCCGCGACGGCAGCGGCAATTTTGCCATCATCCGCTCGCTGGCAACGCTCGCCTATGACTGCCGCCGTTCGGAGTTTTTCCGCAACGAGCTGCTGGCGGCGCTGAAGATCGTCCAGCGCGGCGATTTGACGGCCGCGCAGCTTCGCGGCGGCTGGGCCGGCGAGATCGGCCAGGTGCAGTTCCTCTCCTCATCCTATTTCAAATATGCGGTGGATTTCGACGGCGACGGACGGCGCGATCTCGTCCGCAGCGTGCCCGACATGCTCGCCTCGACGGCGAACTTCCTCAGAGCTTACGGCTGGCAGCGGGGTCAGGGCTGGCATCCGGGCTCGGCGAATTACGGCGTCCTGCACGAATGGAACAAGGCCGAGGTCTATGTGCGGACGATCTCGGTGATGGCCGACAAGCTCACCGGACGCTCGTGAAGCGCGCGGTCGCGGAGGGCTATGCTATGCTCCCCGAGACACCGACGGCTCTCATGCCTGCAGCCTAATTGACTGCTGGCAATGGACCTCGACCGCGCCCATAACTCGGCAAAAGAAGGAGATGCCGGTGAAGCTTTACTGGTCGAACGCCTCGCCATATGCCCGCAAGGTGCGGATGGTGATCGCCGAACGAAATCTTCAAAGCCTCATCGAAGAGGTCACGGTAGACGTCTATGCTGATCCAGCCGAGCTGCTTGCGGTAAACCCGTTCGGCAAGATCCCCACGCTCGTCACCGATGAAGGCTTTGCGCTGTTCGACAGCCCTGTGATTTGCGCTTATCTCGACGCGCGCCCGGAAGCCCGTGGCGAACGGCTTCAGCCGCAAGCCGGCCCGGAGCGTTGGATGGTGATGCGCGCGGAAGCCTATGGCGATGCGCTGACTGACCTCGGTTTCGCTCTGATGGCCGAGCGCCGCAAGCCGGAAGGCGAGAAATCGCCGACACTTGCGAAGCGCCAGCGCGGCCAGTTGGTCCGCGGGCTCGATGCGGCTCCCGCGACAATTCGTACATTGCCGGAGCGCGTGACCCTCGGCCATCTCGCCTTCGCCTCCGCTCTCGGTTATCTCGATTTCCGCCACGGCGATCTGAATTGGCGCGATGGCCGGGGCGAGTTGGCGGCGTGGTACGAGCAGATCGCGAAGCGTCCCAGCGTTTCCGCCACCGCGCCCGCGTAGGCTGCGCCGGCGAGCAAGGCGACGGCGCGTCCGATGCCGCGGCTGCCGCCGGTGAGGAGGATTGCCGTCATCACATTCGAAACGGCGTACCTCAGCCCTCGGTGCCGGTCGGGGTGAGACGGGCCTCCAGCGCCTGTAGCCGCGCCGATGAGGCGTCCACAATCCGCGCCACATCGCGCGAGGGAATGTAGCTGGCATTGCTGTCGGCGGCCTGGAACGATCTCAGATTGCAGATCTGAACGAGCGTCTTTTGAAGCTCCTCGCGGACGTCGCTGAGCTGGTCGGCGATGATGATGGCGGCCATCAGGAACAGCCGGTCGTCCTGCACCTGCCGGAAACCGCCTTTGATGTCCTGCACGATGCCGTCGATATAGCCGGCAAGCTCGCTCACCCGCTGTTCGGCGCCATCCCCGCAGGACATGCGGTATTTCCGGCCATTCACGCTTACGGTCACCTGGGCCATCACGCTCTCCTAGAACGGCAAGCGAAGCGCGGCTCAGCCTTGCCTGGCTAAAATTGCCTTCACAGACTTAATCGCCCGATCCAAACGCGCAGCGACGCTGCTGCTTGCCTCCTCCAGGACTTTGACGCGCTCGCGCTCGGCGGCAAGCTCGGCGCGTAGGCGCTCGGTTTCGCGCTCAAGAACGGACGCGTCCCGCTTTTTCTGCCCCGCTGGCTCATCGGTTTTCTTGCGCTCATCGGCTGCGGCGCGCTTTTGTCCTGCAGCTTGCATCTTTTCCCCACCGGATTTGCCCATGCCCTGCCGCCATCCGAACGAGATGCGTTCTATTCCGGCCTCGTCGAAGCCGCAGACAGACATAGCCGGCTGCGGACCACCTTCACGCCCGGCCAAAAACGCGTTTTGGATTTGGTATGCCACCACAATGTGCATGAAGCCACCGGCTGGGCGTTAAAGTCAATTCTGTGACTTTGCATGATTTTGTCAGCCTATTTTTAAAAAATCATTAATTTACAAAAGCCTGTGACTCTATGCTTGATCAAGACCGGTGCCCGACGCAACCGATTTCCGCCGAAATTTGCCCAGGAAGATCACAAAGCGAGCTTTGACGCTGCGCAATCGGAAGGCAACACACTGTCGCGGCAGCCCGAATCGCCTTGCCATTTGCCCAAAATGCCAGCATCTAGAGCAAATAGGACTCAAGGCCGGGCAACTGGCCCAAAAGGCCGCGCAACGGTCATAAGGCGGAGGTACACATGGCAGTCAGAAGTCGCGATCAACGGTTTTGGGCGCATCGGACGCAATGTGTTGCGGGCCATGGTTGCAGAATCGCCGCGACGATCTGAAACTTGTCGCGATCAACGACCTCGGCCCCGTCCACACCAACGCGCATCTGTTCAAATACGACAGTGTGCATGGCCGTTTTCATGGCGAGGTGAAGATCGAAGGCGACACCATGGATGTCGGCCTTGGCCCGTTCAAGGTGCTCGCCGAAAAGGATCCCACGAAGCTGCCCTGGCGCGATCTCGGTGCCGATGTGGTGATGGAGTGCACCGGCATATTTTCGGACAAGGAGAAAGCGGCCGTTCACCTTGCGGCCGGGGCCAAGAAGGTGCTCGTTTCCGCGCCGTCGAAGGGCGCCGACATTACCGTCGTCTACGGCGTCAACCACGACAAGCTTCAGCCGAGCCACGAGGTGATCTCGAACGCATCCTGCACCACGAACTGCCTGGCGCCGGTTGCCAAGGTGCTGAGCGATCTCTGCGGCATCGAAGCCGGCTACATGACCACCATCCATGCCTACACGAACGACCAGCGCCTCCTCGACCAGCCGCATAAGGATCTGCACCGCGCCCGCGCCGCGGCCCTGTCGATGATCCCGACGACGACCGGGGCGGCAAAGGCGGTCGGCCTGGTGCTGCCCGAGCTCGCCGGTAAGCTCGACGGTACCGCGATCCGCGTGCCCACGCCGAATGTCTCGGTCATCGACCTGAAGATCATCCCGCGGCGCGAGACAACCGTGGACGAGGTCAACGCGGCGATGCAGCGGGCTGCGGCGCAAGAGTTGAAGGGAATCCTGGCCGTTACGTCCGAGCCCCTCGTCTCGGTCGATTTCAACCACGATCCGCATTCGTCGACCTTCGATCTGAACGGGACGCAGATCGTTGACGGCCGGCTCGTCCGGGTGATGGCCTGGTACGACAATGAATGGGGATTCTCCTGCCGCATGTGCGATACGGCGGCGGCCATTGGCAAGCTGATCGGTTAACGCCCTGGAGGGAGCAAGCCGAGGCCGGGAGGCGCTGATGAAAAAGCGCTGCGAACTTTACTTGCGCTTTCGCGCCCATGAACTGCCGACCGCAGCGGAGCTTGAGGCGATCATCGGCGAGGCCGATCCGGCTGCGCTGCTGATTACCGAGATCTCCGGGGCGGTCGCCGAGAACAGTCTCGCCTCGTTCATCTCCGCGGCACAGGGCCAGAATCTTGCCGTTTTGATTGAAGACGATGTGTCCCTCGCCAAGAAGCTTGACGCGGATGGGGTTCATCTGCGAGCGAGAAGCGGGGCGCCCTCCGAAGCGAGGCGTCTTTTGGGCGAAAATAAATCCGTCGGTGCGTCTTGCGTTCTGTCTCGCCACGAAGCCATGGTCATGGCCGAGGAAGGCGCGGACTACATCGCATTTGGCGAGTTCGGCGGGCCGGACACCGCTCGCGGCGGAGCGGTTGCCGATATGATCCACTGGTGGGACGAGCTATTCGAAGCGCCGTGCGTTGCGTGGGTGTGGAGCCAGGATGACGAAGCGCAGATCGAAAGTCTGGTACGCGCAGGGGCGGACTTTCTGGCGATCGACGCCGGACCGTCGGGGCGTATCGATCGGCTCGCCCGCATCCGCACGATGCTCGCCGCGCCCGCCGCTGGCGCTGCCTCCTGATCGGAGCAAACGCCGATGCGTCGTCTGATCTATGCCGCCAGCCTGGCCGTCCTGCTCGTTGCGGTCGAGGCACAAGCGGCGCGGAACGATCCCGGCAATAAAGCCTGGCATACGGGCGAGGTCGAGACGACGCCGGTCGTGCCCGATCCGATTTATGCTGCCTTCGATGAAGGCCGCTATATGGAGGCGAAAAAGCTGGCGGAAGAGGCCGCCGCCAAAGGGGACGGCCCGGCCCACACCATGCTTGGGATTTTTATGACCAGGGGCTGGGGGTTCCGCAGGATTTTGTCAAAGCCGCGGAATGGTACGCCAAGGGCGCCGCGCTGGGCGACGTGCACTCCCAATTCGCCCTCGGCGTGATGCTCGCCGAAGGAAGGGGTATCAAGCAGAACAAAAAGCAGGCGGCGCGGTTTTTCGAGCTGGCGGCAGCGAAGAACCACGCGATCGCGATCTATAATCTCGCCCTGATCTATGTCGATGGCGAAGCGCGTCCGCACGATCTGGCGAAGGCGGCCGAGCTCATGGAGCGCTCCGCAAAGCTCGAATATGCGCCGGCCCAATACGATCTCTCCGCCTTCTATCAGGAAGGCCGCGGTGTCCAGCAGGATGACGCTAAGGCGGCGTACTGGCTCGGTAAGGCCGCCGAGTCCGGCTTGACCAACGCCGAGCTCGAATACGGCGTTGCGCTTTATCTCGGCAAGGGCGTGCCAAAGAACGAGACCTTGGGTTTCAGCATGTTGCGCCGCGCGGCGGAGGAGGGCAATCCGGTGGCGCAGAACCGTCTTGCCCATGCCTTTGTCGCCGGAGCCGGAACCAAAAAAGACCCCATTGCCGCCGCGAAATGGCATTTGCTGTCGCGCCAGGCCGGGGTCAGCGATTTTGCCCTCGACGGCTTCCTCGGTTCGCTGACGCCTGACCAACGCAAAAAGGCCGAAAAGGCCGCCTTCGACTGGCAGGCATCGACTGACGCGCTGCTGCGATAGCAGCGTCGGGTCGTCCTCCGGCCGAGCAATGCCTATGCGCCCAGCCTGTCCAAAATCCGCGCCCAGGAGCGCGCGCCCTTCTTGAAGCTGGTCAGATTGTATTTTTCGTTCGGCGAATGGATGCGGTCGTCGTCGAGCGCGTAGCCGACCAGCACGGAATCCATGCCGAGCTTGCGCTTGAAAGACTCCGACGATCGGGATCGAGCCGCCGCAGCCCATCAGAATCGGCTCGACATCCCACTCCGCGCGAAGGGCTTCCGCGGCGCCGCGGATCGCCGGCAGCTTGGTGTCGAAGCCGATGGCCGAGCTGCCGCCGCCGCCCTTGAATTCGGCGCGGCAGTCTGGCGGGAGATTGGCGGCAACGAAGCTTTTGAACGCCGCCAGGATCGCCTCTGGGGCCTGGCCGGGAACAAGGCGGAAGGTCAGCTTGGCCGAAGCCTCCGCCGGAATGACTGTCTTTGTGCCCGGACCGGTGTAGCCGCCGACGATGCCGTTGATCTCGGCAGTGGGGCGCGACCAAAGCTGCTCCAGAACGCTTCTGCCTGCTTCGCCGGCCGGATGCGCGAGGCCGACCGGCGCGAGAAGTTTGGCGGCATCGAGACCAAGCGAGCGCCACTGCGCGAGCTGCTCGGGCGAGGGCTCGGCGACGCCGTCATAGAAGCCGGGGATTTGGACCTCGCCTTCGGCGCCGTAGAGAGCGCTGAGCATATGGGCGAGCCCGCGGATCGGGTTCATGGCCGGGCCGCCGAACATCCCCGAATGCAGATCGCGATTGGCGGCCTTGACGACAACCTCGATATAAGCGAGCCCGCGCAGGCTGGTCGTGATGGCGGGTTGCGTCGGGCTCGCTTGGCCGGAGTCGCAGACAAGGACATAGTCGGCTTTCAGCTCGCCGGCATTGGCGTCGAGAAAGGCGGGCAGGCTCGGACTGCCGCTTTCCTCCTCGCCTTCGAGCAGCACCGAGACCGAGCAGGGCAGGGCGCCGGTTTTCGCCATCCAGGCGCGGCAGGCCTCGAAAAAGGTCATCACCTGGCCCTTGTCGTCGCTGGCTCCGCGCGCCACGATCACCTTGCCGTTCGCCGGATCGTCCGCAATCCGGGGCTCGAACGGCGCCGTCTCCCAGAGGTCGAGAGGATCGGCGGGCTGGACGTCATAATGGCCGTAGAAGAGAACATGCGCCGCCTCGGCAGATGGATGGCGCCAATGCGCGACAACCATCGGTTTGCCAATTGTGGGATGGACGCGCGATGTAAAGCCGATTTCGGCAAGCTGGCCCGCACACCACTCCGCCGCCTCCCGGCAGGCGCCGTCATAAGCCGGATCGGTCGAGATGCTGGGAATGCGCAGAAGTGCGAAGAGCCGCTCAAGCGCGCCGTCCGTCGATGCGTCAAGCTGCGCCAGCACCCGTTCCAAAACCTCGCTCATGGCTTCATCCCTTCCCGTTCGACGGTCACAACCGATACATACACGCTCATTCAGGCCGAGGCAGCCCTCTTTCCCGGCTTGCCCCCGCTGAAGACGCCACTGCGCCGCCGCTTTCGCGCCTTGGGACTTGCGATACCGGCCCGGCTCGGCTTAAGTGCCCTTCGGGGGAGGCTGGCTTGCTGGCCATGGGGAAGAACGACCAAGATCTAAGGCTCAAGGACGTGCAGGAAGGGCTGCCGCCGCTTCTGAAGCGCTTATGGCGCTACGGGCTCGTCCTGTCCGGCGACCCGGATACGGCCCATGATTTGGTGCAAGCGACATGCCTGCGCGCCCTCGAAAGATTTGAGCAATTTCAGCCGGGCACGCAGCTCTCGCGCTGGACCTACACGATATTGAGTTCGATCTGGAAGAATGATCTCCGAGCCCGGCGTGTGCGGATGGGACAGGGCTTTGTCGACCCGGAAACGGCGCTCGTTGTCGACGGGGCTCGCGAGATGACCACGAATTTATTGGCCCGACAAGTGTTGAAGGAGGTGGAACGGTTGCCCGACGGTCAGCGTGAGGCTGTGTTCCTGGTCTATGGTGAGGGGATGTCCTATCGCGAGGCCGCCAACATTCTTGAGGTGCCGGTGGGGACGGTCATGAGCCGTCTGGCCGCGGCGCGAGCGAAACTCGCCGGCCTCAAGGACCGGGGCGATCATATGCTGCCCGCAGACTAACCAGAAAGCGGGATGGAGATTGGCGGAATGGGTCCGGCAGACAACATCGATCTCAGCGACGAGAGGCTGGTCGCCTATATCGATGGCGAACTGAGCGTCTCCGAGCGCGAGGCGCTGGCCGTGGCCCTGTCGCGGAATGCCGAGGCACGCGAGCGGCTGGCTCTGTTGAAGCAGGGAGACCGCTCATTTGCCGAGGCCTTCGATCTGCTGCTCGACGCGGCACCGGAGGATCGGCTTCACGCAATGTATGCCGATCTGGTCGCCAAGTCTGGGGCTCGGACGCCTTTGGGCGAGGCGACCGGCGGCGCAGGCGAGACGGTGGTGCCGTTCAGGCCGCGCAAGCCGGCCGGCGCCGCGCTGATCTGGATGATCGCCGTCGCTGCTGCGCTGCTGGCGCTCGTTTTCACCGGTGGCCTTTATACCGGCGGCTTCTTCACCGCCGCCGATCGAGGTTTCCGACCAAAATCTCGCCTGGCGGGAGGCTGCGGCGCGATACGTCGCGCTCTTCTCCAGGGAAACGCTTGAGGGAATGCCCGCGGACCCGCAGCAGCGCGACGCCAATCTGGAGCGCGCACAGACGGCGCTCGGTCTGCCGCTTTCGCGCGACAAGATCGCCGATCCGGCGCTTTCGTTCCGGGGGACGCAGCTTCTGCAGCTTGACGGCAAGCCGCTTGCGCAGATCGCCTATCTGTATGACGGGCGCACGCCCGTGGCGCTTTGCATCATTCGTAGCTCGAAACCGCAGGCGGCGCCCGAGAGGGAGAAGCGGCACGGACTCAATATCGTGCACTGGATCGAAGGCGGCTACGGCTTCATGGTCATCGGAGACGTACCGGAGCCTGAGCTGGCGCGGATTGCCCAGACCTTCGTGGCGCGTTTTTCCTGAGCGCTTAGCGCGGCCAATTCGCCGTCTTTGTCCCATTCCCGCCACATCCGTAATGCCGCCGATGGGACATGCGCCCTCGCCTGGCTATAACCTCCTGGTCGTTGGACAGGGTCCGCGGGTCGATCTGGTAGGGCGTCCTTTGTATCTCGATCGTTGGCGCGCGAAAGGCTTTGCCGAAGCCAAAGTCGGCACGGAGTCCGGGCTGCTGACGGAGATGGGCGCCTATGAAGCGCTTTGGTTGCAGCCCGGCGCAACCTTTAAGACGCTTTCGGCGCAGATCGGCGCGTCGCTGAATGGCCGCGCCTCCGATCTGGTCGACCGGGCTGCTGCCGGGGCTTGCGTGAAGGAGATCGCTGCGCGCTTTGCGAAGGCGGGGCTTCGCGACGTCGGCGTCAGGCTTTTCGGGACGCCGGACTATCCCGCCAAGCTTCGCGACGCGCGCTACCCTCTGCGCGCCCTCTATTTTCGCGGCGATTGGAGCCTCGTCGACACACCCTCCGTCGCGGTGGTCGGCGCGCGCCAGCTTTCAGACCATGGCGCAGCGCGGGCAAGGCGGCTCGTCCGGCATCTGGTCGAGGACGGTTTTACCATCGTCTCAGGCCTGGCGGCGGGGACGGACCGGGTCGCGCACACGACGGCGCTTGAAATGGGCGGGCGCACCATCGCTGTGCTCGGAACGCCCATTCATAAGGTCTATCCGCGCGAGAACGAAAAGCTGCAGCGGCAGATCGCCGAGCGGTTTTTGCTGATTTCGCAGGTGCCGGTGCTGCTCTATGACAGCAAGGATTGGCGCCAGAACCGCAAATTCTTCCCCGAGCGGAACGTCACCATGTCCGCCCTCACCGACGCCTCGATTATCGTCGAGATTGGCGAATCAAAGGGCACCCTCATCCAATCGAAAGCCGCGCTCGACCAGGGACGCCCGCTTTTTCTGCTCAACAACTGCTTCAAGAAAGCCGGGATCGGCTGGCCAGCACAATACGAAAGACGCGGCGCGGTGCGCGTTGCCGACTATGACGATATCCGTCAGCGCATCGCTCATCTGGCAACGGTAGGGGAATGAGCGATCCAGACCCGGCAGCTCACCTCTATTCGATTTTTGCGAAGGGAACTCGGCTGGGGATCGTGACGCTTGCTGCCTAAATTTGCGGGCCTTGCGACAGCAACTCAGAGGAGCGGGCAATGAGCGATCGCGGCAAGCCGCAAATTTTGGCCGTTGCCACGGCTGAGGCTGCGACACTATGACCGACCTGGAGTCCAGATTCGGAGGCCGCGTCCAGAGTGTGGGACGGCGTTACTGGCGGATCGGTCTTGCTGTCTTCGGCGAGGATTTGTCAGCTGCCGCGGTCGATCCATTCTTGGCTTTCGCCTTCGGCCCAGGCCCGCGCATGTAATGCTTTTCGGGCCGGTACTGTCCCCGTGCATGGCGCGCAAAAAATCTGAATAGCGCGTTGTCCCTCAGCAAAGAGCCCAGCTTTTTCATCAGATGATCCCTCGGACCCTGAAGGTCATTCTCATCGATATCCGTAGTAGAGTGATACGACATGTTCAGCCTCAGCAAAAAAGAGCCAGCGCGATGCTGCAACTCCCAATAGATGGACCGGCAGAGCCAGCAGGAGGGCCGGTGACAGAGATGGCGCAATGGCTGCAAGACTCAGACATAGAAGTGGGAACATGAATGCGCCATTAAACGCCAGCCGGCGAATTTTTTCCGCGTGTTTCCGGCCGACGCGGAAAACCATTTCCCCCATCAGGTAGTTAGGCGAAGTGTGCGGCGGCTCGAAAAGACGCGCCCTGCCAAGATGGGGTAAGCCAATCGCCGTCTCTATTGATGAACCATCGGCGGCAAGCAAAGTTCCCCTGTTGCGCGAAGTCCACCAGAGTGCAACTCCGCCAGCGGCAAGAATAAGTGCGGCGCTTTCGACAAGTAGCGTAGATGAAAGCTCCGTGAACGGCAGTTCTGCCGCAGCAAGAGCGAGCGCGCCTCCTGCGGCCGCATATATCAAAAACAGCGCCGGCGTCGGGGATTTCGACCAGCGCGGCACGGCTTTGATGCTGGCGTAGATCATGGAAGTCGCATAGACGGTCGCCAGAGCCAGTAGCGCGCACAGTATGCCAAGCGGCAGGACACGTCCGATGCCGAAAAGCCACAGTAGTGCATAAAAGCCAAAAACCGCGAGCGTTGCGACCGCGAGAACGCCCTCCCGCGACAGCCAGGAGGAGCGCCACTGCGACAGCGCCCGCCAGGCGCGCTGCGGATTGCCGAGATGCCAGAGCGAGGAGACGAGCCCCGCGCTCGCAAGAAGCAGCGCCAGCCCGCAGGCGATCAGGCCGAAAAGCGGATCCGCCGGCCCGAAGCCGAGGCCGAGCCACGTCATTAGCCCGAAGCCGGCGCCGGACAGCGTGGTGAAGGCGATGATGGACGAAGCGGGATGCATGGCTCAGCCCATCCTTTCTGCTTTGTCCGGCCCCATATCCGAGCGGAAAGCCGGCGTCCATCTGTTCCGGGAAATGCTCCAGCGCCCGGTCGAGCCAGCCGAGGAAACCGGTCGCCTCGGGCGCCGCAAGCTCGGTGAGCCGGAAACCGTCCGAAATATCGATGTCCGCCTTCGGCCGTGGCGGCAGATATTTGTTGACCGGCCGCGTGCCTTGCTCGGGCATCAGATCGACGCCGCCGCGATCGGCGACCAGCCGGCTCACGGTCGAGTCGGGGTCGGCCAGATCGCCGAAATGCCGCGCACTCGCCGGACAGGCGCGCACGCAGGCCGGGACGCGGTCCTGCTCAGGGATGTTGTCGTTATAAATGCGATCGACGCAGAGCGTGCATTTCTTCATCACGCCCGCTGCCATATCCATCTCGCGCGCACCGTAAGGGCAGGCCCAGGCGCAAAGGCCGCAGCCGATGCACATGCGCTCATCGACCAGCACGATCCCGTCCTCGGCGCGCTTATAGCTTGCCCCCGTCGGGCAGACGGTGACGCAGGGGGCGTTATCACAATGCAGGCAGGATTTCGGGAAATGGACGAGCTGCGTTTTCGCGTGGCCATTGCCGCAAGCGTGCCCGTTCTGGCGCGTCGGCGCAGGGGTGATCTCAAAACTGTGCACCCGGTTGAGCCAGGCGCCGGACGGGCTGGCACCATAGGCATCGTGATCGGACAACGGCGCGCCATAGCCGCCGGTGTTCCACTCCTTGCAGCTCACGACGCAGGCGTGGCAGCCGACACAGGTATCGAGGTCGATGACGAGTCCGAGCTTTTTCTGCGTCGAATGCGGGAGCGAGGTCATGTCCATTCCTCGCCATAGCGCACATCATCCGGCCCCTGGGCGACCGGCGACTTGATCGGCGGAAAAGCCGGCTCGCTCTCCGCCGAAGGCTGGGCCTTCTCGATCCGAACCCGCAGATCGTACCAGGCCGCCTGTCCGGTAATCGGATCGGAATTCGACCAGCGCATCCCCCCGGGCCGCTCGGGCAACAGCTCGCTGATGAGATGATTGAGAAGAAAACCCTTCGTCGCCTCTGGGGCATTCGGCGACAAGGCCCAGGCGCCCTTGCGCTTGCCGATAGCGTTCCAGGTCCAGACCGTACGGCTGTTGACGGCGTCCATCCGCGCGACGGGCACCTTGATCCGGCTATGATGGGAGATCAGCCAGACCCAGTCGCCGTCCTTGAGATCGTGCTCGTCGCAGACCGGGCCGGGGACATAAAGCGGATTGCGCCCGTGGATCTGCCGCAGCCAGGCATTTTGCGAACCCCAGGCATGGTACATGGCGGCCGGGCGCTGCGTGATTGCGTGCAGCGGAAAGCCCTCGACAAGCTCGCCCTCGAAGGGCGGATACCAGATCGGCAGCGGATCAAAAGTCGCGGCGATGCGCTCGCGCAGATGATCCGGCGGCTGGCGGTCGCCGAACCCTTTCGCGGCGAGGCGGAATTTGGCAAGCGGCTCGAGATAGAGCTGATAGAGATAGGGCGACGGCGCCTCGAAAAAGCCCATGCCGACCGCCCAGCGCTGATAGTCGGCGTTGAACGCCTTGAAATATTGTGCGCCCGCCGGAATGTGCACGGCGTGGAAGCCGCCATTTTCGATGTAGCGGTCGAGCTGCGCCGGGTTGACGGCGCCGCGCCCGGTCTGTTCACCGTTGCCGCGCCAGCTGGCGAGCGGCCCTACGCCGGGCCGGCGCTCGTGTTTTACGATGTAGTCGGCATAATCCTTGTATTTGGCCTTGCCGTTCTCATCGACGAAGCCCGGAAGCTCAAGCCGCGCACCGAGATCGATCAGGACGGACTGGAAGCCGCGCACATCGCGGTCGGGCTCGACGACGGGCCAGCGGATGGCGTCGGCCGCCGCGTCGGGCTCGGAGATCGGCCGGTCGAGCAGCGAGATGCAGTCATGCCGCTCCAGATAGGTCGTATCGGGCAAGACCAGATCGGCATAGGCGACCATTTCCGAGGAATAGGCGTCGGAATAGATGATCTTCGGAATGACGTAGTCGCCGTTCTCGTCCCTCGCGGTCAGCATCTCCATGGTGCCCGCCGTATTCATCGACGAGTTCCAAGCCATGTTGGCCATGTACAGGAACAGCACGTCGATGCCGTAGGGATCGCGCGCATGGGCGTTGGAGATGACCATATGCATCATCCCATGCACGGAGAGCGGCGCGTCCCAGGAGAAGGCTTTGTCGATGCGGACGGGGTTGCCGTTCGCGTCGAGCGCCAGATCCTCCGGACCGCGCGGAAAGCCGAGATGCGGCCCGTTCAGCGGCCTATTGGGCTGCCCGCCCGAATGCGGCTTGGGATGAGCCTCATAGCCTTTCGGATAGGGCGGCTTGAAGCGGAAGCCGCCCGGACAATCGACGCTTCCCAGCAGGAGCTGAAGCACATGCAGCGCGCGGCAAGTCTGAAATCCGTTGGAATGGGCGGAAATGCCCCGCATGGCATGAAAGCTGACGGGCCGGCCGATGAAGCGCTCATGGCGGACGCCGCGCATATCCGTCCAGGGCTGCTCGATGGTGATGGCTTCCTGAAAAGCCTTCTGCGCCAGTTCGGCGGCGAGCCTCCTGATCGTCGCGGCCGGAATGCCGCAACGCTCGGCGACCCTTTCGGGGCTGTGCGCCTCGTCCAACAGATGTTGGGCCAGCAGTTCGAAAACCGGCCGCGCCGTCCTTCCATCGGGGAGCGTGACCGAGCCTTTCAACGCAGGCTTGGCGTCTGCCGCGTCGAACGGGCGGAGTTCGCCGCTCACGCGGTCCCAGACGAGCGCCTTGCCGTCCGCATCGCGCACGAACAGACCCTCGGTCTCGGCGCCTTCGTCGCAGATCACCAGCCAGGGCGCGTTCGTGTAACGGAGGAGGAAATCGACATCGACTTGGCCGCTGCGCATCAGCTCATGCGCGAGCGCAAGGATGAACAGCCCGTCCGTACCCGGTGTAATGCCAACCCACTCATCCGCCACCGCATTGTAGCCCGTGCGCACCGGATTGACGGCGACGGTCTTGACCCCGCGCCGCTTCAGCGTCGCCAGGCCGATCTTGATCGGGTTGGAATCATGATCCTCGGCGACGCCGAAAATCATGAAATATTTGGTGCGCTCCCAGTCCGGCGCGCCGAATTCCCAGAAGGCGCCGCCAAGCGTATAGATGCCCGCGGCCGCCATGCTCACCGAGCAGAAGCCGCCATGCGCGGCATAGTTCGGCGTGCCAAATTGCTGCGCCCACCAGGAGGTGAGCGACTGGCTCTGGTCGCGACCAGTGAAGAAGGCAAGTTTGTAGGGACTCGCCTTGCGAACCGGCTTCAGCCAGGACACAGCAAGGTCGAGCGCTTCGTCCCAGCTGATTTCCTTGAACTGGCCGGAGCCGCGCGGGCCCGTCCGCAGGAGCGGCGCCCGCAGCCGCGCGGGCGAATAATGCTGCATGATCCCGGCCGAGCCCTTGGCGCACAGCACGCCCCGGTTCACCGGATGATCGCGATTGCCCTCGATATAGCGGACCTTGCCGTCGCGCAGATGCACGTCGATGCCGCAGCGGCAGGCGCACATGTAGCAGGTGGTCTTGCGAACCTCGTCCGACACGTAAGGGGATGTGTCAAGCCTGCGGCGGTCAGCCCGATCAGGCTCCGCGCGCTCCGGCTGCGAACCCAGGAACGCCATAAAACGTCATCCACTCCTGTCATTGAACGGTCGATTGAATTGAACTAATCATACCAGTGGAGAATTCATCGATCAAGCAAATTAATCTTGTATGATTAATCGAAAAGCGTGATGATATGGCATGACTTTAGACCAGCTCCGGATTTTCGTCGCCGTTGCCGAACGCGGGCATATGACCCGCGCGGCAGAAAGCGTCGGCATGACCCAGTCGGCGGTCTCGGCGGCGATCCGGGCGCTCGAAGACAATTATGGCACCAAGCTTTTCAACCGCGTCGGACGAGGCATCGAGCTAACCGATGTCGGCCACCGCTTTCTGCCCGAGGCGCGGGCCGTGCTCGATCGTGCCTCGACGGCGCGTGCCACGCTTGAAGACCTTTCGACGACGACGGGCGGCGCGCTCTCCATTGCCGCCAGCCAGACGATCGCAAGCTATTGGCTGCCGCGCCGTCTGACGGCCTTTCACGCCGCCTATCCGAATGTCCGGCTCGATGTGACCATCGGCAATACAAGGCAGGTCGAGCAGGCGGTTGTCGACGGCGTGGCGGATCTGGGCCTTGTGGAGGGGAAGACGGCGCATCCGGCGCTCGCCCGCAAGCACGTGGATTATGACCGGCTCATTCTCGTCGTGTCGTCCACACATCCGGCATTGCCGATACTGGCATCCGGCAATGTCGATCTCCGGGCCGTCAGCTGGGTGCTGCGGGAGGAGGGCTCCGGGACTTCGCGACGTGGTGGAAGAGCTTGCGCGGCGCGAGGGCGTGCCGCTTGAGGATCTCCGGGTCTTCCTGGTGCTGCCGAGCAATGAGGCGGTTCGCGAGGCCGTTGAGGCCGGAGCGGGCGCGACGATCATCTCGGAACATGTCGTCGCGCGCGATATTGCGGCCGGCGCCCTGAGGCCGATCGCCATCGACCTGCCGCAGCGCGAATTCGCGCTCCTTCGCCATCGCGACCGCTATCAGACGACGGCACAGCATGCGCTGGTCTCGATGCTCGGCGCTGACGCTTGAGGGACCCCTAGAGCGGCGGAGCTTTAATCAGAATTGGCTGTGCCGCTCTATCTATTTGTTTAGCATCGGATTTACCCGAAAACCGCTTCGCACTTTTCGGTCCGATGCGCTAAAGGTTCGGCTGCAATCCCGCCGCAGTCAGCGCGTAAATTTCAGCGTATGCTGAGCGATGATATGCTCCTCATCGGCAGGGATGATGAGCACGGCGACCCGGCTGTCCGGCGCGCTGATCCTCGGACGATGTGCGGCATTGGCACCGGGATCGAGCTCGACGCCCAGCCAGCCGAGCCGCGCGCAGATCCGCTGCCTGATTTCCGCCGATCGCTCGCCGATGCCCGCCGTGAATACGAGCGCATCGAGACCGCCAAGCGCAGCGGTCAATGCGCCGATTTCCCGCGCCGCCCGGTAAACGAAGCAGTCGACGGCGAGCCTCCGCCTCGGGCGCGCCGCTGTCGAGCAGCGCGCGCATGTCGTTGGTCTCGCCGGAAAGGCCGAGCAGGCCGCAGCGCTTGTACAGCAGCGTTTCGAGCTCGCGGGCGCTGAGATTATAGGCCTGGACCAGATGCAGGACGACGCCCGGATCGAGCAGGCCGGCGCGGGTCCCCATCACGAGGCCGTCGAGCGCGGTGAAGCCCATGGTCGTCTCGATGCTCTTGCCGTTTTCGATGGCGCAAAGACTCGCCCCGTTTCCGAGATGCGCCGCGATGACCTTGGTCTGGTCGGGCTCTAAATGCTCGGTGAGCCTCTCGACGATATTTTCGTAAGACAGGCCGTGAAAGCCGTAGCGCCTGAGCCCAGTGTCGCGCAGCGCCTTCGGCAGAGCGAGTGTGTATGCCTCGGCGGGAATGGTGCGGTGGAAGGCGGTGTCGAAGCAGGCCACCTGCATCAGCCCCGGCACGAGATCGGCGACGGCGCTGATGCCGGCGACATTATGCGGCTGGTGGAGCGGCGCCAGCGGCGAAAAGGAATCGATCCGCGCGAGCGTAGCCTCGTCGATGACAACCGGCTCGGTAAAGACGCCGCCGCCATGCACGACGCGGTGCCCCGCAGCAATCAGCGCATTGCGCTCGATGACGCCGAACAGCCAGTCGAACAGCGCGGCGAAAGCAGCCTTGTGAGGGCTTTGGGCGCTGCCGGTCTCGAATGGCCGTGAGATCACGGGCGCGCCATTCTCCGAGATCTCGAAGACCGGCGAGGCGCCGAAGCCCTCGATCTGCCCGCGCCAGCGCAGCGCCAGCGTTCCATCCGTCTCGAAGACGGAGAATTTGACGCTGGACGAGCCGGCATTGAGGACTAGGAGAAATCGCGGCACGGCGGGTCTCACGATGGCAGGGCAGCTTGCCCTCTCCTGGGGGAGAGGGCGGAATGCATTAGCATTCCGGGTGAGGGGGTAATTCCTATCGATAGGGTGTAACCCCTCACCCCGACCCTCTCCCATTGGGAGAGGGAGATTCGGCCAGCCCTAAGCCACCGACAGCGCCTTATACTTATCCAGCAGCCTGACCGGCTTCTTCAGCGCGTCGCGGCGGAACGGATCGCCCAGCTCCTGCGTCACCATCAGCTCCAGGATCGTCGGCTTGCCCGAGGCGGTGGCCGTCCTCAGCGCGTCGCCGATCATGTCCGGATGATCGACCTTGATGCCCTCCGCGCCCATCGCCTTGGCGACGCCGGCGAAGCTCGGATTGTCGAGATTGGTGCCGACATAGCGGTCGGCATAGAAGTCGACCTGATTCTTCTTCTCCGCGCCCCATTGGCCATTATTGAAAACAACCGCAACGACCGGGATCTTCTCCCGCACGCAGGTCAGCGTCTCACCGAAGCTCATGCCCCAGGCGCCGTCACCGACATAAGCGACCGCCGGGCGATCGGGCCGCGCGACCTTGGCGCCGATCGCGGTCGGGAAGGCATAGCCGCAATTGCCGAAGCTCATGGCGGCGAAGAAGCTGTTCGGCTTCTCGAAGCGCAGATAGGAGTTCGACACCGAGCAGATATTGCCGATATCGGTCGTGACCATGGCATCTGCGGGCATCGCCTTCTCAAGCTCGCGCAGCGCCCGGCGTGGGGCGATCGGCGACCCGCCGCTTTGGCCCCATTCGTTCAGCTCGCTTTCCCAGGCGTCCTTCTGCGACTTGATTTCGGCGAGCCGCCTGTCGCGCGTTTCGTGGGCGCGAATGCTGCGGTTACTCGATTGCAACAATTCCAGGATCGCCGTTGTCGCCTGACGCGCATCGCCGCAAATGCCGACATCGGTCTTCTTCACGAGACCGATGGTGCGCGGGTTCTGGTCGACCTGGATCAGCTTGGCGGTCTTCGGCCAATAGTCGATGCCGTGCTGCGGCAGCGTGCCGAACGGCCCAAGCCGTGTGCCGAGGGCGATGACGACATCCGCCTGAGCGAGCAGCTTCATCGCCGCCTTCGAGCCCTGATAGCCGATCGGCCCGGCCCAGAGCGGGTGGCTCCTGGGGAAGCTGTCATTGTGGAGATAGGTGTTGACGACGGGCGCCTGGAGATATTCGGCCAGCGCCTTCACCTGATCGATGCCGTCCGACATCACGACGCCGCCGCCGGACAGGATCACCGGGAACTCGGCCGCGGCGATCATGTCGGCGGCGCGCGCCAGCGCCTCGGAGCCGCCGGGGCCGCGCTCGATCGAGATCGGCTGCGGGATAATGGTGTCGAAATTGCCGTAAAACAGGTCGCGCGGGATATTGAACTGCGTCGGGCCGCGCTCGATCATGGCGTAATCGAAGCAGCGGCTAGCAGCTCGGGAATGCGCTGCTGATTGGCGCATTGGACCTGATATTTCGTAATCTTCTCGAAGAAGGGGAGCTGTTCGGTTTCCTGGAAACCCCCGAGCCCTTGCGTATTGGAGCCCGTCTCCGGCGTCAGGCAGACCACCGGCGAATGCGCCCAATAGGCCGCCGCGATGGCGGTGACGAAATTCGTGATGCCGGGGCCGTTCTGCGCGATGCAGACGCCGTGGCGGCCCGAGGCTCTGGCAAAGCCGTCCGCCATATGGCCGGCGCCCTGCTCATGTGCGACCGAAACGAACCGGATGCCTGCCGTCGGAAACAGGTCGAGCGCGTCCATATAGGCAGAGCCGACGATGCCGAAAACATGGGTTACGCCATGCGCAACCAGAGTCTCGACAAGGGCCTCCGATGCGGACATCGTCATTGGCTTGAGCTGGGTTGCCAGGAGCGGCTTTGCGCCAGAACCGGGACGGTCAACTGCGTTCATGGTCAGTCTCCTTGGGGCATTGCGCCGGCCCGCGCTCAGCGTTGGCCGGCAACCTCGTTGTCGAAGATCTCCGCCATTTTCTCCGCCGCGCTTTCGAGCATCGGCAGGAAAGCCTTGAGATCGGTCAGGGTCCTTCTGGATTTTGGCGCCTGCACGGCGATCGCGATCAGATGCCTGGCGCGCTCGGCGGGGACGGCAACGCTCAGGCAGTTGACGCCCGCGACATATTCCTCGTCGTCGATCGCGTAGCCTTGCTCGCGCGTCACCGCGAGCGCATCGCGGAGCGAGTTTTCACTGACGAGCGTCGTTCTGGTAAAAGTCTCGCGCTCGACGCCCGAGAGATAACGCGCAAGGGCGCTCTCGGGCATCTGCGCTAGAAAGACCTTGCCCATCGCCGAGCAATAAAGCGGCACGCGCGATCCGGGGCGGAAATCGAGCTTCAAGGGCGAGTGAGACGCTTCGACGCGGTCGACATAGCGCGCTTCGCCGCCATCGAGAATGCCGAGATTGCAGGTTTCTCCGACCTTTGCCGCAAGGTCGGCAAGGATGGCGTGACGGGTGCCCGATGCCGCCGATTTGCGCAGAATCTTGAAGGCCATGTCGCAGAGGCTCGGGCCGGCGACATAGCCGCCGCTCACCGGGTCCTTGACGATCAGCCCCTTGGTTTCGAGCGAGGCGATCAGCCGGTGAACGGTCGCTTTCGGCAGCTCAAGCTCGGCGCCGATCATCTTCGCGTGGAGCGGCGCCTCAGAGCTCAGCACGATGTCGATGATGGCGAGGCTGCGGTCGGTCGCGGTGCGCGGATCAAGTGAGGCGACATGCTCGGGCCGAGACGATGCAGGCTGCTCCCCAGAATGCCTGGGGAGTAAACCGATATCCGTTACAGGTCCGCGCTTCGCCATCGGCGTATCATTTTTTGAGACTAAAAGTATTGATAAAAGAGACAAAAGCGCGAGTCAACGCGATTCCTCCGGCAGAGAAACGCCGCATTCATGAGGGTGCCTGCCGTCCGCGATTGGCTAGCCGAGCCGCGCGGCGACGAGCGCCGGAATTTCGCCCGGCGTGTCCGCGACCTTGACGCCGCCGGCTTCGAGCGCAGTGCGCTTGCCAGCATAGCTTCCCGCTGATCCGGTGACGATCGCGCCGGCATGGCCCATTTTCTTGCCGGGCGGCGAGACGCGCCCCGCGATGAAAGCGACGACCGGTTTCTTCATCTGCGCCGCATAGTCCGCCGCCTTCTCCTCCATCGCGCCGCCGATCTCGCCGACGATGACCACCGCATCGGTGCGGGGATCGGCGTCCAGCATCTTGAGCGCGTCGGTGGTCGTGGTGCCGATCATCGGATCACCGCCGATGCCGATGAAGGCGGATTGGCCGAGCCCGGCCCGCGTCAGATTAAGGCAGATCAGCGTGCCAAGGCTGCCGCTGCGGGAGATCACGCCGACGCGGCCGGGCTGAAAAATGTTCGGGTTGTGCCCCGGCATGATGCCGACGAAGCCCTCGCCCGGCGTGACTATGCCGGCAGTATTCGGGCCGACGATCTGTGTGCCCCCTGTTTTCGCCGCCTCGCGGATCGCCAGCACGTCATGCGCGGGAATATGCTCGGTGAGGATGACCAGAGCCTTGACGCCTGCCGCGATCGCGTCGAGCGCAGCGTCCTTCGCCGCGGCCGGCGGGATGAACATCACGGCGATGTCGTAAGGCGCCTCGTCCATCGCGGCTTTCGCCGAGGCGAAGACGGGCAGGCCGAGATGGCTCTCGCCGGCGCGCTTGGGATTGACGCCGCCGATGATCGCCGTTCCTGCGGACGCCATCTTTTCGGTCCAGAACGTCCCCTGTTTGCCGGTGATGCCCTGAACCAGAACCCGCTGACCCCTTCGGTATATCATCGCGCGGCCTCGACTGCGGCTTTGACGGCGTCTTCCATCAGGTCATAGGGCTCCATGCAGAGCCGCTCGCGGATCATTTGGACGGCCTCCGCCTCGCCCGTTCCGTGCACGGAGAAAAATACCGGCAGCGAGGGCCCCAGCTTCTTCCAGGCCGCGGTGACGCCATCGGCCATGACGTCGGTTCTGGCGAAGGCGCCGCAGAAATTGATGACGAGGCTTTTTACCTTCGGGTGTGACAGGACGAGACCAAGCGCCGTCTCCGCCTTAGTGTACGCCTCGCCGCCGATTTCGAGGAAATTCGCGGGCCGCCCGCCGAAATGCGCGATCACGTCCATGGTGGTCATGGTCAGGCCGGCGCCGTTGGCGAGCAGGCCGACATTGCCGTCCAGCTCGATGAATTTGAGGCCGGCATCGCGGGCGCGGGCTTCCAGGTCGGTCAGCTTTTCCGCGCGCGGCCAGGGCCGCCAGCTCGCGCTGCCGCTCGGCCGAGGCGTCGTCCATGGTCAGCTTGCA
Source organism: uncultured Alphaproteobacteria bacterium (assembly GCA_963773735.1). Classification (GTDB taxonomy): domain Bacteria; phylum Pseudomonadota; class Alphaproteobacteria; order Rhizobiales; family Rhodomicrobiaceae; genus CAVZCK01. The sequence continues at coordinate 344,783 of CAVZCK010000018.1, read as the reverse complement.
GTCGAGGGCGGCGAGCGAGCCGTCCTCCAGGATGGCGAGCGGATTGATCTCGATCAGCTCGGCGTCGGTCTCGCGATAGGCATTGTAGAGCTTCAGAAGTGTATCGGCGATGGCCGGCCGGGCGGCGCCGAGATCGAGCCCGTCCAGCATGGCCTCGACGTCACCACGCGTCAGCCCCTTCGATAGCGTGACATGGAGCCGCCGAAGCGCATCTGGCCGCGTCGCGGCGACCTCCTCGATGTCCATGCCGCCTTCGGTCGAGAACAGGATGAGCGGCTGCGCGGCGGGAAAATCGGTCATCACCGCGGCGTAAAGCTCGCGGGCGATGGCGGCGCGCTTTTCCAGAAGCACGCTTTCGACCTTGTGCCCGTCGATCGTCCATGCCGAGGATCGCGGCGGCCGCCCGGCTCGCCTCCTCGGCGCTGTCGGCCTTTTTGATCCCGCCGGCCTTGCCGCGCTTGCCGGTCGGCACCTGCGCCTTGACCACGCATGGCCCGATCTGCGCAAATGCCACCGCCGCCTCGTCCGGCGAGGCGCAAAGCACCGACGCCGGGACCGGCACGCCTGCCGGCTTCAGCACATGCGCCTTGGCGACATGTTCGAGGAAATTCATCGGCCGGCCCCCTCATAGCCGATCAGCCGCCAATGCGGGCCGAACAGCTCTTCCTCGGTCGGCTTGTCCTCCGGAATCCGGGTGACGAGATGGGTGATGTTGAGGAAGTGCTTGTAGCTCAGATTTTCCGAAATGCTGTTCTTCTGCCAGGAGCCGCAGCCCATGCTCAGCGTGAAGCCGAGGCCGCTGTCGAAGCCGCCGCCATTGCCGAACGTATGGGCGAAATTGACCAGCACGCGGACCACTTCGAGGTCTTCGGCAAGCTCGCGCGCATGGTCCATATTTTCGGTGTGAATGCCGACCGAATGGCCCTTGCCCTGGAAGTTGAGGATCTCGGCGAGCTTGGCCTTTCCTTCGGCGAAATCGCGGACGCGGTAGACGGTCAGCACCAGCGACAGCTTTTCGCCCGAAAGCGGATGGCCGCGCCCGACGCCGGTCTCCTCGACCATAGAAGAACTTTGCCTTCTGCGCCTCCTCGGGCAGAGCCGAAGGCGTCGGCGAGGATGGGCGCATCCTTGGCGATCAGATGCCGGTTCAGCTTGCCGTTCTGCCAGAGCGTCTTCTCGACCGTCTGTTTCTCGGCGGGAGTGCACAGATAGCCGCCGGCCTGTTTCAAAGCCTCGATCGCCGCGTCATAGACGCTGTCGAGAATGATCGACGGCGTTTTCCGACGAGCAGGATGTCGAATTGTCGAAGATCTTCGAGGCGCAGATTCGCTCGGCGCGGCGTCGGCGAGATCGGCGCTTTCGTCGATCATGACCGGCACGTTGCCCGCGCCGACGCCGATGGCTGGCGTGCCGCTCGAATAGGCGCGGCGGACATTGTCCTGGCTGCCGGTGACGACCACCAGATCGGCGGCGCGCATCAGCTCCTCGGTGCTTTCCTTGGTGACCGGCTTCGGCAGGATCTGCACGAGATCGGCGGGCAGGCCGATCGCCTCCAGCTCCTGGCGCATGAGCTCGACGGTGCGGGCGGTGGTGCTGTATCCGGCGGGCGAGGGCGCGATGATGATGGCGTTGCGGCCCTTCACCGCCATCATCGCCTTGTTGACCGGCGTCGCGCCCGGATTGGTCGAGGGCGTCACGGCGGCGATCACGCCCATCGGCTTGGCATATTTGACGATGCCCTTGGCCGGGTCTTCCTCGATGATGCCGACCGACTTCGCGCGCAATAGATCGCGCAGCGTGCCAAAAGTCTTGCGCTGTTTCTTGATGATCTTATCGGGGACGTTGCCGAGGCCGGTGTCCTCCACGGCGAGTTCCGCCAGCTCCCTGGCGTGCTCCGGATTGTAGAGCGACCAGGCGAGCGCGCGCACCGCCTCGTCGGTCCGTTCCTGTGTCGCCGTAGCGAAGGCGCGCCTGCGCGGCGCGCGCGCGGGCGATGAGCTCGTCAATGGCCGAGCCGGCGGACGCAACGGATAGGGCTGGGGAACTCATGTCGGACCGTCCTCACGGTTGGCGGATTCTTCGCGATGCGCATGACGCCGATCCCGGCGAAAGAAACACATGTGTCGCGTAAATGCGTATTCTCATATGCGAACGGAAGGCTTCCACGGCATTGAAAGTCTTCATTGCGATATAAATAGCCTGAATAAGCTCGCTCCGCGCGCGGCTTACGCTCCGCGCTTGGCTCCGGTTTCCGGCTCGACGACACGCGGCCTGTATCTCATCGCGCCGAGAAGCGGGACGAGCAGGACGAGCGCCGTCAGCAGCACCAGCACCGCCGAGATCGGGCGGGTGACGAACACCGTCCAGTCATTGCCATAGCTGATCATCGAATTGAGAAAGGATTCTTCGGCAAGCGGGCCGAGGATGACGCCCAGCACCATCGGCGCGATCGGAAATTTCAGCCGCTCGAAAATATAGCCGACGATGCCGAAGGCGATCATCAGCCAGAGATCGGTGACATCGCTGCGGATCGAGAGCGCGCCGATGAAGCAGAACACCATGACGAAGGCGGAGACGATGGCTTCGGGAAGCTCCAGAATCGCCACGAGTGGCCTGATGGCGAAATAGCCGAGAACGGACATGATGATCAGCGAGAGGAAGATCGAGGCGAAGATCGCATAGATCATCCCTGCCGAGGTCAGGAACACCTGCGGGCCGGGCTGCACGCCGTGCAGCGTAAAAGCGCCGAGCATGACGGCGGTGGCGCCGCTGCCCGGAATGCCGATGGCGAGCAGGGGCACCATGGCGCCGCCGACCGATGCCGTGGCCGCGGCTTGCGGGGCGACGATGCCCTCCTGAATGCCCGTCCCCATCAGCTCCTTGCGCTTGCCGATCTGGCCTTCGACGCCATAGCTGACGAAAGAGGCGATCGTGGCTCCGGCGCCGGGGATAATGCCGATGATGGTGCCCAGGATGGTGCTTCTCAGGAACATGCCCTTGACGGCGCTGACCTCGCGCAGCGATGGCAGGTCGGTCTTCGAGGTTTTCGACGAACTCGACCTTGGCGATGGTGAAGCCTCGCTCCACGCGGGCGAGGACCTCGCCGACGCCATAGGCGCCCACCATGACCACCAGGAATTCAATGCCATCCGCCAGGATCGGCGCGCCGAAGGTGAAGCGGGCGGCGCCATAGGTGGTATCGGTGCCGACGGTCGCGATCACCAGCCCAAGGCAGAGGCTGATCAGAGCATTGGCGAGCGAGCCGCGGGCCAGCGATACGACGGAGGCCAGCCCGAACAGCACGATGGTGAAATATTCCGGCGAGGAAAAGCGCAGCGCGAAATTGGCGACGGGCTTGGTCAGCACGACCATGATGACGGCGGAGATCAGGCCGCCGCCGAGAGCCGCGAACAGCGTCCAGCCCAAAGCCATGGACGGCCGTCCCGCTTTCGCCATGGCATGGCCGTCCCAGAGGAACGGCACATGGATGGGATCGCCGGGAATTCGGAACAGAATGGCGGTGAAGGCCCCGCCATAGGTCCCCGCCACATAGAGCCCGGAGAGCAGAATGAGCGCCGGAGTGATGTCCATCTTATAGGTGAAGGGCAGAACCAGCAGCACGCCGATGACCAGGTTTAAGCCGGGCAGAAAGCCCACGACCATGCCGACGGTGATGCCGATCATCAGCACGAAGAAATTGAACGGCTCCAGGCAGGTCAGAACGCCAGAGGCGAGTTGCAGCAGACTATCCACGATCGTTACTCATCAAACATGGGAGGGAGCGAGGCGTCATCAGAAAAGCCGCGCCAGGACATCGGTGATGACGTCGAATGGCGGCTCTCCTCGGGGCAGCGAAACATAGACGAGGGAGCGGAAGATCACCGTAAGGATCACGACCCCGATCAGGCTGGAAAGCCAGATCGAGAGATGCTGACGATAGCCGCCCGCATAAATGAACAGGATCATGAATGCGGCGGTGGTCAGAGGGAAGCCGAAGATGGTGATGAGTGCGCCATAGGCCACGACCGCTGCGATCCCAAAAACGAGGCGCAAAGGCTGGCGGGGCGCTTGCCCCTCTTCCTCATCCTCGTCCTTGGCGGCAGCCCCGTTGCTGGCCGCCTGATCGTTCCCGCCAAACGCGAGAATGCGGCCGATCTCGACGGCGCAGATCGCGATCATGGCGCCGAGCGCCAGGTGCGGCCAGAAATCGGGACCGATCTGGCCCGGCCGGGCGGCGTATTGGATGTGTGTGGCAAGGTGGTAGAACCAGGCGGCTGCTGCGAGCAGCAGCGCATAAGGGAAAGCCGTCCGCAGGCGTTGCGGCTCCATCTTCATCTCCCAACCTGCCGGCCGCGGCGGCATATCGCCATCGATCGCCGCCGCACGGGCAACAGACCTGTTTGGGGCCCTTGATTGCGTATTATTGTTTCGAAAGCCGGAAAAGGCTATCCCCGTCCGCACGGGGATAGCCTTTCCGAAATGAGGCTTAGCTCCCGGCGCTCGCCTTCTTCATATCTTCGAGCTGATCCTTCAGATAATTCTTGGCCTTGTCGGCGGGCAGGAAGCTGTCGTCGCTGGCATATTGATCCTTGAGAAACTGCTTGTATTCATCCGAGGCGGCGACCTTGGCCAGGGCGTCGGAGAGGGTTTTCACACGATCCGGCGGGGTATCGGCGCGCACGACGATGGAGCGGAATTGCGGAAGCGCGACCTTATAGCCGAACTCGGCCGAGGCCGGCACGTCCTTAAAGAATTCCGACCGCTTTTCGCCGAAAATGATCAGAGGCCGGATCTGGCCGCTCTTGATGAACTGGGCAACGTCGCCGGCCTGTTCATAGAGCGCATCGGCATGGCCGCCCAGGATCGAGACATAGCGCTCGCTCGGCTTGGAGAACGGCACCTGGACCACCTTGACGCCGCCCTTGGCCTCCAGATGCTTCAAGGTGGCGTCGTCGACGCTGCCGAAGCCGACCGTCGCCACTTTCAGCTTGCCGGGCTCGGCTTTGGCCGCCTTCTGGAAATCCGCCCAGGTCTTATAGGGGCTGTCCTTCGGAACGAAAATATAGGACGGAGCCTGGATCATCACCGCGAGCGGGATCAAATCCTCGACCTTCCAGCGCGGCGTCTTGCCCATCAGCAGAGCGTGCGTGTCGGCGATGTAGATCGCCGCCGAATAGCCGTCCGCCGGCGCCGCGATCAGCTTGGCCATGCCGGTCGCGCCGGTGCCGCCGGGAACATTAACGACCGGAATGCCCTGACCGATCAGCGGCTCCATCAGCTTGGCCGTGATCCGCGCGAGCTGGTCGGCGCCGCCGCCAGGCCCGAATGGAACGATCAGCTCGATCGGGCGCGAGGGATATTTCTCCTCCGCCGCCGCCGGGCTCTGCAAGCGCCGCTGCTCCAGCCAGAAGCGCCGACCCCACGACAACGCTCAATCGCAGATGACGAAACATTCTTTAGCTCCTCCAATAAAATTAAACCCACTTGCGGTCTGGAGCACCGTTCGAGGCGCAAGAGCCCGGCGAATGCGCTCAAATAGCGCCAAGCATCGATCCACCGGCCGTCATTCTGTCACAGATGCCCGCGCCCGCCACGCTCGTCCTGGAAGCCGACATTATAGCCGAAAAGATTACCTCAGGGACGCGGAGATGGATTTAAGGAGCCGCGCCCGATCAGATCGTCAGCGAACGGTAATTTGCCATCCGCCGACGCTTTTACGGACGGTCGTCCCAAACTGTGCTCTTCGCGTTTCCGTCCCTTTATTCGCTTGTTTCGTCATTTCTTGGGCAGGCATTATAACTTTACAGCGCCGAGTACGAAATCTATTCTCAAGTCGGAGATATTCAAAATCTGAATAGCTGATGATCCCGGATCTGGACGTTTCGCTGCTGAAGACGTTTATCGCCGTCATCGACACGGGAAGCTTGACGGCTGCCGCAAGGCGCGTGGGGCGAAGCCAGCCGGCGATCACTCACCAGCTCAAGCGGCTTGAGGCGGCGCTCAACCGGACGCTGTTCGCCGAAAATAAGCGCGCACTCACCAAGGACGGTGAAGTTCTGCTCGGCTATGCGCGCAAGCTCATCGCGCTTAATGAAGAGATCCGCAGCCGGTTTTCCACGCCAGGTCTTGCCGGGCATGTGACGCTGGGAACACCGGACCTATATGCACCCTATCTCCTGCCGCAGATCCTCGGCCGCTTTGCGCGGGCGCATCCAGACGTCGAGATCGAGCTGCGCTGCATGCGTAGCGTCCATCTCCACGCAGCATTGTTGCAGAATGAGATCGACATCGCGGTGCTGACGGCGCAGCCACATTTCGTCGAGCCGCAGATCGTCCGGCAAGAGCCGCTCGTCTGGGTTGCCTCGCCCGATGCGCGTCCGGAGCTGAATTCCCGCCTGCCACTCGCTTTGCTCCCCGAGGGAAGCGTTCTGAGGCAGAAGGCGATCGAGGCCCTGAGCGCGGCGGGATTGTCCTGGACGATCGTCTCGATCAGCGAAAGCATTTCCGGGCTGAAGGCGGCGGTCCTTGCAGGTCTGGCGGTGTCGATCCTGCCGAAATGCTCGGCAAGCAACGAATTGCGCCGTCTCACCTCGCGGGATGGACTTCCGCCGCTCTCGCCCGTCGATCTGGTGCTGCAGCAAAGGGCGGACGGAATCCAGGCGCCGGCCGCAACGCTCGCCAAATATATCACGGCCGAGCTGCGGAATTAGCCTTGCGGCGAGCTGGTCCGCGGTGCCGCGGCGAAGCTGCGCTCAGGCAGCAGCAAGGCCGCCGCTCCGAGCGCGGCAATTACCGAAAGAACCGCAAAGCCGGCTTCATAGGCGCCGGAAAGTGAGATCGCGGTCGAGACGAGGCCCGGCCCGATAAAGCCGCCAAGAAACACGAAGAACATGGTGCCCGCCGTGGCGGAGGCGACGAATTCCTTCGGCGCCGCATCCGCGACCTCGGCCAGATAGACGCCGTTCCAGGAAAAGGAGGCGGCGCCGAGCACGACACCGGTTATTGCCACCGCTGGAAGCGGAGCGGCGAGGAAGGTGAGCAGCGCCGCGAAGACCACCATGATCAGCGTCATGCCGATCAGGATTTGGCGCGCGCCGAAGCGGTCGGCGGTCGCACCGAGGGCAACGCGCAGAATCACGCTCGTCACCATGGCTGCGGACAGCAGCAATCCGGCGCTGCCGGTCGAGATATGCTGGGCCTCCTGCAGATAGGTCGCAAAGATCGCGCTGAAGCCGAACTGAACGCTCGCCAGCGCCAGGGAGACGATGCCGAGACGGCGGAGGACCGGGACGGCGAATACCAAACGCAGCGCGGCAAAGGGCGAGAACCTGACGGCCTCGGTCGGCCCGCGCGCATCAAGGGACGGACGCCAGGGCTCCACCGCTGCGACGACGCCGATGCAGAGGCCGGCGAGCACCAGTAACGCCGCCTGCCATGGCAGGAATTGAAGCAGGAAAGGCGTCGCGAAGCCGGTGATGGTGACGCCGATCGGAACCGCAGTCTGCTTCAGTGAGAAGATCGCGTTGCGGTGCTGCGGCGGCGTGGTCTGGGCAAGCAGCTGTGAACTCGCCGGATTGCCCGGCGCGTAGGCGAGACCGGCGAGGATCGCGCTGGTAACGACTCCGGCCGGATGACCGGCGGCAAGGCTGACGAGACCGAGCGCGGCGAGGAGCACGGTGCCCTGGCTGACGCGGACTGCTCCATATCGCTGGATCAGCGGCCCGGAGATCAGCGACGCCGCCATGGCGCCGGCAAAGACGATCGAGGTGTAGTAACCGATCAGGGCCGCCGGCATTTGCAATGCGCCGGCGATCTGTTTGGCGAGAACCGGCGCGGTGAACGCGGCCATCACGACCGCAGCCTGGGTCACGAGCATCGACGACGAGGCTGCGGAGCATCTCGGATTTCATCGGTTGGCGCCTTTCGTCTGGCTTGGTCTCATCGGGCGGGAAGCCACGGTTGTCGCGGTGCTTGCGCCGGCGCGTCAACGCTCGTAACTAGAGACTCTATGGCGGCGCGGCATAATTTCAATCGAAATCGAAACGCTACATTCCGGTTTTTCTACAATTGAACCTTGCCGGCCGCCTGGCCGCAATGTCGAAGCGAACGAAGGGCCTGAGCATGGGCCCGGCAGCATATGGTGATGGACGACGATTTCGCCAACTCCGGCAAAGACACGGCCGTGCAAAAGGCCATGAAGCTGATGCGGGTGCTGTTGTCGAGCGAGACCCCGCGGCAGCTTGTCGACCTGTCCGCGCATCTGGATCTTCCCAAGCCGTCGGTGCATCGCCTGTTGGGGCAGCTCGAAGACATCGGCTTCGTTCAGCGCGATCTGTCAGGCCGTGCCTACACTGTCGGCCCTGAGCTGTTGGCGCTCGCCGTCGATGCTCTGGCGACCATGGCCCGGCGCCCGCCCGTGCGCGACATCATGCGCGAACTGGTCGAACGCGTGCGCGAATCCTGCAATCTGGCGATCCTGCACGGCAATGACGTGCTCTACCTGGAGCGCGTCGAATGCGATTGGCCGCTGCGGATGCAGCTGCAGGCCGGGTCCAGGGTGCCGATCCACTGCACCGCGTCGGGCAAGCTGCTGCTTGCGCATCTTGCGCCTGCCAAACGACGCAAATTCCTGCAATCGCTGCGGCTCGACAAATACACGGCCAACACAATTACAAGTGTCGATGCCTTGGAGGCGGAGCTTGAAGAGATCGCCGAGACGGGTGTCTCGATCAACCGCGAGGAATATCATCTCGGTCTGATCGGCGTTGCCGTGCCGGTCAAACGCAGCGACGGGCAGACCGCCGCCGCGCTTGCGGTCCACGCCCCGGTTTTTCGCTTGAGCGCGGAAGCGGCACGCGAGACCGTGCCTTATCTGCGCCGGGCGGCTGAGCGGATCGCCGAGGCCGCCGGGCTTCTCAAGGCTGAGGCGCATGGCGATTGAGGGCTGTCGCGGCGTCAGCGGCTGGGTCAGGCTCTGCCGACCGCATCGAGCTGATCGGCCGATACGGCCTCTTCGTCGAGCGCCGGCCACCAACCCGCGGGGACGACGATGTCGCCTTGCTCGACCGCGAGCGGGTTCGTCACGAGATGGCGCATCGGCTTCAGAAAGCCGTTCATCTCGCCCGCCGTGTCCAGCCGCTCATAAGCGACGGCCGCCTCCATCCAGCAGCCGATATCCGTCGCCACGCCGTTGCCGAGCACGGCCTTGAGGCCGAGCGCCTTGACGCGCGCGAGGGCGTCGGCAAGCCTGTCAAGGCCGCCGCATTTCATCAGCTTCAGCTTCACATATTGGGCCGCGCGGAGCGACGCCGCGCGCTCGACATCGCCGAGGTCGTAAATGCTTTCATCTAACATGATTGGGACCGCCGAGATCTGCGCCACGGCGACTGCCGCATCCCAGTCGTCCTTATGACAGGCCTGCTCGAAGAACAGCATATTGTCCGGGCTGAGCTGGGCGGCGAAGGCACAGCCATCTTCGCGGCTATAGCCCTGATTGGCATCGACCGTGAGCTGAATGTCCGTACCCGCAACCAGACTTTGAATGAACCGCACGCGGGCGAGGTCGGCCACGCGGTCAAAACCCGCCTTGATCTTGAGGGTCTTGTAGCCCTCCGAAACCTCGGCTATCGACCTCCGCCGCGATTTCGCTTTCGACGGCCGCGTTGATGATCGCAAGCACGGGGATCCGCCGCTCGGTCTCGCTCACGAGGAGAGGATGCCGCGCGGCCATCTCGACCGCCGTGCGAAATGCGGTTGCCGTGAAGGGCGCCTCGGATGTGAGCCGGTCCGCCTCGGCGAGAAGCTCGGCAACAGTGCCAGTGCCATGCCGTTCGACCAAACTCCGGGCGAGCGCCCAGCTACCCTCGATGGTCTCTTCCGTATAGCCTGTCAGAACCGTAGCCTCGCCATATCCGATCACCTCGCCAATGCGTGCGGTTACGAGGACGGTGTCGAACGCTTCAACCGCGCCGAAGGACAGCTTGTATGGCGATTTAAGGCGCAATCGCAGGCGCCTGGCGGAAACGCCAACCGTCGCAGCCGTCAGCTCGGCCGGTGCAAGCATCATGAGCCTCCCGTTCTGAGAACCCGGCGCCGGGCGGCGCCCAGTAAGGAGCCGCGGATGCGCGCGCCGCCGCTGATTGTCCGCGTTTTATGCAACTCTCCTATTGGATCGCGATCCGATCAAGAAGATTTCGACAAGATTTTCGGAAAACGGAATGGAAGGTTCTGATTTTCTGACTTAGGCTTACGAGCAAGGCGCCCGCCAAAAATGCGGGACCGGATGACGTTTCAGGGAGGCCGATCGCCCATGCGCATCATCGATACCGATGTCCATGAAAGCTTCAGCTCGATCAAGGACCTGGTTCCCTATCTGCCGGAGCCATACAAGGGCTGGATCGCGCAAGGCGCCTGGCGCGGCTTCAGCCAGCCCTTCGCTTACACCTCGCCGGGAAACGGCAACCGCGCCGACGTGAAAAACGCCGACGGCTCGCCTTCGGCGTCGGACTACGGCCTGATGCGGGAGCAGATTCTGGACCGCTACGATCTTAGCTACGCTGTTCTGACCGGCTATTTCTATCCGACCGGCCTCAAGCTGCAATACGGCCTCGGCACGGCGCTTGCCGCCGTCCTATAACGACTATGTCGCGGAACACTGGCTGAGCAAGGATCGGCGCTTCATCGGCAGCGTCCAGGTCTTCGCGCGCGATCCGGAGGCGGCGGCGCGCGAGATCGACCGCATGGCCGCGCATCCGCAGATCAGGCAGGTGATGCTGTCGGTCGGTGACGACATCGCCTATGGCCATCCGATGTATCGGCCGATTTTTGCCGCGGCGGAGCGCAACGATCTGATGGTCGCGTTCCATCACACGACCGCCGCGCAAGGGCCTTACGGCATGGGCCTGCACTACATGGAGAGGCATGCGCTCCTGCCGATCTCGCTGATGCCGCAGGTGATCAGCCTCGTTGTCAATGGCGTGTTCGACAATTTTCCCGAGGCTGCGCTTTCTCATTCTCGAAGGCGGTTTCAGCTGGCTGCCGCATGTGATGTGGCGCCTGGACCGCGAATATCGCCAGGGCCGGATCGAGGTGCCGTGGATCAAGAAGCTGCCCAGCCAGCACTGCCGCGAGCGGCTGCGCCTGTCGACCCAGCCGACCGAGGACATTACCGCCGAGCAGTGGATGAAGCTCATCGATCTGATGGGGACGGACGATATTCTGATGTTCTCGACGGATTATCCGCATTTCGACTTCGACGATCCGCATGCGGCGATCCCGAAAGGCTTGCCGGAGACGACGCGGGAGAAGATTTTCTGGAGCCAATGCGGCCCAGTTCTACAGCCTCGACGCGCCGCCGGCCGCCGCGGTGCAGCCGGTCGCGGCCGAGTAGGGCGGGGTTCATCGCTATGGCGCGCTATCCCGTCTGCAGGGCCGACGAGGTGACCGTCGGAGCCTTCACTCGCGCGATGGCCGGGCGGGCGGCCGTGCTGCTCGCCCGGCTTCCGAGCGGCGAAATCCGGGCCTTCCCCGCGCGCTGCCCGCATCAGGGCGCCGATCTGGGCTTTGGCTGCATTTCCGGGATGACCTCGTCCGAAACGCCGAATGTGCTTCGCTATCACGACGATGGCGAGATCGTGCGTTGCCCTTGGCATGGCTTCGAATACAGCATGAAGACCGGGGAAGCGCTTGCGGCCTCGCGCGGGAGGGCGCCGCTGCGGCTTCGCCTCTATAAGGTTGAGGTGGAGGGCGATCAGATCGTCGTAGTGACGTGAGCGGGATCGGCGCGCTCAGATGAGTTCATCGGTCCGGTCGTCGGTCTCGCCGTAGCGGCGCAGGATCGCCGGCCGCGTCCCCTCATAAAGCTTCGAAAGGTTCCCGGCGATTTTGTCGTTCTCCCGCTCGAACAGGCTGTTGCCTTTCAGGTCGCTCTCCACCAGGAACGGGCCGAAATTCTCCACTTCGAAAATCCATAGCGCCTGGGCGATGCCGAGCTCTTTCAGCCATTTCACATCTCTGACGCCCTTGATCCCGCGCCCGAGCAGCGCGCCGGTTCCATAGCCGACGGTGGTCAGATAGATGGCGCCGACCGGCAGGAATTGCCGCCTATAGACCTCGCTCGATCATGCCGCCCTTGCCGATGATCACCTTGGCGCCGGATTTCGCGAACCACTCGTCGAGCCATTTGGAGAAGCGGAAGCTTGCGGTTGCCGTCACGGCGCCGACATTATAAGAGCCGTCCGGCCTGACCGAGGCTGCCGGCGAGCAGTGAAAATTGACGTTGCTGATTTCGGCGAGGCCCTCGGGCAGCGTCCAGCCATCCTCGACGACATGCTTATAGACGCCCTCGCGCCCGGTATAGACGACGCCGTCGAGATAGACGACGCTGCCGATCTCCAGCTCGGCGATCGCCTCGGGCGTAACCGGCGTCTTCAGGCGGACTGTCTTGAGCTTTCCGTCGCTTGCGGCCATTCCACAGTCTCCCGGCGCATATAGGGTGTAAACCATGTCGGGTCGGTGCGGTACTCGACCCGCCCGTCCTCGTAAATGCGCGCGACGGCGCGGCGCGAGGACAGGCAGAAGGCGTGCACGCTCATCGGCATGCCGCCGGTGTGGCAATAGCCGACCTCGATATGGCAATCGACGACCATCGACTTGCCGACGAAGCCCATCGGCCCCATGCCGATAGTGTTGCCGAGCTCGATGAATTCCTCCTCCAGCGCCGCGATTTTCGGGTCTGGATTGCGGTCGCCGACGACGCGCAGGCAGGCGGCTTGCTTGCCGAGGACCATGGAGATGTCTTTCGAGCCCCCGAGCCGATGCCGATGATGGCGGGCTGACAGGCAAGGCCGCGCTTGCCGAAGGCGATGAGCGTATCGAGATAGAAGCGCTTGATGCCCTGGATGCCGTCGCCGGGAAACAGCATCCGGTAGTCGGTGCCGAACAGGCCGCCCTTGTGCACCGTGGTCAGATCGATCCAGGACGCATCCGGCTCGAAGGAATATTCGATCTCCGGCGCATTGATGCCGACATTGTTGTCATGATCCGTCCGCCAGAGCGGATGCACGCGGTTGGGCCGCAGCGGCACCTCGGCGGTGGCTTTGGCGACTGCGCGGCGGAGCGCTGCTTCGAGCGCCACCGGACCGCCCTCGATCCGCGCCTCATTGCCGTATTTCACATACCAGCGCGGCAGGCCCGTGTCGGCGCACATCGCCCGGCGGTCTTCCTTGGCCGCCTCGTAATTCTCCAGCATCGCCTTCAGCACGAAGGACGACAGGTCGCCCTCCTCGGTATTGGCCATGCGGCGCAGTCCGGCGAGATAGTCGTCCGGGATTTCGATGGCCGCCTTGGCCGTCAGCGCTTCGGCGACCTCCTGGGCGAGTTTGATCGGTATCATTTGATATCACTCAACATTCTAAGCATACCTGTGTTTTTGCTGCTTCACCCCTCACCCACCCGCCTTCGGCGGGAGCCCTCTCCCGCAAGGGGAGAGGGCAAGACTCGCGGCGACTTCTTTTGCCCTCTCCCCTCGCGGGAGAGGGCGGCGCGCAGCGCCGGGCGAGGGGGCTTAGCCTCGTCGGGCAATGTGATGCCGTCGTTGTTAACATCAAAATAACTTCCGCCTCATGCGGCCTCGTTCAGCAGGGACTGCCCCGGCTCGACGATCGAGAACTTAACCTGCGCCTCGCCGACGCCGAGCGTCCCGTCCGTCTCGCGAACCACGGTGAAGGCGGAGGCGTGCAGATCGCCCTGATCCGGGAAATCCTCGCGATAATGGGCGCCGCGCGAATTCTCCCGCTTCAGCGCCGCCAGCGTGATCGCCTCGCTAATATGTAAGAGGCTCTGAAGGTTGAGCCAATCGTGCCAGGTCAGATTAAAGGCGAGATCCTGAACGCCCAAGCCGGTTTCGAGCAGTTCGGACTTCAAATTTGCAAGCACGGTAAGCGCGGAGGAAAGCTGCCGCACGCTTCGGATCACTCCGACATCATCCCACATAACATCGAGCAGCTTCTCGCGCAGGCCGTTAAGATCGCCCGCCGCCTTGGCCATCGGCCTCAGCGCACCCTCGATCGCGGCGGCGATCGCTTCCTCATTCGGATCGAGGAAAGTGAAGCCGGGCGCCGCGGCCGCCATCACATCGCCGGAGATCGCACCATAGACAGTCGAGTTGGCAACGCCATTGCCGCCGAGCCGGTTGGCGCCATGGACGCCGCCGGCATCCTCGCCCGCGACATAGAGGCGAGGGATTTCGGTCGAGGTGTCCGGCTCGCAGATGACGCCGCCCATCTGGTAATGCGCCGTCGGCACCACCTCGACCAGCCCGCCCGCGAGATCGAACCCGCAATCGGCACAGCGCGTGACCATGCCCTTGAACTTTTCGCCACCTGCTCCGGCCCCAGATGCGACATCCGGATATAAACGCCGCCATGCGGCGTCGTGGCGCCGCGCCGCATTTCCGCATAGATCGCGCGGCTGACCACGTCGCGTGTGGCGCGCTCGCCCTTCGGATCGTAATCGGCCATGAAGCGGCGCTGCTCGCCATTGAGCAGATAGCCACCCGCACCGCGCAAACCTTCCTCAAGCACGGTGCCGGTCATGCGCGTATCCGGGCCGGCGAGCAGGCCGGTGGGATGGAACTGCACCATCTCCATGTCGCGCAAGGGCAGCCCTGCGGTCAGCGCCATGGACAGCCCGTCCATGCTCTTGTCGCCCGACGGCGTGTGATAGCGGTACATGGTCGGTCCGCCGCCCGTCGCGAGCAGGACCGCGCGCGCTGTGACGAAGCGGAAGACGCCGCGCCTGATGTCGATCAGAAGCACGCCGGCGATGCCTTCTTTTGCGTCGCGCGCGGGGATGAGGGCGACGGCGCGATGTTCCTCCAGACGCTGAACCGGCGCCGCCCAGACCTGCTCCATCAGTCGGTTGATGATCTCGATTCCGGTCAGGTCGCCCTTATGCACGGTGCGGTCGAAAGTCTGGCCGGCAAACGCCTTGAAATGCAGCGAGCCGTCCGAGTTGCGGTCAAAAAAGCAGCCCAGCTCGTTTTCCAGCTCGCGCACCCGCTCGACGGCCTTCTCGCAAAGCGTCCAGGCAAGCTGCTGATGCGGCAGCCATTTGCCGCCTTCGATCGTATCCATGAAATGGCGTTCGACGCTGTCGCCGGGCCCGAGCGAGACATTATAGCCGCCCTGGACCATGCGCGTGCAGCCGCATTTGCCGATGAGGCCCTTGGTGACGACAGTGACCGTCAGATCCGGATTGGCGCGGGCAGCGTGGAGCGCGGCGAAGAGACCGGCGCCGCCGGAGCCGAGGATCAGGATGTCGGTTTTCATGCGCTCAAGCATTGGAGCTGTGAACCCGTGCCGTGCCGCTAATGCCGGACTTCACCTCTCCCATGGGGAGAGGTCGGAATGCGTTAGCATTCCGGGTGAGGGAGTAATACCTATCGATAGGGTGTAGCCCCTCACCCCAACACTCTCCCCATGGGAGAGGGAGTAGCCCTGCCATGTTTCGCTGCGGAATTTCGACGGCCGGTGGTGCGATGTGGTGCATGAGTTGCGCTATAATGCGTTCAATAGAAATAGGCAGGCGATCAGGATCGAGACGCTTGCCGCACCCGCGGCGAGCGCCTTTTGCCAGTCGCGCCAGGGCAGGAACTCCAGCGCCAGAAGCCGCAGGCCGCCGAAGAAATGCACCGCGAGCAGGAAGACGAGGCCGAATTCGGCGATCTTGACGACGGGTTGCGCCGTGATCGCCAGGAAGCTGTCGAGCGCCGGTGCGCCGCTCAGCGCCAGGCCGAGGACGTAGAAATGCAGCGGCAGAAAGATTGCCAGCAGCAGCCCGGACAGGCGATGCAGCGCGAAGGCGTACCAAAGGGGATGGTTGCGGTGGGGGCGCAGCATCATGCGACCACCGCGATGACGGCGCGGCCTCCCAGGATGATAAGAAAAGCGCCGACTGCGATCATCGCCGCGGTCAGGCTCGGGCCGCGCCAGCGCAAAGCTCTCGGCGGCGATGTTCCGGAGGCCGATTGCGGCATGAACGGAGACGGCGAGCACGAACAGGCCGTAATAGGCGCCCCAGAACAGACTGCCCTGCGTCCGCGCCAGGATCTCGGATGCCGTCAGCCCGTTCTGAATCGCGACGATCATCAAAACGAGATGGCCGATAACCAGCGGCACCATGACGATCGCCGAGAGCCGCTGAGCGAGATAGAGCCACAACGTCATAAGCGGCCCGCCTTTCCCGTTAGCGCCGCCCTGACAGACATCGCTTTCAGCCCGGCGATCGAGCGCGTGGGGTTCAGCCCGGCGGGGCAATATTCGGTGCAGCTCTGATGGCTGTGGCAGTTGTGGCAGCCGCTGTCGCGGGAGATGGCGGCGAGTTGGCGGCCGAACGCCTCATCGCGCACGTCGTTCTGCAGCGTCCAGGCCCGGTTGAGAGCGGCCGGGCCGATATAGGCCTCGTTCCATGCCACCACATCGCAAGCGCTGTAGCAGACCCCGCAATTGATGCATTCGATGCCGGCGTCGGCAGCCTGCCTTTGCGGCGAGGACGGCTTGACCGGCGCGACGTCGTCATGCCGGGTCAATGCGCCTTTGAACTGGCCCTCCGCGTCGCGCCATTTTTCGAAGAACACCGCCATGTCGCAGGCCAGATCCTTGATGATCGGCATATTCGTCAGCGGACCGATTTTAAGCGCGCCATCCCTTACAACTTTCTTGACATGGGTACGGCAGGTCCAGCGCGGGATGCCGTTGACGGTCATGGCGCATGAGCCGCAGACGCCGACGCGGCAGGCAAATCGGTAGGTCAGCGAGGCATCGATATGGCGCTGAATGTGTGTCACGACATCGAGCACGGTCTGACTGTCGCGGAACGGGACGCTGTAATCGGCATAGTCGCCCTCCGCAGCCCCGCGCCAGACCGAGACCGCGATCATCCGCATGCCATTCGCGCGCGCTCCCTGAGGCAATGCCGAATCCACCGCGATCGCCATCAGCGCTGCATCCCCCATTTTCGCACGGTCTGGTTCTCCAGCGTCCTGAAAACGACGCTTTCGACGATGAGGCCGATCAGAATGACCGTCAGAAGCCCGGCAAACACCGCTGCGGTCTCAAGCTCGTTGCGGTTCTCGAAAATATACCAGCCGAGGCCGCCGGAACGCGACGACACGCCAAACACCAGCTCGGCCGCGATCAGCGTGCGCCAGGCAAAGGCCCAGCCGATCTTCAGCCCGGCGATGATCGATGCCGACGCCGCCGGGATCAGGATCAGGAAAACGAAACGCATGCCTTTGAAGCCGAGATTGCGCCCGGCCATGCGCTGCGCCTCGGCAACGCTCAGGAATCCGGTGAGCGTGTTGAGCGAGACCGCCCACAGGACGGAATGGATGATGACGAAGACGAGCGAGGGCAGGCCGAGGCCGAACCAGAGCAGGGCGAGCGGCAGGAGCGCGATCGCCGGCAGGGGATTGAACATCGCCGTCAGCGTCGAGAGCAGGTCCTGGCCGGCCTGCGTCGAAACGGCAATGGCGGTGAGAATGCCTGCAAGCGCGATCCCCCCGGCGTAGCCGATCGCGAGCACACGGAGCGAGGTGAGAGTGCGATCGATCAAGGGGCCGTGCGCCATCGCGTCCCAGAAGGTGGTGATGGTGTCGAGGAAGGTCGGAAACATCAGCGGATTGGCAAGCCAGCGCGCATAAACCTCCCAGATGATGATGAGCACAAGCAGAACGGCAAGCCGGCGCACCGTGGTCATGTTGCGGATGCGCTCCCACAGCCCGAGGTCGCGCTTGACCTCGCCCGCAACCGACATCTCCGGCGTCGGAATCTCGAATTCCGGCCGAACCGGAGGCAGGGCCCGCTCCGCGCCGCCGCTCGCGCCGTGCCTCGATCCGTTATTCATGAACGGTGGACCTCTTCGATGCGGTCGGCGAACAGCATGTCGTGAATGCGCTTGTTCAGCGCTGCAAAATCCGCGTTCCCCACTTCCGTGTGCCCCATCGCATGGGCATTGAGCTCGGCCTTCACGCGCCCCGGATGCGGCGAGAGAACGCAGGATGCGCGAGCCGACCAGGATGGCTTCCTCGATGGAATGGGTGACGAACAGCACGGTGAAGCCCACCTCGTGCCAGAGCTGCAACAGCTCATCCTGCATCTTGCGGCGCGTCAGCGCATCGAGCGCGGCGAAGGGTTCGTCCATCAGCAGAATATCGGGCTGAACGGCAAGCGCCCTGGCGATCGCCACGCGCTGCTTCATGCCGCCGGACAGCGTATGCGGATAGGCGTCCGCAAAGCCGCGAGAGATTGACCTTCTCGATATAAAGAAGCGCGCGCTCCTCGGCTTCTCGCCGCGGATACCGCCCGGCGCCATTCAGCGAAAATATCACATTCTGCTTCACGGTCTTCCAGGGGAAGAGCTGGTCGAACTCCTGGAAGACCATCATCCGGTCCGGTCCCGGTTCGGTGACCGGCTTGCCGCGCAAGCGGATCTCGCCTTCGACGGGCCGGATGAACCCGCCGATGGCTTTGAGGATCGTCGACTTCCCGCATCCGGAAGGCCCCAGCACCACGAACCGGTCGCCGCTATAAACGTCGAAGCTGACGCGCCAAGTTGCCGTGACCAGATGGTCGCGGGTCTTATATTGGAGTGTGACCCCTTCGACCTGCAAGAGCGGAGCGGCGTCCCCCTTATCGGGGACGCCGTTGCCGGTAGACAGCACCCTATGATCCTTCCTTATCGTGGACGGGCGGGAAGAACATCTCCTTCCAATTGTCCGGCTTCACCTTGATCGAGCCGACCTTATTCATGAAGTCGGCATAGGCCATGATGTTTTGCGGCGCGACCGTCCATTTATTTTCCGGGTCGCGAATGATCTTCTCGACCAGCGCCGGGGCCAGCTTGGAGTTCTCGACCTTGATCCAGCTCGCCGCCGCCTTGTCCGGGTTCTTGTTGATGAAATCCATGGCCTCTTCGAGCGCGTCATAGACGGCCTTGAAGGTCTTCGGATTGTTATCGACGAATTCCTGCTTCGCCCAGAGCAGGTTGAAGGTTCCGGGGCCGCCGAGCACCTCGTAGGACGAAAGCACCTTATGCACCTTCGAATTATCGAGCTCCAGATACATGAACGGCGCCGAAGTGAAATGCCCGGTGATCTCCGACCTGCCGGAGAGAAGAGCGGCCATGCCGTCCGGGTGAGACATCGAGACGGTGAGCTTGTCGAGGGCGTTGTACTTGTCCTCGCCGAAAGCCTTCGCCGCCGCCATCTGCAGGGTCACGGCCTGGATCGAGACCTTGACCGAGGGCAGGGCGATGCGGTCCTTGTCGGTGAAATCCTTGATGGTCTTGACGTTCGGGTCGGTGGTGTTGAGGTAGAGCGGCATGGCGTTGAGGGATGCGACGCCTTTGACGTTGAGATTGCCCTTGGTCTTGGCCCAGATCGTCACCAGCGGGCCGACGCCGCCCGAGGCAAAGTCGATCTGCCCGGAAATCAGCGCGTCATTGATCGGCGCCCCGCCGGTCAGTTTCGTCCACTCGACGGTGATGTCTCCGAGCCCCGCCTCCTTGGCGTGCTTTTCGACCAATTTCATGTCGCGCATGACCGACAGGGGCAGATAGCCGATGCCGAATTGCTGGGCGAAGCGCACGGTCTTGGTTTCGTCGGCAGCGGCAAGCGTCATGCTGCCAAAGATCGCCGCACCGGCGACGACGATCACGCCAAGTGATTTTCGGATGCTCATCCCGTTTCCTCCCGGAGTTTAAAGCCGTTCCAAATTTATCGAGGGCAGCGCCCTATATTTTCTCGCTCGCGTTCGGTTCGGTCCCGCCGACCCTTCAGTGCTGAACTCCCTACGCCGCCGAAACGCCGCGCCTCCCGAATGCGGTCGGCAATCTCTGTTGCGCAATGCGGGCAATCGGAAATTGCGGCAGCGATAGTGACATTTTTCGACTGAACCTGGCAAGGCAGCTTAAGGCCCAGGCCGGTACCACGGGCGCTGGCCTAACCAGCGGGTCTCCAAGAGAATTGTCGGTGCCGGATAAGGTTGGCGAAGCTGTCGATACAGCACGGCTAGTGGAGCGAATTTGACATTTAGTCCCGCCTGTCGCGAGCTCGCACGCAAATGTCAAATTCAAAAGCTCCACTCGGATCATAACGTTGCTAGTGGTTTTTTTGATTCCGGCATTTGCTCTCGAGCGTGCTGCAAGCGGATGCAAATGCCGGAATGCGGCACTGCCAGCGGCAGCGAGGCGCCGGTTTTCGCTCGCCGCAACCGCAAGATTGGGCGTATTTTCCGTTTGCCCCGGCGACGCCGGGATCGGCCGTGTTTCTTGATGTGATCGTCGGCTATGTTGTCGGGATTCGCAGCGCACGCCGTGATATCGCGGTCGAGGAGGAGCGTCATGGAGCTTCGGCAGCAAGGTTCGGGTAGGTCCAATCCATTAGCTGTCAGGCGTCTGTCGGCGGAGCCGATAGAGCCTTCGCAAGAACAAGATTCTGAAGTCATGTCTCCCACCACAAGATCAGGAGCGCGAGCAATGCTGCGGCCAGCCGGACATCCCATTGAGGTTTCACGCCTTTCACGGCCCGTCTCCATTGCCTTCGCTTTGTGCGCGGCCCTGTTCAGCGGTTCCGCTGCCTTTGCCAAGTCGGGACAGCTCGATCAGTGCTGGTCGGCAAGCGACCTCGCTTACAGGAGCGGCGATCAGCTCATCCACAAGAATGTCGCTGCCGCGATCGTCGCGCCTGCCGCCGATGAGCGACGTTTATCCGCATAGCGTGGCGCCTGCGCAGCTCGGTGCGATCCGCCGCGTCAATCTGCCGGCCGGATCGCGGAAGCTCGTCGCCATTACCTTCGATCTCTGCGAGCAGCCCCATGAGATTACCGGCTATCAGGGCGACCTCGTCGATTTTCTGCGCGCCGAGCACGTCAAGGCGACGTTCTTTGCCGGCGGCAAGTGGCTTCTCACCCATGATGAGCGCGCCCAACAACTGATGTCCGACGGCCTTTTCGAGGTCGGAAACCACTCCTGGGAGCACCGCAATCTGCGCGTCATATCCGGCCCGGTGCTCACGCGCGAAATTGTGGCGCCCCTGCGTGCTTATCAAAAGGTCCGCAGCGAGCTGGCCGCACGGCAATGCGCAAGGCCGGGCGACACGGTTCCCGCTTCCGAGCGCGCGCCTAAGACGATGGCCCTGTTTCGCTTTCCCTACGGCGCATGCGATGAAAAATCGCTGGAGGCGGTAGCGAGGGCTGGCCTGACGCCGATCCAATGGGATGTCTCCGCCGGGGACCCGTGGCCGCGTGAAACGGCATCGCTGATGCGCAAGGGCGTGCTGGCGCATGTGCGCCCCGGCTCGATCATCATTTTCCACGCCAACGGGCGCGGATGGCATACGGGGGAAGCACTGCCGGACATCGTTAGGGAGCTCAAAAAAAGAGGCTACGAATTCGCCACGGTCAGCGAACTCCTCCGCGCCGGCGAGCCCGTCATCGAAAACCGCTGTTATGACTTGAAGCCGGGCGATACCGATAAGTATGACCACCTCGGGCGGCAAGTGGCGCATCTCGGCGCTGGCGATGGGGCGGGCACGAAGAAGGCTGCGGCACCGTTCGGCGCCAGCCCGCGAAACGCCTGGACATCTCACGAAGAGCCGCGTTGATGGCCATCGGCCAGCCCTTTGGCCAGATGCGTTACATTTTGCCGCCAGGTCACGCGGCAGACGCCGCGATTACGCTCTTTCTGACAACGCGCGCGGATGCCGATGCGTTTGGCTGCGAACTCGTCGAGATGGACCCATGGGCGCGGCTCGGATCCGAGCCGCAGCACATGGCCGGCTTCCTTGCGGTGTCGAGCCCGGAGAAACGGTGCTATTCCATTCGCTATGGCGGAGAGCGCGCCGGCGTCATCGTGGTGCGTTTTCCCTGGCTGAGCGGGCCGTATCTGAACCTGCTCGCCATTCTTGCGCCCTATCGCGGGAAAGGTCTCGGTCGTGCAGCGCTTGCCTGGATGGAAAATGGGGCGCGCGAGGCTGGGGCCAGAAATTGCTGGCTTTGCGTGTCGGCATTCAACGCCCCGGCCATCGCGTTTTATGAGCGCTGCGGCTATAGCCAGGCCGCCCTGCTCGATGATCTGATCAAGGACGGCGAGGACGAGCTGCTGATGCGTAAGCGGATCGCATGAACGTGCCCCGCGATCCGGACGGCGGCGGGGTCTTTCTCTGTCGGTATGTCGGTTTTGATGCCGACGCACCGCGACGCCCGCCGGCCGATCCCCATCGGCGCCGTTCCGGTTTACCCGAGATAGGGGCAGAGCCGCCTTTCACCGTCATAGGTCGTGTAAAGGCCTGTATCCCACTCGAATGAGCGGAATTGTTCGGCGCAGCGATCCATGTCGGTGCGAGCCTGATCTTCGCTGACCCCGCTTTGCACAAGGGCGCCGAGGATGCCCAAGGCGATGAACGCATCCGGGTTGATGTCGTCACGATAGTAATGGTGATTATGGCCCCAATACCGACGGCGCCATTCGCGGTCGTGATCGTTGCGCCCGTGCCCGTTCCGGAACTCTGCTTTTTGCAGGAGTGTCGGCGCGGTATTCACGGCCGCTGCAATCCGCGCCGGCGCGGCATTCGATGTCGCCCAGGCCGATGAGCCGACCGCCAGTGCGACGGCCAGAAACGCCGTCATTCCCGCTTCCTTCAACTTGACCATATCGATTTCTCCTTTTCGTTTCAGCGCGTTGTCTGGGGCGCGCGATTAGCAACATCGAGAGGGAGAACGGTAAGTCGCGGCGTGAGTTCCGCTGAAAAGCCTCCCTCGGGCGTGGTTATTGGTCGCAAAGCGTATCGGGAGAACGAGGATTTTTCTGGAAAACCGGTGTCCATCCTCGTCTCGCGCGTGCTCAGGCTTTTTCCAGATCGTGCTATAGGCCGCGGCCAGCCGGTCGACCCTGTCCTCTGCGATCTGGTTCGGCAGCGAGCCGGCGCGCTTCTCTTCTTCGAGAGCCCGATCGACAACGTCAGCGGCCTCCTCCAATCCGAGGCGTCTGGAACCAAATTCCAGGACCGGCGTTTCGTGATCTGGTGTGTGGCCTCGTGGTCCTCCCCGACCCCCCTCACGCTTGGTCCACATGCCTGCGGCTCACGGCAATTGCGCCGGGAGCCGCACTTTTTTGGCTGTGCGCGTAATGCGCCGACCAGTGCTTTGGGGCCGAAGTCCGCGATCAGTGGCGCGGCTTTTGAGCCGGAGCTGAGCTGCAATGATCTGGGATCGGATTGAGCTGGACCGGGCCAAGTATAAGCGTTTTGCGGGAGCGCATCGGGTCGAACTCACCGATGACGATCCGGCCCGCATCGGCGGCAGGCAGTCGCAGCCCATTGGACGCGTTCAGCAGCGCTATGGGATTGCCCTTGCGGAGGCCGAAAGGCAGGTCCTCGAATGGGTTCGCCGGCTTTAGAGCGCAATCGGGAAAAGCCCATCCCCGTGAAGATCGGGGTGAGACCCGGTTTTCCCGAAAAATTGCGCGCAAACAAAAAGATACAGGTCATGATCGATCCAGCACGAAGCGATCATGGTCGAGGCGCGTCTTCGCCGGAAACCGGCCCCGGCGATGTGTGCCACCCGCCTTCTGCTCCGCGGTGATTGCCGTCATGGCGGAACTCCTTGAGCACAGCATGGTTCGAGTCACACGGGGTTTAGCTTGTGCGCCGTGGAATCGTCGCCTGATAGGCTCGCCGAAATCCGAGACAAGCGGTGCAAGTTGGAGTGATGTCGTTGAGCGCGGATCGTGTTCACCAGAGTTCTGATTGCCTATCTTCCCAATCTCCGGGCTTTCGCAATCGCCTTATGTAGAGACACGGACCGCGCCGATGATCTGGTGCAGGAGACCATGCTCAATGCCTGGAAGGGCATCGACAGCTTCAAGCAGGGCACAAATCTTCGGGCCTGGCTGTTCACCATCCTGCGCAACACATACTTCTCTCAATGCCGGAAGCGCCGCCGCGAGGTGCTCGATGACCCTGCCGTTTACATTGACCGGCTGAGCGTACCGCCGGCCCAGCAAGGCAGCGTCGACGCGCGCGATCTTGCCAATGCGCTTGCTCAGCTTTCTGAAGAGCAGCGCGAGGCGCTCCTCTTGGTCGCTGCGGAAGGCTTCGCTTATGAAGAGGCCGCCATGATCTGCAACTGCCCGATCGGCACGATCAAAAGCCGCGTCAACCGCGCCCGCCATCAGCTCGCCGAATTGCTCGGTGTTGACACCTCAGCGGAGTTCGGTCCCGAGCCGATGACCCAGGCGATTCTCGTTCGGGGTCTCGACAGGCTATAACAATATAAGAGACGCCTGCGTCGGATTGAGTCTTGGCCAATGCATCTGACAATCTGCCCAGGACGAGAAATCCCGTCACCTTAGGCCCGCAACAGCGCCGCATCGAATCACGCTTTATCCAGGTGGATACGCGCTCCGTCCAGCCGATCCAGGAGATTGCTGTCGAGGTGCTCCATCAGCGCGCCTATGCTGCTTTCCTGATTGAATTGCTCTTCTCTCAGTCGCAGCCATAGGTCCGTGAAAGCCTCGCCAAAGCTGTAAGCATCCGAAATGTCGTAGATGCCTTCGAAGAGCAAAATGTCACCCTTGGTAATTTGCAATTTCATTTTCATCCATTCCTCCGAACCGGCCAAGATGTCCCGGAAATGTTGGCTCTCAGGAGGTCATCGCGGCGGTGTTCAGAGGCGTTCGATCTCGAACTCCGCGCAGGACTTGCCGAACATCGTCAAGCCCTCCTCAAGATAGTCGCTGATCAGGGGCATTCCGAGCAGATAGTTCGCGGTCCGGTCGCGATATGAGCCGTGGGCTCGCGCCGCTTCGTGCCCGAACCGCAGCCCAATCCCGGACGGTGTAATCATCCCTGCCCAGCCAGGCAAGCGTCACAAGATCAATCTGCTCATCCTCAGTCAGCGCCGAGATGAAAGCGGTAAGCTCCTCAAGAACCGGGTCGTCGCTGTGGTCCTCCAGGACCGACATCATTCCGTCGTCGGCGGGATTAGACCCGGCATCGTCTCCGGTATTGGCGTCCTTAACGTCGAACTCACGCGCCTTGATGATAATGAAACACACCGTCTCAGGTGAAATCGTGAGCACGCTGTCCAAATCCTCACCAAGATCTGCGGCCTTCGACCGTCTGGCCATGGCTTGCGCTCCATAAGGGATATTGATGTTATTTGGGCAGCGCCGACGCTTCTGCCCTCTCTAGCTCATAGTCCAGATTGCGCTCCCCGCATTTGACCACGGTCAAAGCACGCCTTCGACGCCGGCGCCGCAGGCGCGGACTGCGGTGCTGGCGCTGTTGTTGATTGCAATCAAACACACGGCCGGAAACTTCATTCATAAAATGGGCATGGGAGTTAAAGCCATGACCCAATCGATGAAGCCGAATGCCGCGGTGGGAGGGCCGGGCGAGACGACAAATGCTCAAGACGTTCGGATTGCGCCATTAGGGCTTGCAGGCATCCTGACCATTCCCTCAGGCGCAACGGCGCTCGTCATCTTCGCCCACGGCAGCGGCTCCAGCCGCCTCAGCCCAAGGAATCAGACAGTCGCGCGCGCCTTGAATGGAAGGGGGATCGCCACCCTCCTCTTGGATCTGCTTACATCCGAGGAAGAGGGCGACCGGGCGAACGTCTTCGACATTCGTCTCTTGGCCAGCCGTTTGATCGAGACCGTTGATTGGCTCGATAAGCAGCCTGAGACGCACGCTCTAAGGATCGGCCTCTTCGGGGCCAGCACAGGCGCCGCCGCGGCGCTTGTTACAGCCGCCGAGCTTGGGGGCCGCATCGGCGCAATCGTCTCCCGCGGGGGGCGCCCCGATCTCGCCCGCAATGCTCTTGACCGGATTTTGACGCCAACGCTTCTGATTGTCGGCGGGGCCGATTTCATCGTCATTGAGCTCAACGAGCAGGCCTTCGAGCGCTTGCATGGACCGAAGGCCCTGGAGATCGTTCCGGAGGCGACGCACCTGTTTCCGGAGCCCGGCGCGCTCGAAATGGTGATCGAGCGCGCGCTGGCATGGTTCAAGACCTATTTGGAGCCGGGACCGTTGCCCGCGAACAGAACCGACCCGGCCTAAAATTGACGAGGATTGTATTATGAGCTTCAGGGACCGTCAGGATGCAGGACGAAAGCTGGCGGCGCGTCTTGGCCGATACAAGAACGAGCATCCGGTCATTCTTGCGTTACCGCGGGGCGGTGTGCCGGTCGCCGCGGAAGTCGCGGCTGCACTCGATGCGCCATTGGATTTGATCCTCGTGCGCAAGATCGGCGTGCCATGGCAGCCTGAATTGGCGATGGGGGCCGTCGTCGATGGCGGTGTGCCGCTTGTGGTTCGAAATGAAAATGTGGTGCAAATAACCGGGATAGGCGACGCAGAATTCAAAGCCGTCTGCGACGAGGAACTGGCGGAAATCGAACGGCGCCGAAGTCTCTATCTGGGCGATCGCAAGCGCGTCGAGGTCGCCGGACGAACGGCGATCGTGGTCGATGACGGAGTGGCGACGGGCGCGACGACGCGTGCGGCCCTGCGTGCCACGCGGATGCGCGGCCCCAAGACCCTCATCCTCGCCGTTCCGGTCGGGCCGGCGGAGATCATCGCGGCGATGCGCAAGGAGGCCGACCGAGTCGTCTGCCTGGAGAAGCCGCAATATTTCGGTGCCATTGGGCTCTATTATTCGGACTTCCGGCAGATCGACGACCAAGAGGTTATCGATCTTCTCGCGCGCTTTCCCGAGCGCGAGGCAGCGACGTTGAAGCCCCTGGGCGTCAAAGCTTGGCGAAGCTCCTGAGGCAAATGGGCCCGGCCCTAGATCACGATGATTTTGGATTGAATCAATCAAGCAGATTTAACGATTTTTCGCGGGTTTAGCTGGTAACCGACGCTCCGAAAAGGAAAGTCTGGCTGGGGCGCTAGGATTCGAACCTAGGATCACGGGACCAAAACCCGTTGCCTTACCACTTGGCCACGCCCCAATTCCGCTCAGCCGATTGTCGGAGGACAACAGGGTTATACGTGCCGCGCCACGCCGTTTCAAGGCGCAAGGCCGCGCCGAATTCGCTCGGCGCGGCCTTGCGCCGTTCCTGTGCATAAGCGTGGCCGGGCCGTGGACGGGAACCAGACGGCGACGCGTGACTGCCGCCCTCTGGCCGACCCTAATCCTTATCCGGCTTCGAGCCGTCATCGGGGCCGGTGCCGCCGGGCTCCGCGCCGCCTGAGCGCTCCGGCCCCGGTTTCGGTGGGGGCGGCGGTGCGGCCGGCGTCCTGCTGTCCGCCGCACTTTGGTTGAGATCCCCGATGACCGGTCCTCGCCGCCTCGCGATCCAGCGTTCCAACGGGCCCGGAAGGTCCAATTGGTCGGCCGCCTGCGCCAAGCTCCCGCCTCCATCGCGTGCTGCGCGGCGTCTGCGCGCGAAAATGAAGGTCAGGATCGCGGTCAGCAGGCCGAGCAGGGCCGCGGTCACCGTATAGAGCGGTTCCAGCGTGCGCGCCTGATTGACCATCCAGTCCCAGGTGGTGACGTCGACATTGATGGTTGCGTCGAGCGTCTTCACCAGGATCGGCGGCATCGCACCGCCCGGCCCCTCCAGATGCGCATAGAGCCGGAGCTTCAGCGTCTTGTCGTTTCCGGTCTCGTTGGGCGTCACCTGCCAGTTCCAGCTCACCGGCTCCGGCGGAACGACGGTCCGATCCTGCTGTCCCGCGGGGCTGATCTCGAAATCGCTCCCGCTCAGTTCGGCCGACATGATGCGCGTGATCTTGCTGAGGCCTTGTTTGACGTCGCCCGGCAGGCCCTTCAATTCATCTGACACGGTCGGCGGCAGCCCTTTGCCTTCCCAGTCCGTCCTGAGGACGAGAGCGATCTCGGTCTTATGGCCGAGAAGCATTGTGCTGGGATGGTTATATTCAAGCGGCTTTTCCAGGAGTTGATCGAAGACCGCTTTGAGATCGGGGCATTTGCCGAGGACGCCGAGCGCGCGGCATTCTCCCTCGCTGAGGGTTCCGGGCGCGCCGGTCTTGGCAGCGCGGCTTTCGGCGCTCGCCTTGGGCGGCTCTGCCGATCTTTCGGTCAGCACCGCGCCACCCCCGCCCGCCATGTCGGGGGCTGCCGGCTTGGCTTCGGCGGTCTTTGCGGCGGCCTCGCGCTCAGCGGCTTCCTTGCCTCGCGCTCCGCCTTTGCGGCGGCCTCGCGATCAGCGGCTTCCTTGGCCTCGCGCTCCGCCTTCGCGGCGGCCTCGCGATCAGCCGCTTCCTTGGCCGCTCGCGCTCCGCCTCGGCGGCGGCCGCTTTCTGCGCCTCCGCGGCAGCTCTGGCCTCATCTTCGGCGCCCGCGGCAGCCGGCGTTCCAGCCGGTGCGGGGCCTGCCTCCGCCGGCTTCTGTTCGGCAGGCTGAGGCGCGGGCGTCTGCGCCTCCTGCCCGGGCCCGCCTTCCGGGGGCTTGGGCGTGGTGATCTGAACGGTGACCGGGGCGCCCTGCGAGCCAGGCGAGGATTGGCCGCCTTCGCCGGCCTGTGGCCCCTTTGCCTCATCAGTGCTCGTGAAGACTGCGTAGGTCTCGCCAAGCGCGTCGGCAAGCTTGACCAGCAGCGACCTCAGCGGCTGCGGTGAACCGCCTGCCGCAACAAGCTGATTGCACAGCGCGGCGAGATAGGCGCGGCTAACGATGCCCTGGTCGAGCGCATAGCTGCTTGCGAGAACGGCGACGCTGTCCTTCGCCGCGAGGATCAGTTGGGCTGGCGCTGCGGCGTGGGCGCGCGCATCGGCCATGGCTCGGTCGGCAATGGCCTTGGCTGCATCGGCGTTTGCCATCAGGGCGGGCGTTTCGCATTGAATGC
The DNA here is from genome assembly GCA_963773735.1 of uncultured Alphaproteobacteria bacterium. GTDB lineage: Bacteria > Pseudomonadota > Alphaproteobacteria > Rhizobiales > Rhodomicrobiaceae > CAVZCK01. The sequence continues at coordinate 315,905 of CAVZCK010000018.1, read as the reverse complement.
CTGGCGCGGCCGGCTCCTCGGTCTTTGTAAGGTTCGTTGTGGACGACTGTGCCGTCGCCGCCTTGGCGGCTGCCTCGCGTTCGGCGGCTTCCTTGGCCGCCCGCTCCGCCTTTGCGGCGGCGTCGCGTTCTGCAGCTTCCCTGGCCTCGCGCTCTGCCTTGGCGGCTGCCTCGCGCTCGGCCGCTTCCTTGGCCTCGCGCTCTGCCTTGGCGGCGGCTTCTTTGGCCTCACGGTCTGCAGCGTCCTCCTTCGCCGCCACGCTCCGCCTCGGCGGCGGCCGCTTTCTGTGCCTCCGCGGCAGCTCTGGCCGCTTCTTCGGCCGCAGCTTTCTCAGCCGCGGCCTTGGCGGTGCGCGCCGCCTCCGCTTCGGCAGCCGCTTTCTCAGCCGCTGCCGCCGCCGCTCGTTCGGCTTCGGCCGTACCGACCGGTTCCATGTCCGCGGCACAGGCTGCCGCCGAGACTATGAACACCAGAACAAAGACGATCGCACGCATACTGAGACCCTCCCCAGCCCAGATGGCGCTTTCCCGCTACCCCTGCGGGATTCAGCGCCGTCTTTTTGAATAACACGGGAAGGCGAAGGCCGTTAACCCATTCTGAATGCGATTTGGCGCCTTCCATCGAGGGTCACGCCTCGGGTCTCGCGGCGTTTTCCGCTGCCGGGGGATAAAGCGCACTGATCTCATCCGCGAAAGCGGCGAAGCGCTTTTCGCCGATCGCCTTGCGCGCCTCAGCCATAAGTTCCTGATAAAACTGGATATTTGCCCAGCTCAGCAGCATCGCGCCAAGAATCTCGCCCGCCTTGAACAGATGGTGCAGGTAGGCGCGGGAGTAGTTGCGGGCAGCCGGGCAGGCGCTCAGCTCATCGAGCGGGCGCGGGTCCTCCGCATGAACCGCATTCCGCAGATTGATCTTGCCGGACCAGGTGAAGGCCTGCCCATGGCGGCCCGAGCGGGTGGGCATGACGCAGTCGAACATGTCGATACCGCGCGCAATGGCCGCTACGAGGTCGCCGGGCGTACCGACGCCCATGAGATAGCGCGGCTTGTCGCGAGGCAGGAGGCGGGCGGTGGCGTCGAGCGTGGTCAGCATCGTCGCCTGGCTTTCACCGACGGCGAGGCCGCCGATTGCATAGCCGGGGAAATCCATGGCGACGAGCGCTTCCGCTGAGCGCGCACGCAAATCGGCGAAGATGCTGCCCTGGACGATGCCGAACAGCGCCTGATGCGGGCCGGCCATGCTCGCGAAGGCGGCCCGCGACCGCTCCGCCCAGCGCAAAGAGAGGTCCATCGAGCCGCGCGCCTCCTCCCAGGTCGCCGGGAAGGGCGTACACTCGTCGAACTGCATCTGGATGTCGGCGCCGAGCAGCGTCTGGATTTCGATCGAGCGCTCGGGCGTGAGAATGTGGGTGCTGCCGTCGATATGCGATTGGAAGGTGACGCCGTCCTCGGAGATTTTCCGGAGCTGGGCGAGCGACATCACCTGAAACCCGCCGCTGTCGGTCAGGATCGGGCCCGGCCAGTTCATGAAGCGGTGCAGGCCGCCGAGCCGCGCGATGCGCTCGGCGCCGGGCCGCAGCATCAGGTGATAGGTGTTGCCGAGAATGATGTCGGTGCCGGCGGCCTTCACCGCATCGGTGAGCATGGCCTTCACCGTCCCTGCGGTGCCCACCGGCATGAAGGCGGGTGTGCGGATCGAGCCGCGCGCGGTCGTGATCTCGCCGAGCCGCGCCTCGCCGTCCTGGGCCTTGAGCGTGAAGCGGAACGGCTCTGTCATTCGCTCACTGCCCCGATTTTTGCAGCGGCTGCGGGCGCGAGCAGGCAGGCGTCGCCATAGGAATAAAAGCGGTAACCCGCCGCGATCGCATGGGCATAGGCGCGCCTCATCCTATCGAGTCCCGAAAAAGCCGCGACCAGCATGAATAAGGTCGATCGCGGCAAATGAAAATTGGTGATCATCAGATCGACGGCCTTGAAGCGGTATCCCGGCGTGATGAAGATCGAGGTCTCGCCGCGGAAGGGCTGGACGCGCCCGTCTTCGCCCGCCGCGCTTTCCAGGAGACGCAAGGATGTGGTGCCGACGGCGACAATCCGGCCGCCGGAGGCGCGCGCCTGATTGAGCTGCATGGCGGTTTCGGCGCCGATCTCTCCCCATTCGGCATGCATCTTGTGATCGGCGGTATCCTCGGCTTTGACCGGCAGGAATGTCCCGGCGCCGACATGGAGCGTGAGAAAGGCCGTGCCGATGCCCGCCGTCCTCAGCGCCGCCGATCAGCTCTTCGGTAAAATGCAGACCCGCCGTTGGCGCTGCAACAGCGCCCGGCTCGCTGGCATAGGTCGTCTGATAGTCTCTGACATCGCGCTCGTCTGCTTTACGGCGCGAGGCGATATAGGGCGGCAGCGGCATGACGCCATAGTCGGCAAGACAATCCTCGAAAGGTCTGCCGCTGGTTTCGAAGGCAACGCCGATCTCGCCGCCCTCCAGCTTTTCACGCACCACCGCACGGAGATCCTCGCCGAAGATCAGCCGGTCGCCGGCCGCCAGCCTGCGCGCCGGGCGCGCAAAGGCCCGCCATTCCAGCTCCGAGATCCGCTTGTGCAGCGTCAGGCCGACACGCGCGCGCGCGCCATCCGCCCTCTCGCGCCAGCCCTCGAGCCGGGCCGGCAAGCACGCGCGTCTTGTTGAAGACGAGGACATCGCCGGGCCTCAGAAGGCTCGGCAGATCGGCGATCCGGCGATCCGACAGCTCAGGCGTGCTTCCGGGGCGCACCACGAGCAGCCGGGCCGCCTCGCGCGGCTCGGCCGGGCGCAGCGCGATGCGCTCCTCCGGCAGATCGAAATCGAAATCATCAACGCGCATCGGCAGCGCGTTCGGTTTTAGGCCGCGTCGGCAGCGACCTGAACACGGATGATCTTGTCGGGGTCGGTGACCGGCTCCCCGCGCTTGATCTTGTCGACATTCTCCATGCCGTCGGTGACCCGGCCCCACGCCGTGTATTTCCGGTCGAGAAAGGTCGCATCGTCGAAGCAGATGAAGAACTGGCTGTCGCCGCTGTTCGGGTCCTGCGCGCGGGCCATCGAGACGACGCCGCGCTCATGAGGCGTGGCGTTGAACTCGGCTTTGAGCTTTTTGCCTGAGCCGCCCATGCCGGTGCCGGTCGGGTCGCCGGTCTGCGCCATAAAACCTTCGATGACGCGGTGGAAGACGACGCCGTCATAAAAGCCCTCGCGCACCAGTTCCTTGATGCGTGCGACGTGGTTCGGCGCAAGCTGGGGAAGCATTTCGATGACGACGCGCCCATGCGTCATGTCCATGATCAGCGTGTTCTCGGGATCCATGATCTCCGCCATGGGCCATTCCTTTCCGTTTTCTTGCGGTTTGCCGCTATTTCGCGTCGGACGCAAGCTGCATCTTCACGATGGTGTCCGGATTGAACACCTCGCCGCCTGGCCCGTTGCCTTTCTTGATCTGGTCGACATATTTCATGCCGTCAATGACCTGGCCGAAAACCGTATATTGCCCGTTGAGATGCGGCGCGTCCTCGAAACAGATGAAGAACTGGCTGTTGGCGGTGTTCGGATCGTTGGTGCGGGCCGCCCCCAGCGTGCCGCGCTTGAACGGCGTCTTGGTGAATTCGGCCGGCAGATCGGGGTAGCTGGAGCCGCCGGTGCCCGTGCCGGTCGGGTCGCCGGTCTGCGCCATGAAGCCGGTAATCACGCGATGGAATTTGAGGCCGTTATAGAAGCCTTCGTGCGTCAGTTTCTTGAAGCGCTCGACCTGTTTCGGCGCCAGGTCGGGGCGCAGCTCGATGGTGACGCGGCCGGCCTTCAAATCGAGATAGACGATGTTTGCCTTGTCGGCGGCGTGGGCGGTCAAGGCGAAAGCGAAAACGGCAAAGAGAGCGGCCAGAATGCGTATCATCGCGGGTGAACTCCGAAAAGCGAGGGGCGTGTCAGGGCTAGTGTGGTGATCGGGAAGTCCCCTACATATTTGCGGCAATCTCTTTTAGGGGACTTCCCGATCTCAAACCACACTAGAAACTAATGGTTACTAGTGTCCCTTTTGAATCCGAAGTTCGCTACGGAGCAAGTCGAGGAATGAGGCGAACTTCGGATTCGGGACACTAGGCGGGCCGCAACAGCTTGTCCTTGAGGCGCGCGGCGACCGCGGGCGGGACAAAGGCAGTCACATCGCCGCCCATCTGCGCGATCTGGCGGACAAAAGTGGCGGCAATATGCCGGTGCGCCGCCGCGGCGGGGAGGAAGACGGTGTCGATGCTGGGGGTGAGCGTGCCGTTCATGCCCGCCATCTGCATCTCATAATCGAAATCGGTCGCATCGCGCAGGCCGCGCAAGATCGCCGAGGCGCCGTGAGACCGCGCCGCGTCAACGACGAGATTGTCGAAGGTGACGACCTCGATTTGGGCGGACGTGGCTGCGGGAAGCCGGGCGATTTCGTCCCGCAAAAGCTCAACCCGCTCCTGATCAGAGAACCACGGTTTTTTGCCGTGATGGACGCCGACGCCGATGACGACCCGGTCGAAGAGCCGCGTGGCGCGCCGGATCAGGTCCAGATGACCAAGGGTCACGGGGTCGAAGCTGCCGGAATAGAAGACGGTGCGGGACATAAGCGCTAATGATCAGTGGCCGGTCGCCGGCAGATACTACGGCGGCGGTCTAACCAACGCAAGGCGTTGCAGATCAAGGTTTTTCGAGTATCCCCACCAATGCAGACCGCGGCATTCATCGTCTTTGTCTGGATCGCGCGCTCGCGTGACGTTTGTTTCCGATTAACCCTCGGCGTCTTTTAAGCCGGGCTTTGATCTAGATTAATGTCGAGCGAACCGTAGGTCGGCATTCTCTACCTGAAGTTGCATGCCGCTCGCAGCGATGCTGCGGCATCTCCATGCAGGCCGCTGAAACAACCACTCAAGGAGCACAACCATGAAAGCGCTTGTCTATCAGGGGCCGGGAAAGAAGGCACTGGAAGATCGTCCGATGCCGGAGATCGCCGAGCCCACCGACGCCATCGTGAAGATCGTCAAGACGACGATCTGCGGAACGGATCTGCACATCCTCAAGGGCGACGTGCCGACCTGCACGCCCGGCCGCATCCTCGGCCACGAGGGCGTGGGCGTCGTGGAGACCGCGGGCTCGGGCGTCACCGCCTTTCACCCCGGCGACCACGTCATCGTGTCGTGCATCTCATCTTGCGGCAAATGCGACTACTGCCGCCGCGGCATGTATTCCCATTGCGTCAATGGCGGTTGGATCCTGGGAAACACGATCGACGGAACGCAGGCGGAATATGTCCGCATCCCGTTCGCCGACACCAGCCTCTATCACATTCCAGCCGGCGCAGATGAAGAAGCGCTGGTGATGTTGAGCGACATTCTGCCCACGGGCTTTGAATGCGGCGTGCTCAACGGCAAGGTCCAGCCCGGTTCGACCGTCGCCATCGTCGGTGCCGGTCCCATCGGCCTGGCGGCGCTGCTCACCGCGCAGTTCTATTCTCCGGCCGAGATCATCGTGATCGATCTCGACGACAACCGCCTGGCGACGGCCGCGCGCTTCGGTGCGACGGCCACGATCAACAACAAGGACGGCAAGGCCGTCGAGACGATCATGACGATGACCGGCGGACGCGGCGTCGATACGGCCATCGAAGCCGTCGGCGTTCCCGCCAGCTTTCTGACCTGCGAGGACATCGTGGCGCCCGGCGGCGTCATCGCCAATATCGGCGTGCACGGCGTCAAGGCGGATCTGCATCTCGAAAAACTGTGGGACCGCAATATCGCCATCACCACCCGCCTGGTCGATACGGTGACGACGCCCATGCTGCTCAAGACGGTGCAATCGCGGAAGATCGATCCCAAGCAGTTGATCACGCATCGCTTCAAGCTCGGCAAGATCCTCGATGCTTACGAGACCTTCGGCCACGCGGCCGAAACCAACGCACTCAAGGTCGTCATCGAAGCATAGCCGGGGCGATCCCATCGCGATCAACATCGCCATATCGAAGGAGCCCATCCCGGCGAGCAGCGCGTGGCTATCGATCCCGCGTCAAGGCGAACAACGCGAGAGGAACGTGCGGCTGCGCAAGCTGACGGAGCAGCGCAAGACGCTTCACGCCAAATCGGCGAGCAGCACCGGCGCAGCCGACCGCAACAGCCTCTTCTGTACCTCCCATTGGCTTGGCGCATCGAGCGTTGTGAGAAACTGCACCTTACCGCCAGCGAGGGCCGCGATCGGCACGCCGTCCCGGTAGACAAGCCGGTTGCCGGTCAGCGCCGCCAGTCTCGGTCCGGGCGTCAGAATGCCCGCCAGGTTCAGCGGATCCGCGGCCGAGAGCGAAATCCACTCGCCGGAGCCAGGCCGGCGGCGCATCTCGCGCAATAGCCCGACGGCTTCCGGCGCGGCGTATTGCTCGCCGGAGAATCCGGCGACGAAGCGGCCGCCGCGAATTTCCCCGCGTGCCTCCAGGCGGCGATAGACGCGCAGCAATTCGCGCCACGGCGGCAGCCATCCGCCTTCCCGTGCAAGGAGGCGCCAGAACACCACGCCATAGCGGCGCAGCAGCACCCGCGCCGCATGCTCGACGGCCGCGGCCCTTGCCTGGTCATCGAGGTTGTCCGGCGCGGGGCGGCGTATCAGCGACCAGCGGCCGGCGCTTTCCATGCCGAAGGCGAGAACACGGCCGCGCCGTTTCACGCCCGCGATCGGCTTGCGGCGGTCCGACGGCACGAGCAGAGCGCGCAAGCCCCCGAAGCTGTCAGAGGTCACCAGCCCGAGCGCCACCAGTTCGCCCAGCGCCGCTTCGAGTTGCGGGCGCAGCAGATGGACGGCCTCGGCCAATTCGTCGAAAAACAGCGCGCCTTCTGCGGTCAGGCAGTCGAGCACGGCCGCTGCCTGCGGGCTGGGCCGGGTGTTGCCCGCCGGCCCTAGGAGCGACATCCAGTGCGCGACGCGCCGGCGCTCCAGCAAGGCAATCGGCGTCGTGCGCACCGGCGTTGCGCTTCGCGTTCGGCCGTTCGCGGCGGGAGGCGGGGTGAGCCGGGCCCAGGCGACCCGGCCGGCGAGGCACTGAGCATCCAGCCAGCCAGGCTCATATTCGCTTGATGCGCGCCGGCAGGATCTCCGTTTCCCACGCGCCGGCTGGTGCTTCGAAGCCTTCGAGCGAAGCGATGGCGGCGGGAAGTGCGTCCGGTCCCTGCAGGCGCGTGTCTTCGGCAATCCGCTGCCAGGCGAACAGGAAGCGCAGAAAGTCGCGGGCCGCGACCGGCTCGATCTCCGAGCGCAGGCGTCGGATGGTATAGTGATGAATGCGGGCGAGCAGGCGCCGGTCACACCATTGCTCGTCATTAACGCCGGGCATGAAACGCCCGCGCAGGATCGAGCCTTCGACCTCCAGCGCCGCCAGCGCCCCGCCGACCGCGGCGGGCTCCAATCCGAGCGGAGCCGCCAAGGCGGTTTGCGTGACCGGTCCGAGACCCTCCAGCCGCCCTCGCAGGATTTCGACGAGCGCCTGCTCACGCGACCACGCGGTCTGCGCCCGATCCGCGGGCGGCTGGATATCGGGTTGAAGCCGCGCCTTCGGGCCAAGTGGCCCGGAACTGGTTCAGCCGCTCGGCGGGAACCCAGAGCGTCGCCTGTGGGGTCTCCAAACGCGTGGCGCGCTTCTCCTGTGCGAGCGCGGTCAGCCAGCCGCTCCATTCCGGCACCGCCTCGACTTCTTCCTCGGTCAGGCCGCCGATCCACAAAAGCGCATCGTGGAGTTCCTCCGCATTGACGGGGTCGGGCCAGGCCTCCACCCGGACGCGGGCGATCGCCTCGGGATCCAGCCGGCCAAGATCGGACGCGCTCTCCGGATCCTGCCAGCGCCGGGCCATGACGGCCTGCGTGCGCCGCTCCTCCAAAGGCGCATCATCGAGGAAGGCGTAGGGCCGGGCGGAGAGAACCTCGAGCGCGAGCAGCGAAGGCTGGGTCAGGTCGCAAGCGACCACACGGATTTCGCCCGCCTCGATCCGTGCCAGCAGCCGTTCCAGCCCCTCGATGTCCATGGCCTCGTGCAGGCAGTCGGATATTGCCTGATTGGTCAGCGGATGGTCGGGGACTTCCCGCTCGCCCACCAGGTTCTCCGCGCAGGCGATCTGGTCGGGGAAAACCGCCGCGATCAAGTCCTCCGCCTGCATGCGCATGAATTGCGGCGGCACCTTCTTCCCGCCACGGAAGCGCGGCAGAGCCAGCGAAATCCCTGCTGCCCAGCGCCAGCGGGTGGTGAACATCGGGGCGTCTAACATGGCCTGGATCAGCACCGGCCTGACACTCTTCGAATGCAGATAGCGCGCGACCTCAGCGAGCTCGAAGCTGTGCGCCGTGGTCAGCGACAGCACGATATTGTCCTCGGTCGCCGCCGCCTGAAGCTCGAAGTTGAACTTACGGCAGAAGCGCTTGCGCAGCGCCAGGCCCCAGGCGCGGTTGATGCGGCTGCCGAACGGCGCGTGGATCACGAGCTGCATGCCGCCCGCTTCGTCGAAGAAGCGTTCCAGCACGATGGTGTCCTGCGTGGGCAGGCAGCCGAGCGCCGCAGAAGCCGCTGCCAAATATTCGATGAGCTGCTCGGCGGCGGGCATCCCGATCCCGACGTCCTCGGCCAGCCAGCGCCGGGCGGCCTTGCCGGACGGATCGGACCGCAGCCGCGCCGCGATGTCGGCCCGCAGCCGCGAGACCGAAGCCGACAATTCGTCGGTGCGGCCGGGCGCCTCGCCGAGCCAGAAGGGAATGCTGGGAGGTTGCCCCCGCGCGTCCTCCACCCGCACGGTTCCGCGCTCAATGCGCTGAATGCGGTAGGACATGTTGCCGAGCTGGAACACATCGCCGGCCATGCTCTCGACGGCGAAATCCTCGTTGACGCTGCCGATGACGTGGTTTTCGGGCTCCAGCACCACCTGATAGTCGGCTGTGTCGGGGATCGTGCCGCCGGACGTCAGCGCGGTGGTCTGCGCCCCGCGCCGGCCACGCAGGACACGGTTGACCGCGTCGTGGTGAATGAGCGCGCCGCGCCTGCCGCGGCGCGTGGTGAAGCCTTCGGCCAGCATCTGGACGACCGCATCGAACTCCTCGCGCGCCAGCTCCCGATAGGGCCAGGCGCGGCGCAGGCGCTCATAGAGCGCCGCTTCCGGCCAATCCTGCGCCGCTACCTCGGCGACGATCTGCTGCGCGAGCACGTCGAGCGGCTGGCCCGGGATCGCAAGGCGGTCGAGCTCGCCGCGGCGAACGCTGTCGAGCAAGGCGGTGCATTCGACCAGATCGTCCCGCGAGAGCGGAAACAGCCGTCCCTTCGGCGTGCCGCCGACAACATGGCCGGAGCGGCCGACCCGCTGCAGGAAGCTCGCGATCGACCGAGGCGAACCGAGCTGGCAGACCAGATCGACATCGCCGATGTCGATGCCAAGCTCCAGCGAGGCCGTCGCCACCAGGGCTTTCAGCTCGCCGGCTTTCAGCCTCTGCTCGGCGGAAAGCCGATGCTCCTTGGCCATGCTGCCGTGATGCGCGGTGACGGCGCCGTCGCCGAGGCGCTCCGACAATTCGTGGGCGACGCGTTCCGCCATGCGGCGCGTGTTGACGAACACCAGCGTGGTGCGGTGCATCTCGATGAGGCGCACGAGGCGGCCGTAGACCTGCTGCCAGACCTCGTTCGACATCACCGCCTCGAGCGGCGACTCGGGAACTTCGAGCGCCAGGTCGCGCGGGCGCTGATGCCCGGTATCGATGATCGTCGGCTCCGCTGCACTGGCGCCGCCGGGCGTGGCGCCGACCAGGAAAGCGGCGACAGAAGCGACCGGATTTTGCGTCGCGGAAAGGCCAATGCGCAGCAGCCCGTCGCCGCAGAGCGCGGCGAGGCGTTCCAGCGACAGGGTCAGATGGGCGCCGCGCTTGTTCGGCGCCACGGCATGGATCTCGTCGATGATGACGGCACGGGTGGTCGCCAGCATCTTGCGGCCGGACTCCGAGCCGAGCAGAACGTAGAGCGACTCTGGCGTCGTCACCAGGATGTGCGGTGGGCGGCGGCGCATGCGCTCACGCTCGGCGGGAGGCGTATCGCCCGTGCGCACCCAGGTGCGGATCTCGACATCGGGCAGGCCGCTCCGGCGGAGCTGCTCGCGGATGCCGGCGAGCGGTATCTCCAGATTACGGTGAATGTCGTTCGACAGCGCCTTGAGCGGCGAGACGTAGACCACCTGGGTCGCATCGGTAAGCCGGCCTTCGAGGCCCTGACGAACCAGGTCGTCGATCGCGGCGAGAAACGCGGCAAGCGTCTTGCCGGAGCCGGTTGGCGCAGCGATCAGCGTATGCCGGCCGGACTTGATCGCCGGCCAGGCTTCAGCCTGCGCCGGTGTCGGCGAAGGGAAGTGGTCTGCAAACCATGTCGCGACAGCAGAGTGAAAAAGCTTGGACAGATTCATGGTCGATGGGGAGGCAACGCCGCGCATATCCGACCCGGGACGCGGCCAATCCGCTCCCGCTCGCCCGCTGGATTCGGCGGCATATTCGGTTTCAGGAAAGATGGGCTCAGTCTTCGCCAATATCAATCTTTCATCGCGCCGCGAACGCATAGCTCACCAACGTCTCTTCCCTGGGCTCGCAAGCAGCTTCAAGGAAGCCGCGGCATATGCCGGTTAAGCCTGCGGTCGGCGAGGTTCCAGAGCCGGCGCAGCGCCTCCACGGTCAGGACATAGACCAGCGCCGCCGCGAGATAGGCCTGGAAGTCATAGGTGCGCTGAAAGGCGAGCCGCGCCACCGCGAGCAGGTCGTAGACTGTGACGATGCTGGCGAGTGCGCTGGCCTTCAGCATCAGGATCACCTCATTGCCGAGCGGGCGCAGACCGTAGCGCGCGGCCTGCGGGAGAATGATGCGCCGGGCGATGAGCGGAAATCGCATGGCTGCCGCCCGTCCGGCCTCGATCTGACCGCGCGGCACGGCGCGGATGGCGCCGGCGAAGATCTCCGTCTGATAGGCCGCCGTGTTCAGCGTAAAGGTGAGCAGCGTGCAGAAATAGGGATCGCGGAACAGCCACCACAATCCCGCCGCCGCCAGCTCGTTTTGAAACTGGCCCGATCCGTAATAGACGAGGAACAGCTGCGCGAGCAGCGGCGTGCCGCGAAAGACATAGGTGTAGGCGAAGGCCGCCCCGCGTACCGGCGCCGACGCGAAGACCCGGATGAGGGCCAGCGGTATGGCCATGGCGAAACCCAGCGCCACCGAGATCATGGTCAGTTGCAGCGTGACACTATAGCCCTCCACCATCCGCCAGCCGAAGCGCTCAAGCAGCTCCCAATGGATCATCGCGCGCTGCTCCAGCCGCGACGCGCCTTGGCTTCAGCCCAGGCCAGCGCGAGGGTCGAGACGGCGGTCATCGCAAGGTAAATGCTGCAGGCCACCGCGTAGAATTTGAAAGGCTGCTTGGTGTTATCGACGGCGATGGTTGTTTGCCGGAGCAGGTCGCCGAGGGCGATGGTGGAAACCAGCGAGGTGTCCTTCAGCAGCACCAGCCAGTTGTTGCCGAGACCCGGCAGCGCCAGACGCAGCATCTGCGGCAGCTTCACCCGGCGGAACACCAGGCCCTCGCTCATGCCGAAACTCGCGGCTGCCTCGATCTGCCCACGCTCGATGCCGCGCAGCGCGGCGAGCAGCACTTCGCTCGCATAAGCGCCGAAAACCAGGCCGAGGGCGAGCACGCCGGCGGCAAAAGGCGGGATGGGAAAGCTGAAGGGGATGCCGCTCGCCGCCGCGGCGCTGTCGAGGGCGATCTGCGCGCCGTAATAGATCAGCAGCAGCGTGAGCAGCTCCGGTATGCCGCGAAAAACCGTGGTATAGGTCTCGCCCAGCACCCGCAGGACCGACGCTGCGCGCATCTTTGGCGAGCGCCACCGCCAGCCCGATGGCGAGGCCGACCGGCAGCGTTGCGCAGGCCAAGAGCAGCGTCAGCGCCGCTCCGCGCGCCAGCTCGTCGCCCCACCCTTCAGGTCCGAAGCTGAACATCATGAGGCCTGCCTCGGGCCATAGCCGCAAGGTCTTGCGGTAGAGCCTGCAGCGCGCGCTCCGCGTCGCCCCGGCCGTCAGGAGCCGGGGCCTATTGGCCTTACAGTGAGGCATGATATTGCGGAAAGGATAGTGGGTCCCGGCTCGGCCTGGCGGCCGGCCTGCCGCCGGCAAACCCGAGCCGGGGTCCGGGACGACCGCCCCAAGATGCCAAACGTCTGGGGAACCAGCCCGCTCACCTGGTGCTGTGCGCCGGACGGGCTCATTTCTTGCCGTAGATGTCGAAGGGGAAATATTTCGCGTTGATCTTCGCATAGGTGCCGTCGGCGACGATCCCATCGATGGCCGTATCGAATTTCGCCTTCAGCTCGCCCTCGCCCTTGCGCAACGCGATCCCCACACCCGAGCCGAAATAGGCCGGATCGTTGAGATCCGCGCCCACGATCTCGCAGCATTTACCCGGCTCGGTCTGCAGCCAGGCATAAACGGCAAGCTTGTCGTACAGCACCATATCGACACGGCCGGAGGCCATGTCGCGATAGGCGTCATCGATGGTGGGATACTGCCGCACCGTCGATTTGGGATATTTGTCCTCCAGATAGCTGGCATGGCTGGTCGCGCTCTGCACGCCGATCACCTTTCCGGCCAGCGTTGCGGGTGCGATGTCGGCGGGCAGCTTGCCCTTCGGCGCCAAGAACACGACCGGCGAGTAGTAATAGGGTTTGGTGAAGGCGACCACCTTCTTGCGGTCGTCGGTGATATTCATCGAGGCGATGATCGCGTCATATTTCCTGGCGAGCAGCGCCGGGATGATGCCGTCCCAATCCTGGGTGACGATCTGGCAGTCGGTCTTCATCGCCTTGCAGAGCGCGTTGGCGATATCGACGTCGAAGCCCTCGACCTTGCCGCCCGGGCTTATGCCGTTGAAGGGCGGGTTCGCGCCTTCGGTCGCGATGCGCAGCTTCTGCTGGGCTTGCGCCGGCAACGCCGCGACCGAGAGCAACGCCAGCGAGAAGAGCAAAGGAGTGAAAAATCGAACCTGTTTCATAGAGCCTCGCCGTGAAATATTGCGGGCCGGCCAGCCGGCGCGCGGGGTGAAATTTCCAGCCTATGTGAACCGGCCCGAACGGAAAGACGCAAGAAATTGGCCCAGCCTGGCGCTTCCTGGCGATGTAAACAGCGCCTCCGCCGGGCCTTCCTCCTCGACGCAGCCGCGATGCAGAAACATGGCGCGGGTCGAAACGTCGCGCGCAAAGGCCATCTCATGCGTGACGATGATCATCGTCCGCCCCTCGCTTGCAAGTCCGCGGATCACGCCCAGCACCTCGCCGACAAGCTCCGGATCGAGCGCGGACGTCGGCTCATCCAGCAGGATCACATCAGGGTGCACGGCGAGGGCCCGGGCGATCGCGGCGCGCTGCTGTTCGCCGCCGGACAGCTCGCTGGGATAGGCGTCGATCCGGTGCGACAAGCCGACCTTGGCGATGAGCGCGCGCGCTTCCTCGACGGCTTCGGCGCGCGCACGGCCATGGACGTGGATCGGCGCTTCGATGACATTGCCGAGCACCGTGCGGTGATGCCAGAGATTGAAGCTCTGAAACACCATCGCCAGGCGGCGCCGCAGCCGCTCCACGCATTTCTTGTCGATTGTGCCGGGCCGACCGTCCGCGCCGCCGATCTGCAGCCGCTCCTGGCCGACCACGATCTCGCCGCGGTCGGGCACCTCCAGCAGGTTAAGGCAGCGCAGGAATGTGGTCTTGCCCGAACCGGACGCGCCGATGATGGAGATCACGTCGCCCTTGCGGGCGATGAGCGAAATACCGTTCAGGACAGGCACGGAGCCGAAGCTCTTGTAGATATCGCGCGCGGCGATCGCCACCGAGGGCGCATCGATCCGCATCTTCGCGACCGCGATCGGCCGGAGCGGCAATGCTCTCCGCGAAAGCTGGCTCGAAATCCGGCGGCTTGTCCCGCATGGAGATGGTTCTTAGCCTGTTTTCCGGCGATCGTGCAACATCGCGCGCCGGGACGCTGGCCGGCAGCATTTCGTCATGAGGCTGCAGGCGCATTCGCCGGCGCCTGCGGGCATTTGCAGGCGTTTTCGGCCTCAATCCATGGCGCCGCCGGCCCGCTTTGTCAGCTGCGATAGAGAGCGCAGCGCATCGGCAAAGATCGGCGACATCGGGCGCTGACCGCGGCGATCGGCAAGGGAGAGTTCGGCGAACGCTCGGACAGAGGCTACGTTCGCCGGGCGGCGGCAAGCCAAAGCCCACCGCAAACCAGGAGGAACCCGGTGACGCCGTCGGCAAGGCGCTTGCGCCTTTCGGTGATCCAGCCTCTGGCGGAGCCGACGGCGAGCGCAAGCGAGCAATCAACCGAGGCGATCGTTGCCACGAAGGTGACCGCCATCAAGGCGAGCTGCGGCCCGAGTGGGCTGTTCGGCGTGATGAATTGCGGGAAGAAGGCGCCGAGAAATAGCAGCACTTTCGGGTTCGACAGCGACACGGCCATGCCCTGCCAGAACCAGCGTCCGCGGCGGGGAGCCAGCTCGGCGTGCGGGAGTTCGCGACGCAGGGCAAGGCGCAGCCGCGCGACGCCGAGCCAGATCAGATAGGCTGCGCCGAGCCAGCGAATGATGTCGAACCATTCTCCGGCAGCCGTCATCAGCGATCCGAGCCCGAGCGCCGCGCCCGTGACCAGGATCGAGAGCCCCGTCGCGCTGCCCAGAACCGTCTGCAGGGCCGCCCGGCGGCCATGCGCGGTGCCATTGGCGATGAACAGCGACATGTTCGGGCCGGGCGTTAGCGCCAGCACGAGACAGGCCAGGATGAATGCGCCGTAAAGATGAGCGGACATCGGAGCCCCGAAGCAGAAGACCAGCTAATCGCCGGACGGAGTGTCGGCGTCGCGATCGCCCTGGTCGTCACCGCCATCCGCCTTGTTTCCGTCGCCGTTTCCGTTGCCATTCCCATTGCTGTCTTCGGAAATGGAGCGAACCGAAACGACGCGTTCACCCTCGCCGGTGTTGAAGATGCGGACACCCTGGGTGGACCGGCCGACAACCGAAATACCCTCGACCGGACAGCGGATCATTTGCCCGCCATTGGTGACGAGCATGATCTGGTCGGTATCCTCGACGGGGAAGGAGGCGACGAGCTTGCCGTTGCGCTCATTGACGACCATGCCGATGATGCCTTTGCCGCCGCGTCCCGAGATCCGGTATTCATAGGCGCTGGTGCGCTTGCCGTAGCCGTTCTCCGAGACGGTCAGCACGAACTGCTCGGCGGCGCCGAGTTCGGCGTAGCGCTCGGGCGTCAGCTCGGCAACGCCGTCGGTGATTTCCGCGCCCTCATCCGGCGCTTCTTCCATGTCCTCCGGCGCAGGACGCTCGCCCGTTGCGGCGCGGCGAATGGCGTTCGCCTGCTTGACATAGGCGTTGCGTTCGGCGGGGCTTGCCTCGACATGGCGCAGGATCGCCATGGAGATCACGCGGTCCTCGCCGTCGAGCTTGATGCCGCGCACGCCGGTCGACTCGCGGCCCTTGAAGACGCGCACATCCGAGACCGGGGAGCGGATCGCCTGGCCATTGGCGGTCGTCAGCAGCACATTGTCGTTCTCGGTACAGATGTCGACGCTGATGATCGTGGCGTGCTCATCCAGCTTCATCGCGATCTTGCCGTTCTGGCGGACCTCGACAAAGTCGGAAAGGTTGTTGCGGCGCACATAGCCCGTGGACGTGGCGAACATCACATTGAGGCTCGCCCAGCTGCGCTCATCCTCGGGTAGCGGCATGATCGTGGTGATCCACTCATCCTGCTGCAGCGGCAGAAGGTTGATCAGCGCCTTGCCGCGCGACTGGGGCTCGGCAAGCGGCAGGCGCCAGACCTTCATCTTGTAGACCATGCCGCGCGAGGAGAAGAACAGGATGGGCGTATGGGTGTTGGCGATGAACAGCCGCGTGACGAAATCCTCGTCGCGGATGGACATGCCCGCGCGGCCTTTGCCGCCGCGGCGCTGCGCGCGGTAGGTTGAGAGCGGCACGCGCTTGATATAGCCGCGATGGCTGACCGTGACGACCATGTCCTCGCGCTGGATCAGATCTTCGTCGTCGACATCGGCTTCGACATCGACGATTTCCGTCCGCCGCGGCGTTGCGAATTCCTCGCGGATCGCCGTCAGCTCGTCCTTCGACGATCGACACGATGCGGGCGCGTGATCGCAGAATATCGAGGTAGTCCTTGATGTTCTCGCCGAGCTGGCGCATCTCGTCGCCGATCTCGTCGCGGCCGAGCGCGGTCAGGCGCTGCAGGCGCAGATCGAGGATGGCGCGGGCCTGGGTCTCGGATAGACGATAGGTCCCGTCGTCATTGACGCGGTGGCGCGGGTCATCGATCAGCGCGATGAAATGGGCAACGTCCTGCGCCGGCCAATCCCGCGTCATGAGCTGCTCTCTGGCGGTGGCCGGATCGGGCGCGCGGCGGATGAGGCCGATGACCTCCTCGATATTGGCGACGGCGATGGCGAGACCGGCGAGGACGTGGCCGCGGTCGCGCGCCTTGGCCAGCAAAAACTTCGTCCGCCGTGAGACCACGACTTCGCGGAACTGCGTGAACGCCTGGACCAGGTCGCGGAGATTGAGCTGCTCAGGGCGGCCGCCGTTGAGGGCGACGATATTCGCGCCGAAGCTCGTCTGCAGCGGCGTGAAGCGGTAAAGCTGGTTCAGCACCACATCGGGCACTGCGTCGCGCTTCAGCTCGATCACCACCCGGAAGCCGTCGCGGTCCGACTCGTCACGGACATCGGAGATGCCCTCGATGCGCTTCTCGCGGACGAGCTCGGCGATGCGCTCGATCATCGAGGCCTTGTTGACCTGATAGGGGATCTCCGTGACGATCAGCGCCTCGCGCTCCTTGCGCACGGTCTCGATGCCGACCTTGCCGCGCATGATGATCGAGCCGCGGCCCTTATGGTAGGCCGAGCGGATGCCGGAGCGGCCGAGGATCAGGCCGCCGGTCGGAAAATCGGGGCCGGGGACGATCTCGATCAGTTCCTCGATCGTGATCGCGGGATTGTCGAGATAGGCGATGCAGGCGTCGATCACCTCGCCGAGATTGTGGGGCGGGATGTTGGTCGCCATGCCGACGGCGATGCCGCCGGCGCCGTTGACCAGCAAATTCGGGAAGCGCGCGGGCAGGACGACGGGCTCGCGCTCGGAATTGTCGTAATTGTCCTGGAAGTCGACGGTGTCCTTGTCGAGATCGTCGAGCAGCGCGCTGGCGACCTTTTCGAGGCGCACCTCGGTATACCGCATCGCCGCGGGCGGGTCGCCGTCGACCGAGCCGAAATTGCCCTGGCCGTCGATCAGCGGCAGGCGCATGGAGAAATCCTGCGCCATGCGCACCAGGGCGTCGTAAACGGCGCTGTCGCCATGCGGGTGATATTTACCGATGACGTCGCCGACGACGCGGGCGGATTTGCGGTAGGGCTTGTTCCACTCATAGCCCTGTTCGTGCATCGAATAGAGGATGCGCCGATGCACCGGCTTCAAGCCGTCGCGGACGTCGGGCAGGGCGCGCGCCACGATCACGCTCATGGCGTAATCGAGATAGGAGCGCTTCATTTCCTGCGTGATCGAGATCGGGCGGATGTCGGAACCGCCGTTGTCGCCGCTGCTGTGATGATCGCGAGTTTCGGTCAATGGATTAGCCAAAAATAGACACTGCTAAAGCCTGGGTCGCCCAGTTCTTAAAAGCTCGTTTCTCTTTAAATCTCTAAAGGACAAGCCGGTGCGCGCGAGACTATAGCCGTGGGAACTGAACTGGAGCAACCGACCGCCCGATCCTACGCACAGGTAAAAGCGGCCAGCCTTGCAGGCGAACGAACGGATGCAACGCCTCGTGCGCCGGTCACCGGGGCCGCTGTTCAGAACGGGATCTCGTCGTCAAGATCCTTGTCGAAGCTGCCAGCGTCGTCGCGAGACCGCCCACCCGTCGTGCGCCGTTCGTTACCCTTGTCATATGGGGGCGAGTCCTCGTGAAATCCACTCCCGGCGCTGTCGGTTCCGCCGCTGCGGCCGTCGAGCATGGTCATC
The DNA here is from genome assembly GCA_963773735.1 of uncultured Alphaproteobacteria bacterium. Taxonomy (GTDB): domain Bacteria; phylum Pseudomonadota; class Alphaproteobacteria; order Rhizobiales; family Rhodomicrobiaceae; genus CAVZCK01. The sequence goes on along the minus strand of CAVZCK010000018.1, from coordinate 297,771 downwards.
GTGCCGTTGAAGCCCTGGAGCACGACTTCCGTCGAATAGCGCTCCTGGCCGCTTTGATCTTCCCATTTGCGGGTTTGCAGCTGGCCTTCGATGTAGACTTTCGCGCCCTTGCGCAAATATTGCTCGGCAATCTTGCATAAGGGCTCGCTGAAGATCACCACGCGGTGCCATTCGGTTTTCTCGCGGCGCTCGCCCGGTCGTCTTGTCGCGCCAGCTATCCGACGTGGCGAGGCGAAGGTTGCAGATGGGACGGCCGTCCTGAGTGCGGCGGATCTCGGGGTCAGCGCCCAGATTGCCGATGAGAATGACTTTGTTCACCGAACCGGCCATGACTTGCCTTTCATCATCGAGTAGCGACTCATGTCGAAGTTTAACCTTTTCGGCTCGCACAAACCCCTTCCGCGCGCTGTTTTCCACATGCTGAAGCGGCGCGCGAAAAGGTTAATGTTCGCGCAACGTTCTAGGGCGCGGCAGCCGGCTTGTCAAGAGAGCCAGGTCTTCAAGACATTCTGCTGAAAAGATGGCCTGATTTCCATAATTCAGAAGTTCTGCGAGAAAGGATTGTTTTTGAATCGGGTAGAAAAGCCAATAGCCAGGGCCGGATTCCTCAGCTAAAATTTCCGTCAGATTGCGCATGGACGCTTGATGCGGGTGTGTAGCCGCGCTGCTCTGCGGTGCCGGCGGCGCAGATCGGGGCGAGGAGGAGGGACATGGCTGCGGATGGAGTCTCGGGGAGCGTCTCGACAGGGACCGATGCTTTTTCGGCGGCCACTCTGTCAGAACAAGCCGGCATCGCCCAAGCATTTTCCGGCGTCGTCCAGGCATTCAGCGATGAAATTCAGGTCTTCTCCGACGCCGTTCTGACAGCGGCAACCACAAGCGCGCAACCTGAGCAGGCGCTCGCGCAAGATCCAGCGCTCGCCAATGCCATAAGCGGCTCGCTGACCGTCAATTCCGAAGACTATCTCTGTGAAACGGAAAATACCGACCGCCCGGCGTCCGACGGAACTTACGGCAAGAAAGAATATACTTCAGTCGCGGGCGACACGCTGCTTTCCATTGCCACCGCGCATGGCCAGACGGTCGAAGATCTGTTGCTCGCCAACCCGGAGCTGAGCGAGGATATGCCCCTGGCAGAGGGCACCGTCGTCGCCATTCTCGACAGCACGCGTCTGAATATCGCCAGGGAGATGGCCTCCACCACCGATCCGGCCCGCCTCAAGGCGCTGATCAACGAAGAAATTCTCTACGCAGCGGTCAATTCCCCGACGCCGGACGATTTATTGCCGGCCTTGCGCGCCGATCTCCTCGCCCGCCGCCCCGCGGACGATCAATCCTTCGCCGCCATCTTCGACGCGGTTGCCGCCTCTGCGAGCGAGCTTTGGCAAAGCCAGGGGCGGACACATGCGGTTATGGACCAGCTGCAGGCCCTCACCGAGCAGGGCGACTCAGACGGCCTCGGACAGGCGCTCCTCGACCTGTTTACGAATTTTGCCTGGAGAGACCCGCGAGCCGGTACGATCGACCAGCTGCGGGACATCCTCGTCGCCTTCGGGCCTCAGAACCAGCTCTTCGCCGATGCTTTGAACGCGGCGTATTTCGACTTCAATACCGGACAGGTGCTCGACGCGGCGGCGCGGATCGCCGAGGCTTATGCCAATCAGGGGCCGGTCGTTGCAGCCCAGCTCCTGGCCGAGCTGACCTCTGCGTCTCATGCAGATCCGCTCACCGCCGCGCGCATCCTCAACGCCGCGATGCCGACCGTTACGCAAATCATCGCCCATCTTGGCTATGGCGACAGCCATGAATGGCCGGGCGATCCGTCGGGCGGCGTCCGCTATTTCTGCACGGATATGGCGGCGAAGGGCTATCTTCGGCTATCTCAGCCAGACGGCGACAAACGTTTCAAAGAGCCCGGAATTGGCGAGCGACCTCAAGACAATGGCCGAGTTGATCAATGCCGCGCAGTTCATCTATGTGGTCAATTCGATCCTGCATGGCGATGGTCTTACCTTGCCGGTCGAGATGCTCAATCTGAGCTTCTCATTGAGGCTGATGACGTCGATCAGCATCGGCGTGAGCGGTCTCAATCAGCTGACGCAGGAATATGTTGATGCATTCACGCGGTCGGCGCCGGAAGCGGTGACGAAGACGCTGGTGCCGCCGCTGATCGAGCCGCTGAAAGATCTGGAGCTGGCGCTTTTGCGCCATCTGCAAAGTCTGCGGCAGGATGGCGCAAGGCTGCGGACATAGAGCCGGAGGGCTTCCCGCTCAGAGTGTCGTGAGCCGCCGCTCCGTTCGTCATTTTCAGCGCCGGACGCCGGTCAGCACCGTGCCGTCAAGGCTCGCGCCGGTCAGATCGGCGCCGGTCATGTCCGCCTGTTTCAGGTCGCTGCGGTCGAGCCGTGCATAGCGCAGGTCGCGATTGCGCAAGGAAATGCTGCGGCCGTCCGGCGATAGGTCGCGGTCATTGACCAGATCCTGATCCATGACGATGAGATTGCGCTGAAACGGGCTTCGGCTGGCGCCGGTGGCGGGGTCGACGGCGCCGTCGAAGAGATAGGCGATCGGCAGAAAAACGGTCCGCATATCGGCGGCGCGCCCTGACGGCGCCGGCACCTCGACCGACGGGCCGATCGCCGCGAGCGCGCGGTCGAGGCGCTCGCCGGGAACGGTCGCTAGGAAGAAGGAGAAGGCGAAAAACGCCATAAAGAAGCCGACCGTGATGGTCATGAAGGTCGGGTAGTTGCGCCAGGAATACCAGACAGATGCCCAGAAGCCGTGCAGCGGCGAAGGCAGAAATGTGCCGACGATGCCGACGATGACCAGATCGATGAGCACATAGACGCGGTGCGCCCAGGTGAGCGTGACATCGTGATAGGGCAGGAACGTCACCTGGAACATCATGAGCACGATCGCGGCCAGCATGATGAGCGTCGCCCAGACGATCATCTGCTGCATGAAGGTGAGGATGCCTGCCTGATTGGGGCCCGCGAGAAACTGCGTAAAGAAGTTGCTGCTCAGCTCGTAGCGCAGCGGGTGGATTTGCCCGGCCGGCGCACCGGCGTCCGCCATTTCGCGTTCTTCCCGCTCGATAACGTGGAGAAAGGCGTAAATCTTCCTCGTCAAGACCTCATACTGCATCATCATGCCGAGATGAATGATGATGAACAGCGGCGGAGCGAACAGGAAGAAGCGGTCCAGCGAAATGGAGATGCTGAGAACCGGCAGCGAAATCGGGCTGTTGAGGAGCAGGTCCTTATGGGTGACGCCGGCCAGCGCGACGATGAAATAGGCGGCAAGCCCGAGATAGATCAGCCAGCCCGTCAGAGCCGCTTCGCTGGCATGGTTGACCGCATTGAGCAGATTTCGCGTCGATTGCGGGTCGATCTTCAGATCGCTGCGCACGTCCTCGTTCACCCCGCCCTCCCCCCGCCGGCGTGCCTGACGGTCTTCCATAGCACGCCTTAGAACGCGGTGTAACTCCACTGCGAATCCACGCCGCAGCCTGCGTCCTGCTGGGTCGCCGGGTCATGCAAAAAGAGCGCGCCCGGATGGGCAGCGCTCAGTGGGAGGAGAGCGAGACCGATGCGGCTGCGGTCAGTCGCAGTCTTCGCAACCGCAATCGTTGACCGGCACGCTAATCCACTTGCAATAATTCTCGCCGCCGACGCATTTGCGGACATAGCGGAAATATTCCCGGCCGTAATACCAGATGGCTTCGCGCTGCCGGAAGCAGCGCGGTTCGGTCTGGTCGCAGACATATTTCTGGACGTAGCGGGGATAGCCGCAATCACGGCCATGGCTGTAGCCATAGCCATGACCATATCCGTTGCCGTCATACCCATAGCCGCCATAGCCGATATCGTCGTCGCCACCATCATAGCTCCTATGATGATAGCCACCATAGTAGCCGGCGAAGGTGAGGAGCCCGGCGTCCGTTTCGCCTGCAAGGGTGGGCATTGACCAGGCCAAGACCGATCCGGCTTCGGCCTTCATCGGCGTGAGGAGCGCCGTGATTGCGGCGAACAGAGCGGCGGCAAGGAGAGGCAGGGATCGTCTCATGACGGGAGCTTCCAGTAATTGAAAAATCTTGAAAAGAAAATGTCGCATTATGGGACGGATTTGAACGGATATCGTAGAAAAGGGTAAACGAAAGCCCAACGATGGTTAATTGTAAAAGAGGCCTTAACGCGTTCGCTCATCTACGCGTGGCCGTGCCTCTGGGTCATTACTTGCGGACCAAAGTAACCGGGTTTGGTCGATCCTGATTGCCGCAATCGCAGGCTTACGGAAGGGCGCAAAGATTTTGCGCCGCCGAGCGGGACGGCGCAAATCGGAAACCCGGCCGAACGCTGCGTCAGGCTGCTTTGCAGCCGGGGACACTGTGCTTTTCGGTCCGCGAGCGCAGATCGGGAGGCGTCGCCTCCGCCACGAGTTCCGCGATGGTTTTGTCGAGCGGCGCCACGCGCTGCTCCGAGCTGCCGAGCCGGCGGATCGAGACCGTACGCTCCTCTGCCTCACGCTTGCCGACGACGAGCAGGACCGGAGTTTTGGTCACCGAATGCTCGCGCACCTTGTAGTTGATCTTCTCATTGCGCAGATCGGTTTCGATCCTGAGGCCCGCCTGGTGAAGCGCTGCCGCCGCCTCACGCGCATAATCATCCGCATCGGATACGACCGTTGCTACGACCGCCTGAACAGGCGCGAGCCAGAGCGGCAGATGGCCGGCATAGTTCTCGATCAAAATGCCGGTGAAGCGCTCCAGCGAGCCGAAGATGGCGCGGTGGATCATCACCGGGACGTGCTTCTCGCCATCGGCGCCGATATAGAACGCACCTAACCGCTCCGGCATGTTGAGATCGACCTGCACGGTGCCGCACTGCCAATCGCGGCCGATGGCGTCGCGCAGCGTATATTCGAGCTTGGGGCCATAGAAGGCGCCTTCGCCCTCATTCAGAGTATAGGCGACGCCGGCGGCCTTCATCGCGTCTTTCAGCGCTGCTTCCGCGCGGTCCCAGACCTCGTCTGCGCCGACGCGCTTCTCAGGCCGTGTCGCCAGCTTGATCTGCACCTCCTCGAAGCCGAAGTCCTTATAAATATCGAGGATCAGGTCGTTCAGCTTGATGCATTCAGCCTTGAGCTGGTCTTCGGTGCAAAAAATATGGGCGTCGTCCTGGGTAAAGTGCCGTACGCGCAGCAGGCCATGCAGGGCCCCCGACGGCTCATAGCGGTGAACCTTGCCGAATTCGGCGATTTTCAGCGGCAGATCGCGGTAGCTCTTCAGCCCGTTCTTGAAGATCTGCACATGGCCGGGACAGTTCATCGGCTTGCAGCAATAGACCTTCTCGTCGGGCGTCTCGGCAATATACATATTGTCGCGAAATTTCTCCCAATGGCCGGATTGCTCCCAGAGGGTGCGCTCCATCATGTCGGGCGAATTCACCTCGATGAAGCCGGCTTCGGTCTGACGGCGTCGGATGTAATTGACGAGGTTCTGGAACAGGGTCCAGCCTTTGGCGTGCCAGAACACCGCGCCCTGCGCCTCTTCCTGGAAATGGAATAGGTCCATCTCGCGCCCCAGGCGGCGATGATCGCGCTTTTCCGCCTCCTCGAGCATCTTCAGATAGGCGTCGAGCTCTTCCGGCTTCGTCCAGGCGGTGCCGTAGATGCGCTGGAGCTGCGGATTGCGGTGATCGCCGCGCCAATAGGCGCCGGCCAGCTTCTGCAGCTTGAAGGCCTTGCCGACCTTGCCCGTCGAGGTCATGTGCGGGCCGCGGCACAGATCGAGCCACCCGCCCTGCCGGTAGATCTTGACGTCCTCGCCTTCGGGGATGGCGTCGACCAATTCGACCTTGAAGCTCTCGCCCTGTTTGGCGAAGTAATCCTTCGCCTTCTTGCGGCTCCAAACCTCCTTGGTGAAGGGCTTATCGGCCGCCACGATCTCATGCATCTTCGCCTCGATTTTGGCGAGATCTTCCGGCGTAAAGCTCTCCTCACGGAAAAAGTCGTAATAAAACCCGTTTTCGATCACCGGCCCGATGGTGACTTGGGTCCCTGGGTACAGGGTCTGCACCGCTTCCGCCATGACATGGGCACAATCATGGCGAATAAGTTCGAGCGATTCCGCATCCTCGCGGGTCAGGATTTTTATTGAGGCGTCGCGATCGATGGGGTCGCCAAGATCGGCGAGATGATCGTCGATCTGTATTGCGACAGCTTTTTTTGCCAGCGATTTCGAGATCGAGGCAGCAAGCTCGGCGCCGGTAATGCCGGATTGAAATTCGCAAACGGAGCCGTCTGGGAAAGTCAAATGGATCATGGTGGCCTCTCACTCCCGCCCACGGAGCGGGTAAGACTTATCGATGAAGTCTTGGAGGTAGCATCAACCCTGGCAGGTTTCAATGCCGGACACTCCCCGATAGAGGCTTTGCCTTTTATTTGAGTTTTGCGCTATGGTCATCGCAAAATAATGACAAATTTCCCTTTTATGGCCATAAGACCAAGGGTTCGAGCCGAGGCATGGGGGTTCGTATGCGTTATATTACCTGGGCAATAGCATGTTTTGCCATGAGCGCGCTGACGCTGGGTGCGGCAAGCGCGCAGACAGCTCCCGCAGGGCAACAGGGGGCTGCGTCCGATGCGTCGCTCCAGCGGCCGTTCCAGGTCGCGCAGGCCAATCCGGATCCCGCCACCGCGACGAGGGACCGGTTTGTCGAAGAGCTCAACGCCAACACCGTAACCATCATTTCGGGCAATCCGAACGGCTCCTATCTCTATCTCGCCTATGATATGTCGGCGGTGCTCGACGACCCGGCGGGCGTCAGCTTGCGGGTCCTACCGGTGATCGGCAGGGGCGGCGGCCAGAACACCAAGGATATCCTGTATCTGCGCGGCATCGACATGGGCATCACCCAGTCGGTCATTCTTCGCTATTATAATCAGACCGGTGAAGTCGGCCGGAACATCGCCAACCGCCTGCGCTATATCACCCGCCTCTATAATGAGGAGATGCATCTGCTGGTGGCTCCGAACATCAACCGCATCGAGGATCTGCGGGGCAAGAAAGTCAACTTTAGCGATGTCGGCAGTGGCTCGCAGATTTCGAGTCAGCTCATCTTCCAGGACCTCAAAATTCCGGTCCAGGAAGTCAATATGGGCCAGGGGGACGCCTTCGAGGCCATCAAGCGCGGCGAAATCGCGGCATCGATCCTCATCGCCGGCAAGCCGACTGGCGCCTTCGGCAAGCTCAAGCCCAACCCGAATGATTATAAGCTGATCACCGTTCCCTATTCGCCGCCGCTGCATAAAGACTATCTGCCGGCGACGCTGACCCATGAGGACTATCCGAACCTGATCCCGGAAGGAAAACCCATCGAGACGATCGCGGTGGGATCGGTTCTGGCGGTGTTCAACTGGGCGCCGAATACCGAGCGCTATCGGCGCGTCGCCAAATTCACCAAGGCCTTTTTCGAGAATTTCGACAAATTCCTGGTGAAGCCTCGGCATCCGAAATGGAAAGAAGTGAACCTCGCCGCGACGCTGCCGGGGTGGGAGCGCTTTCAGGCGGCTCAGGAAATGCTCGATAAGAGCAAGGTCCAGACGGCGGCCACCGAGAACAAGCTGAAAGCGGATTTCGACCGCTTCCTGACGAGCGCATCGCCGACGGGAAGCTCGGCCGGTCTGAGCGACGAGCGCAAGGAGGAGCTATTCCGGAAGTTCCTGGAGTGGCAAGGCTCGCAGCCGCAGCATTAGGCTTGCTGTCCGGCGGCTCAGCAATGATCCTGGACTTAAGTATCAAGCGGCGCCTACAGGGGCGCCGTTTGACGTTTGCGGCCGTCGGCGCCTGGCGATCGTGGGCCGCCGCATGTTGCGGGTTTTCCGCCGCGCCGCTGTGGCTCTTCAGCCTCGCTCTGCGATTTTTTCCCAGCGTACGGTGGGAAAACGCCGTAACGGCACCCAGCTGAACCGAAATGCGTCGTAAAAGCCAAGATAGTCCATGATGCGGAGTGATTCCGCCATGAGGGAAAGTTCAGGATGACAGCCTTGATCTCGAAAAGCGGCCTCAAAGGGTCGCGGGCGAAGGCATTCGCCATGATGGCAGGCGCGATTGGCCTGATGGCGTTGGCGGGTTGCGGCTCGAGCGGCCCCGATTCGAGTCTCAACACTCATGCCCCGGTCGCCCTCACCCCTTCGAAGGACCCCGCTGCAGGAGGCGCGGCGGCGTTGGTGGGAAAAATCGATGAGGCCGAGCTGCGCCAAGCGATCGATCGATATGGCATCGTCAAGCAGCGCAAGCCGGCGCAATTTGACTTTGCCGGCATTGATCTGAATGGAGACGGGCGCCCGGAGGCCGTGGTGCTGTTCGCCGGCCAGGATTGGTGTCAGCGCACGGGCTGCTCGCTTGTGGTGTTCCAGCAGGAGCAGGTCGGTTACCGCCCGGTCTCGCATGTGATCAGCGTGCGTCCGCCAATCATGGTCGGTCCGGATAGCAGTTTTGGCTGGCGTGACCTGATTGTCGGCACCGGTGGCGGTCCGGCGCCGGTCCGCACCGTCCGGCTTGGCTTTACCGGCAAGGGCTATCCGGCCAATGCCCTGCTTCAGCCGGAGCCGGTTGCCGACATGCTCGCCAAGGCTCAGCAAGTGCTCGCCGAGAGCCCGGCCTTTGCTGCGGCGATGAACCCGCCGCCGTCTTAATCGTCGGTGCGATAGCCATAAAGCCAGTCGTTGCGCGCCAGCAGAAGCCGTTGAGGCGCCGCCCCGAGGGTGAGATTGCGGGCGAGCCGCATCGCGCCGTCCATATGATAGATCTCCCCCATCCGGGCCGATGCGCGTTGAACGCGCTCCACCCGCGGCTTCCGGCGGCTTTCATAGGCGCGGAAGGCGCGACCCGAAATCATCTGCCGCGCGCTCGATCTCGGCGGCGAGCACGGCGGCGTCCTCGATCGCCATCACCGCGCCTGAGGCAAGGAACGGCATCAGCGGATGTGCGGCGTCGCCCAGGAGCGCGGTGGCGCCGTCGGTCCAGCGCGCAAGCGGCGCCAGCGCAAGCAGCGGCCAGGTCATCCAGTTCTCGAAATGAGCCAGGATACGGCGCGGCCCGGCTGCCCAGCCGCCGAACCCGGCCAGCAGCTGCCGCGGATCGCCCCGCGTCCCCCAGCCTGGCGAGGCCGCTTCCCCGCCAACAACGGCGACGGCGTTGAGGGGACCGCCCGGACCGCAGCGATAATGGACGAGATGTGCCTTCGGGCCCAGCCAAAGCTGAACGTTGTTGTCCGGGGCGCCGGCATCGAAGCTGCCGGGTTGCGCCGTCGCCCGCCAAGCGTTGCGGCCGGAGAAAAACGGGGCTGCCGCGGCGATGCGCGACCTGATCCGCGAGTGAATGCCGTCCGCGCCGATCAGAGCCGAGCCTTCGGCCTCCCGCCCGTCGTCGGACGCGGCGATAACGCGGCGGCCGGCCTCGCGCTGCCGGACCAGGCGGAAGCCCGTCGAAATCGTCACATTCGGGCTCCGCGACGCTGCCTCCAGAAGCAGCCGGTGCAGGACCCGGCGCTCGGCGACGTAATAGGGGGCGCCGTAGCGCCTTTCGGCTTCGTGCCCGAGCGGCACCGTGGCGAGGATCCGGCCGGAAAGTCCGTCTCCGATGACGATCGCTTCGGGCCGCGCCGCTTGCGCATCGAGGGCCTCGCCGAGCCCCCAGCTAAGTAAAATCCGGCTGCCATTCGGCCCGATCTGGATTCCGGCGCCGCTTTCGTTGATGTCTGGCTCGGCTTCGAGCACATGCGCTGCAATGTCGCGCTGCGACAGCGCGACCGCCGCGCTCAGGCCGCCGATCCCCCCGCCGGCGATCAAGACCGACCGGTCGGTGGTGCCGCTCATGCCCGGCGCTCCAGCTCAGCCGTCACAGGGCCTGTTTGCCGTTTTCCTGATAGAGACAATAGGGCGGGTCTGATTGATCGGAACCAAGGTTCGGGTCAAACGTATAAAGTGTCGAGCAATAGGGGCAGACGATCTGATGGTCCGCGCCCATATCGAGGTATATATGGGGATGATCAGCCGGCGGGCGTGCGCCCATGCATTGAAATTCCTTTACGCCGATATGAATCTTCTCCACACCGATATCGTTGCAGAAATGGGGCGTGCCATGAGTCGCCATTGCTCGTTGGTCCGTTTCTGGCTCATTCGTTCGCGCGGATGCTGCCGCATTGGCCCGTGCGCCGCAACTTGTTTCTGATAAAATCGAATTGCTCAGCTTTTCCAATCGGCTAGCTGCGTTTGCTGAAGCCGAGGCGAGGGATCGCGATGGAACGCAACAAGATCGGCGTAGCGCTTGGCGGTGGAGCGGCCAGAGGCTGGGCGCATATCGGCGTCCTGAAAGCGCTCGTCGGCCATGGCCTGACGCCGAGCATCATCGCCGGGACCTCGATCGGCGCCGTCGTCGGCGGCTGCTATGCGGCCGGCAAGCTCGATCAGCTCGAAGATTTCGTCGCCCAGCTCACGCCGCGCCGCGTTTTGCGCTTTCTCGATCTCAACGTGTCCGGGAGCGGCCTGCTGTCCGGCACGCGGCTTCGGCGCACGCTCGACACCGAACTGGACGGCATCGGCATCGAGGACCTTGACCAAACCTTTGTCGCGGTCGCCACCGAGATCGGCTCGGGGCGCGAGATCTGGCTCACCAAGGGGCCGCTCGTCAACGCCATGCGTGCCTCCTACGCGCTGCCGGGCCTCTTCCGTCCGATCCAGATCAATGGCCGCTGGCTGATGGATGGGGCTTTCGTCAATCCGGTTCCAGTCGCGGTTTGCCGGGCCATGGGCGCAAGCTTCGTGATCGCGGTCAATCTGCACCATGGCGGCGTGTCGCGCACGGCTCTGACGCCTTTGAAAGCGACAGCGCTCGATGCGGGATAGAGGAAACACCGGCGCCCGAGGTGCTGAGCAAAAGGCGGCGCATCCCGCTTCTGCGCAATCTGCGTCATCAGGTCTTCGGCAAGGGCAACGGCGATAATGCGCCCGGCATTTCCCGCGTTCTTCTCGAAGCCTTCAATGTCACGCAGGACCGGATCGCCAGGGCGCGCCTCGCCGGCGATCCACCGGACATCATCGTTGCACCTCGGCTCAATGGCATGGGTCTGTTCGATTTTCACAAGGCGAAGGTGGCGATCGACGAAGGCTATGACGCGACCATGCGCCAGCTCGATGAGATCGAACAGTCCGCCACCACTTTTTGCGGCTGATCGGCGGCAAGGCTCAGCATCTTGAGGTTGGGGCTGGGCGGCAGAGCCTGCCGCCCGCTATGCCGCGGCTTATCCCAATTCCCGTTGAGGTGAACTCAATTCAGTATGGAGGCGTCTTGTCACGACATCGGGGCATTCCCTCTCCCATGGGGAGAGGATGGCGCGTAGCGCCGGGTGAGGGGTTATGGTTTTAATTTCAGGCACTTAACCCCCTCACCCCAGCCCTCTCCCAATGGGAGAGGGAGCAGTCTGTCGCACTTGGAGACGGTATTAGCCCGCAATCGGCGCATAGAATTTCTCTTATCCAGATTTGGTTCTTTACATGAGGCTGCTGCGTCAAGTGCGATCTTCGTTTCCGCTACCACTTAGCCCGCATCGATGGTTCTTTACGACGTCCGGCACATGGCTGGCGTCATCATTCCGGGCCGACGCCGGCACTGACCGTCTGGGCGGCGCAATGTATAAAACGCAGGCGCTTGCCTGCAACCAAGAAAGTCGCGCGCTCATCCTGCCGGTCCGCGCCCGCTCATTGCGGAGGGGCGGAAACGCTATCTCAAAATCCTTTCTTCATTGCCAAGCCACTTTTCTCAAGCCACGGCAGCAGCTGTCTCGAAATGCGTGCCGTCCTTCCACATCCGCCCGAGGAGGACTGCGAGCTTTCGCGCCACCGCAACACGGGCCTTCTTTGGCCCGAGCGTCTTGAGAAGCTTCAGGCCCCAACTGCGTAAGGCGAAGCGCTTCTTGACCGTGGTCAGCAGCACATTGGCGGCTTCGTACAAATAATGCCGGGCCATGGTGTCCCCCTGTTTGGAGATGCCCATCCCAACGTTGGTTTCGCCGGATTGATAGCGCCTCTCGGTCAGACCAAGATAGGCGCCAATGTCGCGTGTACGCTTGAAGCGGTGCGGGTCTTCCATCGCCGCGATATAAGCGAGCGCCGTGACCGGCCCGATCGAGGGCACGCTCATCAACCGCCAGGCGATCTCGCTGCGGCCGGCCAGTTCCTTGAGTTCGCCATCCAGCTTGGCAAGCTGCGCCTCGATCGAGGCGAAAGCCTCCAGAAGCGCCGTTATGCCCGCAGACATGATCGCATCATTCCGCGTTGCCTGATATGCGGCCTCGGCGAATATCTTCGTTCCCACCCGCGAGGGAAGCTTGACGCCGAACGGACGCAGCAGACCACGCATCTGGTTGCCGAGTGAGCGCTTGATCCTCACGAGCTGATCGCGCGCGCCGAGCAGTGTCTTGATCCGATGGCTGTCCAGGTTTTTCACATGCACGGCCGTAAACCAACCCGTGCGCAGCATCTCAGCCAGGGCAAAAGCGTCGGCCTTGTCCGACTTGACGCGCCGGCTCTTGATTGCATCGGCGGCGCGGCGCGCATCCATGCACACCATCGGATAGCCCATCGCCGCCAGAGTGCGATGCAGATATGGTGTGAAAGCCCCGCTCTCCAGACCGACTTTAACCAGCTGCCTCTGAAAGCGTTTCAGAGCCGCCGCAATCATCTCGGGATGCGTGTCCACCATGCCCTGCCACACGATCTTGCCGCTCTCGTTCACAACGCAAATCGCAGTCAGCTTGCCGCCCACGTCCAATCCTGCAAACATGTTCATTGCTGCTCTCCATTCGTCTTCAGCGAATCGCCAGCGAAAGGATCAACCCTTCCGCCGGAGAGCAGCAACCTCATGTACGGGATGTATTAGCCCCAGGTCCCCGCGACCTGTCTGGTCGTGACATTGAGGCGGTTGAAGAGGTTGGTCGTGCCGATCGAGAGGATCAATGCCGCAAGGGCGCGCTCGTCATAGTGCCGGGCCGCCTCCTTCCAGGTCTCGTCAGGCACCGGGTCTGACCGGTCGGGGAGCCGGGTGACGGCCTCGGTGAGCGCCAGCGCCGCGCGTTCGGCATCGGTAAAATAGGGCGCATCCCGCCAGCCGGCGACAGCGAACAGGCGCTCATCGGTCTCGCCCGCATTCTTGGCTGAGCGCACGCCCCATTCGATGCAGACGCCGCAGCCATTGATCTGGCTGGCCCGCAAATGAGCAAGTTCGAGCGTGCGCGCCGGCACGCCACCTTCTTCCATGGCCGATTTCAGCGCCAATATCCCCTTCATGGCGTCGGGTAAGATTATCGCCGGGTTTTGCATCCGTGCTTGCATCTTGGTGTCCTTTATATTGGAGCGGCGTGGAGCCGCCGGGTTTCGGTCTTGACGGACGAGCCCAAGCCGATGGTTGTCACACGGGCAGGGTTTCGTTCGTCATGGCTATGACGGAACGAGACGAGGAAATGTGACAGATGGATGAGCATAAATTGCTGGCGGAAGAGTTCGAGGCGAGCCGGACCCATTTGCGGGCGGTTGCCTACCGGATGCTCGGCTCACTGAGCGAGGCCGAGGACGCCGTGCAGGAAGCCTGGCTGCGGTTTGGCCGCGCCGATACGAGCAGTGTCGAGAATCTTCGCGGCTGGCTGACGACCGTGGTGGCGCGGGTTTGCCTCGACATGCTGCGCTCGCGCAAGTCGCGCCGCGAGGAACTCGCTCGACGACGGGCCGGGGACGGAGAAGCCTGAGCCGGTCGTGAGCGAGGAGTATAGCCCCGAGCATGAAGCGCTCCTGGCCGATTCGGTCGGTCTTGCCCTGCTCGTGGTGCTGGAAAAGCTGGCGCCGGCCGAGCGCGTCGCCTTTGTGCTGCACGACATGTTCGACCTGTCCTTTGACGACATTGCCGCGATCATCGGACGCTCGCCGGTGGCGGCAAGGCAGCTCGCCAGCCGCGCGCGGCGCCGCGTGCAGGGAGCGGAGCCGGCTCACGATGCCGGTCTCGCCCGCCAGCGCGAGGTCGTCGATGCCTTTCTCGCCGCGTCGCGGGGTGGCGACTTCGAAGCGCTTCTCGCCGTGCTCGACCCGGATGTCGTGTTCCGGGCCGACAAGGTCGCCGTGCAGATGGGCGGGCAAGCGGAGATCCGCGGCGCGCCCGCGGTGGCCGCCGCCTTCAAGGGGCGGGCTCAGGCAGCGAAACCCGCCTTGGTCGACCAAGGCATGGGCCTTGCGGTCATCGTGCAAGGGCAATTGCGCATCGTTCTCAAGCTCACCATCACCGACGGGAAGATCACCGCGATCGAGGCGATCGCCGATCCAGAGCGTCTCAGCCGGCTCGATCTGGAGATTCTCAGGAGGTGAGAAGCGAACCCCGTTGGCGGTCTCCGAGGCATGTGCCCCGTGACTGCCAAGCGGGCGAGCGATGGGTCAATTATCCAGGAAGCTGCGCAGCTTGCGCGACTGCGGCTCGGATGTTTCAGCTTGCGCAGCGCCTTGGCCTCGATCTGGCGGATGCGCTCGCGCGTGACCGAAAATTGCTGGCCGACCTCTTCCAGCGTGTGGTCGGTATTCATGCCGATGCCGAAACGCATGCGCAGCACGCGCTCCTCGCGCGGCGTCAGGCTCGCGAGCACCCGCGTCGTGGTCTCGCGCAGATTCGACTGGATCGCGGCGTCGATCGGCAGGATCGCATTCTTGTCCTCGATGAAATCGCCGAGATGGGAATCCTCCTCGTCGCCGATCGGCGTCTCCAGAGAAATCGGCTCCTTGGCGATCTTCAGCACCTTGCGCACCTTGTCGAGCGGCATGGCGAGCTTCTCGGCCAGTTCCTCCGGCGTCGGCTCGCGGCCGATCTCATGCAGCATCTGGCGCGAGGTGCGCACGATCTTGTTGATCGTCTCGATCATGTGCACGGGGATGCGGATGGTGCGCGCCTGATCGGCGATCGAGCGGGTGATGGCCTGCCGGATCCACCAAGTGGCGTAAGTGGAGAATTTGTAGCCGCGGCGGTATTCGAACTTATCGACGGCCTTCATCAGGCCGATATTGCCTTCCTGAATCAGATCAAGGAATTGCAGGCCGCGATTGGTATATTTCTTGGCGATGGAGATCACCAGCCGCAGATTGGCCTCGACCATCTCGCGCTTGGCCTCGCGGGCCTCCCTTTCGCCCTTCTGCACGATCCTGACGATCCGGCGGTATTCGGAAATCTCAAGGCCGGTTTCCGATGCAAGCCCCTGGATTTCCCGGCGGATGTCCTCGACCCGATCGCGCTCCTTGTCGATGAAGCTCTTCCAGCCCTTGGCTTTCAGCGCGCGCACGCGGTCGGCCCAGTTCGGGTCGAGCTCGCTGCCCTGATATTCTTTCAGGAATTCTTCACGCTTGGCGCCATAGCTCTCGGCAAGACGCAGCAGCCGGCCCTCGAAGCCCATCAGCCGCTTGTTGATGTCGTAAAGCTGCTCGACCAGTGCCTCGATACGCGCCGAGTTGAGCGAAAGGCTCTTCACCTCGCCGATGATCTCGACCTTCAGCTTCTTGTAGCGCTTCTCCTGAGACGGGGTCAGCTGATCGTCGGCGAGCTTGCGCTCGACAAGCTCGTCCTGAAGCTTGCGCAGCTTCTTGTAGTTTGCCGCGATGGTGTCGAAGGTCTCCAGAACCTTCGGCTTCAGCTCGGCTTCCATCGCCGCAAGCGACAAAGCGTTCTCGAACTCGTCGTCCTCGAGATCGTCCTCGTTTGGCTGCTGCTCGCCCTCCTGAGTGCCGTCCTCAGCGGCGGCAGGGGCAGGCGCCGGGGCAGCCGCCGGTGCGGCCTGAACGCCGTTCGCTCCATGTTCGTGGATGTCCCGCGGTGCTTCGGGCTCGCGGGCGAACGGCCCCGAATAGGTGGCCTCAAGGTCGATGATGTCCCGCAGCAGAATCTTGCCTTCGTTCAGCTCGTCGCGCCAGATGATGATGGCCTGGAAGCTCAAGGGGCTTTCGCACAGCCCCGAGATCATCGCCTCGCGGCCGGCCTCGATGCGCTTGGCGATGGCGATTTCGCCCTCGCGCGACAAAAGCTCCACCGACCCCATCTCGCGCAGATACATGCGCACCGGATCATCGGTGCGCTCGGTGGTGAGCTCGGCGGCCTTCTCCGGTTTTGGGGCCGGCAGGCCCGGCGCCATGGTGCGCTCTTCCTCTTCCTCGTCGAGAGGCGCGGCGTCGGCTTCTTCGACCTCGTCGGCATCGACTACGTTGATGCCCATGTCGGAAAGCATTGACATGATGTCTTCGATCTGCTCGGAGGAAACTTCGTTTGAGGGCAGGACGTCGTTCAACTCGTCATAAGTGATAAAGCCGCGCGACTTGGCGACTTTAATCAGCTTCTTGACCGCCTGATCGGAAAGATCCAGCAACGGGCTGTCCGGCGTCTCCGCCGTTAGAGTGTCCTGCTCTTCGCGCTTCGCTGTCGTTGCCATCCCATACTCCAGATGGTCGCCTGTCTGATCCCGGCGTCTATACGCCTCGGCGCCCGTACCGGCCATGCAGACGCCGGTGCGAACGCAACCATCATTCAACGTTTGGGGGCATCAGCTCAGCCTGCGAAAGCCGCGGCGCAGCCACCCAATAAACCTGTCATTCCGGTCTCTTGCAGAAGAGCTTCCAACCGTCCCCGTGGCGGCATATGGAACGAATCAATGCAATTGCCTAACACTCGGCTAATCAACCAGAGTTAATTATCGTTGAATTTCGATCTCTCGAATAGGATCGTTCATCACTCTGAGATTTCCCATAACCCTCTTCCGCTGCTTGAGTGCCATCGACACTCCAGACCTGGTTGGACAGATCCTGCAGCCTCAAAAAGTTCTCTTCAGACGGGTCAATTGCGAACGCTCGTTCAGCCAACTCCAGCTCCCGTTTCAACTCAACTGACTTACGGTGCAGCGCCAGCCTGTGGTTCCAGCCTCTTAAGACGTCATCCCGTGATGCGCCGGGCTCGATGTTCCAATCGCTGTTATGCGTAATGGCGTGCTCTACCTGGGCCACATGACCGGAACAGCCCAACTTTCCCAATTGATGGTGAAGACCCTCTTTGTCAAGGGGATTCTGGTTACTGTAAACGGTTAGAATGGAATTGCGCAGAGCCTGTAACGTCTGCGCCTCAAATTGAATAGTTGCGATGTCTTCCGCATAATCATCGAGAAGCCAGGGATGATTGAGCAGTGTCAGCAAGATCGAGCACTTCGCGGTGCGGCAATGCGACATGGCCTGCGCGAACAAGTGCGCTTTCGGTAAGCGCTGCGGTCCGCGCCTCGGGGAAAGGCTGGAGGGCCACGCGTTTCGAGCCGGTGAAGCCCCCTGCCGGGCGGCTTTGCTGGCGGCCGGCAGCAAAGCCGTTCGCGCGCCGTTGGTCGTAGGCGCTGCCTGAGCGGGATCGGAAGCTGCCGAACTGATCGCGAAGGCGCTGCCGGATTTCCCGGCCGTAATATTGACGGACCGTCCGGTCGCCGATCGTCCGGACAAGCTCATCGAGGCGCGTCTCGAACTGCGCCCGCCGCTCCGGCGTCCGCCACTCGCCCGCGGCGAGCTCCTTCGACCACAGCACCCCGACCAGCGGCTTTGTTTTCTGAAGCGCGGCGGCGAGGGCCTCGGCGCCCTGCCGGCGCAGCAGATCGTCCGGATCGAGGCCTTCGGGCAGGAAGGCGAAGGCAAGGCTCTTGCCGGGCTTCAGATAGGGCAGGGCAGTCTCGACGGCGCGGTAAGCCGCTTTGAGCCCGGCGCTGTCGCCGTCGAAGCAGAGCAACGGCTCATCCGCCATGCGCCACAGCAGCGCGAGCTGGTCGGGCGTCAGCGCCGTTCCGAGCGGCGCCACCGCATTGGGAAACCCGGCGCGTGCCAAGGCTATGACATCCATATAGCCTTCGGCGACGATCACCCCGCCGCGCTCGTGAGCGGCTTTGCGCGCCGCCGCGGCATTGAACAGCACCGCGCCTTTGTGAAACAGCGGCGTCTCCGGGGAATTCAGATATTTCGGCTGCTGGTCGTCGCTGAGCGCGCGCCCGCCGAAGGCGATGACCTCTCCGCGCAGATCGGCGATCGGAAAAATCAGCCGGTGGCGGAAGCGGTCATAGCTGACAGGGATGTCGTCCCCGGCGATCAGCATCCCGGATACCGCCATGTCCTCCTGGGCAAAACCCTTGGCGGCAAGGTGCTCCTTGAGCTGATGTCGGCCGGCCGGGGCATAGCCGAGGCGGAAGCGCTCGATATCCTCGGCGCTGAGACCCCGCCGGTCGAGATAGGCACGCGCCTCACGGCCTTCGGCGCCGGACAGCGCCTTCTGGAAGAAAACGCAGGATGCCTCGGTGATCTTGCGCAATCTTTCGGAAAGCGCTTCCTGGGCTACGGCCTGCGGGCTGGATTTCGGCATCTCGACGCCGGCCTCGCGCGCCAGCCGCTCGACCGCTTCGGGAAAGCCAAGGCCCTCCGCCTTCATCAGAAAGGTGAAAATGTCGCCATGCTCGCCACTGGCGAAACAGTGATAGAAGCCTTTTTGATCGTTCACCGTGAATGACGGGGTCTTTTCCTGCTTGAAGGGCGACAGGCCGACATATTCGCGCCCCTGCCGCTTCAGCTTGACCCGGCGCCCGACAACCTGGCTGACCGGCAGCCGGGCGCGGATTTCGTCGAGCAGGGACGGGGGAAAGCGCATAAAGGAAACCTCGGTTGCGGGCATGATCCTATGCGATTCGTGAGCGTGACGGGGCCACGCCAAGCCGGGCTTGCGATTTGTGGGGACAAGTTCGGGCCTCAAGGCTTGATCTTGGGGAGCTACATTTGTATATACCGAGGTGTATCCACCTAGGGATGGGAGCTGAAGCTACTGGGTGGATGTATGAGTATGGGCAAGGCACGGACAAATGAAAGAGAGGCGTATAATCACGCGCTCAAAGAACGAGCCTCGCAAGGGAAAGACCGACTGGGAGGCTCTTGACCGGCTTAGCGATGAAGATATTGCCGCGGCGGTTGCCCGCGACTCTGACGCTGTGCCGCTCGATATCGATTGGTCGGATGCCGAACTCAACATCCCACCTCCCAAAAAAGCGCTGAGTATCCGGCTGGACGAAGATATCGTCGAATTTTTCCGGCGAACCGGACCAGGCTATCAGACCCGGATCAATGCGGTTCTGAGGCACTATATGGAGCATTCGCGCGAAAAGGCTGGCTAGCCTGTCGCTTTACCGCAGACCGTCGCGGTCGCACGGCATTTCTGTTCCTTGCCGATGCCGCCGCCGAAGTCGATATAATCCCCGCATGTCACCGCGCGTTTCTCGATTGAGAAGCCCATGGCGCCTTTTTGTGTAAGCTGGTCCTTCGCCTTGTCGATGGCGAGGTCGAGATTGCCTTGGACAAAGCGCGTCGCATTCTCTGTGCCGAAGCCGGTGGCGATCGCCTGGACAGGCTGGCAAATGCGCTCAGCCTTGCCCGCCGAGGCCGGCTTCTTGGCGTTTGCCGGTTTGGCCGTGGCGGCATCGCCGATGCCGCCGGCGATGACGGCGAGAATGGCCAGAGTGATCAAAAAACGCAAGTGAGACATGGCGTTACGCTAAGCTGATGCTTCCCTCTCGGCAATCATATCGGCGATGGTCACCATCCGCCGCGCAATGTCCGCATGAAGCCGCTCGACCATCCGGCCATCGAGGTTGAACACGCCTTTCCCGGAATTTTCCGGCAATTCAAAGGCGGCGATGAGCTTGCGCGCCCATTCGACCTCCTCGGCGCGCGGGCTGAAGATCTCGTTGCAAGGGCCGATTTGGCTCGGATGAATGAGCGTCTTGCCGTCCATGCCGAGGAGACGCCCCTGTTCGAGCTCGGCGCGCAGGCCGTCGTCATCGCCGATGGCATTGTAGACGCCGTCGAGCACGTCGATGCCGTAGGCATGGCCGGCGGCGACGCAGGTCGAAAGCCAGCTCACCATGCCCAAGCGGCCGCGACCGAGCGGGACGCGCGTCTCCTTGGCGAGGTCGTTGGTGCCCATGACGAGAACGGTGAGCGGAAATTCGCCCGGCGCCGGCCGCCGCGATGGCGGCGGCATTGAGGATCGCAAGGGGCGTTTCCATCATCGCCCAGAGCGCCTGCGTCGGAGCGATGCCCTCGCGGCGCAGCAGCGACCGCGCCGCCTCCAGATGGCCTGGCGTCTCGACTTTGGGGATGAGAATGGCGCCCGCGCCCGCGCCGGCCACGGCGCGCAGATCAGCCTCGCCCCAGGGCGTCGTGAGCGCGTTCACGCGGATGGCGATCTCGCGCTTGCCATATCCGCCGGCTGTGACCGCGGCCACGGCCTGGTCCCGCGCGGCGTCCTTGGCGTCGGGCGCGACGGCGTCTTCGAGATCGAAGATGAGCGCGTCTGCGGGCAGGGTCTTGGCTTTCTCCAGCGCGCGGGCGTTCGATCCCGGCATGTAGAGCACGCTGCGGCGGGGGCGGATCGGCATGATTTTACCTTGAGTTTGGATCGGCGGACGATACTGTCGTTCGTCTGTCAAATTAGCCGAGGGCCATTCGCCGAAAAAGGCCCCGCGGCAGAAAGCATCTTATGCCCGTCATTCTCAGTCTGTCATCTCATGTGGCGCGCGGCCATGTCGGCAATTCGGCGGCGGTCTTCGTCTGGCAGCGGCTTGGCTTCGAGGTAATCGCATTGCCGACGATCCTGCTGTCGAACCGGCCGGATTATCCGCACCGCGCCGGTGAGCGCGTCCGCCCGGAGCTTCTGGAGCAGATGCTTGAGGCGATCGACGCCAATGGCTGGCTGGACGGCGTCGACGCCGTCTTTACGGGCTATCTTCCGAGCCCGGCGCATGTTGCTCTGGCTGCGCATCTGGTGGGAAAGCTCAAGGCCCGCCGGCCGGGACTCTCCTACTGCTGCGATCCGATCCTGGGCGACGAGCCGGGCGGGCTTTACATCGCCGAAGAGGCGGCGGCCGCAATACGCGCCCGCCTCGTGCCGCTCGCCGATCTTGCTGACGCCGAACCGCTTCGAACTCGGCTGGCTCACGGAGGCATCGATCGCAAGCGGCGCCGATGCGGTGACCGCCGCCAAAAAGCTCGGCTGCATGGTGCTCGCGAGCTCGGGACCAGGCGATCTCGACAGCGACCTCGTCAATCTGCTCGTCGCCGGAGGCCGGGCCTGGCAGGCGGTCGTCGCGCGGCGGAACGCGGTTCCGCACGGGACCGGCGATGTCATGGCCGCGCTCTTTCTGGCCCAGATCCTGCGGTCACGGACGCCGCCCGACGCCTTGGCGCTCGCAACCGGCGGGCTCGAAGTCATCATCGAGGCGAGCGCAGGCCTGGACGAGTTGGACATTATCGGCAGCCAGGATGCCTGGGCCGTGCCGCCGCCCTGGCCGGTGTCGACCCTGCGAGCGCAGAACGCAATGAACCTTGTGGCTGGCGTTGACGGCTGCCGGACGGGGTGGGTCTGCGTCCTTGCCGATGCTGCGAGCGGCCACCCGCAAAGGACGTTCATCGCGGGAGCTTTCGCCGAGATCGTCGCCATGGACGAGATCGTCCGGATCGCGGTGGATATCCCGATCGGCATTCCGGGTTTTGCAACCCGCGCCGGCCGCCTTTGCGACAGCGCTCTGCGCCGGCATCTGGGCGGGCGGCAATCCTCGGTGTTTGCGGTCCCGGCCCGTGCCGCGCTTGCCGAGGAGGACTATCGGCGCGCCTGCGAAGTCCGCGCTTGCCCATTCCGATCCGCCGCGCATGGTCTCCAAGCAGTGCTTTCACATCTTTCCCAAGATCCGCGAGGTGGACGCGCTGATGACGCCCGAGGCGCAAAGCCGGATCGTCGAATGTCATCCCGAAGGCGCGTTCTGGGCGATGAATGGCAGTGCGCCGCTCGGCGAGCCGAAGAAGGTCAAGTCGAAGGGCTATCCGCCGGGCCTCGATCTGCGGCGCCAGCTTCTGGCCGGCGCGGGTTTCCCGGAGGATTTTCTCGGCGCACGGCATTTTCGCGTGTCCGAAGCCGGCGTGGATGATTTTCTCGACGCCTGTGCCTGCGCCTGGACGGCGGGCCGCGTCCTGCGCGGAGCGGCACGGCGGTTCCCTGACGAGCCGCTGACCGATCCGAAGGGCTTGCGGATGGAAATCTGGGCCTGAGCCGTCAAAGCAAGATGCGCGTCACGAAGGTGTAGGCGCCACGATGAAAGGCACGCCGCTCAGGCCCGAATCAAAAAGGCTCCGCATAGGAGCCTTTTCCGATTCGTGAATGCTTGCGACGGCGTTCAGGCCGCCTCCGCCTCGGCTGCTTCGGTGATCCAGGCCTTGAGCTGGCCCTTCGGCTGGGCGCCGACCTTCTGCGCGGCGACCTTGCCGTCCTTGAACATAAGCAGCGTCGGAATGCCGCGAATGCCGAATTCGCCTGGAATGCGCGGATTCTCATCCACATTCATCTTGACGATCTTCACGCTTGCCGGCGAGCTCGGAAGCGATTTCCTCAAGCGCGGGAGCGATCATCCGGCATGGGCCGCACCATTCCGCCCAAAAATCAACCAGGACCGGTTCGGATGCTTTGAGCACCTCGGCTTCAAAGGTGTCGTCGGAAACGGCAGTCGGCGCCATGGGAAGACCTCCTCTTTTGTACCCCGCAGGCAAAACACGCCCTACAGCTAGGTGCAGGGCGCGCGTCAATCAAGGTGCCCCAATCTCACAAATTCGTATAGCAGACATTCGCCCCGGTCGAGCAGCGCCGGCGCGACCGGCATGAGCCGTGGCGCTTCAGTCCACAACAAAGCGGCGCGGATGGTTTTGCCGGGGAAAAGGCGCGCAAGCGCCAGCCGGTAGGCGGCAAGCTGGGCGAGATAGCTGCCCGGCGTCTGCTCGGCGCTGCTAGGTGCGCCGGGACCGCTCTTGAAGTCGAGAATCAGGATTTCGGCCTCCGCGAGCAGGAGCCGGTCGACCTGGCCCGAGATCGTAACCGGCGGCGCGCCGTCCTTGAGCGGCGGCAACTCCGCCATCAGCGGCACCTCGGCGCGGCTCGCCGGGCCGAACAGCTCGCCGAATTCGGCATGAGTCAGAATGCGCATGACCTCAGCCTGCGAGGCTGTCGCGGTCGCGAGCCGGCCAGCCTTTCGCCTCGGCCTTGAGGAAGGCGCTCGCGCTTCTCTCCCAGCGCTCCGGCGAAGTTTGCGGCAATTGTTCGAGCAGCCGGTGCACCAGCCGTCCGCGCAACAGCGCTTCCTCGCGCGGGCGCGATCTGGTGGCGCCGGGCGCTGCCGGGCCAACCGGCTCCGGAATGGCGAGCCGCGACGGGCTGATCAGCACCGTTTGGAGCTGCTCGCCAAGCGCTTGCGCGTGCCAGCCGGGCATGGGTGCCATGGCCTGGCCGGCGGGTTCTGTCTGCGCTTGCCTCGCCGGCGCGGTCTGCGGGCATTCCATGCGCCGAACGCGCCCGCCGAAATCGCGATCCATCTCGTCGAGCCTGCCGGCAAGGCCCTCGCAAACCAGATCGTACCAGCAGCTCTTGTTGCGCGCGTTTTGGCCCTCGAAGCCGGCCACATAGAGCCGGTCGCGCGCCCGCGTCATCGCCACATAGAGCAGCCGCTGATATTCCTCGCGCTCGGCCTCATTCGCCGCCTCGCACGCATCGCGGATCGGCGGAACCAGCTTTGCGCCGGGCAGCAGCCAGACCGGCAGAGCCGGCGTGCCGGGACGGGCGTCCATGCGGCGGCGGCAGATCGCCTATGGCGCGCCGCGAGGCCGTCCCCACCGCGCAGGTATCGGCGAGGAAAACGATGTTCGCCTCCAGCCCCTTGGCGCCGTGCACCGTCATCACCCGCACCTCGTCGCGCCCGGCGTCCATGTCGCGCTTGATCTCGGCGCCGGAGATCCGCAGCCAGTGCAGAAAACCTTGCAGCGTCGGCGTTTCGGCTGCCTCATAGGCGAGGGCGAGGTTGAGGAATTCGTCGATCGGATCGGTGGCGTCGGGGCCGAGCCGCGCCAGCAGTTTTTTGCGCAGGCCGTCGGCTTCGAGCCGCGCCATATAGAAGTCGAACGGCTTTTCGCGCGCTGCCACGCCACGCCAATCCTGCAATTGCTGCGCCGCGCTGTCATAAGCCGCCTTCTCCGGCGCTTTTTCGATCAGCGCATCCCAGAGCGAGCCCTCCCGCCCATGACCGATGGCGAAGAGATCATCGTCATTAAGGCCGAAGACCGGGCTCTTGAGCAGCGCCGCGAGCGTCAGATCGTCCTCTGGCAGCAACAGGCAATCGCCGAGCGCCATCAGATCCATCACCGCAAGCTGCTCGGTCAGCTGCATCCGGTCGGCGCCGGCGACGGGAATGCCGGCGTTTTTCAGCGCCCGCACCATGGGCGCGGCGAACGGCGCGCGCTTGCGCACGAGGATGAGGATGTCGGACGGGCGGATCGGCCGGCCCTGCGAAGCGAGCGTCTCGCCCGTGTCGAACCAGTGCGCGGATCTGGCGGGCGATCCGGTTGGCGAGCGTGACGGCGGGTGGCGGGCTGCCCGCGCTTTCGGCGAACGGCTCCCAGGCCGGGGCGGCGTCGCGCGGCTCGGGGCTTGATCACCGGCCAGATCTCGACGAGGCCCGCCTCGCCCTGGCGATGAGCGAAATGGCGGACCTGCCTCGCCTCGGCGGTCAGCCCGCTGATACGGCCCTGGTCGGCGAAGACGAGATCGACGGCTTCGAGCACGATGGCCGGTGCTGCGGAAGGAGAGGGCCAGCGGCACCTCGATCCAGGGCTCTTGCGCCGCGCGCGCCCGCGCCGAATAGCCACGCCCGGCTTCGGCGAATTGGCGCGGATCGGCGCCCTGAAAGCCGTAGATCGACTGCTTTTCATCGCCGACAGCGAACAGCGTGCGCGCGCGGTCCTCGGCGCCCTCGCCGGCAAAAAACTCGGCTGTCAGCGCCTCGATCAGCGCCCATTGCTCCGGGCTGGTATCCTGCGCCTCGTCGACGAGAATATGGCTGATGTCGGCATCGAGCCGGTAGAGCACCCAGGCCGCCGCGTCGGAGCGCTGGAAGAGCGAGGCGGTGCGGTCGATCAGCCCGTCGAAATCGATGGCGCCGCGCGCGGTTTTCTCCGCTTCGTAGCGTGCGATGACCGCGTCGGCGAGACGGATGAGCGCCGACGGTGGCGAGGACGGCTTGCAAGGCGCGGCGGCGGCATTCGAGCGCGGCGAAATCGTCGCGCGCGCGGCGCAGCTCTTCGGTGAGGCCGGGATTTGCTTCGCGCAGCGCTTTGGTGATGAAGCGCGTCGATCGGCGCGGGGCTCCCTCTTTCGGTAAGGAATGCCGCTTTTGCAAGCGCCGTCGACCCGTAGCGTCGTCCGTCTTGCCGCGACGCCTCGGCCAGAGCGCTCCGCAAGCATCATTGTCGGTCTTCTTGCCGTCGCGCAGCATCGCCAGCGCACGCGCGATCAGCGTGTCCGGCGCCGTCGCCGCCTGCTCGGCAAGCAGCGACTCGTCCGTATCGTCCCGCCCGACGCCGAGCGCCCGGCGCAGCGCTGCCTCGATGCCCGCGAAAGCATCGCCGTCCTGCGCGCGGATCAGCGCCCGCAGATTGCGCTGGCGGCGCGTCATCTCCGCCAGCAGATCCTGAAACCGGTCCTCGCCGGCATGCGCAATCACCGCCGCGAGCGCCTCGCCGAGCGCACCGTCCGGCTCATTCGCGGCCTCCTCCAGCACCGCGTCCGACGCCTCCATCAGCAGCGCGCGCTGCTCCTCCTCGGTCAAGGTGGCAAAGCTCGGCGGCACGCCGGCCTCCAGCGGGAAACGCCGCAGCACCCGGTCGCAGAAGGCGTGGATGGTCATGATCTTCAGCCCGCTAGGCGCATCGAGCACCTTGGCGAACAGGCAGCGGGCAAAGCCAAGCTCGTCGCGCCGAAGGCGCGCGCCCGAGCGCGTCGGCAAGCTCGCCGCGCAACGCGTCCTCCGGCAGCGCCGCCCAGCGTCCGAGCCGGGCGATCAGCCGGTTCGCCATTTCGGCGGCCGCCGCCTTGGTGAAGGTGAGGCAGAGGATGCTCTCGATCGGCGCGCCGGAGAGCAGAAGCTTCAAGACGCGCAGCACCAGCACGTAAGTCTTGCCGGTGCCGGCATTGGCGGACACCCAGGCGGAGGCGGCCGGATCGGCGGCGAGGTTCTGCTGGCGCCGCGCCTCATCGAGCATCGCGCGCGAGGTCCTTGCCGGGAAAGCCGAGCACGACGTTCATGGCCCCTCCTCCTCGCCCTCGCCGCCGCTCCATTCGGCGACCCGCGCCAGATGCGCGTAGTCGTCAAAGCGATAGCGGCCGGAGAAAGCGGCGCGGCGCATGGCGGTATAGGGCGTGGCGACGAGATCGAAGCGGCCGATCAGCGCGCGAAGTCCGTCCTCGGCGCCTTTGGTGAGCGCCTCGACGGGTGCCTTGAGGCGGCTGCTCGACGCCGGGCGGATTGCCGCCTTTCGCCGAGATATAGGCGAGCTTGACGACCTCCCGGCTCGCCAGCCCCTCGAACCGCCCTTTCGCGGCGATCAGCGCTTCGAGCGGCAATTGCGGCGCCTTGAAGCTGCGCGACTGCCGCCTCGCCCGGCATGGAGCCGCTCTTATAGTCGTAGATGGCAAGGCCGCCATCCGGCGCCAGATCGATGCGGTCGGCGCGGGCGCGCAAGCAGAACGGCCCGCCCGGCGCCGCGAAGGCGAATTCGCCGCGCAATTCGCTGAACAGCTGCGCTCCGCCGCGCCGCTCGGCTTCGGTTTCGGCGAACCAGCCGGCAAAGCGTTCCAGCCGCGGCCGCCAGAAGGCGCTGATCCGCGCACGGTCGCCGTAAAGCGCAGCGCGCTCGTCGAAGATGGCGATGAGTTCGCCGGCGCAATCCTCCGGCAGCGCCTCGGGAAAGCGGCGGGCGAAGCGGTGCAGCACATCGATGGATGATCTGGCCGCGCTCGGCGCCGCCCGGCTCGCTGCCAAGGGGCGCGAGCGGGGCAAGGCCGAGAATGTGCCTGGCATAGATCGCGTAAGGATTGGCGATCAGCGTCTCGATGTCGGAAACGCTGAGGCTGCGCGGACGGGCATCGAGGGGAGGGCAGGGGGCTGGCGCTCGCGCCGGCGGGCTCGGCTGCGGCGTGATTGCGTGAGGCGGCCCAATGCAGCCAGGGCGTTTTCGGCGTGAGCGCGTCGCCGAGCCCCATGCCGCCAAGCAGCGCCTCGATCCGCATCAGCCAGCGGCTCGGCACGGTCGGCGTGCCTTCCGATTTCAGCGCGCGGGTGAGCACGACTTCGCCCGCGCCGAGCATCTGCCAGACATCATGCGCGGCGAGCCGCGTCCGCCGCTCGGGCGGCGGCAGGCCGAGCGCCTCGCGCATGGCGCGGTTGAGCCACGGCCCCGGATCGGCGGCTTCCGGCCAGGTGCCTTCATTCAGCCCGGCGACGATGACCAGATCGGCCGAGGTCAGCCGCGCCTCCATGGCATTGAGGATCTGCAGGCGCGGATGCGCGGCGCGCGACGGCCGCACGGTTTCGAGCCGGATCAGGCTGCGGAACAGCGCCGGGTAATCGGCGAGCGCAAGGGCAAGGCTTGCCGCTTCGCCCGCCAGCGCGGTCATGAAGGCGGAGATCGCTTCGCCGTCCGCGCCGTGCTGAAGTGGCGGAGCTTGTGCCGCTTTCGTCGGCGGCGAAGGCGGCGGCGCATTGGGCATGGGCGGCGGCAATCACGGCAAGACCTATGCTTCGCCGCCGTGCGAACTGAGTGAGCGGCGCGAGGGCATTGCGGGCGCGGCCGACCAGATCCTGCGCGGCCTCCCAATCCTCCTCCGTCAGCCGGTCGATGGCGGGATGGCGCGGCCTTCCTCTCGCCGCCCGCTCCAGGCTCCTCGCCACACCGTCCAGTCCCGTCGCCGCACCAGGGCTGGCGCATGGCGGCGATCTCGACGATCGCGGGCCGCATGCTGCGCCGCGCCCTCGGCAAGTCCGAGGCGCGTGAGCGGGTGTTTCAGCAGCGACAGGATCGCGATCTGCGAGCCCGTCGCCGCGGCTTCGGCGATCAGATCGTGAAACAGCCCGGCGGGTGTCGCGCGCAGCGGCTCACCGGCGCCGGCATCAATGCGGATGCCCCAGCGGCCAAGCTCCGCCGCCACCCGGCGCGCCAGCGTCCGGTCCGGCGTGACCAGATTGGCGGTTCGCTCCGGCGTCTCCATCACCTCGCGCAGGATGAGCGCGATCGCGGCGGCCTCGTCCTGCTCGGTCGGCGCGGTGACGAGCGAAACCGGCGCCAGGCAATCCCTGATTTCCTCGGCCGGGGCTTTGCCCATGAAATCCGGCCAGCCGCCGATCGTCGCCGCCGGGCGCAGCGCCTCGCTGATCAGCTTGAGGCGCAAAGCCTGACCGTCATCGGGCTCGCTGCCTTTGACCGGCAGGGCATCGCCGCGCGCCGCCCCGAGCAGCTTAAGAAGCTGGTCGAGGCCGGCCTGTGCGTGCTCCGGATGATCCGAGAGCGCGTCCCAGCTTGCCGCATCGAGCAGCAGATCGAGGCCGGGCAGCACGACCGCGCCTTGCGGCAGGCCGAAAATCACCTTCATCAGCTCGGCGGTCGCTGGAATGCTGCCGGTCGAGCCGGCGACGATGACCGGGCGTTTCGGGCCGCGCCTGCCGCAGCCGCTCGGCCTCCAGCGCCATCAGCCGGTTGCGGCGGTCGACCGGATTGATGACGCCCAGCTCGGCCAGATGCGCCGGCCAGACATCGGTGACGATGCCGAGGAAGCTCAGCGAAAGCTGCTCATGTCCGGCGAAACGCTCCGGCACGAGGCCGCGCAGCCGGCGCAGATCGACGCCCTCGGTTTCCGCCTCATCCATCAGCCGCATCAGCTCAAGCGCCAGCTCGGAGGCGGCGGCGGGAGCGTCGGGGATGCTGAGGCCGCTCTCGCCCGGCGATCCGTCCCTGCCGCAGCTTCTTTGCCCAGGCGAGCACGAGCGTGGTCAGCGCCAGGCGCCGGTCGAGCGCGCCGATTGCCGGGGCAACCGGCAAGTCGGGCCGGTCGAGGCCGTCGCTATCCGCATCGGCATGAATGAGCAGCAGCGCGTCCTCCTCGGCGGTGCCGAGCGGACGGATGCGGGGGAGGAGCGTCGCCCGATTTTCCGAGGCGCGCAAGAATGCCTCGCCGAGCGCGCGGCAGGCGGCGCGGTTCGGCAGATAGATCTGATAGGCCGCAAGGTCGAGCGGAGCCGGCGCCGGCCCGCCTTCACGAGGCAGATCGCCGCTCAGAATGGCGCGGGCGAGAATGTCCAGAAACGGCGCGCTGGGCGGGATACTGAAGAGGTTACGATATGCGCCACGCGCGCCGCCGACCAGAGAGAGGTCAGGCTGCGTGGAGGCCATTCAGGCACCTCTCCGCATCCTGCAGCGCAGACGGCGTACCGACATGCATCCAGGTGCCATCGAGGACGATGGCGGCGAGGCGGCCTTTGGCCAGCGCCTCGTCCCAGACCCGGTTGATCGAGAACTTGCCGTCAGGACAATCAGCGAAGAGGCGCGGATGGTTGATCGACACACCCGCGAAGACAAAAGGCACGCTCTCATCCCTCTCGCGCCTGCGTATTTCCCCGTTTTCACCGAGACTGAAATCGCCGCGGCCGGGATAGCCGTGGCTCGACGCGACGGGCGCGAGCAGCAACAGGCTGTCCATCAGCTCCGGCCGCCAGGCGGCGATCATGCGCGCAAGCGTGGAGCCCTGCTTTTCGATCCAGACCGAGTCGGAGTTGTGGACGAAGAAGCCGGTTTGCCCGATGAGCGGCAGCGACCTTCCTCACCGCGCCGCCGGTGTCGAGCAGCGCGCCGCGCTCGTCCGAGATGGTGATGCGGGGCGCCTTGCGCGGGCGCAGATGCGCCTCGATCTGATCGGCGAGGTAATGGACATTGACGACCGCCTCGGTCACGCCAGCTTCGGCGAGGCGGTCAAGCACGCGGTCGAGGAGCGGTCGCCCCCCGAGGCGTATCAGCGGCTTGGGCAGCGTGTCGGTCAGCGGGCGCATGCGCTCGCCGAGACCGGCCGCGAGCACGAGCGCGCGGGTTGGACGTTCGCCGGACATCCTCATCTCCCGTTTGACGTTGAAGCCCTATTGCGTCGGCTCGGAATATTCGCCCCACACCCGTGCCCACAGTGGTGGAATCGACTATCCCTGCCCCTAGCTTTATCGGATTCCCGCGCTTACGGGAATAAGGGCTGAGCTTTCAGCCACAGAACGCGCTTAATCCTTTGCATTTCAGAGCCGTGCGGCGATTCCCTCAAGCTCTTGCGGCACTTCGCGCTCATACCACGATTTCAGTTTGGCGAGATCGGGGTCGGCCAGATTGGCGGCGAGATAGCGCGCGATGCGCGGCATATGCTGCAAATAGGCCCGCTTGCCGTCGCGGCGGGCCAGCCGGGTGAAAATGCCGAGGATCTTGGTGGCGCGCTGGGCGCCGAGCAGGTGATAGGCCCGCAGGAAGCCGGTGCGGTCGAAGCCGGGTTCGGCTTTTGCGGCTTCGTCGCAATAATAGGTGAAGAAGCTCGGCCTCCAGGCCGGCCGGCAGGTCGAGCCGGGCGTCCTGCAGCAGCGAGACGAGATCATAGGCCGGATGGCCCCTGAGCGCGTCCTGGAAGTCGATGATGCCGAGGCGCGCAAGGCCTTGCCTTTCCGGGCGCCAGATCAGATTGGGCGAGTGAAAATCGCGCAGCACCCATCCCGTGGGCTGCTTGACGAGCCAGTCGAATTGCTCCGCCCAGAGCGCGGAGAATTCGGTGCGCAGCTCGGATGGCGTCTCATGACCGCTGAGCGCCGGCAAAAGCCAGTCCGGCACCAGCTCGGTTTCGATGCCGAGCGCCTCGTGATCATAATCCGGCAGGATGTGCGTTGCGCCGCCCGAACTCAGCACCGGCTCCGGCGCGCGCCCGCGAAGGATGAGAAGCGCGTCAACCGCGGTGCGGTAGAGCGGCGCGAGGTCCGCGCCTTCGCCGGCGAGGCGGGTGAAGGTCAGATCGCCGAAATCCTCCAGCAGCAGCAGGCCGAACGTCATGTCCCAGACATGATTTCGGGCGCGGCGAGGCCGGCATCGCCGAGCGCGGCGGCGATCGCCATGAACGGCCGCACATCCTCGGCCAGATGCGCGATCTGGCTGTAGGGGCGATTGCCGCGGATCGGCGGGCCGTCCGGCGCGCGCGGCCAGTCCATCATCAGGGCCGAGCCGTCCCGGCGCCGCAGCCTGGTATAGCCGCGCACCGAGGCATCGCCGTTGAGATAGGACGGGATTGCATCGCGTCCATCCGGCCTGTTCGATGAAGCGGCGGATGGTGAGGAAGCGATCGAGGCGCGAGCCCCAGCTTCCCCGGCCTTCGAGCGTCACCCGCCTGCGATCGGCCTGTTGCTCCTCGGCGAAGGTGATGTCGAGCCGGTCGGCGGGCAGCCGGCCCTGAAGCCGATCCGGCCATTCGGCGATGACGATGCCGGCGGCGAGCGCCTCCTCGACGCCAAGCTCGGCGGCGGCATCCGGCCCGGACAGCCGGTAGAAATCGAAATGATGGATGGCAAAGCGCGGTGTCTCGTAAGGCTGGACCAGCGAAAAGGTCGGGCTCGGCACCTCCTCGTCCTCGCGCTCGACAAGCGCGCGGATCAGAAAGCGCGCGAAGGTGGTCTTGCCGGCGCCGAGATCGCCGCTGAGCGCCAGGAAGTCGCCGGCGCGCAGCCGCGGTGCCAGCGCCTGCGCGAGGTCACGCAGCGCCTCCTCGCTGAGCTCGCCGAGCTGCATTGTCGCCGCATTATTCATGACGCTGCCCGGAATTGGGTTCGTACCCGGCAACTCGTCCTTCGCCTGCTTCACGTCGCCCCGCAGGCCCGCAGGGCCATCCGGCGTCCACTCGCCGATCCCGCAAGCACAAAGCCGCGTTGTGAAGCGAGTAGATCCCGGATAACGCCTACGGCGTTTCCGGGACGACAAAAAGATGGCCACATCAGGATATCCGCCAGATAATTCGGAAAGGCCCCCACAAAAACGTCACGGGAGCGCGGGCGTCAAGGGGAATGGACGGAGCGGGGCTTATGGAAACGGGTCTGTGCGGCGGGTTGCGTTATCTCTTGGCCCGAGGCGGACTTAAGGCAGCAAGGTGTGCGGTCCGCCCGGGATCCCCGTGTCAACCTCACCCCTGCGGTTATCCAAAACGCACCCGGGGTGAGGAGTTACAATGCCTCCGCCCGTCCGAATGGATCAGTAGGTGTAATAGACGCAGACAATCTTTTTGAACGAGTTACAGTGACCGTATTTCTTGGCGTCGCAGAATTCTTTAGTTCCCATGATGTAAGTTTGTTGATACGAACGGCTTGCTTCAAAGCGAAGCGCCTTTCCTGCATTCTTTTTTTCGCAGAATGCATCCGCCGCGGGTTGTCCGCATTGCTTTGCCGGATAAAGACAATAATCTATCGGCGCGCCGTTTGGGTTAAGCCTGGGGAAATCAAAAACCGTTTCTTTGGCTAAGGCAGGAAAAGCCGACAGCACTGTGAACAAAAAAACCAGCGAAGCACGCATTTTTCTTTTCCTAAGATTCCAGAGGGATGGGTGCCTAAAATTGTTCCTAATATTGCTAATAATTTTACCGTAATGTCAATCAGGGCACCCGCCGCGACGTGCCGGCAATCAACAACTTATCGGAGCGCCGGCTGCGTCCCGAGCTCGCCATGGAGGGCGAGGCAATCGCCGGTGCGCAGCCGCGGCGCCAGCCCTTGCGCCAGGTGCTTGAGCGCCGCTTCGTGCAACGCCCCCAGCTTGCTTGTCGCCTGATCCATGTCTCGCCCGTCTTTCCCCCGGCAGACAGATTTGCGCTACAAAGACGAGCGGCGCGCAGGCGTCAAGGGGAATGGACGGAGCGGGGCTTGTGGAAACGGGTCTGTCCGGCGGGTTGTTTGCTCGGCCCCGACGGACTTAAACGGGCGGAGTGTTCATGTCCGCAGGGCGGTGAAAACTGAAACTGCCAATCAACATACCGTCAGCTTCGAGCCAACTCCGGTCACTGGGCCGCCGATCCTCAAGCGGCCACGGCGAGCCATGTCAGGGTTGCCGGCCTTTGAAGGTGGCGGCCGGTCTGCTCCGGGCTGTGGAATTGGAACGGGAGACCGATCCGAAAGGCTAAGCTTTAGTGGGGCAACCAGTTTCCACCCAAAGCTTTATTCAGGGCTTCGCCAGATTTGCTCGACGAGCTTTATTGCCGCAGAAATTCTATTCCAAAGGTAAGACTAATTTCTTTGCAACGTCTTCGTGGAGAGCAGAAGTTTCAATCCTCTTGGCGTCAATCGCTTTTTGAATAAGAGCTAGAATTTGCTTCTCGGTGAAGCGAATGGTTCGATCTTCCTTTACGGCTAGAGCGATACGTTCTGACAATACCGCAAGTCGCATGACATCCAGCCCAACCACATCGCGATGGGCGTCCTTCAATTCGCTTAATGCCGTCACACCAGGCGTTGCATCGATTTTTAAGTCGACATCTTTTACGGCCTCTTCTTCAAGCCAAACTATATCTAATCGCTGAACGCATTGGCGCCCCGTGGCCAGTGCTACGGCGATATCTTCAAGTGAGGTCTCGTTCGAAGGGTCATGCCACCAAAATGACAACGTATTGTTTGAGGTACGAAGATCGGTGGTTACCGCATCGGCAGAAATTTCGCCTTCTTCAATATTAGTGTGAACGCGCCATTTCTGCGCAGAGATCATCCGAGCAAGATGCATTGGAGAGCTACCCGCCATGATCAACGATTATCTGAGCTGCATATCTGGCTAGTAAGGCATCTGGCTCTTTGTGCTGTCGCAAGATTTCGAGCAGTCCAGGTTCAGCCCAACCCTCTATCGCTTGCATCGCGGCGTCTCGAACAATTAGCGAAGATGACTGAAGCGCTTTTCGTATGACCCTTCCCTCCATTGAGGATCATAGGGCCTTAACCGTGACAGCAAACGAAGTGTATCCGCGGCTTCGCTGATCCTCACGTCGTCACTTAGAATTTTCGCGAGCATATTTTTAGTTAGCGCGGGTCTATCTGCAATATAACAAGTCAATATCCGTAGAGCCACATGCGTAAATCCATCTAATACGGGTTCACTAGTTAGGACGCAAAAATATTCACGCAACTCATTCCTAGGATTTGTAACCTCGTCAATTTCCACCACTACTGATCCGGATGGGGCAGTGCGGATCAGAGAGAATTCATGTACAGTATTTGCTAGATTCCCTTCGCTCAAACGAAAGTCTGGGGGGAGAGCAAGAACATAAGCAAAATGACCGAAATCAGCATAGTGATAATCAGAAACAAAAACCCCCTCAGTATCCTCTACTTCGTGGTCCTCTTCGGCAAAGTCAGTTCCAAGATAGCGCTTTGAAGGAAGGGACGGTTCGGCGCTTTTGTAGTTAAGCATTGAACAACTCCCTTGCTTTATCGGTTACTAAAGCTTCAAACGTCTGACCTTCCACCGTGTGCAATTTGTCAACCATACCAATAATATTTTTCTCTCCTGAAACAATATCTGCATCCCAAATTACATCAATATCAAGGAGAAAGGCTGTTTCCTTTGATTGTACCGCCGGGTTAGCGGCAAACGTGATTACAATTTTATATTTTTCATCGGTCAGAAATTCAAGTCGTTTTGTGATATGTGTAAGCTTACCTTTGACAATATCGTCAGTTGGATCCCTCAGTGTAAAAAAGTCATTAGGATCGGCATTTTCTTCTGCGATTTTTAATTCGTTAATATATCGAATACCTATTCGTTTGACAAACTCAAGATTTGTAATTTTTTTGTATGCAGAAAATGCTTTTTTAATTCGTGGAAAAAATTCATCGCTCCAGCTTGTATAGGAAGCCAACATACTGACGGCCAAAGCATTGGAGCCGATAGAGATGAGGCGGGTGCCGTCCGCTGTGGGTAATTGGATGCGATGCAGGCGGTTCTGAAGTGCGATATTCGCGTCCGTTGCATCCGGTGCCGCACGGATGAACTGAACTCGTTGCTGGCGGGGTTGACCTGTATAGTCTGCTCCTAACTCCGATTGCAGCTTTCCGGGCAACGTCAATATATTGGGAAGAGAGCCTTTTTCCGTTTCAAAAATGAATTCACACAGCGCTTCGATGATCGGGGGATTTTTGTATCTATGATCGCCCATACCCCAGCCCTTCTATCAGAATGTCCGTTTGGTGGTTCCGATCCGGAATTAGCATACAAACATGAAGTAGCGTTACCGTCGTTAGGTCAAGTCTCTCTCCTTGGGAGAACTACTTCGCTTGAGCGGAAGCTAGCGAGAGCCGCCTTTGATGGCCAGCTTGCGTGTTGTTTTTAGTCGATCATTGGACGTTTGGCTCAGAGTCTCGAATGGGCCAGAAGCCAACTCTCTGGCGAATTCCGAGATGAGGCGCAATCGGACCCGGCGAAGCTGAGCGCTCATGACGGCTGCCCGCGTCTCCTGCGGCCGCTCAACCGAACATCGAGGGCGGGTAATAGTCCGGCGTGCTGGCGCTATCATCCGCGCTGCTGGCCGCATCCTCGGCGGGCGGGGCTCTCCTTTGGCGCGCTCGACGCGCTCGCATGCGCCAGGGCTGGCCGCCGCAAGGGCGCTTGCGGGATCAGCACCGTCACGGTCGTCCCCACGCCCGGCGCCGAACGCAGCGCGATCCGTCCGCCATGCAGCTCGACGAGGCTCTTGACGATGGCGAGGCCAAGCCCGGCGCCGCGATGTTTCGAGCCCTGCGAGCGGCTCTCGAACCGCCCGAACACGCTCGCCTGATATTCCTCGGGAATGCCGACGCCGGAATCCTGGACGGCGAATGCGACCATGCTGTCTTCCTTGCGGATCGACAGCGTGATGGTGGAGCTTTCCGGCGAGAAGCCGATGGCGTTGGACAGCAGGTGGAAGAGCACCTGGGTCAGCCGCTGACGGTCGGCGACGACGACGTCGAGATCGGGCGCGATCTGCGTCTCCAGGGTGACGCCGGATTTGATGAGACGCTCGCGGACGCCGAGCTCTGCGGCCTCGGCGATCTCGCGGACCGAGACCGGGGCAACTTTCAGCTCCAGGCCTCCGGCTTCGATGGTGGTGAGGTCGAGAATGTCGTTGATGATGGCCAGGAGTTTGCTGCTCGATGTGCGGATGTCCTCCAAATATTCGCGCTGCTTGCCGGCGAGCGGTCCGATCGGCGGCTGGGCGAGCATGTCGGAGAAGCCGATGATGTTGGTGAGCGGGGTGCGCAGCTCGTAGGAGACGTGGCTCAGGAAGGTGTTCTTCAGCTTGTCCGCCGCTTCCAGCGCCTCATTGCGCTCGATCAGCGCGATCTCGGCGCGCTTTGAATCGCTGATGTCGATATAGGTCAGAACCGTGCTGCCGTCGGGCAGCGGCACGCCCGCATAGGCGATCGTCATGTCGTCGGGCCGCGTGACCGTGCCCTCGAAGCTGTCGCGGGTCTCGAAGACGCCGGTGACGGCCCGAACCGCCGGGTCCCAGGGTTCGGCGCCGTCGATGAGCGGCAGGCAGCGCGTGCGCACCTCGTCGATATGCGGGCTGTTGTCGAGA
Organism: uncultured Alphaproteobacteria bacterium; assembly: GCA_963773735.1. Taxonomy (GTDB): domain Bacteria; phylum Pseudomonadota; class Alphaproteobacteria; order Rhizobiales; family Rhodomicrobiaceae; genus CAVZCK01. The sequence goes on along the minus strand of CAVZCK010000018.1, from coordinate 261,173 downwards.
AACTCCGGCGCCAGCTCCCACATTGTTGCGAAGGCCCGATTGTAGAGCCTGAGCCGCCCGTTGGAGCGGAACAACGCCACGCCTTCGCGCAGATTCTCCAGCGTCTCGCGCTGCACGGTGATGAGCGCATTATAGCGGCTTTCGAGCGCCAGCCGCGCGGTGACGTCGTCGAAGAGATAGGTCACGCCGCCGTCGGGCCGCCGGTCGCCGACCACATGGATCGTGCGTCCGTCCGGCAGATGCCACCAATCCTCGACGGCTTCGGAGTCCTCGACGGATTTGAGCTGGCGGTCCCGCCATTTGCGGTAATCGGCCTGTTCGGGCAAGAGCCGCTTCTGGCGCAGATGATCGAAGAATTCGCCAAGCTGCGGCTTGCTGTCGAGCCAGGCCGCTTCGATCTTCCACATGTCGAGAAAAACCTGGTTGTAAAAGCTGAGGCGCTGATCGGCGGCGAAGATGGCGACGCCGGTCGAGACCTTGTCGAGCGTGCGCTGATGCGCGGTCATCTGCCGGGAGAGCTTTTCCTGGACATTTTCGAGCGGCGCGACGTCGATCACCGCGCCGGCGCTCGCCCGGCCGACTGGCACGACGATGGTGTCGAAACTGCGCCGCTCGCCGGCCACAACCGTTTGCAGGCGCTTGCGGAAAATGTCGCCGGAGGCGAGCACCGTCTCCGCCGCGCGGCGCTGCCGGGTTTCCAGAAGCTCGCGCTGCTGTTCGACCACCTCGTCGGCGCGCGCCGCCTCGACGGCCGAAATATAGGCGCGGTTGACCCAGACCAGCTTGCCATCGGGGTCGCGGAACCAGACCGGCATCGGCAGGGCGTCGAGCAGCGCCCGCTGCGTGGCCAGTTCCTCATTGGCCGTGCGCTGCTGGCGCAAGAGATTGGCAAGCTCGACGCGGCGTCCGGCGAGATCGCGCAGCTTCAGATAATAGCCGCTGCCCGAGGCGCGGCCCTCGGCCTCGATATGCGGACCGGCAAGCGTCTTCAGCGTCAGCTCGAAGGGGCGGCCGCTCGATTTCAGCTCCTTGACGTGATTTTCGAGCGTGGCCGCGGCGCTGCGTTCCAGCCAGGAGGCAAAGCGCAACAGATTGCGAAGCTTCGCAGGCACGCCGAGCTTGGCATCGAGCAGATGATTGACCAGCCGCGGGGTGCCGTCCGGCTCGAACGCCACCAGCACCTGCGGCTCGGCCATGACGATCGACTGCGCGACCTCAAGCTCCTGCCGCATCGCCTTGATGGCCTCGGCCGAGCGCGCCTCGCTCGCCCTGGCCCGCGAGGCCGCGCGCAGGAACAGCGCCGCGGCGCCCGCCGCCGCAAGGATCACGCCGGCGACGATGGCGACGATAAGAAGCTCGCTGATCTGGCCCGCGACCTTCTCCTGGTCCGCCAGCAAGGGCAGGGCATACGCCTCGCGGGCAAGGGCGAGCGCCGATGCCGCCGCTAGCGCCGCCGCGCCGAGGCGGCGAAATCTGGTTCGGGTATCGGCCTGCATCAGGCGTCTCCACGGTCGAACGGCGGGGACCGCTATTCCGGACCCCGCACATCCAATAAGGGCACGAATTGGCGTTACTTTAGCCTTAAGAACCGGCGGAGACTAACCGATGCGTGTGGATCGGCCCGGAAATACGCGCCTGCCCGTAGAGATCTGGGGATAAGCCGGGTAGGTGCTCGTTAGACGATAATCTGAAGGCCCAGATGACGAGGGTGCCGCAAATAGCCCTCTCCTGGGGGAGAGGCCGGAATGCGCCAGCATTCCGGGTGAGGGCGTACAACCTATCGATATTTGTAACCCCGCACCCAACCCTCTCCCCATGGGAGAGGGCTTTCCGGCCGAGTTTTACGCTGCTTTCTGCTCCTATCGGCGCCTGTGAGGCAAGGCGCGGGCGGCCGCGCGCCTCAATAGCGGTAGTGATCGGATTTATACGGCCCCTTCTCATCGACGCCGATATAGGCCGCCTGTTCCGGCGTCAGCTTGGTCAGCTGGACGCCGAGCTTGTCGAGATGCAACCTGGCGACGCGCTCGTCGAGATGCTTGGGCAGCGTGTAGACCTTGTTCTGATATTTGTCGTGATACTTCCACAGCTCGATCTGGGCCAGCACCTGATTGGTGAACGAGGCGCTCATGACAAAACTCGGATGGCCGGTGGCATTGCCGAGATTGACCAGGCGCCCTTCGGAGAGCAGCAGCATCCGCTTGCCGTCCGGGAAGGCGATCATGTCGACCTGCGGCTTGATATTGGTCCAGCGGAAATTGCGCAAGATTCCCGACCTGAATCTCATTGTCGAAATGGCCGATATTGCAGACGATCGCCATGTCCTTCATGGCGCGCATATGCTCGATGGTGATGACGTCCTTATTGCCGGTGGCGGTGACGAAGATGTCCGCCTTGGGCGCGATGTCGTCCAGCGTCACCACCTCGAAACCGTCCATCGCCGCCTGCAGCGCGCAGATCGGGTCGATCTCGGTGACGGCGACGCGCGCGCCCGCCCCGCGCAAGGATAGCGCCGAGCCCTTGCCGACATCGCCATAGCCGCAGACCACCGCGACCTTGCCGGCCATCATCACGTCGGTGCCGCGGCGGATGCCGTCGACCAGGCTCTCGCGGCAGCCATATTTGTTGTCGAATTTCGACTTGGTGACGCTGTCGTTGACGTTGATCGCCGGGAAGGACAGCGCGCCCTTCTTCTCCATCTGATAGAGGCGCAGCACGCCGGTCGTCGTCTCCTCCGAGACGCCGCGGATATTCGCCTTCACCTTGGAATACCAGCCGGGCGTCGTCTCCAGCCGCTTTTTGATCACGGCGTAGAGCGCTTCCTCTTCCTCGTTCTTCGGCTCGGCGAGCACCGCCGGGTTCTTCTCGGCCTCGGCGCCGAGCTGCACGAGCAGCGTGGCGTCGCCGCCATCGTCGAGGATCATATTGGCGGTCTCGCCGCCCGGCCATTCCAGGATCTTGTCCACATAGGCCCAATATTCGGGCAGCGTCTCGCCCTTCACCGCGAAGACCGGCGTGCCGCGCGCGGCGATGGCGGCGGCGGCGTGGTCCTGGGTGGAAAAAATGTTGCAGGACGCCCAGCGCACCTCGCGCGCCCAGCGCCTGCAGCGTCTCGATCAGCACCGCGGTCTGGATGGTCATGTGCAGGCAGCCGGCGATGCGCGCGCCTTTCAGCGGCTTTTGCGGGCCGAACTCCTCGCGCGCCGCCATCAGGCCGGGCATTTCGGTCTCGGCGATGTCCATCTCCTTGCGGCCCCATTCGGCGAGGGAGAGGTCTTTGACGAGGAAGTCTTTCGCGCTGCTCATTGCGGTCATGGGGGCTGCCTTGTTCGGGTTGGGAGAGGTTGCGGGCATCTATAGGCCGGACGGGCGGACAAGGCAATAAGGATATAAAGATGTCGTTATATGTTTGCTGTCTGTTAGGTCAGAGGATGAATCCGGATGACCATTCGAGCTAAGCACTTTCATTCCGATCTCGGTGAAACGCATGCCGCACGCCGTTAATTCGCGGCTTGTCTTCGGAGAACATTCAAGTCAATTTGGCGCAATATTGGGGGCCGATCATGGTTTCATGGATTGGTTTGATTTTTGGTATTCTCGTCGCGCTGGGTGTCATTGCCTGGTTTAAGGACTGGTGGCTGGCCAAATGGCGCATTCGCTGGGGGCCGCCCGCGCCGGGCACGCATTTCACCATTCTCGTCGCGCAACTCGACAATGATGCGGACAACAGCCAGCAAAAGCATATTCGCCAAAGCCTGGAAGCCCAATTTCGTGGCGCGGGCGCGGACGCCCGGATGCATATCGACATCTACCCCGACACGCTGCGGCTGAAGACTGGAGAAATCGGCGCGGCGCTGCTGGACGCCGAGAAAAAGGGCCGCGACTGGCTCTGGCAGCGGAATGCCGACATCCTGATCTGGGGCGAGGTCGCCGACGCCAATAAGCTGCTTCGCCTCCGTTTTACGACGGCTGACGCAGCGACCGATTCCGCCAAACCCTACAGCTTGACCGAGATTCAGGAGCTGCCCGCGAATTTCGGCGCCGATTTCGGCGCAGTGCTGGCAACACTCGCCGCAACCGGCATCCAGCCGATTTATGAGGAAGCCGGCAGGCGCTTGCCGAGATCATCGAGCCGATCGTCGGCAAGCTGCGTCCGCTCGCCGCAAACCCGCCCGCCAATTTCTCCGATGACGACAAAGCCGGGCTTTGGCACGCTTACGCCGCTGGCGAGCAGCAGCTCGGGAAAGAACGCGGCGACAATGCCAGGCTTGCAACCGCGATCGGCTTCTATCGCAAAGTCCTAGGCATCCAGTCCCGCGAGCGCGTCCCGCTCGACTGGGCGACGACGCAGAACAATCTCGGCACTGCGCTTGCTAGCCTGGGCGAGCGCGAGAGCGGCACCGCGCGGCTCGAAGAGGCCGTCGCCGCTTTTCGCGAGGCCTTGACCGAGAGGACCCGCGAGCGCGTCCCGCTCCAATGGGCGACGACGCAGAACAATCTCGGCAATGCGCTTTTGCGCCTTGGCGAGCGCGAGAGCGGCACCGCGCGGCTCGATGAGGCCGTCGCCGCTTTTCGCGAGGCCTTGACCGAGAGGACCCGCGAGCGCGTCCCGCTCCAACTGGGCGACGACGCAGAACAATCTCGGCACTGCGCTTGCGAGCCTGGGCGAGCGCGAGAGCGGCACGGCGCGGCTCGATGAGGCCGTCGCCGCTTTTCGCGAGGCCTTGAAGGAGTTCACCCGCGAGCGCGTCCCGCTCGACTGGGCGATGACGCAGAACAATCTCGGCAATGCGCTTGCGAGCCTCGGCGAGCGCGAGAGCAGCACAGCGCGGCTTGAGGAGGCCGTCACCGCCTATCGCGAGGCCCTGAAAGAATGCACCCGCGAGTGCGTCCCGCTTGACTGGGCTAGAGACGCAGAACAATCTCGGCAATGCGCTTGCGAGCCTCGGCGAGCGCGAGCGGCAGAGCACGGCGCGGCTCGAAGAGGCCGTCGCCGCTTATCGTGAGGCCTTGAAGGAGTGGACCCGCGAGCGCGTCCCGCTCGACTGGGCGAGGACGCAGAACAATCTCGGCAATGCGTTGCGGGGCTGGCTGAGCGGCAGGTGGAAAGCAACAAGGCACTCGCCTGCAAGACTTTGGGCGAAGCACGAGAAGCCATGAGCGGCGCGCTCGAAGTCCGCAAAAAAGCGAAGGCCGACTATTACATCGCGCAGTCGGAGCGCAATCTGGCGTGGATCGATGAGACGAAGGCGCAGCTTTGCGGCGGCGCGGCGACGTCGGTGCCGCATCCCGACGGCGCCACTGGCGTCGCCCCGGAGACGCCGCCAGCGTCGTCGCCATGACCGCCGCGCCCGCTCCAGCGGCGCCCCGGACAAGCAAAGCGTAGATCCGGGGCCTATTCGCCTATCCTCTCGGGATCGATGCCGTGAGGTGATTGCGAGTAGGTCTCGGATCCCGGCTCGGCGGCCGGGACAGGCAACGCCTTCGGCATTTCCGGGACGACGCAGAAGATCAACACTCCATTCACCATCCCCGCAATTCCGGCGGCGAAGTTATCCCCGCACCCCGCGCCGCCCCTATACTCGCCGCCGTCGCTTCCCCGAAGGGGCGCCGGGCTTAAGACCGACTTCTGTTCTGGGGGGATGCGATTGCGGTGCCTGGGAAATCCGCGCGGGATGGCCGAATCGCAGGATAGGCTGGCCGGGCGGTGGGGTAACGGCCCATAACCAGGGGTTTAACGGTGCGGCCCACCTGTGCTGGGATGCGCAGGTCTTCCACAGGTTCGACCCGTGCAGGCCACGGGCCGGAAAGTCGCTGCCCCGCCGTCCGCCTCTAGCAAGAGGTCCACGGCGCTGTCGCCGGCAGTGCGCCATGTCCTTTGGCTGGAGGGCTGGCGGTCATCGCTGCCGGCGGCGCGGAAATGGAGCGGCTTTCAGCCACGGCTTGGCCGGAAGATGCACGGGCGCGCCAGGTTCGGTAAGAGAGCGGACCGGAGCCATAATATCGCCGCGCGTGGGCAGCCGTCAGGCTGACACTAAACATACGGACCAGCCTCACGGCTGCCCGCGCCGCCCCTCATGGCGGCGAGATGAGAGAATGACCGCAGCGCCTCGCGGGTCCACCCGGCGAGGGGATTGGTGTTGGCGGGAATTGTCACCTCGGGCGAGCGGAGCGAGACCCGGGGCGCGGCATCGGCGAGGGTCCGTCAGCCGCCGACATAGCGCAGCGTCAGGTTGATGCGCCCGCCCTCCGCGAGCAGCTCCGAGGTGCCCGGCAATATGCGGTCGATGCCGTGATAGACGAGGCGCGATGGCCCGCCCATGATCAGCACGTCACCCGACCTCAGCTCCAGCGCAAGGCTCGGATCGCGCCGCTTGAGGCCGCCGATGCGGAAAATCGCGCTGTCACCTAGCGACACCGACAGGATCGGCGCCGAAAAATCTTTTTCATCCTCGTCGCGGTGCATCCCGAGCCGGGCTTTTCCCCCATAATAATTCACAAGGCATGCCTGCGGCGCCTGCGGAAAACCCGTAAGCTCGCCCCATGCGGCGAGGAGGCGCTCCGGGATCGGCGGCCAGGGCTTGGCCGTCACCGGATGGACCCGCTCATACCGATAGCCGCGCTCCTTGTCCGAGACCCAGCCGAGCGGGCCGCAATTCGACATGGCGACGGAAAAAGGCTTTCCGGTCCGCGGCATAGCCGGCGTGAGCAGCGGAGCCTCGGCGAGCACGCTCCGGATTTCGGCGAGCAAAGCGCGCTCGGCGGGGGGCGAAAAATATCGGGGAAAAAACCGGCAGCCCGCCGGCAGATCGAGCTCGTCCAAATCTGCTGTGCCCTTGCTGCCGCACCCTTGAAGAAACACACCAGAACCATAATCTTTTGGCATAGCGATTAGCTGTGTGCTTGAATTCGGCGGCTTGTACGCGCATACAGTGCCGCCTATATAACCGCCAACATAACTGAGCAAGGATTTTGGGGACTGGCGGTCGCGCGTGACGTTACGATGTCGGCGCGGGTGCGAGGGTGCTCATCAAGGCCCTGACGGTCTGCCGACTGATAGATATAGAGGGTTATTCGGATGTCGAAAGTCATAGGGATCGACCTCGGTACGACGAATTCGTGCGTTGCGGTCATGGAAGGCATGACGCCGAAGGTGATCGAGAATTCGGAGGGTATGCGCACCACGCCCTCGATGGTGGCTTTCACCAACTGAGGGCGAGCGCCTGATCGGCCTGCCCGCGAAGCGCCAGGCGGTTACGAACCCGGAGAATACCTTCTTTGCGATCAAGCGTCTGATCGGCCGCCGCTGGGACGATCCGATGGTCGAGAAGGACAAAAAGCTCGTCCCTTACAAGATCGTCAAAGCCGAAAACGGCGACGCCTGGGTCGATTCGCGCGGCGAGAAATATTCCCCCTCCCAGATTTCCGCCTTCATTCTGCAGAAGATGAAGGAGACCGCCGAGTCCTATCTCGGCGAGAAGGTCACCAAGGCCGTCATCACCGTTCCGGCCTATTTCAATGACGCACAGCGCCAGGCCACCAAGGACGCCGGCAAGATCGCCGGCCTGGAGGTTCTGCGCATCATCAACGAGCCGACCGCGGCCGCGCTGGCCTATGGCCTCGACAAGAAGGAAGGCAAGACCATCGCCGTTTACGACCTCGGCGGCGGCACCTTCGATATCTCGATCCTGGAGATCGGCGACGGCGTCTTCGAGGTGAAGTCGACCAATGGCGACACCTTCCTCGGCGGCGAGGATTTCGATATGCGCCTCGTCGATTATCTCGCCACGGAATTCAAGAAGGAAAACGGCATCGACCTGCGCAACGACAAGCTCGCGCTCCAGCGCCTGAAAGAGGCTGCGGAGAAGGCCAAGATCGAGCTGTCGTCCGTCAGCCAGACCGAGATCAATCTGCCCTTCATCACCGCCGACCAGACCGGGCCGAAACATCTGACGATGAAGCTGACGCGCGCCAAGCTCGAAAGCCTTGTCGATGATCTGGTTCAAAAGACTATCGGGCCGTGCCAGGCCGCGCTCAAGGATGCCAATCTGAAGGCAGCCGAGATCGATGAGGTGGTTCTCGTCGGCGGCATGACCCGTATGCCGAAGATCGCGCAGACGGTAAAAAACATTTTTGGCAAGGAGCCTCACAAGGGCGTCAACCCGGACGAGGTCGTGGCCATGGGCGCCGCGATCCAGGCCGGCGTGCTCCAGGGCGACGTCAAGGACGTTCTGCTGCTCGACGTGACCCCGCTCTCCCTCGGCATCGAGACCTTGGGCGGCGTCTTCACCCGCCTTATCGACCGCAACACCACGATCCCGACCAAGAAGAGCCAGATCTTCTCGACGGCGGAGGACAGCCAGAGCGCCGTCACCATCCGCGTCTTCCAGGGCGAGCGCGAGATGGCGGCCGACAACAAGATGCTCGGCCAGTTCGATCTTGTCGGCATTCCGCCGGCGCCGCGCGGCGTTCCTCAGATCGAGGTCACCTTCGACATCGACGCCAACGGCATCGTCAACGTCTCGGCGCTCGACAAGGCGACCGGCAAGGCGCAATCGATCCGCATTCAGGCTTCGGGCGGTCTGACGGAGGGCGATATTCAGCGCATGGTCAAGGAGGCCGAGGCGCACGCGACGGACGACAAGAAACGGCGTGAGCTGGTCGAGTTCAAGAACCAGGCCGAGGCCCTGTTGCATTCGACCGAAAAAGCCATGGCGGAACTTGGCGAGAAAGTTGCCGAGAAGGACAAGAAAGTTATTGAGACGGCCGTGACGGAGCTTCGCTCCGCGCTTGAGGGCGATGATCGCGACAAGATCATTGCCAAGATCGAGGCGCTGGCGCGCGCGTCCATGAAGCTGGGCGAGGCCGCCTATGGCGCCGCCGGCGCTCAGGGCGGCGACGGCGGTGCGCAGCCTGGCGGCGGCGGCTCCGAGGGCCAATCAGGAGGCGGCGCAGGCGAGGGCGTCGTCGATGCGGAGTTCGAGGAAGTCCGCGACGACGAAGGGAAAAAGAAATCCGCCTAAGCTAGGACGGTTGGCGAAAGCGCTCGTTCCTCGGATCAATCGGGTTCGGATAAGGCCATGGATGAACGCAGCCTTGCTCTGGACGGAGACCTTCCATTCGGGGCCAAGCGGCTTCCTGCCTTCCTGGAGCGCTTTTGCCTATTTGCCAATAGATTGGGTGCCGACACCCTGTCGCGACACTTCGCTTCGATTGCGCCGCGCCATAGTCTTATTGTTGGCAGACGCGATCCCTTCGATGTCGACGTCTTCGATCTGTCCCGGACGCGCCTTTACCCACGAACCAACCGATGTGAAAGGCGTGTTTTTCTGGGCGTCGATTCCTGGGAGCTGGCTGAACGGGAGGCGGATGTTATTCTGCGTCGCTCGAATAGCGCTGATCTCAACTTGGATAAGGAGCACAGGTAGGACATGGCCAAGCGCGACTATTATGAAGTGCTCGGCTTAGGTAGAAGCGCCTGCGACCACGACATCAAGAGCGCGTTCCGCAGGCTGGCCAAGGAATATCATCCTGATTGCAATCCCGGAAATTCCGAGGCCGAGATGCACTTCAAGGAGGTCAACGAAGCCTACGAAGCGCTGAAGGATCCGAAAAAACGGGCCGCCTACGATCGCTTCGGTCATGCGGCTTTCGAGGGCAACGGCGCCGCCGGTCCGCACGGCTTCGGCGCCGATTTCTCCGCTTCGATGTCCGAGATTTTCGACGATTTGTTCGGCGAGTTCATGGGCGGCCGCCGGCGCGGCAGGTCCGGGCGCGAGCGCGGCGCCGATCTCAGCTACAATATGGAGATCACGCTGGCTGACGCCTTTGGCGGCAAGATCGCCCAGATCAGCGTGCCGACTTCGGTCACTTGCGATGCCTGTTTCGGGACCGGCGCGGAAGCCGGGTCAAGCCCCGTGATGTGTCCGACCTGCGGCGGCTTTGGAAAAGTCCGCGCAAGCCAGGGTTTCTTTACCATCGAACGGACTTGCCCGAACTGCCAGGGCCGCGGTGAAATCATTCAGAATCCTTGCAGGACCTGCTCGGGAATGGGCCGTGTGATGCGGGAACGCACCTTGTCGGTCAATATCCCCTGCGGCGTCGAAGATGGCACCCGCATCCGGCTCGCGGGCGAGGGTGAGGCCGGTGTTCGCAGCGGTCCGCCGGGCGACCTTTATATTTTCCTCTCCGTCGCGCCTGACGAAATTTTCCAGCGCGACGGCGCGGACCTGTTTTGCAAAGTGCCGATCACGATCTCGACCGCGGCTCTTGGCGGTCAGGTCGAGGTTCCGACGATCGACGGCGGCCGCGCCCGTGTCAGAATTCCCGAAGGCACAGAAACCGGCAAGCAGTTCCGCCTCAAAGGCAAAGGCATGCCTGTGCTGCGATCGACGCTCACTGGCGATTTGTATGTCCAGGTCGAGATCGAAACGCCTCAGAATCTTACGCGAAAGCAGAAAGAGCTGCTCAAGGAATTCGAGAAGGCCTCGACGGAAAGCACCAACCCCGGGCTCAGCGGATTTGCAGAGCGCGTGAAGGAATTCTGGGACCGTATGGGCAAGGCGTAAGGCTTCATCGCAAGGCCGGCGGCAGGCTGCCGGGACCGAGCGAGGCGAAAGATGCATCTCAACGGCAAACACGCCGACGCCACGCGCAGACTGATCGTGGCGCTCGATTTTTCCCACACTGAGCAAGCCCGGAGACTCGTTTCCGTCCTCCACGGCGAAGTCGGCGTCTTCAAGATCGGGCTTGAGCTGATCTTCGCCGCCGGATTGAGTTTTGCGCGGACGCTTGCTGACGCCGGATGCCAGATCTTTCTCGATGCCAAATTGCTCGACATTCCCAATACGGTGGAGCGCGCGACGGCAAATGCAGCGCGCCTCGGGGCCGCCTTTCTCACGGTGCACGCCTCCGACCGGAAGACGCTCGATGCCGCTGTACGGGGGCGAGGCGACAGCCCCACGAAGCTCCTTGCGGTTACGGTTCTGACCAGCCTCGATGAGGCCGATCTTGCCAGCCAGGGCATCGCTCTGACCCCCGCCGAGCTGGTCATGCGACGCGCCCGGCTCGCAAGAGACGCCGGCTTGGACGGCGTTGTCGCCTCCGCGCATGAGGCAGCGGCGATCCGCGCCGCCTGCGGCAATGATTTCCTCATCGTCACGCCGGGCATCCGGCCAGCTGGCGCGGGTCATGGCGATCAGATGCGGGTGATGACACCGGCAGAGGCCATTGCGGCGGTGCCGATTATCTTGTCGTGGGGCGGCCGATCACCGCGGCAGCAGATCCGCGCGATGCGGCGAATCGGGTCATCACCGAGATCGAAGCCGCGCTGTCGTGACGACCGTTTATTATCCGCCGCCGGCCTCGACTCTCGGCGGTCTTACCTCGCCATTGCGGGCTTGCGATCAGGCAAGGGTATCGGTTCCATTGGCACGGCGGGCGCCCGCTGGTTTTGCACCGCTGCCGACGAGCTGCCGCACATTCGCGCCGGGAAAGCGGACAGCCGCATCGGCCGGCCCGGTTTCGGCTTTCGAAGGCTTGGCGGGGCGCTGCTCGGCTCCCTGGCCGGTTTGCGCATCTTGCGCAACCAGCTCTCGACCTCCTTGCCGCAGCCATCACCCGAGCCGGCGGCGGGCTGATTGACGCAACCCGGCGAATTCGGCGGACAGGACAAGCGAACATGGAAATGATCGTTGTGTCCCCACCATGGGCGCACCTTTGAGAGCCAGGCTTTGTCCTATCATTTCCGGCCCATTCGCACAGCGCCTTCTTGATTGCCGGATGCACGAAAATCCGGGCCACTTCGGGATAGGACGCTGCTCGCTTGATCAGCTTATTTCGTATTCGGGCGTCCAGTTCGATCTTTCGACCGAAACGCCATCATGGGCGAGCACCGAAACGGCCTCGACAGCGTTTCGCGTTCCTCCGGCGTCAGGCGCTTCTCCGGCATCGGCGTCGAGCCAGATATCCACATCGAGCCCGATCTGGTGGCTCGCATGTCCGGAGAGCATGGGGCCGCCCATGGGCTGCGCCATGTCTCCGATGAGAAGCCCAGGCCAGCCGTCGGTCTTTGCGTCCTTCGCCAGCCGCTCAAGTAAGTTGACGAGCACGGGATGTCCCCAGTTGCGATTGCGGGACAGGCGCATGACCTCCCAGGCGGGGCCATCGATCGGGAGCGGTTTCGCCCCGGCGATGCAGCCTTTCGCATAGCTGCCGATCGGAGCGCGGAGCGCCGGCGACGGCAGCTTTTGCGCGCCGAAGACGTCCTTGGCGATTGGCGAGGTGGGCGGCGGTCCTTTCCTAGCCTTGGCAGGCGCCGTCCTGAAACTCAGCACAAGGATGACGAAGGCTAAGCTGATATGACGCATGGATCCTCGATTGGTCCTCGCAGATACTCCCAACAGTCTGCCGCAGAAATGCGATCCCGTCCAAGAGCTTATCGAAAGCGGCGTGTTCATCCAAGCCGACCGATGCTCGTGCAGTAAGTGTTCACGATCCTTGCGTACCCTACAGCATGGATTGCAGGAAACCCTTAATCCCCGATGGCGCCGCAAAAAGACGGATTTCGGCAACGCGCCCAGCCATGTCTTTCAGGAGCGGCTTTAGCTCTGGCGGGCGAAGGGCCGCATTGATCCGAAAGACGTGACAGGCAGATGATCACAAGACGCCAATTTCTTCACGGAACCGGAGGCCTTTTCGCGCTTGGCGCGAGTGCGGGGGCCTATAGCGTCATTATCGAGCCGGAGTTCCGCCTGACGCTACGGCGATGGACGATCGGGCATCCCCACTGGCCGCATCGGCGCCGCCTTTGCGCATCGCGGTGCTCGCCGACCTTCATGCGATGGAGCCGTGGATGCCGCTCCCGCGCATCGAGCACATCGTCGACGCAGCGAACGGCCTCGGCGCAGACCTGATTGTACTTCTCGGTGATTATGTTGCGGGGATGGAGCCTTTCAGCACCGGCATCGTGCCGATTGCCGACTGGAGCTCCGTACTCGGGCGGCTGCGGGCGCCGCTCGGCGTGTTCGCGGTTCTCGGCAATCACGACTGGTGGGTTGACGCGAAAGGCGTGCGGCGCGGCCTTGAGCGAGTGGGTATACCAGTCCTCGAAAACAACGCGCTGAAGCTCAAGAAAGATGACCGCCCGTTCTGGCTTGCAGGGCTCGGCGACCAGCTCGCGATACCGCTAGGCCGCAGTTTTCGTGGCGTCGACGATCTGAAGAGCACGCTCGCGAAGACGCTGGGCGATCGCGATCCCGTCATTCTCCTGGCGCATGAGCCCGACATTTTCGTGCGCGTTCCCGAGCGCGTGACGCTGACGCTTTCAGGCCATACGCATGGCGGCCAGGTATGGCTGCCCTTCATCGGCCGGCCCATTATTCCCTCGCGATATGGCCAGCGCTTTGCCTATGGCCATATCGTCGAAGATGGACGCCATCTCCTGGTCTCGTCCGGGCTCGGCATGAGCCGAATTCCGGTGCGCTTCATGGTGCCGCCGGAAATCGCGCTCGTTACGCTGACGGCGCCTGCCGCCGGCGTGGCAAACGCCTAACCCCTGACTGCAAGCTTCTGCTTTGCCGATCGCGCTGCGAATTCGGGCGAAATCCCTCCGGTTGTGGGAATTTCGTAAGCTGTGTCCGCTTCAACGGATCGCGTTCAGCCGGTGGCGGCGAGCTTCCGCGCGGCAGCGGGTTGCACCGTCGCCGAATAGTCGTCCATCAGCATCTTGGTGACCTCGCCGGGCGTGAAGCGATGATCGCCGATTTCCGACACGGGCGTGACTTCCGCTGCGCTGCCGGTCAGAAAGCACTGGTCGAAACTCCCCATTTCCTCCGGCATGATCACGCGCTCGATCACGTTCCAGCCGCGCTTCTTGGCGAGGCCGATGACAGTGCGGCGGGTGATGCCGTCGAGGAAGCAATCCGGCGTCGGCGTATGCAATTCGTCACCTTTGACGAAGAAGATGTTGGCGCCGGTCGATTCGGCAACCTGGCCGCGCCAGTCGAGCATCAGCGCGTCTGCATACCCCATGCGCTCGGCGCGGTGCTTCTCGATGGTGCAGATCATGTAAAGCCCGGTCGCCTTCGACTTGGACGGCGCGGTGCGCGGGTCCGGCCGGCGATATTCGGCCATGCAGAGGCGGATGCCCTTCAGAAGCTGGTCGCGGGCGAAATAGGCGCCCCAAAGCCAGGAGGCGACGGCGACATTGATGCGGTTGTTCTGTGCGGCAACGCCCATCTGTTCGGAGCCGCGCCAGGCGATCGGGCGAACGTAGCCGTCGACGATATTATTGGCGCCGACGGCTTCACGGCAGGCCTGATCGATCTCGGCGACGCTATAAGGGATATCGAAGCCGAGAATCTTCGCCGAATTGTGCAGACGCTCGGAATGTTCGGTCAGCTTGAAAATCTCGCCGCCATAGACGCGCTCGCCCTCGAAGACGGCGCTGGCATAATGAAGACCATGCGTGAGGACGTGGATCTTGGCCTCGCGCCAGGGAACGAGTTCGCCGTTAAACCAGATGAATCCGTCTCGTTGATCGAAAGGTTCGCCTGCCATAATTTCCTCCAGCGATGGGCTTACGCATCACGGCGCGTTTTTTTCGGCCGGCGCAGGCCCAATCGCGCCTAAGACACTGAAAACAAGAAATTTTTTGTTTTCAAACTCGCGAAAAATCGAATTTGATGAGATTAATCTTGCTCCGCTCGGGAAACAAGCTCAAATATGTCAACATGGCTGACATAATTTCAGAAGCTTGTGAAGGCGCCGAAGCCGCCGCTCGTGACGGCGCCGCATTTCGACGGGGGCATAGCTTGTTGCCCTCGTTGGACGAGCTTTATTGGTATGTCGAGGCCCTGTTCTTCGCTTATCGCGACTTCACCGGCGATCCCGACCGCATACTCAATGAAATCGGCTTTGGCCGCGCTCATCACCGCGTGCTTCACTTTGTCCACCGCTATCCGGGGATGCGCGTCGCCGACCTTCTCGAAATTTTACAGATTACGAAGCAGAGTCTGGCGCGGGTGCTGCGCGAGCTGATAAAAGAGGGCTATGTCGCCCAGCGTGCCGGCCAGTCGGACCGGCGGGCGCGGCTGCTTTATGCCACCGAGCGTGGCGCGGCTCTCGCGCGCAGTCTGGCGGCCCCTCAGCTCGAAAAGCTTCGAGCGGCGCTGGCGGCGGTCGGCCAGGACGGCAATGTGGCGGTGGCACGCTTTCTGGATGCGATGATCTCCAACGGCGTCCCTGTGGCACGCGGGCGGTCAGCTTTGGGACGGGCGGGACGGGATGCGAGCCGGGCGAGGGAGGCGAGGGACTCATGAGCGAGGGGATGCAAAATTCTGCTTCGGCCTCCGCAGTGCCGGATGACGCGCCGCATATTCTCGTCATCGACGACGATCAGCGTATCCGCGATCTTCTCGCGAGGTTTCTCTTCGAGAGCGGCTACCGTGTGACCACCGCCGAGGACGCCGCCGTCGCGCGCGCAAGCTTGCGCGGTCTTAGCTTCGACCTGCTTATCCTCGACATTATGATGCCCGGCGAGACGGGCCTGTCTCTCGCGCGAGACCTTCGCTTGACGTCGCAGGTGCCGATCCTGATGCTGACGGCGCGTACGGAAGCAGACGATCGTATCGCCGGCCTGGAGATTGGCGCAGACGATTATCTGTCAAAACCCTTCGAGCCCAGGGAACTGCTTCTGCGTATGAAAAACATCCTCAATCGGCGCAACGAAGTTGCTTCCGGGCCACAGGAAATCACATTCGGCAAGTTCATCTTCTATCCTGCGCGTGGCGAGTTGCGAGCCGACGGCGAACCGGTCAAGCTCACCGAGATTGAGCGCAATCTGCTGCGTTATTTTGCGCTCCGCCCGGGCAATCCGGTCGATCGCGAGGAACTCGCCAAATTGTCCGGGCATGACAGTGAACGCGCGGTCGACGTGCAGATCAATCGGTTGCGGCGGAAAATCGAGATTGATCCCGCCAATCCGAGCTATTTGCAGACCGTGAGAGGCCGCGGCTATATCTTCTATGTCGATTGATGGCGACCGTTTCCGAGCATCAGCCGGCTAGGCCGATCAGGCTTGGCCACAGAACCCGAAGCGCCCTGCGAAAGCTGGGCGCTTTCGGGACGGCTTTGCTGCCGAAAGGGCTCTATGCAAGGGCGCTGATCATCATCATTGCGCCGATCTTCCTGCTGCAATCGGTGCTGGTCCTCGTCTTCATGGATCGCCACTGGGAATATGTGACCAAGCGGCTATCCACCGCGACGGTGCAGGACATTGGCATGCTCATCGCAATGTATGACGCTTATCCGCATGCGGATAATTATGTGCGTATTTCGGACATGGCACGTGAGGAGCTGGGTCTGGTGGCTCAGATCATTCCCGGCGGCGAATTGCCGGGAAAGCACGAAAAGCCATTTTTCGGTTTTCTCGACCGCACCTTGTCCAAGATCATCCGTGCCAAGATCGGCCGGCCGTTCTGGATCGACACGGTGGGTAGCTCCGATTATGTTGACATCCGCATCCAGCTCGATGGCGCGGTTCTCAAGGTCCTGGCGCGGCGAAGTCAGACCTATGCATCGAACACGCATATCTTTCTGATGTGGATGGTGACGACGTCGTTTATCCTTCTGACAGTCGCCATTCTGTTCCTGCGCAACCAGATCAGGCCGATCCTGGCGCTGGCCTATGCCGCGGAGTGTTTCGGGCGGGGCCAGCCGGCGCCGAAGAACTTCCGCGTTCGCGGCGCGCGCGAAGTGCGCCAGGCGTCGGTCGCATTCCTGGAAATGCGGGACCGCATCGAGCGGCATGTCGAGCAGCGCACCACCATGCTCGCCGGCGTCAGCCACGATCTGCGCACCGTGCTGACGCGCTTTCGTCTGCAATTAGCGATGCTTGGCAATCGCCCCGAGGTGGCCGAGCTTGCCTCCGATGTCGATGAAATGCAGCAGATGCTTGAGGACTATCTCGCATTTTCGAAGGGCGGCATCGTTGAGGAAGCGACCAGGACCGACATCTTCGGGATGCTGAACGAGATCCACACGGCATTTTCCAGCCAATCCGAGCGGACCGTGGTTCTCAATGCACCGAACCATGAGTTTTTCGCGACCATCCGGCGCAATGCTTTTAAGCGCGCGGTGATGAACCTCGTCAGCAATGCGCTCAAGTTCGGACAGCGGATTCTGATTACGGCCGTCACATCGCGGCGCAATCTGGTGGTCACGATCGAGGATGACGGGCCGGGGATTCCGGCGGAGTTGCGAGAGACGGTTTTCAGGCCGTTCTACAGTCTCGATGGCGCACGCAATCAGAATGTGAAGAGCACCGGCCTTGGGCTCGCCATTGCGCGCGACATCATTCGGGCGCATGGCGGCGAAATTCATCTGAGCGAGAGCCGGATGGGTGGACTTAAAGCAACGATCCGTGTGCCGCTGTAATCGCCGATTGGAATCGGAATTCGATTGAGCCCGCACCGGTTGCCCAGCTCAGCTGGCCACGCCAGCCGCTTACAAGCCGCCCGCGAGAATATCGGAGACAGCCTGCTTGCGAAGCGCCGCGGGTGGTGGCCCGCTATTGCGGTCCGGACCCTTCTCCGCCAAGTCGCGCGCTATAGGTACAGAAGGTGGAGAAGAGGGCAAGGCGCGGGGCCGTACCTTTTTCTCCGCTCGGAGGCTTTCGGGCCATGGGCGATTTTCGCCTTCGCCCGCGCCGGGTATCGAATGCGTATATAGATCCCGGATTTCCTCCTGATCGCCGAGCCTTTCTGGCGGGAGTGGAGTACCGACGCTAGCCGTCGTTGCCTGTGTTTTGCGATCTGCCAGTGCCTGTTCGATTGCCATTTGCCCGAACAGGTCCGAGATGGCGTCCCTTCCCACCCCCCAACGGTGAATGTGTCGCAGAAAAACGAGGCCGCCAGGCGGGGTTTGCGCTGGTGGGCCGACGCCAACGATCGTCGGGTGCCGCTCTTGTACAAGTGCGCTTGAGCGGGCCGCATCCGCCTGCGCAGGACGAGCCTCTGCTTCGCTATGTGCTTTGCCAAGAGGGCGGTCGGCATCCCGGGCGTCGGCTGGTTGAGTCGGGATGCCGTGGGCCTCTTTTTGGGCGGGACCCGGGGGGGAAGTGGATGACTGGCCGGTTTGTGCGCCGTCACGTCTCTTCTGCTCGACGGCCTGCCCCCTGTCATCGCCGGCCGGATCGGCCGCGGCGCCGCTGCCCTGCTCCAGATTTGCCAGTTGGGTGCCGTCGGTCTTCGCTCCCGCCTTTTCCGCCGGCGCCGACGGCTGCCGTTCGGCCTTTGCGGTCGGCGACGCTCCGCCATTCGCCCGTGCCTCGGCAGCCGAAGCCGGCGCCTCGTCATTTTGGCCGCCGCGGTTTGATGACCGGGCCGCGCTCGCTCTTGCTAATTCCTCCTCGGCCGCCGCGGAGGGCTTCTCTCCGCTGGGTTCATCAGCCACGTCTGGCCGTGAAGCGTGCTTCTCAGCTGCCGGCTTGTCCACAGCGGAGATGTCGGCCGGGATGTGCGGCTTGGTTTCCTCGCTGGCTGCAGGCCGGCCACGCAGCGCATCTCCGCCCGCGTCCTCGACGACCCGATTGCCGTGCTCGCTCGTCAACGCGTCAGGGCCGCTGTCCGTTTTTGCGGAAGGGCGAGATTTTGGCCGGCCATTTTGCTGAGCAGGAAGATCCGCCGATGCGCTCTGATCCAACCGTTCCGCATATTTCGGCGGTGTCGCCACGGCAATCTCGATGCGGCCCCGCTCATTTCCCTCGTGGACCAGGACCGCATACCAGACCGCGCCGAGAACGCCGACCGCGAGCAGCAGCGAACCTGCGGCGGCCGCGTAGAAGCGCCGGGCATAACGCCGGAACTGCTGTTTCGCCTCGAATTCCGGACTCACCTCGCCATCATTACCGATTTCGCCGCGGTCGTACCGCCCGCGCTTATTCGCGTCGCTGAGAATCCGGTAGGCGGCGGAGACACGCTTGAAGGCTTCCTGTGCCTCGTCGTCACCCGGGTTCAGGTCGGGATGCAATCTTTTGACGAGATTGCGGAACGCGGAGCGGATATCCTCCGGCGTTGCCGCCGGCATGACGCCGAGGACCTCGTAGAGGCTGGTCTGGTGGTAAGGTTCGGGCGTCGGATACTCGCCGATGAGGTCATCATCGAGAGGCGGAAACCAACTGTCCGGCGGAATGACCGCCGCCGGCAGCAGTGTGGTTGCGTCGCCGTGAGCGGCCGCAATCTGCGCCTGGGTCAAGCCGCGAACATTTGCAAGGCTCGCCCCGGTCAGAATGGCCCGGTCGAGTTTGGCTCCCGTCAAATCCGCATAATCAAGAATGGCGTCCGTCAGATCCGCGCCGATGAGATTTGCGCCGTCGAGGCGGGCATAAACAAGATCGGCCGCCGTCAGATTGGCGCGTTCCAGGTCTGCCCCAGTCAGCGTTGTATGACGGAGCTCCGCACCTTCAAGGTCAACATCGGCAAGATCGATCGGCCCGCCATTGCTCGGCCCGAGCTGGCGCTGGCTGAGGGATAGGCTGGCGTCTCTAAGGTCCGGAATGATATCCGGATTCTCCTCACGCCAAGCGTTCCAAAATTTGGGGCCCTGGCAAAGCTTTTCCAGATCGTCAGGATTTGCCACAACCGGTGCTCCCCCACCAGCAGAAATTCGTCAGGGCGAAATGCCGCAAACGGGGCCTATCTAGCGAGCCTCGTGGGATATGAAGGCATTTATGAGGCGAAAGATAGAGGTGCGGAATGAAAGCCGTGGAAAAACAGTCGTACCGTCCGAAGGCCGGGCCGCTAAATCAACGTTTTGGCGTGTCCGAACGACAATCGACAAGCTGTGGTAACGCCGGTGGCGCCGATACGCGCGGTCACT
The DNA here is from genome assembly GCA_963773735.1 of uncultured Alphaproteobacteria bacterium. Classification (GTDB taxonomy): domain Bacteria; phylum Pseudomonadota; class Alphaproteobacteria; order Rhizobiales; family Rhodomicrobiaceae; genus CAVZCK01. Next base: position 241,298 of record CAVZCK010000018.1, on the reverse strand, counting down.
GGCGATCGATCGCCGAGGGCAATCAGACGGGGTGCTCAGAGCCGCCTTTGGCTGCCTCGACGATCGTCTTAAGCACCCTCGGAATATTGTCGAAAATCCAATAATGCCCCGCCTTCTCGATGAGTTGAACGCGGCAGCGAGGCACAAGCTCGCCCAGGCGCAGCGATGCCGCGACGGGAACATTGCGGTCGGCCAGCCCCTGCCACAGAAATGCCGGCACCCGGATTGCGTCGAATGGAATGTTCCAGGGCCGCGAGAATATGGAAAGCTCCTGCATGCTGCTGCGGATGCCGGGGCGGCAGCCCTCCGCGACTCCGCGGAGCAAATTCTGTCTGACGTCGCGGCGCGCCAGAATTCTCCAATCGGCTGGGGCGGCGCGGCTCATGATGAAGCCGAAGATCAGGCTCGGCGTGTGAAGAAACGCCAGCCGGCCGATACCGATCATTGCGGCGAGAAGCGGCGGCATGCGCGGGGACAAGCGGAAGGCAACATAATGGCCGGGTCCGATCGATTTCGGCTTCTCCCGGCCCGCCATCGGTCCGATCGGGCTGATCAGGCCGAGCGCCGTCACGCGCTCCGGAAAGAGCGCAGCGCAGGCAGCAGCATAAGGTCCGCCGCCCGAGACGCCGGCGACCGCAAATCGCGACAGGCCGAGCGCATCGGCAAGATCGGCAAGATCGAGCGCATAACTCGCAAGCGTGCGGCCCCGGTGATAGCTGGAGATACCGAAACCGGGCCTTTCCGGCGCAAGCAGCCTGATGCCCAGATCGCGCGCGATGGGATCGGCGATCTGAAACATCAGCCGGGATCCCGGCGTCCCATGCAAGCCGAGAACTGGCAGGCCGTGCGGATCGCCGTAATCGGCACAGCCGAGCACACGGCCGTCCGGAAGTGCGACTGCCAGATCGCGGCATCCGGGCGCAGATCGCGCCGAGGGGCGAAGGGTTTGCAGCGCCATCAAATATTCCCGTTTTTGGCGTGGTTTGGAAAGATCAGGCCGTCGAAGCCGGCATTGATTTAAGTTGTTGTCGCCGCTGCGGCAACAGAGGGTGCGGCGATCGGGACTTTCGGCACCGCTTCAGATGCGGCCGCGATCGCATCAGCGGCACGGCTCGCCCTCGAAAGAGCGAGGCCGCAGGGCCAGGCTGGCCGAGCGGCCTCGACTCTTGATCCTAGTGCAGCGAGGCAAACGGATGATTCGGATGGAACTCGTTATCCGTTTGCAGAAGTCGCTGCACCAACAAAGAGTTAACTAAGGCGCCGGGCCGACATTTGTGTCGCAAATGTCGGAGTTCGGTGCCCTAGTGGGTTTGATTGGCAGGAGCCGTCGGCGACGGCATTGTGTTGAAACTCATCTGGATATTGCCATAGCCGAAATAGACCAAGCCGCCAAAAATGAGTGCAAACAGAAGGCCGGTGACGAATGCGTTGATGATGCGGTTGCTGAATGTGATCGTATTTCCGATCCAGTCGATAAAGAAGACGACGACCGCTGCGATCACCACCGGTTCGTACTGTGAATATTCAGCTGGCAAAAACATCTCTATATCCCCCTATCATCCCTTCGCAGGGTTTGACTTCAGCGCCATTCTTATAGCAGCTTCCGGCTCATAAGGTAACAATTCCTCGATCGTCCAACCGGGGCAAAGGCTCTCTCTCGAGGAGGCGTTTGCCGCCGGCTTTCACCTCTTATGTTAACGCCCTGCTGTTCATGCGCTGCGCGCAGTGCGCGCGCCGCGCGGTTTGCCGGCGGTTTGGCGCCGCCGGGACCGTCGCGTGCGGCCCTGACCTGCCGCCGGCCCGCGCCGGAAATCCATTGCTGCCGGTGTATAATGTGTCTCAAAAACCAAAATGAGGAGACTGTCCATGCCGGCGTCCGTCAAAACTCTTATTCTTGCCTTCGGGCTCTTGTCCTCGGGCGTCCTTGCCGCCTCGGCGCAAGAGCCTGGTCCGCTCGTGCATTTGATCAATCAATGTCGTGGCGATGCGGCCAATCTCTGCGCCGATGTTGTTCCGGGCTGGGGGCGCATTGCCGCCTGCCTTTATGCGCATATCGACAAGCTGCGGCCGGGGTGTCGCGATGCGGTCGAAGCGGGGCTGGCAATCAGGGCGTGCATTGGCGATGCGCGGCAGTTCTGCCGCGGCGTCGTACCGGGCGAGGGCCGGATCGCGGACTGTCTGTCAGAATTCCGGGGCGATCTGTCCCCGGCGTGCCGCGCCGTACTGGCCTTCGGGACCGAAGTTCATCGCCGGCGGGACAATCATGATGAGCCAGACCTCTTGAAGTAGTCAGGCATTGTCGGCGATGGCCATTGCCGGCATGGTGTGGGGTTGGCCGCATCGTTCATCGGGCCGCCGCGGATCGGTTCTGTTGCAATGCCTCGGTGCCTGCTGCGTGCGCAGCGATGGGCTGAATGGTCAGACCAAGCAGGTAATCGCCATAAGCGCTTTGGCGCAACTGGCGGGCGCGCCTCTGGAGATCCTCTGTGCCGATCCATCCTTGTCGCCAGGCAATTTCCTCGAGGCAGGCGATCTTGAGACCCTGGCGACGCTCGATGGTTCGAACGAACTCGCCGGCCTCGACAAGCAACTCGGGGGTCCCTGTGTCGAGCCAGGCATAGCCCCGGCCCATCAGCTCGACGTAAAGTCGGCCTCGCGAGAGATACGCATTGTTCACATCGGTGATTTCCAACTCGCCGCGCCACGACGGGCGCACCGCGCGCGCGATTTCGACGACGTCATTGTCATAGAAATAGAGGCCGGTTACAGCGTAGTTGGATTTTGGCTGGCGAGGTTTTTCCTCAATGTCGACGACGCGGCCGCGCTCGTCGAACGCGACGACGCCATAACGCTCGGGGTCGGCCACCCAATAGCCGAAGGCGGTGGCGCCATGCTTCCGCGCCGCCGCGCGCAGGAGCATTTCGGCAAGGCCATGCCCGTAAAACAGATTGTCGCCGAGGACGAGGGCAACGCTGCCGCCGCCGACGAAGCTCTCTCCGATTATGAAGGCCTGAGCGAGGCCCTTAGCTTGCGGTTGCACCGCATAGCTGAGTGAAATGCCCCATTGGCGGCCGTCGCCCAGCAGCCGCTGGAATGCAGGTGCGTCCTGTGGCGTGGTGATGATCAAGATGTCGCGTATGCCCGCAAGCATAAGCACGCTCAACGGATAGTAGACCATCGGCTTGTCAAAGACGGGTAGAAGCTGCTTCGAGACGGCTAGGGTGATGGGGTGCAACCTTGATCCACTCCCCCCGGCAAGCACGATCCCCTTCATGACGCCCTCATCTCGATGTCTTCGAGGCGCACCTCGTCCAAGATATCTGCGAGCGCGGTTTGCCAGGGTCTGGGCGTCAGGCCGAATACCCTCTCAATTTTTGCAAGGTCCATGACGGAGTTGCGCGGCCTGATTGCCTTGGCGCCGAAAGCCTCGGTGCTGATCGGCTCGAGGATAGGGGGCATCCCGCACCAGGGAGCCGCCTTGCAGAAGATCGCGCTGGCAAATCCGTGCCAGCTGACCGGCGGGCCTGCATTCGAGAAATGATAAAGACCCCACTGTCCGTCGCCGTTAATGGTCTGAAGTGCCATTCCGATCAAAGCGCTGGCGAGGTCAGCGGCGGATGTCGGCCTGCCGATTTGATCGCTGACGATCGCGAGACGGCTGCGTTCGCGACCGAGCCGCAGCATTGTGCGGAGGAAATTGTTGCCGCGTGCCGCATAGAGCCAGGATACACGAAGGATGAGATGGCGTGGATTGCTGGCCATGACCGCGAATTCGCCGGCAAGCTTGCTTTCGCCGTAGACGTTCAGCGGGTTGGGGCGGTCATCCTCGTTCAAGGGTTCGTCTTTGCGACCGTCGAAGACGTAATCCGTCGAGATGGAGACAATTGGGGCGCCGCAGACGGCTGCCGCGCCGGCCAGCGCCGCGGCCGCGTCCCTGTTCACCAGGAAGGCGAGGTCCGGCTCGTGTTCAGCCTTGTCGACCGCTGTATAGGCCGCGGCATTGATGACGAGATCGGGCGCGGCGTCCCGAACGAACCTTGCGACCTCCGCCGGCCGCGCCAGGTCGAGTTCGGCCCGCGTTGGAACGATGAGTTTGGTTCCCGGGGGAAGCTGGCTGCGGCAAATTTCCTGACCAAGCTGGCCCGTTGCACCCGTAAGCAGAATTTTCATGACGCAAGACGCTCCACAATTCCGAGCCGCTGGCCGCCGTAAATGCGGGCGTTGACGCCCCGCCACCAGGTCTCATGACGCAAATACCAATCGATTGTCTCGTTCAGGCCGCCGCGGAAATTGCGCGATGGCGCCCATCCAAGTTCCGCGATCATTTTCGCCGCATCGATCGCATAGCGTAGATCATGGCCGGGCCGGTCTTCGACATGCTGGATCAGGCGTGTATGCGGTGCGCTTGCGGGAATGCGCTCATCCATCGCTTCGCAAATCCAATGCACGACCTGACGATTGCTATGCTCGGCATTCCCCCCGATCAGATAGTGTTCGCCGACGCGGCCCTGCTCCAGAATGGTCCAGAGAGCGGCGGCATGATCATCGACATGGAGCCAGTCGCGAATATTTTCGCCTCGGCCATAAAGCGGCAGCGGCTTGCCCGTTCGGGCGCGGATCAGCATCAGGGGAATGAGTTTTTCCGGGAATTGCCAGGGGCCGTAATTGTTCGAGCAGTTTGAGGTCAGGACCGGAACGCCGTAGGTGTGGCCCCATGCCGAGACGAAGTGGTCGGCGGCAGCCTTTGATGCCGAGTATGGTGAGTTGGGACGGTAGCGCGAAGTCTCCGTAAACGGCGGATCATCGAGGCCAAGCGAACCAAAGACTTCGTCCGTCGAAACGTGGAGGAAGCGGAATTGCGCCCGCTCAGGCTGTTTCAAAGACTTCGAAATGGGCGCGGGCGGCCTGGAGGAGCGTGAACGTGCCGAAGACATTGGTGCGTACGAAATCGGCGGGACCATCGATCGAGCGATCGACATGACTTTCCGCGGCGAGGTGGATCACGGCCGTCGGTCGATGGCGCTCAAAGATGGTCTGAAGCCGCTCCGAGTCGCAAATATCGGCGTGCTCGAAGCGGTAGTGCGGGTGGTCCGCCGCCTCCTCAAGGGCTTCGGGTGTCGCCGCATAGGTCAGCTTGTCGAGATTGACGACCTCATGACGGGTTCGTCGGATCGCATGACGCATGACCGCCGAGCCGATAAACCCGCAACCTCCGGTGACAAGGACCTGCATCATGCCGCGACGCCCTCTTCGGGTGCTTTGTCGCTGAACGGCGTCGTGATCTCGCGGAGCAGGGGCAGGCCTTCGTCCTTTGGCGACAGCACTGCTTCATCAGCAGAGACCGGCCATCGAATGCGCAGGCTCGGGTCGTCCCAGAATATGCCCATGTCATGATCGGGCGAATAATGCGCCGTCACCTTATAGGCGATTTCGGTCAACGGCCTGAGCGTGGCGAAGCCGTGAGCGAACCCGGTGGGAATGTAGAGCTGCAGGCCGTTTTCGGCGCTGAGTTCGACGCCGACATATTTGCCGAATGTCGGTGACCCGCCACGGATGTCGACGGCGACGTCAAAAATGGCCCCGCGCACGACCCGAACAAGCTTGGCCTGGGCATAAGGGGGGCTTTGGAAGTGAAGGCCGCGCACGGTGCCGCAGGCGGTCGAAAGCGAAAGATTGTCCTGCACGAAGGCCGCGTCGACGCCGTGCCGATCGAGTTCTGTGGCGTTATAGGTCTCGCAAAAGAAACCTCTCAGATCATGGACCCGCCTGGGCTCGATCAGCAGGACGCCGTCTATGTTGAAAGAATGAACCTTCATAAGGAAACCTCAATAGGGCTTGGTGCGGCGGCGGATCAGCGCGCCGATCTGGCTCTCATAGGGGGCGGCAAAGACGTCGAGCGCGCGATGCCAGTCGTAAAAGCCGAAGCGGGTGGCCGCGGACAGCGCTTTGAGCGACAGCTTTCGAATCTGAAAGGCAAAACCGGTCTGCTCGCGGCGCAGCTCCCGGCGCCTGCACTGATAGGACACTTTCACCGCTGCATCGCGGTGCCGGCGCTGCAGATAATGCCGCGAGGCTTGCAGAATGCGGATGGTCTGATGGCGGGTGAGAGCGTGTGACGCGCTGAGCTGATTCGAAGCCCCTCGGAGATAAAAGCAGACCGGGTCGGGCATGCGCACGAGCTTGCCGTTCGCCGTCATGCGCAAAGCGAGTGCGAAATCCTGGCAGGAAATCAGGATCTCCGGCAGCGGCAGTGCGGTCTTTGCAGCATTTGTCCGGTAGATCGCGCGCGAGGTGGTAAAATCCATCGCCTCGATCAGATGAAGAAGGGCATCCGGGTGAATGAAAGGGGCGCGGGTCGCCGGTCGTCCGGTGGTCAGCGCCTCAACGCGCAGCGGCTGGGGCCCATAATCGATCGCGGCGCCATAAGCGATGGCGGCGCCAGTCAGCCCGGCCATTTCGATGAGATAGGCCGTCGAGCCAGGGATCAGAGGATCGTCACTGTCGCAAAGCCTGATCCAAGGGGACTTGGCCAAAGGGACAATGCGGTTGAGAGCGGCGTAAATGCCGTGATTGGGCTGCTCGATCAGAACGACGCGCGGATCGAGGTCGGCAAAGTCCCGGCAAATCACAGCCGAGCCGTCGGTCGAGCCATCGTCGATGATGATGATCTCGCCCCCGGTCTCGGCGTGTTCGCGCCGGATGCTTTCGAGCACGCAGGGCAGGAAGCCGGCTTTGTTGTACGAAGTGAGAAGATAGGAAACCTTTCCCATCGCGCAGTCCCCTGCCCAGACGCCCAGACATTGAAAGGCTGAATTTGCGCCGAGCGGGGATGCCGGCACAGCCTCATGCGGCCTCAAAACCGGCCGCTGTTCGGCTGTGTCTTAACCATCAAGCCGGAGGCTATTCAACTAAAAATAGCTAAAATATGAACTCACACGCATAAGTTTAAACAGCTTCGCGATCGGCTTGTGCATATTGGATGTCGTAGAGACGGGAATAGAGGCCGCCAATTGCGAGAAGCTCCCGGTGCGTGCCGCTTTCAGCGAGCCGCCCGTTCTCGATCACGTGGATTCGGTCGGCGTTGAGTACGGTCGCCAGGCGATGGGCGATGACGAGGGTGGTGCGCCTCTCGGTAAGCTGCATCAGCGCGCGCTGAATGGCCTGTTCCGACTCGCTGTCGAGGGCCGAGGTCGGCTCATCGAGAAGAATGATCGGCGCGTTTTTCAGGAAGGCGCGGGCGATGGAAATGCGCTGCCGCTGGCCGCCGGACAGCTGACCGCCGAGTTCGCCGACCTGGGTGTCGTAGCCCGCCGGCATGCTTTGAATGAAATGATGCGCATAGGCGGCCTTGGCGGCGGCAATCACCGCCTCCTCACCGGCATTTTCAATGCCGGCAGCGATATTCTCGCGGATGCTGCCATCGAACAGAAACACATCCTGGCTGACAAGCGCGACCTGCATGCGCAGCGACTGCAGCGTCACCTCGCGAATATCGCGCCCGTCAATGAGGACGGCACCGCGCTCCGGGTCCCAGAACCGCATGATGAGGTTCATGATCGTGGTCTTGCCGCTGCCCGACAGGCCGACGAGCGCAGTGGTCTTGCCGGGCTCCGCCTCCAGGGTCATGTCGCGCAGCACAGGCGTGCCCGGCTTGTAGCCGAAACTCACGGTCTCAAGTCTGATCTGTCCATGGGGAACTTTGAGCGCTACCGCATTCGGCCGGTCGATCAGTAAGGGCTTCGAATCGATCATATCGAACATCATCTGCACGCCGATGCAGGATTGGCCCAGCTTGACCTGCAGACGGGCGATCCGGCGCGCCGGCTCATAGGCCATCAGGAGCGCGGTAACGAAGGAAAAGAACTCTCCCGGCGTTTCGTTATAGGCAAGGCTGCGCCAGCCCGCATAGAAGATGACGCCCGCGACGGCAAATCCGCCCAGCGTGTCGATCAGCGGGTTCACGCCGGCGTTCACCGCGACGATCTTGTTGTTGACCTGCTCGACGGCCCCGATCGAGTGATCCATCCGCGCCTTCATTTCCGGCTCGAGCGTGAATGCCTTCACGACCCGGATGCCTTGCGCGGTCTCGCGCATGGTCTTGACGATATCGCCGAAGGACAAGACCTGGTTCCTGGCCACCTTGCGCACCCGCGAAACCAGCTTCTTCTGCACCAGAATGCCGATCGGCGCGCCCAGAGCACAGATGGCGAACATCACCGGCTGCTGGGCGACCATGACCCCGATCAGGCCGATCATGGTGAAGAGATCGCGGCCAAGGCTCGTCGCCAGGAGGTTGACGGCCTCGCGCGTCGCCTGCGCGTTGAGGGTGAGGCGCGTGATCAGTTCGCTCGAGGCAAAGCGCTGGTAGAAATCGAGATCCTGACGCAAAAGATGATCGAACATCTGGGTCTGTGTCTCGGCGACCATGCGATTGCCGATGCGGGCAAGGATGACCTCCTGGAAATAGGAGGCAAAGCCCTTCGCGGTGAAGATTCCGACGACGACGGCCGGCAGCCAGACCAGCGCGTCCACCTTGCGGTCGACGAAAATCAGATTCACCACGTCCTTCATCAGCCAGGCGCTCATGGCCGTCGCTCCGGACACGACGAACATGAAGAAAAAGGCGACAGCATAGAGCGGGGCGTATGTGCGCCACCTTTCCGATACCAGCCGTACGATCACCGCCAGATCGGCCCTCGGCAGAAAAAGCTCTAGAATTCTCATGAAGAAGCGCCGTCCGTCGTGTTCCGGGCATGGCCTCGCACGCATGGCGAGGCGATCAGTTGCACACCTGTCCCTGACGCTAAATAGACGCTTCCATGCAAGCTTGTCAAAAGCGCTCGCGGTGAAAATCGGCATGGAGCTTGGCGGGTTTGGCATATGATTTCTAGTCCGTCTTGGGCAGAGTCCGGCGTTGCTCTTCTCTATGGGATCATATTATGACCGAATCGGACCCACTTCTGACGATGCTGGTCGGCGGCATTGTCGCCGCCTTTGCGCTCGGATTTGTGGCGCACAGGCTCAGATTTTCTCCGATTGTCGGCTATCTTCTGGCCGGCGTGCTGATCGGGCCCTACACGCGGGGCTTTACCGCTCGATATCGATCTGGCAAGCGAACTCGCCCAGCTTGGGGTGATCCTCATCATGTTCGGGATGGGGCTGAAATTCTCGCCCGGCAAGCTCATCGCATGCCGGTGGCTCGCCTTGCCCTGCGCCCTGGGGCAGATGGCGGCTGTCACGCTTCTCGGCTTCGGGTTTAGCGTGCTCCTGCGGATTCCGCTGGTTGAGGCGCTGATCCTCGGCTTCTCTTTGTCTGTCGCCAGCACAATTTTGCTGCTGCGCACATTCGAGGAGCGCCGTCTTTCCGGCACGCCCGCCGCTAACCTTGCAATGAGCTGGCTCATCGTCCAGGATTTAACAGCCGTTTTTGTGGTGATCCTGATGCCGGTATTGGCCGAGCAGGCCGATAGCGGCGCGGGCGGCCGGGCGATCCTTCACGCGATCGGCAATAAGGCGCTCGAACTTGCGCTTTTTGCGGTCATGATGATCGTCGTCGGCAGGCGGCTTCTGCCCGGCCTGCTCGTGTTCATCGCCAAAGCCAGGTCGCGCGAGCTGTTCTCGCTCGGCATCTTTGCGATCATACTCGGGATCGCCTTTGCCGCACAGAAAGTTTTTGGAACGACTTTTGCCCTTGGCGCCTTCGTTGCGGGGTCTCGTTCTCAACGAGTTGGAACTGAGCCACCGCGCCGCGGACGACCTCACACCGTTGCGCGATGCATTCGCCGTCCTCTTCTTCGTCGCGGTTGGCATGCTGTTCGATCCGCAGATCGTGCTGACGCAGAGCTGGACGGTTCTGGCCGTGCTTGCGGTGATCATCGCTGGGAATGGCGGCGCGGCGTTCCTGATGATGATGGCCATGCGTGTGCCGCTCGATCAAAGACTGATCGTGGCGACCGGCCTTGCCCAGATCGGCGAGTTTTCCTTTCTTATCAGCGGCTTCGGCCTGACGCTCGGACTGATCTCCGATGAGACCCAGGATCTGATCACCGCTGGCGCGCTGCTCACGATCGCGCTGAACCCGCTGATTCGGCAGTTGACGCTGTTTGTCGGCCCGGCGCACCGGAATCGAAAGAGCCCCCGATCTTACGGAACGCGCCTAGATCGTTTACTGGCCAAGGTGTCCAGATAGCTGAGCAGGTCCTCGATCTGGTCAGGAGAGAAGGTGAATTCGGGCATGGCGGGATGTCCGACCGTAATTCCCTCGGCGAGAGCCTCGGCCAGATTTTCCACCGGATAGCGCTTGACGACCTCGCGGAAGGGCGGCGCGTCCTTGAACGGGCTCGCGCCGGTCGGCCCGATCGCGTGGCAGCGCGCGCAGTGTTTTTCCGCCAGCACCTTGCCCGGGTCGTCGTCCTCTGCCGCGGCCCAGCCCGGCGCCAGCACAAGACCGCCAAAAGGCTGCCAAGAATGACTGTCCGCATGGTCATGGGAAGTGCCTCTCGAATCGGGCCGTTGCGCGCTGCGACTATGCGCGCCGGCGCCAACTTGTAAAGAGAGGACGGCGGTTTGAGGGCGGCGGTCCGGGGATTTGCATGGCTGACTGCGCCAATCTTGGCGTCGGATGGCGCTCAGGCGCCGAGTTGCTGGCTGGGGCGCTAGCAGCCGACCCATATATGTCGGGACTGAACATCTAGTCGGCGAGAATGGCGCTCGCCGAAATGAGCGGAATGGAGAGTTCGCCAAGCCTTTTCCGCACGGCCATGGCCGAGCCTTGCACGTCGATGGCGCGGCAAGCGTCATCGATCACCGAAACGGCAAAGCCCTCGCGATGGCCGTCCTCGGCGGAATAAAACACACAGAAATCGAAGGCAAGACCGGCGAGAAAGACATTCCGCAGCCCGCGTTCGCGCAAATAGCCCGCAAGGCCGGTATGCGTCTCGCGGTCATTCTCATAGAAGGCGGAGTAGGAGTTGATATCGCGGCGGAAGCCTTTTCGCAGCACCAATTCAGCGTGCGGAACATCGAGGTCTGGGTGAAACCCCGCGCCCGCAGTGCCCTGAACGCAGTGATCCGGCCAGAGGATCTGCTCGCCATATGCGACGTCGATCGTCTCGAAGGGCTGCTTGCCTGCATGAGACGACGCGAAGGAAAGATGTCCGGCCGGATGCCAGTCCTGTGTCAGCAGAACGTGAGGGAAACGTGCGGCGAGGCGATTGATAAGCGGCACGACCTCGTCCCCCCTCGGCACGGCAAGTTTGCCGCCGGGGCAGAAATCCTTCTGCATATCGACCACGATCAGGACATCGTCATCGCCTGGGCGCAGGTCGCATCGCTCATGGTTCTGTCCTCGCGTGCTGGGCGAGGCGCCGATCAACCGCTTCGGCCGCGTCTCGCAAAGCGTCGGCGATCAAGACCGTATAGCGCGCACGGCGATCGAGACGGCGGAGTGGCTCCGGCAGCCGCTCCAGATTATGAGCGGCGCGGTCTCGGATCTCATCGAGCGCCGGCGAGGCACTGAGGCGCATGCCGTCTTTCATGACCTGCCGAATGAGCGGCACACCCGGCTGATCGTCATCCTCCAGGGAGAGGATATCGCCCGCCATGCGACCGTCCGCGCCAAATCGGCGCCAGACCTGCTTGCGGCCCGGCCATGTCGCCTTCTCGGGTGACTGCTTGCGGCGCGGCACGCCGGCATATTCCTGAAGCTTGTAAGCGCAATCCAAGGCCGGCGCATCGGATGAGACGGTCAGATCCGTGCCGACGCCAAATCCGTCGATCGGCGCATGGGCTTCAGCCATGGCCAGGATCTTATCCTCGGTGATGCCGCCGCTCGCAAAAATGCCGACGTTCTTGAGGCCGCCGTCATCGAGAATGCGCCGCACCGATTTCGACAGCGCGATCAGATCGCCGCTATCGAGGCGCACGGCCCCGATCGTAATGCCGGCCGACTTTAGCCGGTGCGCAAGCGCGACAACGTTCCGGGCGCCGCGCTCGGTATCGTAAGTATCGATGAGCAAGGTCAGACCTTTGGGCCGGGCACGTGCGAAGGCTTCGAAAGCGGCGGTTTCATCATCGAACGCTTCGATGAAGGAATGGGCAAGCGTGCCGAAAATCGGGATGCCATAAAGCTTCCCCGCCATCACGGTCGCGGTGCCCGTAAATCCGGCGATATAGCTTGCCCGCGCGGCCATCAGACCGGCCTCGGCGCCATGCGAGCGGCGAAAGCCGAAGTCAATGAGCGACTTATCCGGTGCGGCAAGGGTATATCGCGCGGCCTTTGACGCGATCAAAGACTGGAAATGAAGGATGTTCATGAGCCGCGTTTCGACCAGTTGCGCTTCAGGCAGCGGAGCGGTCACCCTGAGAATCGGCTCATCGGCAAAGAAGATTTCGCCCTCCTGCATGGCATGAACGTCGCCGGTGAAACGAAGGCGGGCCAGAGCGTCCAGAAAGTCTTGACCGAACCGGCCGGTTTTGGCGAGCCAGTCCAACTCGCCCGGCGAAACCTGCAGATGCTCGAGATAATCCAACGCCTGCTCAAGTCCCGCAGCCACAAGGAAGCCGCGGCGAGAGGGAAGCGTGCGGACGAAAAACTCGAAGACCGCCGTTTCCGTTTTTCCGCAATCCAGGTAAGCCTGGATCATGTTGAGCTGATAGAGATCCGTCAGTAATGCGCTGTTACCGACGTCCATTGCGTCCCTCGTGGCTTACGTCTCGCATGATCAATTGAGGTGCGAGTCCGCCTGAACGCAAACGAATGGCTGGCAACAGCGCTGCGGCGAAGCGGCATCGGTACCTCACAACCGATCTTCACCGGTTCTTCGCCGCTTGTCACGTCTTCAACCAGGCGGGCGGCCGCTCCTTGATGCGTGTCAAGGCGCAAATCTGCGGACAGTGCTATTTGATCAAACGCCGGACATAGTCCGCCGCACCGGGACGGCGGAGTGCCATTTCGTTCTGATCAAGGAGGAGCATATGCCCTATCGGACCAATGTCGAGCTGCCTCACGCCGTCAGAGACTGGCTGCCCGAGCACGCTCAGGACATCTACCGCGCGGCCTTCAACCATGCCTTTGCGGCGAATTCGGATGATCCGAGGCAGGAAGAGATCGCGCATCGCATCGGCTGGGCCGCCGTCAAAAAGTCATTCGTAAAGGTTGGCGACCGGTGGATGGCCAGAAACTGAGGTCTTGGATTAGCCCTGGAGGAGCGGCGAACCTGTCTTTACGCCGATGGTGCTGATGAACAATCAGACGCCCCGCAAAAGTGACGGGAACCCGTCCGTTGCGGGAGACACAAGAAACAACCCGCTATGGTCTCCATCCAATAAGCCGCAGCACCTCGTGGATGCCAAGGCGCTGAGATTATTCGCGCTCAAGGGAACCGACGAACTCGGCCACGCGATCGCCGAGCGGCTGGGGCATCCGCTCAACGCGCATGAAGAGCGCGACTTTGAGGATGGAGAGTTCAAGATTCGGCCGCTCGATGCGGTATGCGGCGCCGATGTCTATGTCATTCACAGCCTTCACGGCGGACCGGCACAGAGCGCCAATGACAAGCTTTGCAAGCTGTTGTTCTTCATTGGCGCGCTCAAGGATGCCGGCGCCGAGCGGGTGACGGCTGTAGTCCCTTACCTATGTTACGCGCGCAAGGATCGCCGGACCAAGCCCAACGATCCGGTAACGATCCGCTATATCGCCGGCATGTTCGAGTCGGTTGGGACCGATCGCATCGTGACGCTCGAAGTGCACAATCCAGCCGCCTTCGAAAATGCGTTTCGCTGCCGGACCGTGACGCTGAACAGCGCGCCGCTTTTCGTCGATTACTGCCGACAAGTTGGAGGACGAGCGCCTCTGCGTCGTTTCGCCTGATACGGGCGGCGCGAAACGGGCAGAACTCTTCCGTCAGACCCTTGAAGCGGTCACCGGCCGCTCGATCGGCAATGCGTTTGTCGAGAAATACAGAAGCGCGGGCGTCATTTCCGGCGAGCATTTCGTTGGCGATGTGGCGGGCGCGACGGCCCTGATCATCGATGATCTCATCAGCTCGGGCCACACCCTGCTTCGAGCCGCCCGAGCCGCGCGTCAGGGCGGAGCGCGGCGCGTTCTGGCGCTCGTCACCCACGGCCTGTTCATGTCCGGCGCGGCGGAGGCGATTGCCGACGATGCGATCGACCGCCTGGTCGTCACCGACGTGGTGCCGCCGTTCCGGCTGACAGGCGCCGCCGCGGCGCTCGCCAAGATCGATGTCCTGCCCGCGGCGCCTTTGCTGGCCGAGACGGTCCGCAGGCTTTACGAGGATCATCCGCTGGCGGATCTGCTCGTCTTTTGAGGAAGCGCGCAAGCTGCCTTGCATCGGCGGAGGCGAGTTTCAGATAGCTGAGGGCGAGCGGCCGCCATTTTTCGGGCTTGCGCGGATAAGGCTCCAGCAGATGAGCGATCGCCAGACGCGCGCGCAGCATGGCATTGAAGCTGCGGTAGAAATGGAACAGCGCCTCATTCTTAAGCTTCGGCAATCGCCCAAAAATCCCGGCGCGAAGGCGTCTGCCCGCCCAGGCTGCGCCCAGCCTTTCGCATTCGAGATCGAGAAAGGCGATCTCAGCCAGAGGATCGAGCGTTCTGAGGCGCGCGTTGAACTCCAGACAATCGATGATCTGAAGCGGCTCGCCGAGCCACACATGTTCGGTGCGTAGGTCGCCATGGGCATCGACAATGAGGCGGGCGTGGCTTCTCCGCGTGAACAGGTCTCTCCGCCGCTCCAGAAACGTCTCCTGACAACGCGCGATTTTCTCGACCAGGCCGGCGGGGAGCCCGAGATCCGGGTTGAGAAGCACGCGGCGATTATAGGCGAGGCCCCGTTTCCACTCAGCAAATTGCCGATCGGCGGCGACGGTCGACGGGCTGGCGTGCCGGTAAAAAGCCGCCAGCACCGCGGCAAGCCGATCGATGTCACGCTTCTGGAGGGATTTCGCCAAAATCCTTTCCTGCAGCATGAGGTGTTCATCAAGGCGGTGCATGACGACGAGCCAGTCAATCACAGGCCCTTCGCCATCGATCGCCAGCCGGCCTTCGGAAAGGGTTAGAGGCACGACGTCGAAATAGGTTTCCTCCGCGAGCCTGTGATTAAGACGGAACTCGGCCCGGCACGCCGCCTCGCGACGTAAAAGGGTGGAGAAATCGAGAAAATGTGAGCGAAGGGGCTTTTTCAGCTTGTAGGCGCGATCGCCAGCAAGAAAGACCCAGGACATATGGGTTTCGCGGGCGGTTACGCATTCCACGTTCGACGGATAGGCGTCTGGCCGGCTCAGAAACGCCACCTTCTCCTGGAGTGTCGTCTCGCCCTTATGGGCACTGGGGCGATCATGAGGCACTCGGTTTTCCATAAAAACAATGTTGTCGTTAAAAATTTCTTCGCGTCGAGGGGCTCTGACTTAAGAGGAAATCACCGCCGATTCCATTGACGCCGCTCAAGGGACACGATCGCGCCGGTAGATGGTCCGCCAATCCGTTCCGGACCGCAATCCCAGGCAATCCAACCAATTCACACAATGGCCGGCCCGCTTGGTCGTGATCGCCGTGGCTGCCGCGATTGCTGCGACCGCGTTTGCCCCGGCTGGCTTGCTCACGGCCGATGAAGCCACCGGGTAAAGCCGCCTGTTCATTAGCTCAGCGCTTAATAATTCTCAATAAATCTTGCCCTGCCAAAATACCAATCCTTCACGTTTGGACCAGATCCTAGAGTTTAGGTGGCGAACGCAACAAAGCTGTTTCCATCATCTTGCAATGAGAGGCTGTGCTATGATCCGCGGAATTTCGTTCTTGTCTGCCTTTCTGATGTGCCTGCTCATGCTTGGCCATCTCGAAGGCGCCTCCGCCGCCAATGCAGCGGCTTTGGGGACGTCGCTACTGACTAGCAGGACGGCCGATCAATCGACGAACGCCGGATTTGTTCAGGCCGTGCGATATCGCCATGGTGGTCATCATGGCTACTATCGCCATCGTGGAGGTTACGGCTGGCGACATTATGGTTATCGCCATCACCGGTACTATGGCTATGGCTATTACCCATTTTATTTTGGGTCGTACTATTATCAGCCCTACTATTCCTATCCATATTACAGTTACCGTGGCTACGGAGGCCGCTGCTCCTATTGGCGCCGCAGATGCGCGAGGAATTGGGGTTATGGGAACAGCAATTACTACGGCTGCCTGCGCTATTATGGCTGCCGGTAGGCTTTGACCTGTCGCGGCGGAGGATTGTGCACGCAGGCCGTCTTCCGCCGCCGCCTGAGCTTTAGCGGGAACAGGCAGACGCCTGATTTACGCGGAGTTTCGCGCTACCACGCCCCGCTGTCGGAGCCCCTATGCCGCGGTCTGGAGATGGGAGCTCGGTGTCGAATGCGAAATGCGCACCTCATCTTCAGTCATGTCGGCGGGAATATCGGCAAAAAGCGGTGTACTGAGATATCGCTCGCCGGTGTCCGGCAGCATGCACAGCACCGTGGAGCCTTTGGGGGCGTCCTTGCAAACCTGGAGCGCGCCGGCAAATGTGCCTCCGGCGGTGATGCCGACGAAGATGCCTTCCTTTTGCGCGAGTTGCCGGCTCCAATGCATCGCATCTGCACCGGCGACGGTCACGATCCGGTCGATCACGCCCATATCCACGGCATCGCTGGTCAGTTTCGGAATGAAGTCGGGGCTCCAGCCTTGCATCGGATGCGGCTTCCACGACGGATTGGCCGCAGCCGGTGAACCGTCAGGGTTTCTCACCTGCGGGCTCCCGCTTGTCAGCATTGGTGCGTCCGTCGGCTCGCAGACGACAATCTTGGTTTCGGGCCGTTCCTTGGCAAGAACGCGGGAGACGCCCTTGAGCGTCCCGCCGGTTCCGAAACCGGTGACCCAATAGTCGAGCGGCTCGCCCTTGAAGTCTTCCAGGATTTCCCTCGCCGTGGTGCGCGAATGCATGTCCGCATTGGCTTCGTTCTCGAACTGGCGCGTCAGAAACCAGCCATGCGCCTCGGCCAGCTCGACCGCCTTGTTGACCATGCCCATGCCCCTCTCGGCGGCAGGGGTGAGCACCACCTTGGCGCCGAGAAAGCGCATCAGCCTGCGCCGCTCGACGCTAAACGTCTCGGCCATGGTCACCACGAGCGGATAGCCCTTTTGCGCGCACACCATGGCGAGGCCGATGCCGGTGTTGCCGCTGGTTGCCTCGATGACCGTCTGCCCCGGCTTCAGCTTGCCGGTGCGCTCGGCATCCTCGATCACCCCGAGCGCGAGCCGGTCCTTGACCGAGCCCAGCGGGTTGAACGCCTCGATCTTCACGAACAGGTTGATGTCCGGCAGGCGCCAGCTTCCCGATCTTGACGACAGGCGTATTCCCGACGGTTTCCAGAATGTTTGCGAATTTCCTGCCCATGATAGGCACCCTCTCTATCGGCTCGGTGGGTTGCGGCGGTTCGGACGTCGTCTTCCGGAATCGAATCGCCCGGCATCGACAAAATCGATGACGTCGTGCTTCGGGTCTTCCAGTTCGCCATGCGACCAACGCGCGCGAGTGCGACTCTGCATGACGCGCGCCAGCCTCCTGGCTACGGGCAATATAAAACTGTACGCCGGGCCCGTCGACAAGCACGAATTTCGGCGTCGAGATTGTCTCCGGATCGCTCGGTCCCAGGACAGCGGCCCCAGATCAGGCTGTCGGGCGTGTCGGCGCTGCTTTGACAAATGTCATTCCGAAATGCCCACCAGACCCCAATAATTCTGGCTCAAATTCCGCGGTGTTGTGAGGATTTCCGATGAAATCTCTGGTCGTTTTTTACTCGCGAACCGGCAACACGAGCCTTGTTGCCTTGAAAATCGCCGGTCTGCTGCATGCGGACACTGAGCGTATCCTGAGCCAGGTCGCCTATGATGGCTTTTTCGGTTATGCAAAGGCCGTTCTGCATAGCCTGGCCGGGCGGAATGTTGCGATCCAACCGCCAAAATCCTCACCGGACGGCTATGATCTCGTCGTTATCGGCGGGCCGGTTTGGGCGGGACACATGGCCCCGCCGGTGCGGACTTATCTGCGCGAATTCCGCGGGCATTTTAAGCATGTGGCCTTTTGCTTGACCCATGGCGGTTCGGCTGCCGCAAGCAGCTTCTCGCAAATGGCGGCGATCTGCGAGCTGCGGCCGGTCGCGACGCTTGCTGTCACCATGAGAGATCTTGCCAGGGGCCATCACGATCTTGCGGTGAGGACTTTTGTGAAGACGCTCGAACAGCAACTCGGACAGGGCCGCCGCGACGTCGCCTGAACGCGGCCCTTTGCCCGCGTCCACCGAGAACGCTAACGAGGATGATAAAATGACGACAGGCCTTGATGTCTTTGACTCAACCGTCCAGCAGACCAACCTCTGGCTGAGGGACATTATGGAGCGGATTGAAACCGACGACCGGCATCTTGCCTATCAGGCTTTGCGCGCGACGCTGCATACGATCCGTGACCGGATCGGCGCCGAAAACGCAGTCCATTTCGGCGCACAATTGCCGATGCTCATTCGCGGCCTTTATTACGAGGGCTGGCACATGACCGGCAAACCCAAGAGAACGCGCCACTTGGCTGATTTCATCGATGCCGTCGAAGACGAAATGCGGCGTAAGCTCGGGCCGGATCGCGAACCGATCATTAAGGCGGTTTTCGATGTGATCGCTGACCGGATCGATCGCGGGCGAAGTTGATAAGCTGACCAAAGTGTTTCCCGAGGAACTTAAGCCTTTATGGCGTGGCCAGTCCTATTCAGCGTAAGCAAAGCTTCTGCGTCACTTCACGCTGCCGAAGCTAAGTCCGACAGTGACGGTGGAGACAGGCGATTGCAATCCGTCCGCATGGGCAGAAGGCCCTATGGCTTGCCCGCCTGTAAGGTCGACAACACTGCATCGCGCAAATCGTCCGGCAGTACCGGCTTGTCAACGCGCAATACGTCCGGAGCGTGCGGATAGGCGTCGAGGCCGTCAGCGTATGCCGTGCAAAACACGAAAGGAATCCCCAGTTCTGTCAGCGCATCGGCGATGGGAAATGACAGGGTGCCGTTCAAATTAACGTCAAGAACCGCACAGTCGAAGGCCGTTTCATTGACGGCTTTACGAGCCTCCTCGTAATCGAATGCAGTCCCCGATACGGTCCCGCCCATTTCAGCAAGCATCTCACCGAGGCGCAGCGCCTGCAACATCTCATCTTCAACGATGAGAAAACGGAGGCCGGACAACGGGTGCGCGGATTGTTCCAAGATCGGCTATCCCAAACGAAACCCTCGCAATTGATTTGAACTCGCGAGCGCCGCTCAAGTTCCTTGCCCTGCAACATTGGAGGCTGCACGTTGGGATCATGGGCTGCCCTTGCAAGCCCGTTTCGGATATCCCGCTGGTCTGGGTCGTGCCGCCTGCATGTCCTTATAAGGTCCTGTGGGCCCACGGGTGAAGGCGACGCAGTCGGTTGCCGTCACTATGCTTTGATTGTCTCGGCGATGGCGGGCTCGGCTGCCTTCCGTCCCTCACGCGGTTCGCCCAGGACGCTAATCCGCGCTTTCAGGTCAACTCACATGACATTGCTTGCAGAGGAGCCGCGGTTTCATTGTTCTTGAAGTTTCGCTTCGGGCGCTCCGGTTAGGGTTAGATCGGAGACGATTGCCATTTCCATCAACGCGCTCCATGCGCCAGACGATCGAAGGGATCGGGAATGATCGACCTCTACACATGGACCACGCCGAACGGACGCAAAGTCTCCATCATGCTTGAAGAGCTTGGCGTGCCTTATACGGCCCACCCCATCGATATTTCGAAGGGTGAGCAATTCGACCCCGCATTTCTGAAAATCGCGCCCAATAATCGTATTCCCGCGATCGTCGACACTGAAACAGGCATGCAGCTGATGGAAAGCGGCGCGATCATGCTGTACCTCGCGGAGAAATATGGAAAGTTCATGCCAGCCGGCGACGAGCGGTGGCATGCCATCGAATGGCTGATGTGGCAGATGGGCGGCGTCGGGCCGATGTTGGGCCAGGTCCATCATTTCGTGAAGTACAATCGGGGGAAGTCCGAATATGCCGAGGAGCGATATTCCAAGGAAGCCCACCGCCTGTACAATGTGCTGAACACCAGGCTGGAGGGACGCGACTACCTCGCCGGAGAAGGCCGGGGCGAATATTCGGTCGCCGACATCGCCACATGGCCGTGGATCTCGCGCTTCGAATGGCAGGAGATCAATCTGGCCGACTATCCGAATGTTCGCGACTGGTATGTCCGCATTGCGGAGCGGCCCGCCGTGCAGAAGGGCTATCAGGTGCCTAAATTTACGACGGATGTGCCGATGCCATAGGCCGGCGATTTCGGTTTCAGGCAAAAGCGACGCGGCGGCGCGAGCGCAGCAGCAACGTGAAGGCGATCGACATGTTCAGCGCGTTCCAGGCCAGGCCGTGCAGAAATGCCGCTTGGTACGACCCGGTTAGGTCGAAAATCACGCCGGAGATCCACCCGCCGAACGACATGCCGACGACCGACGCCATGATCACGATGCCGACGCGGGTTGCGGCGTCCTTCGCCGGCATCGTCTCGCGAACGATGATGGCATAGCTCGGCACCAGCCCGCCCTGGAACAGGCCGAACAATGCGGAGACGACATAGAGCGATGTCAGGCCGTCGAAGAACAGATACATCACGAGGGCAGCGGCCTGCGCCACCGATCCGATCAGCAATGTCGAGAGGCCCCCGAGGCGATCGGCGATAAACCCCGATCCGATCCGGCTGACGATGCCGAAGGCCAGCATCAGCGACAGCATTTCCGCGCCGCGCGCCACGCCATAGCCGAGATCGCCGCAATAGGCGACGATATGCACCTGCGGCATCGCCATGGCGACGCAGCAGGAAACGCTTGCCAGCGAGAGAATGCCCGTCAGTGCGTTGGTGCCGATATTGAGATCGATGCCGGGCCGCATCTCGGCAGCAGATGAGCGGCGCTGTGATCGGCGCATGTCCGACCGCAGGATCAAAACCAAGACCGTCATCGCCGCCGCGCCTAAGACACCGATGGCGGCATGCGTTGCCTGCCAGCCATAGTGCACGATGCCGCGCTCGATGAGCGGCGGCCAGATCGCGCCGGCGAGATAGTTGCCGCTGGCCGCGATCGTCACGGCGATGCCGCGCCGTCGCACGAACCAGTGCGATGCTTCCGCCATCAAAGGTGCAAATGTCGCGGACGCGCCGAGGCCGATGAAAAGATGCGCCAGCGTGAACTGCCAGAGTGTCGTCGATGCGCTGGCGGCAAGATAGCCGCACAGCAGCGAGAGGATGCCGATGCCGATCGCCGGCACGATGCCGAACCGGTCCGACAAACGGCCGGTGACGACGCCGCCGATGCCGAAGCCGAGCATGGCCAGCGTATAAGCCAGCGACACCGCGCCACGCGAGCCGCCGAATTCGGCCTGGACCTTCGGCAGTGCGACGACCACCGACCACATGCCGATGCTGCCGACGGCAGCGATTGCGAGCGCGATAACCAGCCGCCGCCACGCTGCGGGCGAGTCAGGCACAAAGGCTGAGAGACCGGGAAGCCGCCGGAAAAGATGCCGTCACCTGGAGCCCTCCGCCGGCACGGCTCCGGAGTCCAGCGCGCGTTCCGGATGCCGGAAAGTTTTAGACACTCGCAGCCTGCGTGTTGCCATTGAGGATCATCTTGATGAGAAAGCTGGCGAGCCCCTTCTAGATGCTTTCGGCCGAAGCGAAAGACCGTCACCTCGGCAGGGCTTTCAATTCCGCATAGTCGCCGAGCACCACCTGCTGAACGAAGCCTTGAACCGGCAGATCCTTGGCGTTGAAGAAATGGCAGTGCGCGTCGATGACACGTTGCTGCGCATTGCGAGCCGCGGTCTGCGCGAATGAGGGCCCGCCGCCCGCGACCGAGCGCACCCAAGGCCAGGAAGAAGCGCCGCCGGTACAGGTCCAATTCTCGTCTGCCGTTTCGAAAAACATCGCCGGTCGTCATGGCCCGGCTGTGCGCCGCGGCTCGGGATTTCGCTACCGCTTCGCCTCGCACTGGTCCGACGTCGCCATGCACTTCGTCGCCCAGGACGCGAATTTAGACACTCTTGCGTAGACGCCGTACTTGCCCGGCTGGGCGCAGCCTTCACCCCAGCTCACTACGCCGACCAGCTCGGCGGCACCCGAAGCATCTATGGCCGTTAGAGGTCCGCCGCTGTCGCCCTGGCAGGAATCCTTGCCGCCTTCGGAAAAGCCGGCGCACATCATGTTCGCCGTCACCGCGCCATTGTAGCTGACTGGGTCATTGCAATCCGCGTTGCTGACGATGGGCACGGAGACCTGCTTCAGCGTGGGCGACGGCTCGCCGCTCTCGCTGACGCCCCATCCCGTCACCATGGCGTTTTCGCGGGGCGCAGCGAGCCGTGCCTCGATCGCGGCATCGGCCAGCGCAACCGGACTGCCCGCCTGCAAGGTGCCGTCGATCTTGAGCAGCGCGACGTCGTTGTCGTGGTTGGATGGGTTGTAGTCCTTGTGAACGAAGATGGCCTTGACATTGTGCCGATGGCCGCCGCTGGCGAGATCCGCGGTGCCGCTCAGCACATGAACGTCGAGCGGGTTGTTGCCGTTTACGCAATGTGCGGCCGTCAGCACCCAGGCCGCATTGAGGATGGAGCCGCCGCAGAACTGCGCCTTGGGCGTGTCCGCGATCCAGGAAACCAGCAGCGCAACCTGCCAGGGATGGTCGGCGAAATTGGCGTCCTGGCCGCCGATGATCTTGCGCTGGCCAAGCGTCTTGCCGAGGAAGCGGTCGACGGCGGCGCGGAACGGCCCGGAGCGATCTTGCAGGCCGGGGACCGCGGGATCTTGGGCTGAGGCCGGAGATGAGAGCCAGGTAAAGCCACAAGCGCAAGCGGCAGCCGCAATCGTCACCGCATATCCGGCGACAGAACGAAAGCCTTCCATAGGCGTCCCCATTGTCTATTTATCCGGCTTGATGATCGTGAGCTGGTCCGGCGTCGCGACGGAGCGGGCAGCGTCCGCTTCGAGCTGGAACTTCTCCGGCATCTTGACGACGATCTTGCTGGGCTCGACGCCGGAATCCAGAAGGTCCTTGCGGATCTGCAGGCTGCGTTGAAACGCCTGCATCCGCGCATGTCCCTGAGTGGGGGCATCGAGCGCCGAGTCGCTCAGCTCGACCTCGACCTTCGATCCTTTCAACTCGCCGAACTGATCGAGTGCGCTGTCGGCGCCAGGCATCCCGCGCTCCTTGTCCGGGAAAAGCTCCTTGAGCGGCACCGCCTTCGGCTGTTCGGGCGAGCCCGAGGCCTTGCCCTTGAGCGACTCGCTGACGGGAACGCCGTCGATGGTGTTAACCTCAATCGCGACCCACGAGCCTGAGCCTTCGGGAGCGGCTTGCGGTTTGTTGAGCGTGAGAACCTTGGTCTTGGTTCTCTCGGCAACCTCCAGCACTCTTTCCTCTTCGCTTCGGGCCTTGCCTTTAAAGCTGTCGAACTGCTGCGACTGCGTCGGCCGGTCCGCCATGGTGAAGAATTTGCGTTCCCGCGCCGGTTCTCTTTCCGCGACATGTCCGCCAGGGCTTGCCGCGCCGACGCCCCGGCGCTCCCTGGCAGGCCCGCGCAAGCTAAAGCCGCGGCTGCGCGTTTCCGGCTCGGAAGGCTCGGCCGAAGCCAGCACGGCCGGTTGATCGGCGGAAGAGAGCAGCATGCCCGGCGCGGCGGTGCCCGGCTCGGCGCGGTCCTTAAGCCATTTCCGCGCCATCGCGGCGTAAGGGCTCTCGGGAAAGGACAGCAGATAATATTTGACCGTCTCAACGTCGCCTAAGCTCCGAGTCCGCTGCCAGGCGTCTCTGTAATTCCGCCGCATGACGTCGTCGGGATCGATGAATATGTCGCCATACATCACCCGCTGCTCGGAGGGAATTTGCTGTCCGCCGGAGTTTTCGCGAACCTTGCGCCGGACACCGTCGAACGTCTTGGTCAGGTCCCACCCCTTGGTGCCGAACAACTCCGCGAGATGGCGTGAATAGAGGCTGCCGTTCGATCCATCGCTGCCGCTCCAGGCGGGTTTGCCCGGAGAGGCAGCGAGAGCGATCATCCAGCTCGCGTAGATGACCTCATGATCCAGAGGCGGGTTCGGCGCGGCCAAGCCCTGCGAGAGCGGAGCCGGCGACTTGACCACACCCCGCCGTTCCGCGACGACCGGCCGGCAGTCCTGCGGCGTGGTGCGGCAGGCGTCGAGCACCAGGAGATAGGCGGCGACGCCGTGCTTCTCCAATTGCTCGCTGATGTAGGTGACCGGAATGTCTTCGCGGACGACGTTGCCAGGACAGGCCGGAGCGTCCGAGGGCACCAGATAATTGAATTCGTTCCGCTGAAAGCCATGCCCGGAATAATAGACCAAGGCGATGTCGCCTTCATTGAGGGTGTCTGCAAAGCCCTGCACCGCCCTTATCAACGAGCTGCGATCGGTTGCGGTCGCCTGGGTGACGATGAAATTGAAGCTCTCGACCCTGGCCTTGAAGTGATTGGAATTGAGCTTGGAAACGGGAAGTTTTGGCAGATGAAGGTAGTTCGAAACGCCGATCACGAGCGCTTTCTTCGGCACCGGCGTCTCCGTCATATAGTCGTCGGCGCGGGCGGACGACGCAAACGGGCAGGCGGCAAGCGTAAGCAGCGCCAGCGCAGTCCCAAATTGGCGGGAAGCGGCGGAGCCGGCGCGAAAGCAAACTCTCATGTCACAACAACCTACTAAAAAAGCAAGTAGAACGCGAACCGCGGCAAGCTAATATGCCGGTTCTGAAATGTAAATAGCGTTCAACCGAGACAACGTCTTCAACCGGCCGATAGCAGCGCGCATTTCTGCAACCGGAGAAGCTCCCCGAATGGGGCTCAGCAGGGACACCAAATATTGCGGCAGTGTTGCGTAAACAGATGACGGAGCAGCCAACATGGCAGGGGAGAAGTTCGGGGCGCTCATTCGCCGGGAAAGAGAAGCCCGAGAAATTGGATTGCGGGAGATGGCGAAATTGATCGGTGTGAGTCCAACGTATCTGTCGAAGGTCGAACGCGACGAGTTCGCACCGCCCGCCGAAGAGAAGGTGAAAGCAATCGCCAAGATTTCTCGGCCGTGACGCTGACGAGCTGTTGGCGCTTGCGGGTCGCGTAGCGTACGACATCTCCGAGATTATCAAGGGTCAACCGGTGGAGCTGGCGGCACTGTTGCGCACGACGAAGGGGCTCAAGGCGGAGGACATTGCCCGCCTGCAGCGCGAGGCTCAAAAGGCGAAAGATAAGTAACTGTTGAGCGTTCACGACTTTCAAATCCGCCGATGGGGTCAGCATTTGTCGCTCCGGCGCAACGCGGCAAAAACGTCCACGAGCGCGGCAGTGCCAGGCCGGCCGTGCACACGCACCGTCGCGCCGGCAATCTCCACCTCGATGTCGACGTCCCGCGATGTCGTGAGGGCTGTCGATGCAGAAGGGACCGTCACCGCGACGATGGGCACCAAATCCGGCGCGGCAGCGCGAGCTGGCCCGACCGTGCCAGACGCCGCCAATCATGGATCTGCTGGGCTCGGCATCCATGTCGCTGGGCGACATGGGTCACGATCGCATTCGGTGCCAGGCTCTCAAGAACAATGCGCGCCTTGAGCTCGTCAGGCCAGCGCCGTCGGATCGGATCGCCCGTGTACAGCTCGGTCGGTCTCGGCGAACGCGGCTTTGGGTTGTCAGATCTGTCATCAGATTGGAGCACTGTCCGCTGCATGGAACTGTCCGTAGACGATCCCGCGCTACACCGCTACGCCGAACCAAAGGGCCCGGGAGCACCGCTTACGTCGAAGTGGCCCGCCGTGTGTATTGCGTGTTGCCGAGGAATTCGGCGAGCTGTTGATATCCCCGCGTATCGCCTGCCGGGATCAGGCGTTTGCGATCCGCGAATCAAGAACGGGCGCTCCAATCCGGGCGCCCGTTCGCACTTTGACGGCATCTCACATGCCGCCGAGCGAAATGTCTTACGGCTCCAGTTCGGTATCCCAATACAGATAGTCCATCCAGCTTTCATGCAGATAGTTCGGCGGGAACAGCCTGCCATTGCGGTGAAGCTCGTGGACCGTTGGCCGATAAGGCGACTGCACGGGCCACATTTTCGCCCGCGAAGGCATATCGCCGCCTTTCCTCAGATTGCAGGGGGCGCAGGCCGTGACGACATTATCCCATCGGGTCATGCCGCCGCGCGAGCGCGGGACCAGATGGTCGAAGGTCAGGTCGTCCTTCGCCCCGCAATATTGACAGCTGAAGCGGTCGCGCAAGAACACGTTAAACCGCGTGAAGGCCGGGTATCGCGCGGGCCTCACATAGACTTTCAGCGAGACCACGCTCGGCAGCTTCATCTCGAATGTCGGGCTGTGCACGGCCTTCTCATATTCGGAGACGATGTTCACCCGGTCGAGAAACACGGCTTTGACCGTATCCTGCCAGCCCCAGAGTGAAAGCGGATAGTAACTGAGCGGCCGATAATCGGCGTTAAGCACCAGGGCCGGATAAGCCTCGGGCGGAGATGTTGCGGGCGCTGCAGCGATCACGTCTGCCTTTCCTGACGGTTAACCCGTTAGCCTTGCAGTGACGCTCGCACCACGTCGTATGATGAGGGATACTATATCTCTGTTTCAGTTCTGTGAAGAGCCCTTTGCGGGCGATCGTGTCAAAGCTACGCTTCGTCGCAAGGCAATGAAACCTTTGGCATTTTCCCCGGCAGGACGGCCCCCCTGCGTGCAAGTTCAAGCTTTATCCAACCTTTATCACGGAACGCGCGGCCCGCTCTGCGCAAGGCGGCGGGCCTCGCCGCTCGGGCGTAATCGTCTTTTTCCCGGCCAAAGGACCGTATAAAAGCGAAATGCAATCTCGGCATGGGCCGGTGAGGGAGAGAACCGATGAGCGTGGAGGATACAGCGCAGAGGCGCCATGAGGAGTTTATGCGTCAGCAGCATGAGCGCGGGCTGACGCAGGCGTCGATCCAGGCCAATGCCGCAGCGGCGGAGCTGATCGCCGAGCGTATCGCGGCCAAGCTCGCCGAGCAGAACGACATCATTTACCGCATCGGCCAGAAGCAGGGGCGTACAAGCCTTGTCGCCTATGTGTCGCTGGCGATCGGCGGCGTTGCCGCCATCGGACAACTCTTTGGGCCGATCTGGGAGTGGCCGGTTTTCAGAGGTATATTCGGCTAGTGTGGTGATCGGGAAGTCCCCTACATCGTTTCAGCATACGCCTTTAGGGGACCTCCCGATCTAAAACCACACTAGAATCTGATAGTTGCGAGTGTCCCTTTTGAATCCGAAGTTCGCTACGGAGCAAGCTGCAGAATGAGGCAAACTTCGGATTCAGGACACTAAGCCAGGATATCTCCCGCCTCAAGCGTCCAGACCACGCCGGAAGCCGCGAATATGTATGTGACATCGGCCCTTAAGGCACGCGAGACATATTTTTCGATAATGGTGTGCCCGAAGCCGGTGCGGGAGGGCTTGCCGACCTCAGGTCCGCCTTCCTCCTGCCAGACGATCTTTAGCCGCCGATCCGGCTCCGAAATCGACCAGGTCACCGAAACGCGCCCCCGGGGTTCCTTCAGGGCACCATATTTCGTGGCGTTGGTGGCAAGCTCGTGAAACGCCATGCCGATCGTCCGCGCCGCGTCGGCGGTCAGGAATGCATCCGGCCCCGACGCGATGACCCGCGGCGAGCGTTCGCCGACGAAAGGCTTCATCTGGTTGGCGATCAGAAGCTTGAGCGAAACCCCGACGCCCGCGCCCTCGAGCAGCAGGCTTTGCGCTTGTGCCATCGCCGCAATGCGCTGTGAGAATTTCGACTGAAACTCGGCCACGCTCCCGCTGGTCTTCCCAAGCTGGCGAGCCATCGCCAGAATGACTGAGAATTGGTTTCTGTTCCGGTGCGCCAGTTCACGCATCAGCATGTCGATCTGGCGGACCTGCTCGCGCGACTGCTCCTCGCTCTCCCGCAATCTTGCGGTGCGCGTCGCGATGAGTGCACCCGCGCGGCCGAGCAAATTCATCACGTCATTTGCTTCCGTCAGCGGCAGTTGCCGCACCTCAACGGGCCTCTCGCGCGCCAGGTCGATGGTTGCCCGCTTGATCTCAGCGATCGGCCTGGCGAGGCGTCTGCCGGTGAGTGTGCCGAGAACCGCCGCCGTCAGCGCGGCGACGCCCATGGCGAGGCAAAACCATCTGATCGATGTCCACCAAACCGAGTTGATCTGAGAGCGGGAGGCAATAATCCCGGTCCGCCATCCCGTGATGTCGGACCATACGGATGCCTCCAGATGCGCAACGCCCTGGCCGTCCTCGTAGTCCAAGATCTCCGGCCCCTGACCCTGCTGCCGGCGCTGTGATATCGGAGGAATGGTCTGCGCGGCGTTGCTCGGCACCAGCGAAATGATCTGGCCTTCCCGGTCGGACAGGGTCGCCGTATAGCCCTGAGCCGCTTTCGAACTCGAGAGAATGTCGGCGAAATGCTCGATTTCGACTGTGAACAGCAGCACATATTTCACTGCATTCCTGTGGAGCACGGGAACTTCGATGTTGATGACGTGGTGTCCGGACACGGTGCCGAGAAAGACGTTCGAAACGTAGGATTCGCGGGATTCGACGGCGATTCTTGCGCTCTCCTTATCCGACGTTTTCGGCAGCTGCGTTCCGAACGGAACGCGCGTATTGACGAGTTGCTGAAAGGATTTGTCGAGCAGCAGAACATCCGCAGGGCGGTCGCGCAGGGCGGCTTTAGCGCGGGCATGAAAACTCCTCAAATCGCCATCCTCGAGATCGGGTGAGGTGGCGAGCGTTTTGAGGACCGTCAGATAGCCGAGAACCTCACGGTCGACGCCGCCGGAGATGTCGCCGGCCGTGCGGATGAGCTGCTGGCGTGTTGCCGCAACATCGGAATTCACAATGCTGGAGAGCGCGATGCCGACGACAACCAGAAGCGGCAAGATCAGCGCGGCGGCAAAGATGAACAGGTGAGTCTTGAGGGAGCCATGCACATTGAGCAGAGCGCTTGCGCGCGCGAGCAAGCCATCGATGGCACTTGCGAGCCGGCCCCGCACCCGCAGGAGTGCGCTGTCTGAGAAATGATCTGCGTTCGACTCGGCCAAGCGACCTCGCAGTTTGGTCGGCAAGTCAGAGTGGTGTCATCGCTGATAACACGGTCCAACTCGGGGTTGACGGCGCCTCCGATAGAGTATTGGCGTGTCGGCGACGATCGATGCACGCATCTCACAACGATGGCCGACGGCACATCTCCCTCGCGCGCAAGACGTTTACTGCCGGCGCGGTTCGACACGGGCCGAAATTCTGCTCCACGGAGAGTTTACCAGCAAAATGCCTTGATACTAGCGAATTCAGCCCGCCTTTCAGGCGGCGCGGCGGCTTGTCCGGCCTCGGCTGTGGCAGGTCACACTATCGCCTTCGCGGCCAGTTCGACCTCGCGGCTGCGACCGCATTCAAGGAAGAAGTCCTTCAGCTCAGGACGTCTGCCCAGCTGGATGCGATAGATCTCCGCGGCGGCTTTGGTGAATTCGCCGGGACGATCGAGCTGCTGTTCCCCAATCGACAGAATGCGTAGATTCGGCCATGCCTTCTCCCGGATCGCAAGCACCTGGCGCAAAACATCGCGGGCAGGAGCGTCCGGCTGAGCCTGGGCAAGCAGCAATGCCATCGACGCGGTCGAACGCGAGATGCCCATATGGCAGTGGACGAGGAGATGGCGCAATCGTTCCGGATCGCGCAAAATATCGCGGCCAAAACTCAGGATCTGCTTCACATGATGTGGCTGCGGCGCCTCGATGCCCGGCGAGTCCTCGATGACGTCATGAAAGCGCAATTCGAGCTTGGCGTGTTCGCCATAGGCGCCGAACGCCTCCGGCTCGGTGTGATCCGGATCGAGGATCGAGAGCACGTGACTGACCTGCCCCTGCGCATGACATTCAAGTTCCTGAATGCCGCAAACCGTAATCTCGAAAGGCAGGTCAAGTCTCGGGGCAATGCCGTCGCGCATTGGTCATAACCTTTCCGCTGGATTATGACACATGGATCATAACATGGGGATGTCAATAGATGCGACGCAGCGAAGCTTGCGGATCGAAGCAACGTAAATTAGTTGAACTCCGTCAACTAATTTGCCGAGACTCCCTCGATGGGAGGCTCGCTCATGTCTGTCGCATCAATCGCAAGAGCCGCGCAGTCCTTGCGGCATTTCAATCGCTTCTACACGGCGCAAATCGGTGTGCTCGACCGCTATCTGCTCGGCAGCGGCCGCTCGCTGTCCGAAGCGCGCGTGCTTTACGAGCTGGCGCATAGCGATCATCTGACCGCGAGCGATTTCGTCTGGAAGCTCGGCATCGATGGCGGCTATCTCAGCCGCATGCTCAGCGGCTTCGAGAAGGAAGGGCTTCTTGAAAGACGCCTTTCCGAGAAGGACCGCAGGGTCAGCCATCTGGTGCTGACGAAGCGCGGCCGCGCCGCCTTTACCGCGCTCGACCGGCTCTCGCAGGCCGCGGCCGAAGCTTTGTTAGGTCCGCTTGGCGAGGCGCAGCAGCAGCGTCTTCTCGCCGCTATGCGCGAGATCGAGGCGATGCTTGAGGCGAAGGAGCCGGCACCAGTCATTCTTCGGCCGCACCGCACCGGCGACATGGGCTGGATCGTTCACCGGCAGGCGGTCCTCTATGCCGAGGAATATGGCTGGGATAATTCCTACGAGGCGCTCGTTCCCGAAATCACCGGCGGGCTTCCTGACGGGACTACAAGCCAGATCGCGAATATTGCTGGGTGGCAGAGCGGGATGGCGGAATCGCCGGCTCAGTGTTCGTGGTGGAAGGCTCGCCGGCGTTGCCAAGCTCCGCCTGCTCTATGTCGAGCCGGCGTGAACGCGGGACAGGGCTCGGCCGCAGGCTCGTCGATGAGTGCATCGCGTTCGCGCGCGCCAAAGGCTATGAACGCCTCGACCTTTGGACCAATAGCGTGCTCACCGCCGCTCGGCGGATTTATGAGAGAGCCGGGTTCAAGCTTCTCAACGAAGAGCCCCATCACAGCTTCGGCCAGAATTTGGTCGGGCAGACCTGGTCACTGCCTCTGAATGCCAGAAAACAGTGACCGGGGCCGCTGGGACAGCTCAATTCCTGCTAAAGCACGGCGAGCGCCTGCTCCAGATCGGCGATGAGGTCTGCCTTGTCCTCCAGTCCGACGGATAGCCGGACGACATCGTCGCCCGCGCCAGCGGCCTTGCGCTGCTCCGCCGTGAGCTGGCGATGCGTGGTCGAGGCCGGGTGGATGATCAGGCTGCGGGTGTCGCCGATATTGGCAAGATGCGAGAACAGTTTTACATTCGAGACCAGCTTGATGCCCGCGTCATAGCCGCCCTTGAGGCCGAATGTGAAGACGGCGCCGGCGCCCTTGGGGCAGATTTTTTGCGCCAGCGCGTTATATTTGCTGTCCGGCAGGCCGGCATAATTCACCCACTCCACCTGCGGACGGGTTTGCAGCCATTCCGCGACGGCGAGCGTGTTGGCGCAGTGACGCTCCATTCGCAGGCCGAGCGTTTCGATGCCGGTGAGGATGAGGAAGGAATTCATCGGCGCGATCGCCGGACCGAGATCGCGCAGGGCAAGCACCCGCGCGGCGATCGCGAAGGCGAAATTGCCGAAAGTCTCGGCAAAAACCATGCCGTGATAGGAGGGATTGGGCGCCGAGAGGGATGGATAGCGGCCGGAGCCGAGCCAGTCGAATGTGCCGCAATCCACCAGCACGCCGCCGATCGAATTGCCATGGCCGCCGAGAAATTTCGTCAGCGAATGCACGATGATATCAGCGCCGAATTCCTTTGGACGGCAGAGATAGGGGGTGGCCAGCGTATTGTCGACGATGAGCGGCACGCCCGCCTTTTTCGCAATCGCCGAAATCGCCGGAATATCGACAATGATGCCGCCCGGATTGGCGATCGACTCGATGAAGATCGCCTTCGTCTTCGGGCTCAAGGCGCGCGCAAAGCTCGACGGATCGTCGCTGTCGGCCCACACCACGTTCCAGTTGAACTTCTTGAAGGCATGATTGAACTGATTGATCGAGCCGCCATAGAGCTGCCCGGCGGAGATGAACTCGTCGCCCGGCTCCAGCAGGGTGTGGAAGACAAGAAGCTGTGCGCCGTGGCCCGACGCCGCCGCCAGGGCCGCCGTGCCGCCTTCGAGCGCCGCGATCCGCGCTTCCAGAACCGCCTGGGTGGGGTTCATGATGCGCGTATAGATATTGCCGAAAGCCTCCAGATTGAACAGTGCCGCCGCGTGATCGACATTGTCGAAAACATAAGATGTCGTCTGGTAAATCGGCGTCACCCGCGCGCCGGTGGCGGGATCGGGCTGCGCCCCGGCGTGGATCGCAAGCGTCTCAAAGCCAGGCTGGCGGTCGGTCATGGTGAGCAGTCCTTGTTCTGTTTGTCTCGCGGGCAAGGAAACAAGTTCCGCCGCGCCTGACAAGCGCTTTCGCCTAACGCTTCACGAAATCGACGCCGGCAAGCAGTGTCCGCCAGTCACGCAGAATGGCGATGTGCCCGCAATCGAGGGCACGGAATTCGGCGCCGGGCCAGAGTCTTGCCAGCGTCTCGCCTTCGGAGATGGGCGTCATGCGGTCTGCCTCGCCATGGAGGATGAGGAGCGGCGCCTTCATACGTGGCGCGATGTTGGCGGGATGGAGCTGATCGTAACGGATTTTCAGCCAACGCTCGGTGCGTATGCGCATGAGCTCCCAGACCTCCTCGGACATGCCCAGGGTCTGACGGAAGAGCTGCCAGTAGCCCGTGAGCCGCGCCTGCGGGGCGATGAACACAGCGCGGTTGAGCGGCAGGCCCTTGGCCATGGCTTGGACGGCTGCGGTTGTCCCAAATGAATGTGCGATGATGGCGTGGAGCGGCCCGAAAGTCGAAGCGGCGGCTTCTATCGCGCGGGCAAAGTGGACGATCGACGAAAGCCGGCCATCTGAGCGCCCATGCGCCGGCGCATCGAGGGCGACGGCCCGATATCCGGCCTTGGTCAATGGCGCGACGAATTCGGTCATCTGTCCGGCATGGCCGCCCCAGCCGTGCAGTAGCAGCACGACCGGGCCATGTCCCCAGCAATAGGCCTGGATGTGGCGACCGCGGACCGACAGCAAGGCGCGCTGCGCGAAGGTGAGGACCGCTCTGCTGCTCGTCGCGATAGGGCGCGCGTGGGGGACGGAAGAACAACTGGCGCGCCACTTCCGCGCCAAGCCGGGGCGAAATCCGGCTCGTCAGCTGAAAGCCGAGCCGGATTGGCGCGGGAATGGCTAAAACCGTACGATCGTTCGTGCTTTTTTTAGCGCGTCGCATAGGCTTCGTCGGTGACGCGAATGTCCATGGCTTACCTCGATCCAGTGGAGGGTGGCAGGATTGCGCGGCTGCGGTCGAGCAGCGCTTCGAAGGCGGTACAGTTCAGCCGGTCGGCGGCGGAAAGCTCCAGCAGCCGGCCGGCGTGATGGTGGGCCATGGCAATGCCCTGAAATTCGAAGGCGAAGAGATCGGTGTCGAGGTCGGCGCGGAAATCGCCTTGCTCCATGGCCGCCTCGGCGACCCGGCGGATGGTCTCGTGCCAGTCGCGAAGCACCCCGACAAGGCGGTCGCGGATTGGTCCCGGCCGGTCGTCATATTCATGGCTGAGCGATATGAAAATGCACCCGGAGACATCGTCCCCCGACTTCCAGCGCTGGTAGCGCTCGAACAGCGCACGCACACGGGCCTCGCCGCGCGGCACGCGCAGCGCGGGCTGCAGCACGATGGCGCCGAAGCGCTCCACCGCCTCGTCGATAACGCCGAGCTGCAAGGCTTCCTTCGATTTGAAATGCGCGAACAGCCCGCTTTTGGAGAGCCCGGTCTGGCTCGCCAGCACGCCGAGCGACACGCTTTCGAGCCCGACTTCGCCCGCCAGCGCAAAAGCGTGGTCGATAATGTCCTTGCGGGTGCGTTCGCCTTTGGCCATGGGGACAAATTAGCACGACCGTTCGGTCTTTTGCAAGGACGGATAAGGGAGCCCGCATCCGCTTCCGGTGTATCGCTGACCTGGGGCATGCGGCCCGGGGCGGGTTTCGATCGACAAACGACAGCCCGCTGGTGTGCGGCGCGCTAATTCGGGATGTGAACCGGACACGTCACGGACATCTTCGATCCAGCGCTGTTGACGCCTTCAGACACTCCAACCGCCATCGCATCCCCCAGTGCCAATGATCAGGGTGAATCACGATTTGCCCGGTGCTGTGAATCGCCAAAATGAGTTAGATTCTACAGAAACTTAGTACCAGGCATGTAGTCTGGTGTAGCCAAAGCAGTGTAACCAAAAAAAACAGCAATTTCAGCTACGAGCTCGATTTTGTCATTCGGAAGGTGAGTGGAAGCTGATTCACATCGATGTGAAGGTGGAACCACCCGGCCAGTGACGCTCGGGAGCCGATTTTCCCTCCGCGGGACAGTGAGGTGCATCCATGACTGACGTTGTCGAACCTGTCGCGACCTGGCGCAAGGTGCTCGCCGCCGTACTCGACTTCTTGACGGTCTTTTTCGTGGGGGGCTATGCGATCGCCTATTTAAGCGGCAACCTGACGGCCGAGGGTTTCAATCTCGAGGGGACGACGGCACTGATCCTGTTCGCGGTGATCGTCATCTACTTCGTGGTCGGCAGCAAATATTTAGGCGGCACGATGTGGCAGCGCATCCTGGATACGCGCTGAGGAGAAAACAATGCCAAACATATCGTCTCAGCAGGATCTGCTCGCCGGGCTGAAGACCAGGCTCACAGCCCTTGGTCTGACCGTCCGTGAGGACGCCAAACAGGGGTTGGTTGGCGAAGCGCAACCCATTCGATCGAAGTGGTGGATCGGCGCTCGCACAGTCACCTACGGCATGTCATGCCGGCTTTCGGAAGCGGATCATATGGTGCAGTTTCGCGAATCTGTGTCCGAATTGAGCTGGGGCCTTCCACCGCCGACGGCAACCGCCGAGAAGACGAAGGTGAGCGGCTGGAAGTTGTCCGGTGAACGCACCGATGTTTCCATGGGTGGCGGCGGCTCGATCAACTACGCACAAATACGCGATTCGGTGGAGCAGGCAGCAACCGCGGCTGGTTGGAAGTTTCACCTTCAAGGCGGTCGCATGCCCTAACGAAATCTGGGTTTGTCCGCTGGTGACCGATGCCGTCGAAAAAGGCTTGAGAACATCGTCGAACAGTGATTGCGCTGATGGCTGCAATGACAGCCTCGAAGGCTCGTTATCCCTGCACATCCTGCCGGTCAGACTGTTTATGTCGTCAAAGCCTTCGACGTTATGTCGGCCCTGGCGTAACACGGCGGTCGCGCCGCATTTTGCCTCTCCAGCCAACTCCCTTCAAACTGATCGTCGGCTTTCAGGCTGTTGCGGTCCCGGACCTACCAGCCATCGGTCGGCGAAAACGCGGATTTCAGATTAGTTCTTGCCGATCGACAGTTTTTGGAACCCTTGCGGTCCCAGGATCGGGCGCTGGCTCGACAGGGTGCGCGTGTGGACGCCGGCCCAGCCAATTTCGCCGGAGAGCCGTCCATATTCGATCTTCGGGCAGCGGTTCATGACGACCTTGAGCCCTGCCTGCTCGGCCAGCCGC
This sequence comes from uncultured Alphaproteobacteria bacterium, assembly GCA_963773735.1. Classification (GTDB taxonomy): domain Bacteria; phylum Pseudomonadota; class Alphaproteobacteria; order Rhizobiales; family Rhodomicrobiaceae; genus CAVZCK01. The sequence goes on along the minus strand of CAVZCK010000018.1, from coordinate 205,567 downwards.
GCGGCCTCCTCATTGCGCACGCCGAGCTGCATCCAGACAACTTTCGGCGCCGATGGCGATGGCGTCTTTTGTGACTTGGAGCGCCGCTTCCGAATTGCGGAAGATATCGACGACGTCGACGGGCTCGGGGATGTCTTTCAGGCTCGCATAGACTTTCTGCCCGAGGATCTCTTTGCCCGCATGGCCCGGATTGACGGGGATGACGCGGTAGCCTTTGCCGAGCAGGTATTTCATGGCGAAATAGCTCGGCCGCACCTGGTTCGGACTGGCGCCGACCATGGCGAAGACCTTGCAGTCTCGCAGAATGCCGCGAATGTCATCGTCGCTGTAAGTGTCGTGGTTCATGTGCCACAGATAGCGACTGCGGTGGCAGGCGCCAAGGCTTAGCTGGCGTCCGGCCAGCGCGGCTCGCGCTTTTCCAGAAACGCCCCGATGCCTTCCTCGGCGTCGCGCGCGCAGCATGTTTTCGACCATCACGCGCGAGGCGTAAGCATAGGCCTCGGCGACCGGCATTTCGAGCTGGCGGTAAAAGGCTTCCTTGCCGGTCTTCAGCGTCATTGGCGATTTTGATGCGATCAGGCGCGCCATCTCGAGAGCGGCCGGAATGAGCCCGGCGGGTGGCACCACCCGGTTGACGAGACCGATTTCCGCGGCCTTTTCGGCTGGGATCGGATCGCCGAGCAACAGCATTTCCATGGCGTGCTTGCGGCTGACATTGCGGGAAAGCGCAACCATCGGCGTGGAGCAGAACAGGCCGATATGCACGCCCGGAGTCGCAAAACGCGCCTCGGTCGAGGCGACGGCGAGATCGCAGCTTGCGACGAGCTGGCAGCCGGCCGCGCTCGCCGCGCCGTTGACCGCGGCGATGACGGGCTTCGGGCAGGCCATGATCGCCTGCATGACGTCGGAGCACAGGCCCATCAGATGTTCGAAAAAGCCGCGTCCGCGGTCGGGATCGCTGCGCCGTGCCGTCATCTCGCGCATATCGTGCCCGGCGCAGAAGGCAGGCGACGCGCCGGTCAGCACCACCACGTTGACCGGCTTCGAGGCGCCGATCTCGGCAATCGCCTCGCCCAGCGCGTTCAGGAGCGGTTTCGACAAAGCGTTGCGGCTTTGCGGCCGATTGAGCGTTAAGAGCGCAACCGGCCCGTGGTCGTCCCTGAGCAGGACGGGTCCGATGCCGCTCTGCGCTTCCACGATCTTGGCTTCCGCGTTCATAGGCCCTGTGCTGATGAGCAGTCTCGGGCACAGTCTAGCAACCGGAGCGCTATTTCACCACCGCCTCGATTTGCGCGACCATCGGCTCGACGGCAGCGACATTCTCCGGCGGGGACGGCTCAAGAATCATGCCGGCCTTTTCGCGCACCTCGCTGGCCAGCTTTTTCCTCTGCTCGTCGGTCAGAAAGTCCATTTTTTCGATCTTGCGGATCGCCTTCTCAAGCTTGCGCTGGGCTTTGGCGTCGGCGCCGCCGGACTTGATATGCGCATAAGCATGGCCGATGCTTTCGGCGACCTGAACCCATTCTTTCGAGCCCGCGAAGCCGTGAGCCTGCACGGCGGTATCGACCCTTCCGCGCACGCTCTTGTCGGTGGCCGCCGCGATCACCGCCGCAAAACCGCTTTTCGGGTCGGAAACGCCGGTCTTCTTCTCCTTGACATAGCCGACGACGATTTTTTTGACGTCCGGATAGCTGGCGATGAACCGCTTGACCTCAGGCTCGGTCAGGCGTTTCTCCTTCGAGTTGGCCATCGCGGCCTGTTGGCTGCAGCAAGAAACGGCTATGAGGACGGCAATCCAGACGGTCGCGAGGAATTGTCCGCCGCTTTCATACGAAGTCATCGTGATGACACCCTTTTTGCTGTTGGGGCTGCGTGCGCGGCCCTTTTCGTTTCCCGCCCCTGTTTGATCACCTGTAAAAGTGGTGAAATCGTGAGGCCAGCATCCCCGGAGGAGCATAAGCGCATGTCACAGCCGCTATCGCTGAAAATGACGGCCGAGGAACTCGGTGCCTTTCTCGACCAGCAATTTCCACAGATGAACGACTGGGGGCGACGCTTTATCGTCGAGGCCGTCGGTGAACGCACGGCCAGATTGCGCATGACCTTCAATGACAGAATGCTGCGGCCGGGCGGCACGATCTCGGGCCCGGCGATGTTTGCGTTGGCCGATGTCGCCATGTATGCGGTGGTCCTCGCTCACGTCGGGCCGCGCCACCTCGCCGTGACGACCAATCTCAACATCAATTTTCTGCGCAAGCCCATGCCGGGCGACATGATTGCCGACGCCACGCTTCTGAAACTCGGCAAGCGGCTCGCGGTCGGCGATATCGGCCTCCGCTCAGCGGGCGACAAGCACCTCGTGGCGCACGCAACGGCGACCTATGCCATTCCGGAGGATTAGCGCAGCGCTATTGGATGATAAGGTAAAATAATACCACAAATATAAATTATTGAAATTGCGATATTTTTTCCAAAAAATACGTTTGACTGGCATTCGCCGATCGTTTAAACAGATCATGATTTGGCCGCCATTGCCGCGGCCATTTTTCCTTTATGAGCGGTTCCGTGCAGCGATCGCCTCAACGAGGCGCGGTCGCGGGCGGCGATGGATTGAACAATGAGAACCTATTCGGCAAAGCCCTCCGATATCGAAAAGAAATGGGTGCTGATCGACGCAAGCGGTCTGGTGGTCGGCCGCCTCGCGGCGATCGTGGCCACGCGCCTGCGCGGCAAGCACAAGCCCACCTTCACGCCGCACATGGATTGCGGTGACAATGTCATCATCGTGAATGCGCGGCAGGTGCGCTTCACCGGCAGAAAGCGGACGCAGAAGGTCTACAACTGGCACACCGGCTATCCCGGCGGCATCAAGAGCCGCACGGCGGACAAGATCCTGGACGGGCGCTTTCCGGAGCGCGTCGTCGAGAAGGCAGTTCAGCGGATGCTGCCCGGCGGGCCCCTGTCGCGGCAGCAAATGCGCAATCTGAAGATCTATGCCGGTCCCGAGCATCCCCATGAGGCGCAGCAACCGGAAAAGCTGGACATTGCCGCGCTGAACAAGAAGAACACGGGAAGGGATGACTGATGGCCACCGAAATCAAATCCTTCGGCGAACTGGGCGGCGAAGAGGTCCCGCAGACGCCCGCGGCTCCGGTTCATGTGCAAAAGCTTGACGCTCGCGGCCGAGCCTATGCGACCGGCAAGCGCAAAAACGCGGTCGCGCGGGTCTGGGTGAGGCCCGGCCCCGGCCGGATTACCGTCAATGGCAAGGAACACGACGCCTATTTTGCGCGCCCCGCCTTGCAGATGATCCTGAAGCAGCCGCTGGTTCTGACCGACCGGGCGAGCCAGTATGACGTGATCTGCACGGTGACGGGCGGCGGCCTCTCCGGCCAGGCCGGCGCGGTGCGTCACGGACTGTCCCGCGCTCTGACCCACTACGAGCCCGAGCTGCGCAGCCCGCTCAAAAAGGCCGGCTTCCTCACCCGCGACAGCCGCGTGGTCGAGCGCAAGAAGTACGGCAAGGCCAAGGCCAGGCGCAGCTTCCAGTTCTCCAAGCGCTAATGGCACGGGCAGGCGCGATCCGCGTCGGCGTGTTAGGGGCGTCCGGCTATACGGGCGCCGACCTCATTCGGCTGGCCGCGTGCCATCCGAATATGGAGATCGGCGTTCTCGCCGCTTCATCTCATGCGGGAAAGCCTCTCGCCGAGGTTTTTCCGCATTTTGCCTTCATCGAGGCGCCTAGGCTGGTCAAGGCGGAGAACGCGGATTGGAGCGGCTGCGATGTGGTGTTCTCGGGCCTGCCGCACGGCACGGCTCAGGACCTCATCAAAGACCTGCCGGACGATCTCAAGATCATCGACATGTCGGCGGATTTCCGTCTGCGTGAACACCGCCATTTACGCCAAGACCTATGGCCGCGAGCATGCGGCCTCGCACCTTCTGGCCAAGGCCGTATACGGTCTGACGGAGCATTATGCGGAGGAGATCGCCGGCGCCCGGCTGGTCGCCTGTCCCGGCTGCTATCCGACGGCGGCGCTGCTTGCCTTGCTGCCGGTCGTCGCCAACAGGCTGATCGACGCCGGCGACATCATCATCGACGCAAAATCCGGCGTGAGCGGCGCAGGCAGGGGTCTGAAGCAGAACATTCTGTTCTCCGAAGCCGGCGAGGGGCTGTCGCCCTACAGCATTGCCAGCCATCGCCATGCGCCCGAGATCGAGCAGGAGATCGGCAAGGTTGCCGGACGTGAGATCACCATCAATTTCACCCCGCATCTGGTGCCGATGAGCCGGGGCGAGCTTGTGACCTGCTATGTGCGGCTAGCGGGCGGTGCCAAAGCCGATGATCTGCGCGAAGCGCTAAGCTTTGCCTATCAGGCGACGAGCCCTTCGTGAAGGTCGCGGATAAGGGCGTCATTCCGGCGACGCAAAATGTGCGCGGCTCCAATTTCTGCCAGATCGGCATCTTCGCCGACCGCATTCCGGGCCGCGCCATCGTGATTTCGGCGATCGACAATCTGGTGAAAGGCTCGGCGGGCCAGGCAATCCAGAACTTCAATCTGATGTTCGGACTGCCCGAAACCACCGGCCTCCTGCAATTACCGCTCTTTCCTTAAGCCGCCCGGCGCAGCTCGGGTCTGGCGTTGCTGTTGCGCCGCTGCCCCGCAAGGTTGATGGCCATGAGAACCGTCGCGGTCAGGATCAGCGCCCAGGCGAAATCCGGCGTCACGGCAGCCATTTTCGCGCGCACATCCGGCCCGCGCGACACCCAGGCTGCGGATCATAACGTCGGCGAGCTTGACGATGGCATCGGCCAGCCTGACGAGCAGGTTCGCGACCGTCACCGGCACCTGATCGTTGAGCTTTGCATAGGCCGCATCGGCAACGACGCCCGCCGAGAGCCAGAACACGGCGAGCTGTGTTGTGCGCTGCCAGGTCTGGAAAACAAGATAGATCAGGGCGACCGCCGCCAGAACGCCGAGGATCACTGCGGCGGTCCGATTTCGGCAGGAGCCGGATTGCCACCGCCGCTGCGGCGAGCGCAATCAGTGCGATCAGAATGGTTGGGAAACTTTGCTTCAAATTCGAGATAATTTGGCGCAGTTCCATGGCTTTCTCCCGCGTCTAAACCACTCACTTTCCCAAAACGGTCGACGCCGCCTGCAGCCGCCTTCGTCGCAAAAAATGCGCGCGGCAAGGGCCACATCGGCATCCGTCCCAGCGGCAGTTTACATGAGAATCGGTGATTCGGGGCGCTGGATTGCTAATGCCGGAAATGGCGCATGCCGGTGAAGACCATGGCGAGGCCGCGCTCATTGGCGGCCGCGATCACCTCTTCATCGCGCATGGAGCCACCTGGCTGGATCACGGCCGTCGCGCCCGCGTCAGCAACCGCGAGCAGGCCGTCGGCGAAGGGGAAGAAGGCATCCGACGCCGCGACCGAGCCGTCGTTCAAGGATCCGGAAAGCCCGGCAGCTTTCGCCGCCTCTTCGCCTTTCCAAGAGGCGATGCGGGCGGCATCAACCCGGCTCATCTGTCCGGCGCCGATGCCGGTCGTCGCGTTTTTTTTGGCGAAGACGATGGCATTCGATTTCACATGCTTGCAGACCCGGAAGGCAAAGATGAGGTCGGCGAGCTCCTGGCCGGTTGGTGCGCGCTTCGTCACTGTTTTCAGCTCGATGCCCTCCGGCGAGCCGTTGTCGCGTGACTGTATGAGAAAGCCCCCCGCTACTGTGCGGAGCGTCACGCCTTCGGCCTTCGGATCGGGCAGAGCGCCGGCCAGCAGCAGGCGCAAGTTCTTCTTACGCGCAAGAATTGCCTGGGCTTCGGGCGTGGCGTCCGGCGCGATGATGACCTCGGTGAAAATCTCCGCGATGGCGCTGGCTGCCTCCGCATCGAGCACCCGGTTGAGCGCCACGATACCGCCAAAGGCGCTTACCGGATCACACGATCAGCGCCTTGCGATAGGCGTCGAGGAGGCTATCCCCGAGAGCGACGCCGCATGGATTGGCGTGCTTGATGATCGCTACCGCGGCCGAGCGGGCCGGATCGAATTCGGCGACCAGCTCGTAAGCGGCATCGGTGTCATTGAGATTGTTGTAGCTCAGCTCCTTGCCCTGGAGCTGGCGTGCGGTCGCGACGCCCGGACGGACAACGCCATTTGCAGGGCTGACGTAAAAAGCGGCGCGCTGATGCGGATTTTCGCCATAGCGCAAGGTCTGCCGCAGCGTGCCGGGAAGGGCGAAATGGCGCGGCGCGGTCTCGCCCAATTGCGCCGAGAACCAATTGGCGATGGCCGCGTCATAGACCGCTGTTCGCGCGAACGCTTTAGCGGCCAGTCCGCGGCGCAGATCGCAGCTGGTGGCGCCGCCAAGCGCATCCATTTCACCGAGCACCGCGGCATAATCGGCCGGATCGACCGCCACGGCGACCCAATCATGGTTCTTTGCCGCCGCGCGGATCATCGCCGGCCCGCCAATGTCGATATTCTCGATGGCCTCGGCAAAGCCGGCGCCGCGGGCGATGGTGTTCTCGAAGGGGTAGAGATTGATGACGAGCAGGTCGATGGTGCCGATGCCGTGTGCCTCCATCGCGCTCAAATGGTCGGGATTGTCGCGGATCGCGAGCAAACCGCCATGAACCGCCGGATGCAGCGTCTTGACACGCCCATCCATCATTTCCGGAAATTTGGTCAGCTCGGCGACGTCGCGTACCGTGAGTCCAGCCTCGCGCAGCACTTTCGCCGTGCCGCCGGTAGAGATCAGCTCGACGCCATGCGCCGCGAGCTTTGCGGCGAACGCGGCGATGCCCGTCTTATCGGAGACCGAGATGAGGGCGCGGCGGATAACGGGATTCTCTGTCGTCATGACGAACCTCCACCGGGGTGGTACGACGCAGATCAACGTCGGGCAAGCGAAATGGCGTCGCAGCTGAGCCCGTTCGCTGCGCGCGATCTGCAGTACCGAACCCGAATTCCGCGATCAGGCGAAGGGGTAGAACCGCTCAGCTCTCATCTTCGAGCTCGCGCGGCCCGCGATAGCCGCTGCGCGAGGGATCGCGCACATTCGTGTCGATCTTGCGAAGTGACCAGACGACCTGAACTTCAGAGGTACATTTGCCACGCAGGACGATCTGCAGGCTGCGCTTTTGAATGATCGGATCGGCAAGAAAAATGCTCTCCTCGATCTCCACCCGCGCGCCGGCTGCGCGGAATTTCCAAAGCTGAGCATCAGGCAGCGTCAGGCTGACGCTGTTTTCCTCCGCATCGAGCCGGGGCGAGACGCGCGGATGCAGATGGAAGCGAATCGCAAAGCTGTCGCCCTCTTTGGTCAACGGCCGGCCTTGGGGCGGACAGGCGAGCTGGTCGACACCCTCCACCGCACGGCCATTGGCGGCGAGTTGCAGACGCCGCTGATGGAAAAAGCCAAAGGTATCCTTGTAGCCGTCGTGCATCGCGCGGAGCAGCAGATCGCCCTGGTCGGTTTTGACTTCGCCGCGAACCGATCTCGGGCCTGAGAGCAGATGCACCTGACGCGGCGGATAGCCAATGCGGCGCTTGACTGAGACGCGAGGAGGACATTTCGCTGATCGTCAGCGTCGAATGCGCTGCGGTCGAGCGGCTGGCTATCGCCCAATCCGACGCGTCATCGCGCGGCGCGCCGCAATTGACGATGATCGGCTCGATGTCGGACGTCATCTCGAAGGCGAGAAATCCGGCGTGCGCCTCGCTGCTGGCTGCGGACGGCGGGGGGGCGCCGGTGTCAGCGATGATGACGATCTTGCCGCGCTCCAGCCGGCAATAGCCGGAATCGGGGCCGTAATGCTGCAGCATGTCGTCATTATCGGCATAGGCAAGCACGGCTGCGGTCAGGTCCGACCGGGTTGCGCCCATGCCGTTGAAGCGGGCCAGCGAGCCGTCGCCGAGGCGGAGAAAGCGGATCATGCCCATCATCCGCCTGATCGCGCTGTTCAGTGCCTCCGGCGTCTCATGTGACTGTGAGAGAAAGCATTGCTTGAGGGGCAGGAATTCGAGCAGCAGATCGACCAGTGTGCCGGGATTGCGGGAGATGTGACCGCCATCGGGAAGGATCTGCCGCTCCAGCTCGGCGCAGAAGATCGGCAGATAGGCGTTCACATAGGTCTGGTGCTCGGCGATGCAAAGGCCGGCGAGAAGAAGCGCGGTGAGAGCGCGCAGGCGCGGCGCGGTATTGCCGGGATCGGCATAGCTGACCGTCAGATAATGGAGTTCGCTGGTCAGAGCCAGCATGACCGCCTGATAAAATTTCGACTTCGCCCCTTCGAGCAAGAGCCCTGCATGGGAGAGGATCGAGATGACCCGCCGCGCGACGATATCGACATCCCGGGCGATCGGCGGCGCGTCGCGGCTGTGCGCGATCCATTCCGCAATCAGTGAGCGGGCTTTCTCGCGCGCGATCTCATCGCCCGCGGCCTCCAGATTGTGGAGCCAGCCCATCGAAAAGAGCTCTTTTTGCCAAAGCCGGCTGGGCGGCTGGATGGTGAATGGCGACTCCGATCCCGTGAGTGCAACAGTGCCGGCAAGGCCGAAATAGCCATCATAAAGCTCGCTCGCAAAGCTCGGGTCGGCCGTGCGCAGATCCTGTGGGATAAGAAGCAGTTGATGGGCAGTCGGCACCCCGATCAGCGCCCGGCTGATCGTGGAGTTGAGCACATATCTTACGGCCTTGCGACCCGTGGCGCCGACGGCGGCGAGGGAGTCCCGCGCCTGCGCGCCTATCGTCTCAGAAACCATGAGCGTTTACCGGAGCGCGTCGCATGAAGCGGACCTCTATCCTTATGTTATGCGCGAGCTCATCGCGCGACCGTCAATCCGACCGATCCTTAATCCAGGCGCGAGTCTATCGCCAGAGTGGACCACGATGAGAGGCAAGCATCAATGATTCTGAGAGGCGGCGCGAGGCCCGGCAAGCCCGATTCCGAAATTTCCTGACTTTCCCCAAAGCCGAATCCGGCCATGGCGTTCAAGTTGCATAAAATGTTGCTGCCAGAGTTGCGGTTTCGGGCGTGGCATTGCGCCCAGGGCGTGTGGAGGGGACGGGTCGGTCGCCGTGGAAAGTCAGCACGCTGTGCGTGATCCCCCTGAGGTGTTGCAGCAATGGCGCAATCGGCAGATGTTGCAGCAGATTTCTGCATGCAAAATTCTTGAGTGCTGTGGAAATGGGGGTTAAGTCTCTGGACCTGAAATATCTCGCTGGCTCCGGCGCCGGAAATGGCCAAACATGCGGCCCGATCGCATCTGGCCGTGCACCAGTCTCGCGCCAGCCGCATTATGGTTACCACGGATTATCCGGATCGGGCATATCGTTGCGCCCATGCGACGTATGGCTAGGATTCATTCATCGACGTATAAGGAATAGTCTATAAACGAAGTGCAGTTGCCCAAAAACCACATTCCATAAAAATGGGTTAAATTTCGTCGAAAATCCCATATTTTTCATGACGTTGTCGTGGCGGTTTCATACAATGTCGCACCGATGCGTAACAAATCTGTATAATTTTGATCTGACTTTCCAGTCTTGCCTATGAATTCAGCGCCTTTTGACGCGAATTCAATGTGCTGCTCGAAGTTTAGGCGGCGAATATTTCGCTTTAAGCAGTGGGCGTTTGATGCCTCGTGTTAACTAAATCTCAATTTTTGGGCGGGTTTGCCGCTTCAATCTTCATGTTGCGCCGCACAATGTCTTGCGCTTGAGTGGAACATAATATACTGATTATCAAGTTTTAGGTTTCATTCATCATAAGGTCGCCCAAAGAGCAGTCGTGGCGCTTCGGCGGAGTCAGGGATGAGTATCACGGTCAGCCAAGCCAGACATCTACATCGGGATCCAGAGACCCGGCTACCTTCTGCAAATATATCGATTCGCGCCGTTCCATTGCCGTCGTCACAGCCATGCGCGGTCGTGATCGAGCCCCGACAACTTATTCGAGACTGCCTGGCACGGGCCCTGCGGCAGGCCTGCGATCACCAGGTTATCGGTCTGTCATCGATCGAAGAGTGGCTGAGCATCTGTGAACGGACGACAGCAAGCATCGTTCTGTTGAGCGGCTTCGACCAGATCGGGAGCGCCGGCCTGTGCATGACCCTTCAGCGCCTGGCGGAGGCGAAACGGCGGGTCCCGGTAGTCGTTCTGTCGGATGCGGAGGATGTCGGCGATGTCGTCAGCGCCCTCAATGGCGGTATCGAGGGTTACATTCCGACGAATCTGTCGCTGGATGTTGCAGTTGAAGTCATGCGTTTGGTGCGGGCGGGCGGCGTGTTCGTCCCGGCTGGATGCCTGAAGGCCGGCCAAGCTCCGGTTGACGCAAGCCTTGGCAAACGCCCTCTTGCTGGACTGTTCACCGAACGGCAGGCTGCGGTTGTGGAAGCGCTGCGGCAAGGCAAGGCCAATAAGACGATTGCGTATGAACTCAATCTGCAAGAGAGCACGGTCAAAGTACACATCAGAAATATCATGAAAAAACTCAAAGCAAGAAATCGAACGGAGGTCGCTTATATTGTAACAAATCTACAGAATCACAAGCAAATGCAAAGAACATAGAACAGTAAAAAAACAATTAGATCAAACCTCTCTCCAATTGGGCATATCGCACGGGGACACCCACATGGTATCAGTTTCTGAATTGGCGGCCAGCAGCGTTGCCGAAAATCATAGTGAAGCGGCCGTAAATCACCATGCAGTCGCCCTTCGCGACCGTGACAAAGGCGAGCGGCACAAGGCCGCCGAACGCTTGCCGGGCCATCGGTTCGTGGTCGGCCAGCGCCCGCCCGCCAATGCCGTCGCCGACGCCGCCCTTTCGCTGCCGCATTATACCGCTCCCGTCGGCGGTTGGGTTAAGCGCGTCTCGGACCTCATAATTGCGTCGACAACTCTCTTTCTGATGGCACCGATCATGCTGATCCTCGCCATTCTCATCTATTTTGCGATGGGGCGGCCGATTTTCTTCGTGCAAAAGCGTGTCGGCTTTAACCAGAAGCCGTTCCGCTGCTTCAAGTTCCGGACGATGGTCAAGGACGCCAATGAAAGGCTTGTGCTGCATCTTGCGCGCTGCCCGGATTCCGCGCGCGCCTGGGCGGAGACTCAGAAGCTGCGCGGCGACCCGCGCATCACCTGGCTTGGCCAGATGTTGCGGAAATCGAGTCTCGACGAGTTGCCGCAGCTGTTCAACGTTCTGCGTGGCGATATGAGTTGCATCGGTCCGAGGCCGGTCATTGAGGACGAATTGAAGCGCTATGGCGAGCATGCCGACGATTACGCCCGCGCAAAGCCCGGTCTGACCGGCATGTGGCAGGTCAACGGCCGCAGCTCGACGACCTATGATCATCGGGTCAAATGTGACCGCTATTACGTGCGGCGCTGGTCATTGCTGCTTGACCTGAGAATTCTTTTCAGAACGGTTCCGGCGGTTTTGAAAGTCGACGAGACCTCATGATCGGCTTGCTGGAATTGGCGACTTAACGCGCTGCGAGAATGTGGCAATCAGAATCTCGACGTGTCGATAAATAATGCCCGCATGAGAGAAATTTGATTTCAATAGGTTTTGACAGCATCAGATTGGTTCAAATTGCCCGCCAGAATTTCTGTTATTCAATTATCAGCTTGGCAACTTTGTTAGATGCAGATGGTCTCCGGCATTCGTCAAAGACGAAAGTGAAACGAGGGGAAGCCTGCCTCTTTATCAATGCGATTGCTTCACTAATGTAATCAGACGATCTGCATCGATCGCGGCCAATCTCACGAGGGCGAGGACGATTCATGGCACATCAGGTTTTCCCCGTGATCCTTTGCGGAGGGTCGGGCACACGGCTCTGGCCAGCGTCGCGCGCGATGTACCCTAAGCAATTCATCCCATTTTTCGAGGAAACCGATGAAAGCCCATTTGCCTCCACGGCTCAGCGGCTCAGGGCCGACATGGGCTTCGAGCGGCCCACGCTGCTGTGTAACAATGACTATCGATTCCTGCTTCGGGGTGAGCTTGAGCTGACAGGCATCGACCCCCGCGAGATCCTGCTCGAGCCGGTTGCCCGGAACACCGCGCCCGCCATCGCCGTGGCAGCGTTGTCTATCATCGAGCAGTCGCCGGATGCGATCCTCGCGGTCATGCCGTCAGACCACGCCATAAAGGATCAGCGCGGATTCGTGGATGCCGTCGCGCGTGCGGCGCGCGTTGCAGCCCAAGGCCGCCTTGTGCTCTTCGGCATCACTCCCAATGCGCCGCACACCGGTTACGGCTATATCCGCAAAGGCGATGCCCTGAGCGGGTCCGAACGCGGCGCCTTTCATGTTGACGCATTTGTTGAGAAGCCGGATCTGAAGACGGCTGAGCACTATTTGCGCGACGGCGGATATTTCTGGAACAGCGGCATTTTTGTCCTATCTGCCGCAGCGTTCCTGGATGAACTGGGACGGCTCGCGCCAGACATCATCGAACATTCCCGCGCTGCCCTGTCCGCCTCGCAGCTCGATCTCGGTTTTCGCCGATTGGACGCATCGGCCTATGCCCAGTCCCCGAACATTTCGATAGATTATGCGGTGATGGAGAAGACTGCGAAGTCCGCGATGCTTCCGCTTGATATCGGCTGGAGCGATCTAGGTTCCTGGAGCTCGATTTGGGAGCTGGCTCCGCACGACGCGGAAGGCAATGCGGTGAGGGGCGATGCGTTGCTCGTTGATACGCACAACAGCTACGTCCATTCGCAAGGGGCGCTCGTTTCGACCCTGGGCGTCGAAAACATGATCATTGTGCAGACACCCGACGCTGTGCTCGTTGCCAAGCAGGATCGGGCACAAGACGTCGGCAAGCTGGTTGCCGAGCTCAAGCGGTCGAACCGGCGCGAGCGTGAACAGCATCTGCGCAATCACCGGCCCTGGGGATTTTTTGAGACACTGAGCATCGGGCCACGGTTTCAAGTCAAGCTGCTGCATGTCAAGCCAGGCGCGCAGCTTTCGCTTCAAATGCATCATCATCGGTCGGAGCACTGGGTCGTTGTCAGAGGCACGGCTAAGGTCACGTGCGAGGGGCAGGAAAAGCTCGTTTGCGAGAATGAAATCGGTCTACATCTCCTCGACGCAATGGCATCGGCTGGAAAATCCGGGCAAAGTGCCGCTTGAGGTCATCGAGGTGCAGATCGGCAGCTATCTCGGCGAGGATGATATTGTCCGCGGCCATGATGTTTATCAGCGGGAGTCCCACGAGACGAAATGATTGGCCGCATCGCCCCCGGGTGTTGCGTTGTCTTCTCGTTTAGTGTGCTCCGCGAGTTCTAGCATTCGCGGCTGCCGCCAGGGAGGGTTTCGGGGCCAGTATGATAGCAGACCGCCGCGCGCCATGGCACTTGACGAAGAGCAAGGGTTGCGTCAGTTCTTGACGCGGTCGCCGTGTCTTAGCGCCGGCGCTACAATAGCCAAGCGGCCCTTTGGACAAGCTGCCTCTGCCGGAGGAATTTCCCGGACCATCTCCCGACGGCGACTCGTCTTCAACAGTCTGAATGGGAACCATGATCGTTTGACCTGGCCAACATGTTTCGAAGATTGAACAGGCATGCTGGTCACAGACGCGTTGGCGACAGCGCCCGGACCGCTGGTGCGAGACTCTCAGGACCCACGCCTCGATGACCCTGTCAATTGCAGGCTTGTTAGTCAGTGCATTTCTATTACTCGTGGGCTATCTGCTCGGCGCCCCTCTCATTATCGGCATGTTCGCCTCGCTGGCCTTCGGTTCGACCGCCTTTATGACGCTTTCGGGATTGGGCGGTTCGTCACCCCAGATCTATACCCTGTTCTCGCTCGGGATCATCTTAGCGGCAGCTCTTCGCAGAAGCGTACGCCGGGATCTTGGCGTGATCTTCACCAGATTCCCAACGGCTTGGATCGTCGTCGCGTTGACGGCCTATGCAATTGTCAGTGCTATGATCTTTCCTCGTCTTTTCGCAGGTCAGACCACGGCTTTTATCCCAATAAACGGTGTCGTAACCGAGCTTCCTCTATCACCGACGTCGGGAAACATTACGCAGACGGCCTATTTTGCACTTGGGGCTCTGACCTTCATTGGTTTCAGCGTTTTGCTTCTGCGCGAAGAGAATCTGAGATATGTCCGGCGCGGCTATTTCGCTTTCATCATTATGAATGTGGTGCTCGGGGTCATTGATCTCGCGGGAAAGGTGACGGGAGCGGGCGACATCCTGCTGCCGATTCGAACGGCGAGTTACTCACTATTGATCGAGGTCGAACAGGGAGGTTTCTGGCGCATTGCCGGAGGATTTTCGGAAGCATCAGCCTTTGGCGGCGCAAGTCTGGCGTGCCTTGCTTTTGCCTATGTGTATTGGCGACAGACCAGATCCACTTTCGCCTTCGCTTTGACCGTCGTCGTGCTGCTGCTTGTTCTGCTGTCCACGTCGAGCGCGGCGTATGCGGGGCTAGCCATTTTGAGCCTGGCTCCTTTGACGTCGCTTACGAGAGCGGCCTTTCGAAATCGATTTCAGGTCGCGACGATCTCCTGCTGATCGGGCTCGCAGCGGTAACGATTGCCGGCATCCTGTCGATCTACCTTTACAACGATAAGTTGCTCCAGCCGGTTACGGAACTCCTTGAAACGACGGTTCTCAACAAGGCGCAGTCGCAATCGGCCGTGGAGCGCGCTTACTGGAATGAAAAGAGCCTCCAGGCCTTCTTCGATACCAGTGGGGTGGGGATCGGAATGGGTAGTTCCCGGTCATCGAGCTGGATCGTTTCAGTGCTTTCCCAGCTTGGTATCATTGGGACGTTCGCAATACTGGCGCTCGTAGCCGTCACTTTCCGCGGCATCGGGGGTCGAAGATCAACGCCAGAAACTCTGGAGATCTTCGCTTTGGCGTCGGCGACGCGCGCCGCCGTTGCAGCCACATTGCTGGCCCGATGCATTGCCGGATCAGGTGCTGATCCTGCCGTATTCTTTTTCCTTTCATTGGCAACCGTCATCGCTTGCCGACAGCATGCGTCGGGCACAACAATCTCCTCGGACGCGGCGACTGATGCTATTGGTTCATCTTGAACAACCATCGAATATTTGATTGGATTATTGCCTTGGCGCGTCTTGATCGCATTGGATTTCCAGAAAGTGCGAAAGCCGCTTGAAAAGATTTCGCTATTTGATGCCTTAGCGGTGGCTCGGTTTGTTTGAACCGTTTAGCAGCGCCAGCACCTTGGCCACGGTCTCCAACTGGACAGGGGCTTTGCCAGGCTTGCGCGCTTTGTCACGCAAGAGGCCATCTGCTCGGCATATCGCAACTGCCAGCGCCATATCGCCGGGCGGCTGATGCCGATCTGCCGGGCCACCTCCAGAACAGGCAACCTGTCTACCGAATGAAGAACGATCCGCGCCCGCTGGATGTGCTTGTGCGCAGTGTTGCGATTCTCAATGCCCCCGCCAAACGCGTGCGGTCTTCGGAGGCGATGCCATAACCGCAGAATTGCATGTGCGAGGAAGTTTGTGAATCCTCTATTTGCGTCAGTGCACTATCGGCTTTGAATGAGGAGCCCGGCAGCGTTCGCGCAGGCCACGCCAGCCCCATATTGCCGCGAAGAGCGCTGAGCAGTGCGCTGTTGATTAAAGGGACCGCGCTCGTGACAGCCCGCAAAAACATCTTTAGATTGCGTATCTGACGAAAATCAATTTTTAGTTGCTCTCAGGCGCTCGGCGGACGGGTTTGTGTACAAGGCGCATAGTGCGTCGATGCCGAGGAGAGCCCCGAAGCCATTGCGGTCCAAGTTTTGCTGATATGACGATTGCGGCGGAGTATGCGAACAAGACTGGTTGGCGTCTTCGGTTTTCGCGCCAGTTGTTGACTTGGTTTGCAACGGTGGGCGATCAAACGCTGGCCGCCGCCGCGAATTTCTGGCTTACCATTTCGATCGGCCGGGCCTTCGCCGCCGAAGATCTGGCCGCCTATGGGATCGGCCTTTCGGCAGGCCTGATCATTCAGGCGCTCCAACGACACGCCTTGATCATTCCCTTCATGCTAGAGCCGCGATCACGATCTCAACGCCGTGCGGGCGGCATGATCGGTCTGCAATGGATCATACTCGCGGCGGCGTTCATTGCAGGCGCCGCGGGCGTTCTGGCGGGGGAGCGGCTCGATGCGCCGCATTACATGCAGCTTGTCATCGGAGCTTCGGCTGTCTGCTTTGTCATATATGCCGAGCTCGAATTCGCCCGCGCCATTCTTGTCAAACTTGGCACGCCCTTGTCACTGCTAGCTGGCTCCCTCTATTACGCGGTTCTGTTTGCTGGGCTCGGCTCTGCCGTGCTGATGGAATGGATCGGCTTTCCGGCGCTTCTGCTATCTTTGGCGGCAGGTATGACGCTTCATGCGGTGGGTGTGAGCCTCAGGACAGGAGCGGTTCGCATTGGTCAGGGCTGGGCCTTGCTCTGCTCCCATAGCCGGCGCTATGGCGTCTGGTCTATCGTGGCGACAGGAACGGCTGCAGGCTACACCCACATCCCGCTGTTGATCCTGGGACTGCTTAACCCCCCCATTCACGCGGCGGCCTTTGTCGCCACGCGCAGCTTGATGCAGCCGCTGCAAGTTCTCATTCGCGGCCTGGACATTGCCGATAAGGCGGGCTTTGCCGAGCGTCCCGCCGCGCCGCACGGGCGGGGCGGGCTTCATCTGGCGCTCAAGCTCGCCGGGACATATGCGCTTGTGGGCTCCATCTTCGGACTGGCAGTCTGCTTTTTTGCGGACACCTTACTCCAGCTCGCCTATGGATCGAAATTCGCCGGTGAAGGCGCGGCGCTGATGGCTTGGGTGCCCGTCTTTATTCTTATCAGCTGTATGATGCCAATCGAGTCTTTGGTCTATGCGCGGCGCAGCTTCAAGGCATATTACCTGGCTCGAGCGGCGGGCTCGGCGGTAGCGCTCGGCCTAGCGGCGCTGCTCGTTTTCCGCTTTTCCGAAGCCGGCGCGATCCTTGCCAGCGCGGCCGGATCTTTTGTCGCTGCCGCCGGAGCGGTGCTGCTGCTCGCCAGAGGAAGCCGCGGATGACGGCGACGGATCGGTGGATCACCGTTATGATGTTTGCCGCAATGGCGGCATTGGGTGGCGTCAGCCTGGTCCTAGCGCCTTCCGCAATCTTAGGCATTGCAATCGTGCCTATGGTGATTGCCGCCGTCTGGCTATTTTTGGCTGCAGCGCGCGGTTCTCCCATCGCGACAATGATCATCGTCTTTGCCGCGGTATTTCTTATAGACGCTAACTTTCGCGATCGCGATTATGCCGACAAGGCAGTCGATTTTCAGGTGCTCATCAAGATTGGCCTCTGGCTGACTCTCGCCTGCATCGCGCTCATCCACTGGCCGCGGTGGATGGCGAGGATGATGACGCCAACCAATCTGGTATCGCTGACGTTTCTTGCTTGGCTGCTGTTCACCGCGAACGCGTCACCGCTGCCGGCATATAGTGCAGTTGCCGCTTTTTCCATCATCGCTTACGTCCTCTTTTCCGCCTTCCTGTTCTCCAGTTTCGATCGCGCGGAGATCTTTGCCGTCACCGTGCTCGCCATCACCCTATTCTGCCTGGTTTCGATCGCCATCTATTTCGCGGTGCCGGAATTTGGGAGGTTCGTGTATTGGCTCAATGATCAGCGTTATGTTAGCTCGCGCATGGCCGGCATAGCCGGAAGCGCGAATAATATGGGCCGTATTGCGGCTTTCGGTTTGGTCCTCATTATTCTCTACGTCCGTGATTTTCGCCGCTTCCATCCGTTCTTTTCACTGGTTTCGGCGGCGATTTTAAGTGTGTCTCTTCTCATGACGAATTCGCGCACCGCGATCGCCATGGTGCTAGGGTTTTGGGCCGCCGAGGCGCTGCTTCGTTGGCGCAGACTTTATCTTCTGATCTTTGTTCTATCAGCTGGGTTTTTGACCGCGATGCTGATTCTACCTGCCGGCGATCAGGCGCTGACTCTGATATCGCGCAGCGGCGATCCCGAGGAAGTCACCTCAATGACTGGACGGTCCAGCATTTGGTCTGCTGTGCCCAAGCTCATCGAGGGGCGATCCTGGACGGGTTTTGGCTATGCGAGCTCGATCATCGTCCTGCCTCAACATGAGCGCGAGGTGGGCTTTCGTACCTCTCACGCCCACAATATTATTCTTCAGCTCCTGCTGACCACCGGGTGGATCGGCGTTGGGCTTTTTTGCCTGTCAATGCTGTCGGTTGGGCTTCGCGCGGCCTTTTTCGCTGACCGCACGGTTCTTATTCTTCTCGCCTACGTGCTTCTTAATGGCATCACGGAGTCGAGCGCTTTCGGCACGGTCGCCAATATCTGTTCGCTTGCTTTCGCAATTGCCGTCACGCTCCCGCCAGAATGGAACGATGATGAAAACAATTATTCATATTAGCGCCGATTTTCCCGATCCTCTTGTTCCCGGAAAGACGACAGCTGTTCAATCGCTGATTGAGGCGGCGCCCGAGCATCGGCATATTGTTTATTCGCTGAACCGTGTGGGCTGGCGAACGGGGATCGCAGCGCGGCCCTTTGGCGATGGGAATCTTGCAATTGCTTATGGCGCACCATCTTACGGCGTACGCCTTTCGCATCATCTCACTCATGTCGCCGATTTCATTCTTGGCGATATCGAAAAGCGTGCGCTCCGCCCCGATCTGATCCATGCGCATAAGTTTACCGTCGAAGGGTTAATCGCGCATCGCCTATGCCAAAATCTGCGCTGCGCCTATATCGCCAGCATATGGGGCGATACCGACCGGCGGATATTCGAGGCGAAGCCAGGGCTACGCGGCGCATTTCGCACTATTGCTCGCGAGACCGCTTTCCTTCTGCCGGCCGCTCCCTGGACCCGCGATTATTTCGCTAAGGCATTGCAAACCGATAGGGGCCAATTGCAGCTTTTGCCCGTCATCACCAAGGCCGACGCTGTGCTGCCGCCCATCATCTGCGAAAAGCCCCGTCTCGTGTCGATTTTCGCTTTCGACTCTTGGAAGCGCAAGGGATTTCCCGTTCTGGTCAAGGCTGTCGCTCAGGCGTCAAAGGTTGTTCCCGAGCTGACACTCGACGTTTATGGGCGAGGCGGTCCGAAGGCGCTCATCGATATGGAGGGCCATATCCGAGAAGCTCAGGTCGAGGACCGCGTCACGCTCCGGAACGAGCTTGACCACCGCGATGTGCAGACTGTTATGAACGGATATGCGGGCTTGGTACTCCCCAGCCGTCCGGAAACCTACGGCATGGTATATGTCGAGGCGCTTCTGGCCGGCCTTCCCATCCTTTGGTCGCAGAATGAAGGGGTAGATGGCTTTTTTAACACGATGGACATCGGCCATTGCTGCAACCCGCAGTCGGTCGGGGATGTCGCCGCCGGCTTGCGCCATATCATTGTGCAACAAGCCCGATTGAAGCGCCAGATCGGGTTCCTGCAATCCCAAGGTGCATTCGACGCATTGCGCCGTGAAGCAATCGGTGCCCGCTACGGGCAGATCCTAGCTCTCGCCATAGGCCACAGCGCTCAGGCAGCGGCTTCCGCAGCTTGAGGCTCGGCTTTATAGTCGTCGACCCGAATTCCGCTCTTTTTGATGACCGCAGGAACACCGACAGCGAGCGAAAAAGGCGGGATATCGCTGAGCACCACGGCATTCGCGCCGATCACGCTGCCGCGACCGATCCGAACCGGGCCGATCACTTTCGCGCCGGCGTGAACGATCACATCTTCTTCCAAGGTCGGCCCGCCTTTCATTGGCCAGCGGCTTCCAAGGAGCACATGCATTCCGATCATGCAGCGCGGTCCGATCTCGGCCTCCTTCGTGACGACGACGGCGAGTGCGTTGTGGCTGAAATGAACCGTTCCATCGATACGCGCCTCAGCTGGGATACGCGCAGCAAAAAGGATGCGGATCATGCCATCGATGATCCGCGACAGGATCTTTAGCCGCCTTTTTAAAACCCAGCGGGATAGTTTATGAGTACGCACGAGAAACTGCATAAGGGCCTCCGTCGTCTACTAAAGCTGCGAGCTTGTGCCGCCGCCCTTCGGCGGAGCGGGTTTTAGGGAGAGATGGGCTTTATCGGTCGTCGGCGCAGCGGCGTCGCTCCAGATGCCTCGTCTATCGTAGATGAACTTGCAGCGCAGACCGCGCTGCCACCTCATCGACGGGGATCTTCCGGTTGAAGGCGGCAATGGGCGGGACGACTTTGATCGATGACCGCTTGTCCGCGTCTCCAATTCCCTTAGAGACGTTTGTCAGCATGCGTCTGCTGGACCAGGAGGCGAGGCCCCTTCGCCGAGATAGTCCACGAGACAGCCATAGCGGTAAGTCTGAATATCGGATCGCACAATAACAGCCGGATTGCCGGCGACGATGGAGCGCGGCGGAACATCCTTAGTCACTACGCTCCCGGCACCGACGATGGAACCATCGCCGATCCGGACGCCCGGCAGGATGATGCTGTGTGCCCCTACGAAGCAACGCGCGCCGACATAAGTATCGATGCGGAGGTTCCGAGTTATGTCGTGGCTCAAGATCGCCGCGCCAAAAGCGATATAGCTCTCCGGGCCGATATGGATGCCGCGCGGATGGCTATGATCAAGATTTGCTTTCAGAGAGAAGGTTGCGCTCGCTGCAATGTCCATACCCCATACATGAACATAATAGGCGCGCCACGCGCTCAAGATCAGTTTCCGCACAGTGCGAGCGAAACGCCGCGCAAGGCCTAGGCTTGCCGCCCTCGCCATGGTCTGAGATTGTGTCGATGCTTCCGGTTTCTCAAGACTGTGGGGTTGAGATAAATTTTTCGCAGTCATAATCATGGTCAATGCGAATTCCTATAAGCTTTGAGTAAAGATCGTGCAGGCGGCGCATATCGCTAACCTGTCTCGCCGACACATTATTCGATTGAAATTGTGACGATGACTCTCTCATTTTTAAGCAACTTTGTGAAGAGACCTGTATTCGAGATAGTTACGAGTAAAATCATCCACGACCCGATTTATAATCACGCCAAGTATTTTCGCTTCAAGCCCGGGCGTTTCCTGCAAGGCGGCTTTGACTGCACCGCGTGTCGTTTGCTCAGAGGCAACGACGAGCGCGACCCCGTCAGCCCGATTCACTAAGAAGCGTGAATCAGCAACCGGCAGCAGAGGCGAAGCATCGATCAGGATGAGATCATAACGGGCGCGAAGCTCGGCAAGCTGGTCCGAAAGTCTTCGCGAAGCCAGAAGCGTCAGGGCCTCGGCTCCCGACAGACGGGTAACGCCAGCCATGACGTGCAAAGAGGTAGCGCGATCCCTCAAAATAACATCCTGAATGCCGCTCTGATCTCTCACCAATCCGACGATCCCCGGAGAGGGCGGCAGACCCAGTTTTGCCGCCAGACTCGGGCGCCGAAGATCGGCATCGATGAGGAGAACGCGATCTCCATGCATAGCTGCCGCGCGTCCGAGATTGGCCGCGACGGTCGATTTACCTTCTTCTGGCAGCGCCGACGTCATGAGAATAACCGACACGCCCCTATCAGCGGCGGCCTGCCGCAATGCGAAGCGGAGCGAATGGATGCCTTCTGCGAAAGCCGAGTTTGGCTCCCGGATGATGAGATCGGCAAGGCGCCCGGAGTTGGGAAGGGGCGGATCCGGCACAAGCCGCGCCAGCTTTGTCGGTGTTGCGCGCTGTGCAACGGAGTTTAGCCTCTTAAGAAATCGCACATTCTTAGCCGCGACCAGCGGAATGGCCCCGAGCGGGGACAGGCCAAAGGCTGCTTGAAGATCGCTCGCGCGGCGGAAACCTTCGCTGAATACGCCACGCAGAAGAGCAAGGAAGATTTCGGCTCCGAGACTGCCGAAAAAGCCGAGGCCGATCATCAATCCTTTACGAGGATAGCTGGGTGAGAGCGGAACGGTTGCTGCAGCCAAAATGCGCGAATTGGGCAATTGCATTGTGAGCTGCGCGCCGGTTTCCTTGGCGCGGGCGAGGAACGCTTCGAATAATGCCCGATCAGCCTCGGCCTCGCGCTCTAGCTCTTTGAGTTTCACGGCCTTGTGGTTGACCTCCGTGGCGCCGGTCTGCAGTTCCTCAAGGCTTGCATTGAGGGAGGCCTGTCGACTCTTTGCCATCTCAAATTCGGTCCGCGCGCTTAGCACAATCCGGTCGAGCTCATCGCGAATTTGGCGTGATAGATTATCGAGTTCGGCGTTCACGCTGATGACTTGCGGATGGCGAGGACCATAGCGCGTTTTCAGTTCGGCCTGTTTGCGGGCGACCTCGCCATATTGGTTGCGGAGATCGGAGAGGACCGTGGATTGAAGAATATCGGGCGAAGCTGCCGCGGATGTGAGTTTGTCCACGTTGAGTTCCCGAAGCTGCTGATATTTGGCATGCGCTACGGCAGCAGCGGCGCGGGCCATGACCAGCTGATGGTTGAGCTGTGCAATCTGCCTGTCGGCGAGATTTTCGCCGCCGGGATCGAACAGTCCGGCCTCTGCTTTGTAAGACTTATAGGCGTTTTCCGCGGCAACGAGCCGGGCGCGCGTCCGCTCGACCTCTTCGTTCAGCCACGATGTGGCCTGCCGTACCGTGTTATCTTTCGCAAGGACCTGGTCGGCCAGGTAGACCTCCGCGATCTTGTTCGCCAGCTTGGCCGCCTTTGGGGCGCTCTCCGACCAAACGCTTAGATCGATGACATAGGTAAGATTTCTCCTCGCGGCATTCACCTTCCGCTCCAATGCGTCCGCTGCGAGAGCAAACTGGTCCGTCGGCGCGCGCGTGTCGGCATCGCCAAAGACAGCGGTGAACGGAGCATTCAGGATCCCCTTGACCCAGCCGAGGAGACCGGAGGAACCCATGAACTCTCCGTCCGTGTCGAGGTGGAAATACTCCGCCACCTCGTGCAAGATCGTCGGAGATTTCATCATCTCCGCTTCACTGTCTATTGCGCCATTGTCGGTGCCGGGGCGCTCCGATCACCTCTTGATCTTTCAAAATCTGCGTCTTCCGACTATCGATGAGGACAGTTGCCACCGCCCGGTATTGTGGCGTGAGAGCAAGCGATACGATGCCGGCGATGGTTGAGCTGCCGATCAGGGTGGTGAGCGCAATCAACCTGGCGTGCCGGCGTAGGCCCGAGACAATCGCGGAGAGGGCCTCGCGCTCCGCATCAATCGGGCTCTTTCCCCGGCCGCCGCTCGGCGGCAAAGCTCGTATTGGTGGTCGGACCCTGTCAGCGCTGTGTGGTAACATTGATCATGGCCTTGTGTTTATCAAAAGAAAGAACGGTAAAATCTTGTGGTCTATCTAGATAAATTCACCAAAGGCTAAAATAAGAAAAGAACTTCATCGAATAATCGGGCCGCATATTGATCGTGAAAACATCGTCTTCCTGCGACAATCGCGTGAAATTTTCTTGACTGTAGGGGCTTCGGCCGCTGGGTCACGCCATAGCGCGGCCAATCTGCACGCTTAACAAGGCGCGCGGACCCCTTCAGTTCGCTTCCGGCGCACAGCAGCCTCCGGTCGTGTTCGATGCAGCCCCGATGCCGCATCGCTTACGGCGCCAGTTTGTGTGCACGGAGAAGGAAGGCCAAGGCTCGCGAGTACAGCCGGATCGAGTTTGTTGTCGTCACCCTCCGCGAGCAGCGCGAACGGCCCATCATAACTGAAGTAAGCCCAAGCAAAGCCTTGGCGTTCCGAGGCTTCGCGGACATCGCGGAGCCAGCGCATCCGGTCCTGACAGAATGCTCCCGGCTTACCCGCTGATCTGCGGATGACACCGAATTCACCGTTCAGAATTTTACCCGGCGCGATCCCATGGCGGTCGGCCCATGCGCGAACCTCGGCGAATTGGGCTCTGATCATCTCCGGTCCCGCGCCGCTTGCATAGAATTGCTTCAGATTGTTAAGGGCGCCGTTTCGCGCCTGAGCGCGCGCGGCCTCGTCCAGCGCACAAGTCGAAGCCACGCGGCGGTCCATAAGAGCCAAGGGCTCGGCGATGTCACGCGCGGAGGCCGGCCAGGGAACGCCATCGAGATATTTGTCCGGCCAGCGAATGAATTGCGCGCCCTGATGTGTGAAGCTGAACGGGTCGTAGAAATGAAAAGTGTAAAGAATATTCGTGTCGTGAAAGGGCGCAGGATCAAGCGCCAAAAGTCCGACGACAGAGGATGAACAAGCCCCGCTGACGACAAGAGAGATGGCCGGATTTACGGCTCGCACGCGCCGCACCGTATATTGAACCATCTTCTGCCACAGGTCTTGATCTGTGCCCGTACATTTCAGCCGCGGCTCGTTGAGCAGCTCCAGCGCAATCCAGGCGCGGTCGGCAACCGTGAAATGGCGCGCCAACTGTTCCGCGAATCCGGCGGCCGCAAGGAAGGCCGGGAACTTAAGGCCAGTGGCAACAGCGTTCTGCCCCCAAACGGGATGAGCGCTATTGGGATGAATATCCACAATTGTGCGCAGACCGGCGGCTTTGATGCGGGCTAGCGCATCGAACAAAATGTCATAGACCGCTTCACGCTGGTTTCCCTCGAAGACGATAAACGGTGCCGGATCGACCGGCAGCCTCACGGTATCGAAACCGGCTTGCTTCAGGGTCTTCAGCTGATCGACGGTCGGGGGCGCGGGGCAGTTTTTATAGGCAGGCCAAGCGATGCTGTTGCCCTGATAGCGAGGCCAGGTAAACCATTGGGCAATATTGACTGCCCTAGCGACTTTGAACGCCGTTTCCGCTGCATCAGAGGGCGCGGCGGGGACAATGATCGCCATCGAGATGTACGTAACCAGCCCCAACCACGCGGCAAAGCTCAATCGCATGCGATGCCGCATTCTCTCCATCATGATCTTCCCTTTCATGGGCGGCCCTCAAAACGGCTTCGCTTGTTGATTGCGGTTTCTGTGATCGTGCCAGGTAACCAATTCTTCTTTAGGTTGAAACGATCTAGAAAATCAATTTCAGATTGTTTTCCGTGGATGGTATGGGGAAAAGCTAGTGACTGCTCTCCCACCGCTGCGCGGATCTCATTTTTAAGGCGATTGCGGCCTAGCCGCCGACGGTGTGAAGGTTGCAACGGAATTTGAGAATAGCGCCACCACGCCTCCCCCCAGCCGCGGCGTCATCTGCCGGCTGTCCCACTCTCAAGTCGGCCGTCGGCGGCATTCGCAATTCACTCTTCCCGATTTGCCGGCGTTACGGGTCGGCGCGGCGTTTCTATGGCCTGTGAGTTCGTAGACATGACGATAACGAATTTGCGCGGCACAACTCCGTTTGTCATTGCGGCGGGAACGGCGATCATCGCGGCGGCGCTGCTCGGATCCGAGGCCTTGCTCGGAATTGTCGCTCTGCCTGCGCTGATCGCGGCAAGACTTCTTATCTGGGGCGTGGTGTGCGGCGTTAGCCGATTCCGCCTGACACAATAGTTCGATTTGGGATTCTGCTTCTGGCGCGAACCGTGCGAATCCAGCTGCATGTGCAGTGGAATTTCCTTTGATGTCACCGCCGAGGATCGCGCTCGCCTGGAGGCGATCATCGCGGACCGTAACGGCCCACAGAAGCATGTGTGCCGGGCCAGGATCATCCTTCTCAGCCATGCCGGCTTTGGAACCGCCGAGATCATGCGGCAGACCCCCAAAGCCAAGACTTGCGTCTGGCGCTGGCAGGAGCGCTTCATGCAGGAAGGCGTTGAGGGGCTTCTGCCGCGACGCTTCGGCGGCGACACTCCCTCTGGGGGTACGCGCGGCAACGAACGGACAGGATCGCGGACAACCGCTGACTGGTCGATGAGCGTGCCGGCCTCCGAAGCCCGCCTGCCGCGTCGTCGATGGTCCGTTCCGCCCCCGGCACGCTCTTACGGAGCATATGCGTGCCGGTTGCGGCCCGCGAGCCGGACCACCATGTTCAAGTAATCAAACGCAGGAGCCTGATATGAAGCGCCTGTTGTTCATCGGCCTCGCAATTTGGTTCACGCCCGCCCTGGCCTTCGCCCAGACCAGCGAAGTGTGCATGAACCAAGCCGCGCTTCAGCGCGATCTCTGCCTTCGCGAGGCACGGGCGAGCGGCGGCTCGGACCGGCAATGCTACTCGGGATATATCAGTGCGATCGAGCAATGCCGGACGATTTCTTCAGTGCCGGTTCGGCCGATCCAGCCCATCCGCCCCATCCAGCCTCGGCCGAACCGATAGCAGGCTATAGCAGGTGATCGATGCCGCCCCTCAAGGGTCCCTCGTATTTCCTTCGGCACCGAAGCTGCCGTGCCGGCCCGTGCCGCCGGTGAAACGCTCGGCTCCGCTCACGGTTTCGCCGCTTTGAATGGTTTCGAGGCCCTTGTGGATTTCGAAGCGCGTTGCCTCTTCCAGGGTGAGATCCCACTGTTTTATCGCCGAAGCCCGATCGTTGCGCAGACAGGTCTGCGGAAAAGCCGCGATCTGACGCGCAAGCTCAAGCGCGACCTCACGCGCTTTGCCGGGTGGTGCCGAGCGGTTGGCCAAGCCGATTGCCACCGCCTCCCGCGCCTCGACGGGCCGTCCGGTGAGAATGAGGTCCATGGCGCGGGAATGCCCGATCAGCCGTGGCAGACGCACTGTGCCCAGATCGATGAGCGGCACGCCGAAACGCCGGCAGAAAATACCGAACACGGCGTCCTCCGCCATGACGCGCAGGTCGCACCAGAGCGCCAGCTCCATGCCGCCGGCAACGGCATAGCCTTCGATCGCGGCGATCACCGGCTTGGACAGTACCATGCGCGACGGACCCATCGGCGCAAGTTCGCCATCTTCACGCACGGGATTGCTCATGCCCTCCGAAATCGCCTTGAGGTCGGCGCCGGCGCAGAAACAGCCGCCGGCCCCCTGAAGAATGGCGACGGAGGCATCTGGATCGCCGTCAAAGCGTTGAAAGGCTTCGAACAATGCCTTCGCCGTTGCCGCATCGACGGCGTTGCGGCGTTCGGGCCGCTCGATGGTAATGACGGTGACCGCCCCATCGCGATCGTAGCTCACCAGCATTGGGCTTCTCCCGATAAGCGTCGCTGAATTTAATCGCTGGCAGCCCCGCGTAGGCAAGCACGTTCTGCCAACACGGCGTGCATGGCTGCAGGATCGCCCGCCGCCAATCAGACGGCGATCGCCCGCAGCAACGCATCACGATCCGGCTGGCTCGCGCCGCTTCCCTCAAAAGTGATGCGGCCGCGCTCGACCGCGCAGATGCGGTCGCAGATCTCCATGCCGCGCCGGACGTTCTGCTCCACCAGCAAAATGGCGTGTCCGCCCGCCTTGAGCTGAGCCATGATCTTGAAGATCTCATCGACGATCTGCGGCGCCAGGCCTTCGGTCGGCTCATCGATGAGCAGGAGTTTTTGGTCGCCGAGCAGGACGCGCGCCATGGCCAGCATCTGCTGCTCGCCGCCCGACAGCGTCGTTCCCATCTGACGGCGGCGCTGTTTCAGGTGAGGGAAGATCTCGAAAACGCGCTCAAGCGATGCGGCTTTCTGCGCGGCGCTGCGTCCCGGTGTTTGCAGGAAGCCGAGCCGCAGATTTTCTTCCACCGACAGGCCCGGAAAGATGCGGCGGTCCTCTGGCACGAAGCCGATGCCCAGCCTGCAAATGGTGTCCGGGGCCAATCCGCCGATGTCTCTGCCGTTGAAGCGGATCGTGCCCGACGACGGCGGCAGCCAGCCGACAATGGCGCGCAGGATGGTAGTCTTGCCGACGCCGTTGCGCCCGAACAGGCCGACGACCTCGCCGGGCGCGACGGTCAGATTGACGCCTTGGAGCACATGGCTCAGCCCGTAATGCGCGTGCATTTCGTGGAGCGTCAGCATTTCAGCGCCCCCCCGAGATAGGCGGTCTGCACTTGGGCGTCGGCGCGCACGGCCTCCGGCGGTCCTTCCGCGAGCTTTGCGCCCTGATGCAGCACGATGACGTGGCGCGACAGATCCATGACGAGATCGATATCGTGCTCGATGAGCAGCACCGTCAGCTCGTCACCAAGCGAACGCAGCAGGGCCTTTGCCTCTTCGGTGTCGCCGTGAGACATGCCTTGCGTCGGCTCGTCGAGCAGCAGGATGCGCGGCTCCGAGGCGAGCGCGATGGCGATCTCCAGCCGCCTCTGTTCGCCGTGGGAGAGGCGGCCGGCCAAGTCGCTCGCCTTCTCCGTAAGGCTGAAGCGGGCAATCAGCGCTTCCGCCTTCGCCTCGGCGCGGCCCGAGCGGCGCACCGGCAGAAAGCCGCGGCCGAGCGGCTCAAGGATCTGCGCGGCCAGGCGGAGATTTTCGAAAACCGAGGATTCGGCAAAGAGGTTCGTGATCTGAAAGCTGCGCGCAAGGCCCATCGCCCGGAGCCTGGGCACGGAAAGCCCGGTCACCGGAACACCGTCGATCAGAACCGTGCCGGAGCTGGGCCGGATGGCGCCGGAAATCAGATTGAAGAACGTGCTCTTGCCGGCGCCATTCGGTCCGATGATCGAGTGAATCCCGCCGCGAGAAATGGCGACGCTCACCTGATCGACCGCTCTCAACCCGCCGAAATGGACCGATAGGTCGCGCGTTTCGAGGACGATGTCGCTCTCGATGGCGCGTGCGGCAACGGCCATGTCGAGGCGGCGATCACGGACGGCCCCCGCGATTCTCCGTCCGGGCCTTGACGAAGCCGACAATCCCTTGCGGAAAGAAAATCACGGCCGCCATGAACAGCGCGCCGATGACGATGAGATGATGCTCCGTAAACGTCCCGATGATGCTCTTGCCGAAAACGAGCAGCACGGCTCCGATGAGCGGACCGATGAGCGTGCCCGTGCCGCCGATGACGACGGCGATCACGGCATTGGTAGAGACCTCGAAATACATCAGCTCCGGCGAGACGAAGCCGCGCAGCATCGGATAAAGACTGCCGGCAAGCGTGGCGATCGTCGCCGCAAGGACAAAAGCGCCGAGCTTGATGATGCCTGCCCGCCAGCCGAGGAAAGGCAGCCTCGCCTGATTGATGCGCAGCGCCGAGACCAGCCGCCCGAATGGCGTGCCGGCGAGATAGATCAGCGCGCCATAGATCAGCGCGATGATCGCCAGCACGATGAGAAAGAAGCCGGCCGGATCATCGGCCCGCACCGTCGCGAATCCCGAGCGGCACGTCGATGATCGGAATGCCGATGATGCCGTCCGAGGCGCCCAGCTCGCGGGTGTTGTAGATGATCTTGGCGACGACCTGGGCGAGGCCGAAGGTAATGAGGGCGAAATAGACGCCGCGGACACGGGCAGCGATCAGCCCGCCCAGCAGCCCCACGAAAAGTCCGATGCCGAGGCAGGCGAGGACGGCGAGCCAGAATGAGGGAGCAATATCCTTCAGGATCAGCGCCGAGCTATACGCCCCGAGGCCGAAATACAGCGCCTGGCCGAGGCTTAAAAGCCCAGCGAAGCCAAGGAGAATATCGACGCTGATGGCGAGGCCGCCCAGGATCAGCGCTTCGGTGGCGAGGCGCAGAAAGAAAATGTCGCCGCGCATCCATTCGATCGCCGCGAACGCCAGGCTCCCGAGGAAGAAGCCGAGCCCGAAGACATGGACCGCGCGGTTTGCCCGCTGCTCGCGAGCGTAGACACGGGCGGCAACGCGGTCGCTCCGAGGATCCGATGATGGGTCGGCCGTGCGCGCTGCAACGGCGTCACGCATGGCCTATTCTCCCGAACAGCCCCTGCGGCCGCACCATGAGCACCACCACCATGATCCCGAACACGATCGGATCAGTCCAGACCGGCGAAATGAAAAGGCTCGACACGGCCTGGACCTGCGTCAGCAGCAAGCCGGCGAGAACCGCCCCTTTGATGCTGCCCATGCCGCCGACGATCACGACGGTGAACGCCAGGACGAGAAAGTCCTGTCCCATGGTCGGAAAGACGGAAAACACCGGCGCCAGCAGCACGCCGGAAAGCCCCGCCAGCGCCACGCCGAAGGCGAAGGTCGCCGAATAGACGCGCTCCACCGGAACGCCGAGCGAAGCGGCCATGTTCTTGTCGAAGGCCGCCGCGCGGATCATGGCGCCAAGGTTGGTGCGGTAGACGAGCAGGTAGACCGCCGCAATGATCGCGGCGCCCAGCACGATCAGCAGCATCCGGTAGGCGGGCAGGAAAACGCCGAGCAGCTCCACGCCGCCTTTTAGGGGCAGGTCCGGCCGCACCGCATTCGGTCCGAAGCCGATTTTCAGCGCGTCGATCATGATCATCGAGAGACCGAGCGTCAGCAGCAGGGTCAGAGTGTGGCGGTCGCCGCTATGAAAGACGCGCCGCACCAGGAGCCGTTCCACGGCAAGCCCAAGCGGCAGCATGAGGATCGGCACCAGCGCGACCACGATCCAGAAATCCAGTCCCGCTCCCGAGTAGCACGAAGCCCGTATACGCTCCGACAGCGTAGAATTCGCCATGCGACATGTTGATGACGTCGAGCAGGCCGAAAATGATCGTCAGCCCGAGCGCCATCAGGATCACGGCCACCCCGAAGGAGAGGCCGTTCAGCATTTGCGGAGCGAGAACGAACTGGAGGTAATCCATGCGTCGGGCCTTCGGTCAAGGGCTGCGGGCGCCGCCGGCTGGGTCTATGCGGCGCCCGCAGCAGCGCTTCCTCAAAAGCGCGTGCATTCGTCCTTGCCAATGGCCTTGTCGGCGGGAATGGTCGACTGAATCTGAAAAGCGCCGTTCTTCACCTGAACCGCATACATATTCATCATCGCCTGATGATCGCCCGCGCGCATGGTCTTCTTACCCTGCGGCGTCATCCACTCGATCCCGCTCATGGCCTCGCGCAGCTTGTCCGTGTCGGTCGATTTCGCCTTCTCGGCGGCGGCCTTATAGAAATAGATCAGGCCATAGCTGTCCGTGCCGTAAAGGTCGGGGTCGATTTTGTTGGCGGCCTTGAATTTCTCCACGAAACTCTTGTTTTCCGGCGTGTCGATCAGCGTCGAATAGCCCACGCCGGTGACGAAGCCTTCCGCCGCCTTGCCGATCGCCCCGATATTCTGGCTGGTGATCGTGCCAGACGCGCCCAGGATCTGCATTTTGCCGATCAGCCCATATTCGTCCATCTGCGTGAGCAAGCGCACGGTATCGTTGCCGGCGACGGACGTGTAAAGCACCTCCGGCTGCGCCGCGCGGATTTGGCCGAAATATTCCGAGTAGTCCTTGGCGCCAAGCGGAGCGTAGACCTCGCCGACGCTTTTGGCGCCGATGCCCTCGGCGCGGCTCTTGAATGCGGCGACCGTTGAGCGGCCCATCTCATAATCCGGGCCGAGATAGAATATCTTTGCGTTGGGTTTGGCGGTTGCGAGCCAGGCGGCCAGCGCATTGGCCTGCATGCCCGCGGCGGCATTCACGCGGAACACGTCCGGCGAGCATTTGTCGGCGGTGATCGAGTCGGCAAAGGAGACGGTCGTCGCCATCAACCTGCTGTTGCGCTCAGCGACCTGGCCGACGGCGAGTGTCGCGCCGGAGTTCACCGTGCCGGTCAGGAAATCCACCTTCTCGACCTGGAACAGCTTCTCGGCCTTCTGGGTGGCGACGGCGGGATTAGCCTCGCTGTCCTCGAAGATCAGATCGATCTGACGGCCGAGGATGCCGCCCGCATCGTTGACTTCCTTCGTCGCCTGCTCCAGCCCCCATTTGACCTGCTGGCCGATCCCGGCATAAGTGCCCGTAAGCGGCGTCAGAACGCCGATCTTGATTGGCTCCGCAGCTTGCGCAGCGGCGGCGCTCATCGCGAGCGCGGCGCCGCCGAGCGTGAGTGTCTTCCAAAGTCTCATGATTTTCATCCTCTCCTCCATCTATCGCTATTCTTTTCGTCAGCGGCCTTTGAACTGCGCCGGGCGTTTTGCATGGAATGCCTCCACGCCCTCCTTGAAGTCTTCCGACATACGCAGGCGGCTGTAGCAATGCCCTTCGATCTCGATCGCGATCGACAGGCATGAATCTTCGGTGTCGTTAAGCAGCGTCTTGGCCGTGCGCTGGGCGAGCGGAGAGAAGCCGCGCAGCTCATCGACAAGGGCGGCGGTCGCGCTTTCGAGCTGATCGTCGGCAACGCATTCGGTCGCGACGCCCCATTCATAGGCCTGGCGGCCCGGAATGCGCTTCGAGCGCATGACGATGTCCTTGGTGCGCGTGATGCCGACCATCTTTTGCAGCCGGGCCGACCCGCCCGACCCAGGGATCTGCCCGAGCTTCTGTTCGGGGAGCGCGTAAAGGCAGGTCTCCGAGGCGATGCGGAAATCGCAGGCGAGCGAAATTTCAAATCCGACCCCGAAGCAATAGCCCCGATTGGCGGCGATCACCGGCTTCTCGCAGCGCTGCGGCGCGGCAATGTTCCAGGCGAGCTTCGCCAGCGTTTCAGGTGACGCCTCCAGAAAACCCTTGATGTTGCCGCCCGAGGAGAAATGCTCGCCTACCGACCGCAAAACGATGACCCGCACACGGCCGTCCAGGTCAAGCGCCTCGAAGGCTGCGCGAAGCTGGTCGCGCTGCGGCATGGTGATGACGTTGAACGGAGGCCGGTCAAGGATGATGTCTGCGCATTCGCGCGCCTCGTCGACTTCGATGCGGAAGCCGTCGAGGTCTTCGAGAAAGTTCGGGACCGGCCTGACGGGGGTGATGGTCACTGGGTTGTCTCCATCGGATTTGATTGCGGCACCTGCCTCTCAGGCTCGAAATGGCCGCTCACGAGAAGCCGGCGCAGGATTTTGCCGACCGGCGACTTCGGCACCGCTTCGACGAACTGATAGTCCTTCGGGCGTTTGAAATTGGCGAGCCCCGAGGCGCGGCAATGCGCGTCGAGTTCTTCTTCGGTCGCGGGCCCGCAGCGCTTGATGAAGGCCGTCACGCGCTGCCCCCAGCGATCGTCCGGCAATCCGACGACGGCGACTTCAGCGACGGCTGGATGAAGCGAGAGCACCGACTCGATCTCGGCGGGCAACACATTTTCTCCGCCCGTAATCATCATATCGTCGACGCGGCCTGTGACGAACAGATCGCCCTCTTCATCCAGATGGCCGACATCTCCGGTGAAATACCAGCCATCGATCAGCGACCTCGCATCGGCGTCCGGGCGCCGCCAATAGCCCTCGAAGGCTTCATCACCGGCAAGCGTCGCGATGATCTCACCTTCCTGGCCAGGTCCAAGCACGGCATCTGGGTTGCGTGCGCCGATGCGGACGACCCGAATCTGGGTGTTGATGCCGGCCTTGCCGGCGCTGCCGGGCTTTCTTGCCGCACGCTGATCAACCGTAAAGGTGTAAATCTCCGACGAGCCGTAATGATTGACGAAGAGTTCCGGCTCGAACGCCGCCCGGAGCTTGAAAACCAGCCCGTCCGTCATCGCCGCTCCCGCAAAGCCGATCTTTCGCACCGATGAGGTGTCCGCCCAGGTGAATTGTGGGTGTGCGAGGAGGTCGTGATAAAGCGTCGGCACGAGATAAAGGTTGGTCACGCGCTCGCGTTCGATCAGGTCAAGCGCCTGGACCGGGTCGAAGCGCGGCAGGCAGACGAATACGCCATTGACCATCGCCATGGCAAGCAGCGAGCGCACGCCCATGGTATGGTAGAGCGGCATGACGCCGAGCGTCACTTCGCCATAAAGATAGGCGTTTTGCGCCACATGGGCGATCCCGGCGGAGCGTTCGGCGCAGTGGCGGCGCGGCACGCCCTTGCCCTGGCCGGTCGTGCCAGAGGTATAGAACATCAGCGACCAGTCCTCGGCCGTCGCCTTTGAGAGCGGCCGACCGGCGGGGGCGCTCATCAGCGCCGCAAAGTCGTGCGTGCCGCCCGGTGCGCCGCCGACGGCGATGCGGGGCAGGCTCCGGGCAGCCCGTGCCCCGGCAACGGCCGCCGCCGAGATGTCCTCGAACACGACCGCGCGGCTTTCGGAGTTCTGAAGGAAGAACTCGACCTCCTCGGGTTTCGCGCGCCAGTTCACGGGTGTCGCGATGATCCCGGCAAGCTGGGTTGCCCAATGCAGGATCGCCATTTCGGCGCGGTTCTGCAGAATGATGAGCAGATGATCGCCGTGATTGACCCCGATCTTGCCGAGCCCGTTCGCAACCCGGAGCGCCCGGTCGAGCAATGTGCTGTAATTCATGCGCAGATCGCCATCGACAAGCGACAATCGGCGGGGGTCCCTGGCTGCGGCGGCGATTAATGTGGCTCCGACGTCGAACATGATTCAGTGCGCCTCCCTTGAAGCTGATGGACCCCGCGCCATGTCCAGCGCGGCACGCACGATGCCTGTGTAGCCGGTGCAGCGGCAGAGATGTCCGGAGAGCATCTCCCGGACCTCCGCCTCGCTGGGGTGCGGCTTTTCGGTGAGAAAATGATCCAGCGACATCAATATGCCGGCGGTGCAGAAGCCGCATTGCAGGGCGTGGTGGCGTCGGAATGCCTCCTGCAATGGCGACAGGCCGTCGCTTCGTCCGGCGAGTCCTTCGACCGTATCGACGCACCTGCCGTCCGCCTGCACCGCGAGCGTCAGACAGGCCCGCACCGCCTCGCCGTCGAGCCGCACCGTGCAGGCGCCGCAGACGCCATGTTCGCAGCCGACATGGGTGCCGGTGGCGCCCAGCTCATGGCGGAGGAAGTCGGTGAGCAGCGTACGCGGCTCGGCATGGCCGCTGCGCGTCTTGCCGTTGAGCCTGATGACGACAGTATGGCGCTGTCCATGTTTCAGGAGAGGCATGAGCGCGCCTCCTCGATCGCCGCCTTGCCGAGCCTGCGGACGAGAATGCGGCGATAGCGGGCGTCGGCCTGGGCGTCGTCCTGCATCGGCAGCTCCCAGGCAAGGGCGTTGAGTGCATCGTCAAGCGCTGAGCCCCCGATCATCGGCCAGTCACGCGTCTCGGGCCGCTCGGCGCTGCCGCCGACGCCGATCGTGATGATCGTCGGCGTGATGCGCACGGCGACGGCGATGATCGCGAAATCGCCGTGCCGACCGGCCATTTCGCGAAAGCCGAAAGCCTGGCCCGGCTGCGCGACCGGGAACCTGACCGCCGATATGATCTCGTCGGCACGCCGCGCGGTTTGCAAAAGGCCGGTGAAGAAATCGCGTCCACGCACGATCCGTGCGCCGCGCTTCCTCTCCAGCACGACTTCGCCGTCGAGCACGGCCAGGCAGAGCGGCAGCTCGCTCGAAGGATCGGCGTGGGCGATCGAACCGCAGACCGTACCCTTATTGCGGGTCTGGAAGTGGCCGAGATGCGGCAGGGCTTTGGCGATAAGCGGCAGGCTTGCCGCCAGATCGGGCCAGCGCTCAAGCTGAGATTGCGTCACCGCCGCCCCGATTTCGATGTCGTCGCCGTGCCGCCGGATGCCCGCCAGATCCCGCGTCCGGCTGATGTCGATTAGCAGCTCCGGCGAAACGACGCGCATGTTCAGCATGGCGATGAGCGATTGACCGCCGGCGAGAATGCGCGCCGCCTCACCGCGTTCGGCAAGACCGGCGATGGCCTCGGCGCGACTTTCGGCGCGGAGATAGTCGAAGGGAGCGGGCTTCATGTCCGGCCTCCCAGAAGCGAACGCAGCCAGGTGATGATCGCGGCAAACATCGAGCCGCGATCTTCGCCGCCGCCCGGCTCCGCACGCCGCGCAAGGCGCTTGAAGGTCTCGCCGATGATCATACGTGCCGCGCCCTCGATCATGCGGCCGCCCACCGCCGCGACCTTGCCGGTCAGATCGACGCCGTAGCGGTAATCGACGCGCGTCGTCTCACCGTCTGGCACGAGCCTGATGGCCGCTTCGCCGCACGATCTGCCGAGCGAGCCCTGAGCGCCGCCTTCAAGCCGCAGGCTGTACGGTTCGTTCAGGTCGAAGAGGCGGACATGGGCGGTGAACCGCCCTTTGACGATGCCGACGCCCATTTCGACATCGCCGCGATACGCGTTTTCGCCGGTGCGTTCGAGATGCTTGCAGCCGGGAATGATGGTTTTCAGCTGCTCCGGGTCGAGCATCACCGCCCAAATCGCTTCCGGGGAGGCGGCGACGGCGGCGCTGCCTTCGCCGGTGATGGCGAAATCCCCGCGCGAAAGCGGCAATGCACCCTCTGGCACCGCGCCTTCCGGCGGCGGCGGTTCTTCGGGAGCGATCAGCGCCATAACGCGGGCGGGGGTCAGCGGCAGCTCGATGTTTTCGACGCCCAAAGCATCGGCGACGGCATTGGCGATGCAGACCGGCGTCGACATGCAATTGCCCTCGCCGATCCCTTTCGCCCCGAGCGGGGTCACGGGAGAGGGCGTCTCCAGATGGTAGATTTCGATGTCCGGGGTTTCGGCGGCGGTCGGCACGGTATAGTCGGCAAAAGTCCCAGAGAGGAAGCCGCCGTCCGGGCCATAAACGAAGCGCTCGTAAAGCGCCGCACCCAGAGCATTGCAGAAACCACCGCGAACCTGTCCGTCGGCGAGCGGCGGATTGAGCAGCCGCCCGGCATCGTGCACGGAGACATATTTGTCGATCCGGACACGGCCGGTTTCCTTGTCTACTTCGACGCCGCAGAGATCGAAGACGAAGCCGTGCGCAGCCGAGGAGTTGATTTCATCGAGCGCATTCGGCGCGGCAAGGCCGGGCGGCGACCAGAAAGCTGTTTCGCGGATGACCGGCGCGATACCCTGGGGCAGCGTTCCCTGCGCCCAATGCGATGTGGCGGCGATCCGGCGAAAGGGCAGGGTGTTGTCGGGTGCGGCCTCGCTGAAGACGCGCCCGCCGGCAAAGCGCACCGCGCCCGGTTCGCAGCCGAGCTGGGGCGCGACCATCGCGGCAAGCCTCTCGCGCAGACGCCGGGCGGCGAGATGCGCGGTGCCGGCGACGGCTCCGGCAAAGCGGCTCGAATAG
This sequence comes from uncultured Alphaproteobacteria bacterium, assembly GCA_963773735.1. Lineage (GTDB taxonomy): Bacteria > Pseudomonadota > Alphaproteobacteria > Rhizobiales > Rhodomicrobiaceae > CAVZCK01. The sequence goes on along the minus strand of CAVZCK010000018.1, from coordinate 168,711 downwards.
TTGCCGCTGGCGATCGACCAGGCGTCCCGGGCGGTATCCAGCTCGGTCACGACGCTGATATCGCCGAGCTCAAGGCCCAGCTCATCGGCGACAGTTTGGGCGAGCACGGTCTTATGCCCCTGACCCTGCGGGCAGGACGAGACATGCACGCTGACGCCGCCCAGCGGATCGACGCCGACCGTGGCCGTCGTCACCGCGCCGCCCTTCGGCCCGGCCTTCTCCCGCTCCTCGGGCGTCAGGACCGTAGTGATATAGCCCATATTGGAGATCGAAGGCTCGACGATGGCGGCAAAGCCGATACCGTAAAGACGCCCGTCGCCGCGCGCCCGGTCCTTCCGCGCATTCAGCTCTGCCAGCACGCCTTGATGTTCGGCAAGATTGATCGCCGCTGCGTAATTGCCCGAGTTCGAGCACGCCGCCCGAGGCCGTTCGGTACGGAAAGGCGTCTGATGGAACAAGATTGCGGCGGATCACATCGAGATGGGCAAGGCCCAGCTCGCGGGCGATCTTTTGGGTCAGGCGCTCCAGCGCGAAATAGACCTGCGGGCCACCAAAACCCCGCACGAGCCCGGTCGGTGTCTTGTTGGTCAGCACGATGCGGTTACGCACGGCCAGATTCGGAATGCGGTAGGCGCCGGTCAGATTGCCGTGCATGCGGTAGATCGTGGCGGGCTCGGGCGCGCGCAGATAAGCGCCGCAATCCTCAAGCTGATCATAGTCGAGCGCGGTCACGGCGCCGTCGGCCATGATGGCGGCCTTGAGACGCGTCACACGGTTTGTGGCGGAGGTCGCCGCGGCGAGATGCTCCAGCCGGTCCTCGATCCATTTCACCGGGCGTCCGGCAATGCGTGCAGCAACGGCCAGTGCGACGACATAGGGGAAAACCGCCTGCTTCGTGCCGAAGCTGCCGCCGCTGTCGGGGGGAGTCTTGATGCGCAGCTTGTGGCCGGGCACGCCGAGCGCCAGTGCCATCACCGGGTGCAGCGCATATGGTCCCTGAAAGTGCGTGGTGATGTCATAAGCGTCCTCGGCTGGCGCATAGCTGGCGAGAACGCCAAAGCATTCGATCGGCGTCACCGAATTGCGCGGATAGCGTACCGTGATCTCGATGATGCGGTCGGCAGCGGCGAAAGCCGCCTCCGGATCGCCATAGCGGAAACGGCGGTCGCTGACGACATTCGAGCCGACGTCAGTGTGCAGCAAAGGCGCATCGGCGAGCGCCGCCCGTTCGGGATCGACGACGACGGGCAGGCTCTCATAGTCCGCCTCGATCAGCGCCGCCCCGTCTTCGGCAAGGTAAGGCGTGTCGGCGCAGACGATCGCCACTGGCTCGCCGACATAGCGGACCCGGTCGACCGCGAGAGCCCAGTGCTGCATGGGCGCTTTGACGCCGACCGTGAAAGGCTTGGCCAGCTTAGCGATGTCCGTGCCGGTGATGACCGCATGAACGCCGGGAAGCGCCAGAGCGTTGCTGATGTCGATCGAGCGGATGCGGGCATGTGCAGTCGGCGCGCGGACGAACGCGGCATGAAGCGTGCCGGGCGGCACGCCGATATCGTCAATAAAGCGTCCTTCGCCGCGCAAGAGTGCCGCGTCTTCGACACGTTCGCAGGGCCAGCCCAGAGAAGTAGCCCCGACGCCTACACAGCTTGCCCGCTCCTGCAATACGCGCTCCTCTTGCCTGCGCTCTTCTGGCGCTTGCGACCAAGCTTGGCAGCGTAAACGGAGAAGCAAAAGTGCGCTTATCGCACGATCTTCTGATTTATCACTCAGTCTGATTTTTTAAGCGAAGCGGGGGACGGCTATCCGAAGAGTTGGGTGACGCGGCGATATTCGGAGGGCGCGACACCCTGATGCTGCCGGAAAAAGCGCGTGAAGTTCGGATGCGCTTCGAAGCCGACATCCTGTGCCACGTCGATCAGCGTCTTCTCGGGAGAGACCAGCATAGTGGCGGCGTGCTCCATGCGCAGCGTATTCAGTAACAAGTTTGGCGTCAGCCCCGTCACCTGCTTGAACTGATGGAAGAAATGCGGCCGCGACAGGCAGGCAACGCGCGAAAGCTTGGCGATGTCGAGCGGCTCGCCGAGCTCACGGCGCATGATATCGATCGCCCGCCGGATCCGGTGATCGGCGATGCCCATCCGATCCCGATCGCCTCGCAGCACGATGCGGTTGGAGAAGCTGTCGATGATGCTGATCATCAGATCGAATACGATCTCTTCCGCCTCGCGGGTGGACAGCGGCTCCCCGAGCAGCATCTGCCCGCCTAGATCGAGCGCCCGTTCGAGGACGAGCGGGTTGAGGCCCACGCATTGGCGCGGAAAGAATTGCGAATGGCCGGAGCAGATCAGCTGACGGTCGATGTTGGCAAGCCAGAGCGGATCGATATAGAGCGCCAGAATAATGGTTTGCGGCGCGTTGGGGGCGTGCGTGTAGGCATGTGGCTCCCAAGCATTGACGAGCACGGCGGTGTCGTCCATCAGCGGGCAAATCTCGTTGCGGACCTGGAAGGCGGTGTCGGCGCCGCCGAATTTTAGCAACACGTGGCAGGCCCGGTGCGCATGCGTCACCAGCGAACGGTCCATGTCCAGCAGGGCAACGCGTCCGAAACGCCCCTGGAAAATATTGAGCGCATGCGACATTGCTGAATCCACTCAGCACTAGACTTAGGCAGCGTTTAGCTGACCCTATCACAGTTTTACGCTAGGCGGGAATTGTGCCCAAGCGCCCTGAGCCGGAAGTTGAGCCCGCGGGCGTGGAAATAGTTGTGCCACGATGGAACGGATTTACTTGCAAGCTCTGAACGAACCGCATTTGCGCGTTCCGCCGAGGCAAGGCGCTATTCGGTTGTTGCAGAAGCAAATACCGCGTTGGCAACGGCCGTCCCGGCAAATCGGAACGCCCGCCCAAGGACAAGTGGACTTCAATTCATCCGTAACTTCCCTTATTTGGATGCCGCGCTCATGGGAATTACAGTAACAGTTGGAATAGCTGGTGATTTCGTTACAGTTGGGGGAACGGATGAAGATCGCCGCAGTGGCTTTCGCGTCATTATTATTGGCTTCAGTTACGGCAAACGCTGATGAATGCCGGCGAGTGACGACGCCGACGGTTCTCGCAGTCGTCGCGCATGGCGGCGTCTGGACGAGGATTGTTGATCAAGGAAAAACATTCGCCGTAAGGCAGTGCGGCATTCGCATGTACGGCAATGTCTATTGTCTGCTCAATACCGACGGAAACCCACCGGTTTACTTGCAGCAGATCGACCGATCTGGCCGAGAATATACCGCATTCTGGGGAAGAGTTTGCCGATAATGGCTCATATTGCGGCGTGAAATAACCCGGCGGCGGTGAAAAGCCGACGCTCCGCGGCGGGCAGACAGAATGCTCGATGGAATTCAGTGACTTGTGGCGATCCCGGCAGGGCTCGAACCTGCAACCCCCAGCTTAGAAGGCTGGTGCTCTATCCTGTTGAGCTACGGGACCACGGATTGGCCATGACAGTGCCCATCGGTACGGGGCAAAATGGCCGGCCGGGCGCAGCTTAGTCCGGAACGGGACCGTTTTGAAGCCGGTCAATGCGTCCAGCTGCCGATGCGGCCATATTTGAAATTGTCCGCATAGGCCTTCTTGGCAAGCGGACGCGGATGGACCTCGAAGATCCGGTAGGGAATGCCATTGCGATTGGCGTAAGCGATTGCGTCTTCCCTGGTCTCGAAGCGCAGCGTGATCTGCTGCTTCATGTCGCCCGAAGAGGTCCAGCCCATCAATGGCTCGGCCTCGCGGGGCTGATCCGGCTCATATTCGAGCACCCAATGCTGCGTCTTGGCATTGCCAGACTGCATCGCCGTCTTGGCAGGCTGATAGATGCGCGCAACCATTCTTATCTCCGGAAGACCGACCCGTTTGTAACAGCAAACTCGCGTGGATTGAAGCGGGACCGATGCCGCCCGACATGCCGGGGCGTCACACCGGACGGCGGGATTTGACGGCGGCTGCCAGCGTGCCCTCGTCGAGATAGTCAAGCTCGCCGCCGACCGGCACCCCATGGGCGAGACGCGATATCGTCAGCCCGGCGCTTTCCAGCTCGGCGGAGATGTAATGTGCGGTCGTCTGTCCCTCCACCGTGGCATTGAGCGCCAGCAGAATTTCGCTGACGCCAGGCCGGCGCGCCCGCTCGATGAGCTTGCCGATCGTCAAATCCTCGGGCCCGACGCCGTCCAGCGGCGAGAGTGTGCCTCCCAGCACGTGATAGCACGCCTTGATGACGCCGGCGCGTTCCAAAGCCCAGAGGTCGCCGACCTCCTCGACAACACAGATGAGGCTCGCATCACGCTGCGGGTCCTGACAGATCGTGCAGGGCGAGACGGTGTCGAGATTGCCGCATTCCGGGCAGACGATGATTTTCTCCGAGGCTTCGGCGAGAGCTCGGGCAAGCGGCTGCATGAGCTGCTCGCGCTTCTTGATCAGATGCAGCGCGGCGCGCCTCGCCGAGCGCGGACCCAAGCCAGGGAGCTTGGCGAGCAGCGCGATCAGATTTTCGATTTCAGGGCCGGCAGCTTTGCGGGGCATGGGCGAGATGGGCGAAACCGATTTGAACACAGTCAGATCAGGCCGCACCAGCCGAACGAACGGCGGAGCGCGGGATGGCGATGGGCGGCCGGCATTGCGGCATCGTCCTGTCAGAACAGCTTCAGTCCCGGCGGCAATTGCAGCCCGCCGGTCAGCTCCTGCATCTTCGATTGCAGCGCGTCCTCGATCTTCTTCTTAGCGTCGGCATGGGCGGCGACGATCAGATCCTCGAGGATCTCGCGCTCGCTGTCCTTGATGAGGCTCGGGTCGATCTTGATTGCGCTCATCACGCCCTTGCCGTTCAGCGTGACGCTGACGAGCCCGGCGCCGGCCGTTCCGGTCTCGGAGATCCCTTCGACGGTCGATTGCATCTCCGCCATTTTGTCCTGGAGCTGCTTGGCCTGCTTCATGATGTCCATGAGATTTTTCATGGCTGTCCTTTCGATTTTGACGCCATTTCGATGTCGGATCACAGTTGAGCCTCAACATGGGCCCGCGGGCGCGTTCGTCAATCTTTTTTCGCCGGCTTGTCCCCGGCGCCCAGCTCACGGACGGCGACGATCTCCGCCTCCGGAAAATGGCGCATGACGGACTGCACGGCGGGATGGCGCCTCGCCTCTTCGAGCAGCTTCGCCTCGCGCTGGCGGCGCACCTGCCCGAGCGGCGTTTCGCCCCGCTCCTCGGTCACGGAGATCATCCAGCGCTCGCCGGTCCAGGCCTTCAGCTTGCGGCCCAGCTCATTGGCGAGATCCTTCGGCGCATCGGCGAGGAGATGCAGCTCGATCTGGCCAGGCTTGAAGCGGACGAGTTCCGCAGTGTCCTCGAGGGCGATCTTCAGGACGATGTCGCGCTTTTCGGCGGCCAGGGCGACGATATCGGCAAAGCTTTGCAGGCGGGGAGGCGCGGCCGCGGCGGCCGCTTCTTCCTGGAACTGCGCCTCGTGGCGGGCATCGCCGTCGTCGCCGACGGCGCGCCGGGATCGCGGCGCGGAGCCGGCTGGTACAGACGAATCGGGAACATGGGCCGCGAATCCCAATTCGTTATTTGAAGGTTCCCCTTTCGTTTGAATGCCCGATTTTCCTGTCAAGCGCCGAATCACGTCTTCGGGCGAGGGCAGGTCGGCGGCGTAGCACATTCGGATCAGGAGCATCTCCGCCGCCGTCATGCCATGCGGCGCGCGGGCCACCTCGTCGAGGCCTTTGAGCAGCATCTGCCAGGCCCTGGCGAGGGCCGCCATGCCGAGGCGGTCGGCAATGGCCTTGGCGCGCGCCCGCTCGGTGGCGCTTAAGGCCGAGGCTGCATCCTCGCCGGCCGCCTTGATCCGCGTCGCGGCGTGAACGCCTTCGGCGAGATCGCTGACGATCTGCACCGGATCGGCGCCGTCATTATGCAGCAACTCGAGCGCCTCCAGCACCGCTTTCGGATCGCCGCCGAACACCGCATCGAGCAGATCGTAGATGCGGCCCCGATCGGCCAGGCCGAGCATGGCCAGCACGTCCGCCGCCTTGACCTTGCCGCCGCCATGGGCGAGCGCCTGGTCGAGGATCGACAGCCCGTCGCGCACCGAGCCTTCCGCCGCCCGCGCGATCAGCGACAGCGCTTCGGGTTCCGCCTTGTGGCCTTCCGCTTTGACCAGCCTGGCGAAATGTTCGGCGAGCAATTTGGCGTCGACCCGGCGCAGATCGAAGCGCTGGCAGCGCGACAGCACCGTCACCGGCACTTTGCGGATCTCGGTGGTCGCGAAGATGAATTTCACATGCGGCGGCGGCTCTTCCAGCGTCTTGAGCAGGCCGTTGAAGGCGGCCTTGGAGAGCATATGCACTTCGTCGATGATGAACACCTTGTAGCGGGCATAGGCCGGCTTGTAGCGCACCGCTTCGATGATCTCGCGAATGTCATCGATGCCGGTATGCGAGGCGGCGTCCATCTCGACGACGTCGACATGCCGGCTCTCGATGATCGCCTGGCAGTGCTCGCCGAAATCGGGCATGTCGATGGTCGGCTCGAGATCCTCGCCGGGCTTGGAATAGTTGAGGGCGCGGGCGATGATTCGCGCCGTCGTGGTCTTGCCGACGCCGCGCACGCCGGTCAGCATATATGCCTGCGCGATCCGGCCGCTATGGAAGGCGTTCTTGAGCGTGCGCACCATCGCATCCTGCCCGATCAGATCCTCGAAGGTCTGCGGGCGGTATTTGCGGGCAAGAACGAGATAGGGTTTCGTTTCGGCGCTCATCAGTGTGGCCGTTGGTGCCAGGTCAATCGCCGCGTCGGACACGGGGCGCTGTCGGGCGCGGCTTTATCTCGCTGCGGCCGCGTCATCTCATCGGATTTCCGAAGCTATCAGGCGTCCTTTGCAAGCGCAACTCGTCAAATCCGCAGCTGCGCGCTTGAGCCAGCCTGAGCGAATCATCGACACAAAATCGCCACAACTTCAGCGGGAACCGGGGGCCGCGATGAACGTTAATAGATGTAAAACGTGCTCGCATCCGAGCACGAATCTCTCCGTCAGCTGCAGGACTGTTTCATGGTATCCGAGGGTAAAGCGTTGATGATGAAACACTATTTACGAAAAGCAAGCCCCGCAGCATACCAGATCGAAACTGAACGCCACAAAACCGACCCGTTCATAAGCTTTACAACTTCAGATGGTAACGGTTCTGGAGGAAAAAAGCTTGTTCTTGTTTTGTTCTTGATGCATAAGAGGCCATGATCAAGCACTACGAAGCCACCAAAACGCACGGCCTTGAGCCGCTGACACTCGTCTTCCCGGCGGGAAACTATGAGGCGCTCCCCTTCGAGGTGCGGCTCATGGGACCATGGTATGGATGCTTCTATGTCGAGACCGAAAGCCTGAAACCGGTGCATCGCTACGAGATTTCGCGCCAAGGCTACGCCATCTTGCGGGAAGCATCGGGGCTGATGCTTGATGCGGCATAGGCGCGGCGTCCGGCTTCCACTCTTGGGAAACGCGCGCCGCTCACAGAGTCCAATAGGCCAAAGCGCCGCGCGTTGAAAAAAATGTCCCCAGCAAGAAACGTGCGCCCCGCGCTGAGTATAGGCAGCTTGCGCCGGCCCGCGGCGCAGCCGCCGAGCAAGGCAGCAAGCGCCCCCGCCGAAATCGAAGACGCTGTCAGAAGAAGCCAAGCTACGGCGGGAGGCACCCCGCCGCCTCTTAGGCAATCATGCGATCAGGCGGCTTCGCGCGCTTTCAGAAGCTGCCGGTTGATGACCGTCTCGGCGATCTGCACGCTATTGAGCGCGGCGCCCTTGCGCAGATTGTCGGAGACGACCCAGATGTTGAGGCCGTTCTCGACCGTCGGGTCCTCGCGGATGCGCGATACGAACGTCGCATAATCGCCGACGCATTCGACCGGCGTGACATAGCCGCCATCCTCGTGCTTGTCGACGACGAGAATCCCCGGCGCCTCGCGGAGAATGTCGCGCGCTTCCTCGACGGTGATCGGCTTCTCGAACTCGATATTCACTGCCTCGGAATGGCCGACGAAGACCGGCACGCGGACGCAGGTCGCGGTGAGCTTGATCTTCGGGTCGAGGATCTTTTTGGTCTCGGCGACCATCTTCCATTCCTCGCGGGTCGAGCCGTCCTCCATGAAGCGGTCGATATGCGGGATGACGTTGAAGGCGATCTGCTTGGTGAAGACCTCCGGCGTCGGATCGTCGGTGACGAAGATGCCCTTGGTCTGGTTCCAAAGCTCATCCATCGCCTCCTTGCCGGCGCCGGACACGGACTGATAGGTCGCCACGACCACGCGCTTGATCGTCGCCGCATCGTGAAGCGGCTTCAAGGCGATGACGAGCTGAGCGGTCGAGCAGTTCGGATTGGCAATGATGTTCTTCTTCTTGAAGCCGGCCACGGCATCGGCGTTGACCTCCGGCACGATCAGCGGCACGTCGATGTCGTAGCGCCAGGCCGAGGAATTATCGATAACGAGACAGCCCTGGGCGGCAATCCGCGGCGACCACTGCTTGGAGACCTCGCCTCCGGCCGACATCAGCGCGAAATCGCATTTGGAGAAGTCGAACTGTTCCAGGTCGCGGCATTTGAGCGTTTTGTCGCCGAACGAGACCTCAACGCCGGTGGACCGGCGCGAGGCGATGGCAAACACCTCCTTCACCGGAAATTCGCGTTCATCGAGGATGTTCAGCATTTCGCGGCCCACATTGCCTGTGGCGCCGACGACGGCGACATTATAGCTCATCTCAGCTTTCCTGTTTATGTGAACGCGGGTTTTAACCCTGCCCGGCGTCCTTGTCCATCCGTGGCCAGACGTGCTCGTAGCGTCAGAGTTTGCTTCGCTTGAGATAAGACCTGGCGATCAAGGGCGACAAGAGGCTCAGCCGCAAAAATCGCACGAGCTGATGCGCGCCGACATGAACCGGGTCGACGCCGAGCACGAAGGCGAGAATGGTCATCGCCTCAAGACCGCCTGGGGCATAAGCCACGAGCACCTGCCCGATGGGCAGGCCGAGGCCTCCGTGCGACGGGCAAGGCGGCACCCGCGACCGGAGAGCGCATTTCCCCGCTGACGGCCCCGCAGAGATGGACCGTCGCGCCGGCCATTATCCCTCCGACCATTGCCTGGTTCAGGCGTGGCCGTTCCCTTCGATCAAATGCGCGCAGAGCCAGAATTCGCCCTGGACGATCGAGCCGGGCGCGAGATCCTCATGAGCCAGGTTTTCGTCGGCAACGACGTCGATCGTGCCGCCGACGGTCTTTACGAGCGCGGTGAGGAAAGTCTGTCCGGTGACGCTGTTGGTGCGCCGCTCGGCCGAGAGAATGCGGCCGGTGAGAAAGGCGCGGGCGGGCGCATCGAATTCGGCTGCGCTGGGATCATGAAAGACGGTGTGGCCGCCGGCTTCGCCCGAGGCCGAAAAGAGGCCGCTGGCGAAGAAGGATTCCGGCGCGAACTTCACCTGTTCATTGGCCTGCGCTGCCGCAAACTCTTCTTCGCTTGCAAAGACGGAAACCTCATGCGGGAAGGCCGCAATCTGAGCTTGCGCCAGAAACGGCGTCACCCGGTTGGCCCAGATCGCATAATCGACAATGTCGAGCAGGGCGACGGTCGCGCATTGATGCGGGCGGGGGCCTGGCTCGATTTCCACGAAGACCGCGCCCTCGAACGCATTGTCGCTTGGCCGCTGGCGCTTTTTCATCACCCGCACGGAGACGCGCCCCCTGCCGTGGAAGAACGGCGTGACGCCGACGATGGACAGTTTCTCGTTACCGACGTTCGGGTCTTTTGCGAGATGAACCCAAAGCTCGGAGCCGCTGTCGGACTGCCAGCGATAATAATAGCCGGGCGCGCATGGCTGCGAATAGGCGCCGGTATCAGGCAGCTTGCTGACCATCGCCGCCAGCTCTTCTGCCGAACGCGACCTGAATCCGATGACACTGAAATGGTCTGTCACCGCCCCGCTTACCTCTTGTTACAGCCAGCCGCACCTTCCGGTCCGCAGCCGGTTACATGGGGAAAACCGCCTTTGCGTCCGTCCCGCAAAGACACTTCGCCCAAACCGCATCTTACGCAGCGAGCGCCTCAAGCTCACCGATGATGGCTTCGCCCATCTCCCTGGTCGAAACCCTCTTCATGCCCTCTTGCATGATGTCGCTTGTGCGTAAACCTTTGTCGAGAACCCTGGCGATCGCCTTTTCAACCATCTCGGCCTCGCGCCCCATATCGAAGGAGTAGCGAAGCGCCATGCCAAAACTCGCAATCATCGCGATCGGATTGGCGGTCTGCCTGCCGGCGATATCCGGCGCGCTGCCATGGACGGGCTCATAAAGCGCGGGCCGCTTGCCCGAGGCGTCCGGCGCGCCGAGCGAGGCGGACGGCAACATGCCGAGTGAGCCCGGTCAGCATCGCGGCTTCATCCGACAGCATGTCGCCGAACAGATTGTCGGTCACGATCACGTCGAACTGTTTTGGCGCGCGCACGAGCTGCATGGCGCAATTGTCCGCAAGAATATGGGTCAGCTCGACATCGGAATAGTCGTCGCGGTGAACCTTTGTGACCACCTGATGCCAGAGCACGCCGGAGCGCATCACATTGCGTTTCTCGGACGATGCGACCTTATTGCGGCGCTTGCGGGCGAGCTCAAAAGCGACGCGCGCGATGCGCTCGATTTCATGCGTGGTGTAGATCTGGGTGTCGACGGCGCGCTGCTCGCCGTTTTCCAGGGTCACGATTTCCTTCGGCTCGCCGAAATAGAGCCCGCCCGTCAGCTCGCGCACGATCACCAGATCGAGGCCCTCGACATGCTCGCGCTTCAGGCTCGATGCGTCGGCAAGGGCGGGATAGCAGATCGCCGGGCGCAGATTGGCAAAAAGCTGCATATCCTTGCGCAGGCGCAAGAGTCCGGCTTCCGGCCGCACTTCGTATGGCACAAAATCCCATTTCGGTCCGCCGACCGCACCGAACATCACGGCGTCGGCCTTCATGGCCTTGGCCATCGCCGCCTCGGAGATCGCTTGGCCGTGCGCGTCATAAGCGCAGCCGCCGACAAGATCCTTCTCCACATTGAAGCTGACGGCGCCGGTCCGGTTCAGCCATGCGATCAGGCGCTCAACCTCGCCCATAACCTCCGGCCCGATGCCATCGCCTGGCAGGAGCAGTACATCGAATGTCGGCATTGCACGCTCGTGGCAGCTAAAGACGGCGCGTGGCGCCAGGGGATCACGTCGTTAATCTGTTGCTAATGGGAAACAGAATGCGGAGCAAGCCGCAAGGGCGATTTTTCGCTAGAGCGCTACAATCCGTGCAGTTGATGCACAGGATTTTTCGCCAGTCTCAGGCCTCAAGCCCGGCGTGGCGCGCCATATCCCAGCAGGCCTCGGCGCAGGCCCGGCAGACCTCGGCGCACGTCTTCATCTCTGAATCGTCAAACTCGTCGCAGGACCGCGCGCAGGCTTGGCAGACTGCGGCGCAGGTGTTGCAGACGGAGGGATGCATCTTCGAATTGCGGGTCATGAAGTCCGCGCTGGTCTGGCATATCTGGATGCAATCGAGCATCAGCCGCACATGATCCGGCAGGATGTGCTGGCCGCCCTTTTCTAAGCAGTAATTGACCAGCGTCGACTGGCAGGTGTCGCGGCAGGACCAGCATTTGTTGATGCAGTCACGCAGGGACGGATCGGTCAGATGATGCATGTCATACCTCCTCGGCAACGCAGGCACAACGGCATCATCTGGTCGCGGTTCCCCGGACGCTCCTTAGGCCCACGGGCGGGACGCTTGCGCTCGGGTTTCGTAAGCCGCGATGCTATCCCGCTTCGCCAATGTCAGGCCGATATCGTCCAGACCCTCGATGAGACATTTCTTGCGGTACGGATCGAGATCAAAACGGATCACGCCGCCATCCGGTCCGCGGATCTCCTGTGCTTCGAGATCGACGGTGATGGTCGCATTCGAGCCGCGCGAGGCATCGTCCAAGAGCTTGTCGATCTCGCTCTGGGGCAGGGCGATCGGCAGGATGCCGTTCTTGAAGCAGTTGTTGTAAAAAATGTCCGCAAAGCTCGGCGCGATGACGCATTTGATGCCGAAATCGAGGATCGCCCAGGGCGCGTGTTCGCGGCTTGACCCGCAGCCGAAATTGGCGCCGGCGATCAGGATCTTGGCGTTGCGGTAGGCCGGGCGGTTGAGCACGAAGCCGGGATTCTCCTTGCCCTCGGCGTCATAGCGCATCTCATAGAACAGGTCCTTGCCAAGCCCGGTGCGTTTGATCGTTTTCAGAAATTGCTTGGGGATGATCATGTCCGTGTCGACATTGATCATCGGCAGGGGAGCGGCGACGCCCGTCAGTTCCGTGAAGGGTTCCATTGGACAACCGTGAAATACCCAAAGATTGCCGACCTTTTGGCCCGAAATCTCCTCGACCGCAAGCCTATTCCGCCGCGCGAGCAAAAACTCGGCCGTGCGCTTGGTAACGGTTGTCCCTGCCAGCGGGATCAGGCCGGCAGCTCTTTGGCGGTGACCTTATAGGTGAAGCCCGGCTGATCGCGGTCGCGGCTCAGCCCGGCAGCCGTCCAGGCGATCGGCCGGAAGAGATAGGGTACGGAAACGCCGTCAGAATGCGGCAGGACAAGATCAGTTGCCATGTTATAGGGGACCCAATTGGCTTCGCAGGCGCCGAAGAGGGTGACGCGCGCCGCGACGACCTTGGCATCGGTCACTTGCAGATTGCCGGGCGGCTCGTCATTGACAATCCGGCGGACGTCGCCCGGATCAACCGGCACCCAGCCATAATCTTCGAGCCAGACTTCGGCCCAGCCATGAGTCTTGCTCGTCACGTCTTCCGGGCGCGCCCCGAGGCTCTGATAGCCGAATTGCGATGGCGCCACGCGGACACCGAAGATCTCCCGCGCTGGCAGACCCGATACGCGCGCCAGTCCGACATAGAGCGTATTCAGAAAGGTGCAGTCCGGATTTGCCGGCGGACCGCTCGCCCGAGACCCCAGTTGCGATGCGCGGACCGCCGAGCCCGCAACGTTTCGTGTCGACGATCCATTCATAGATTGCCTTGGCCTTGCCGAGATCGGTTTTCGCATTCCCGGTGATCTCGGCCGCCGTTTCGCGGAGCTGGGCGTCATGCGGCATGAGGCTTGTCGGCTGGGTGTACCGGCGCTTCTCGTCATCACTGAGCGGCTTCGGCTTGCCGGGCTTCGTAAAATGCGTCACGCGGTTACGGGTGGAGGCTTGGCTGCTGATCTCCGCTGTACGGGTCGGCTCGCCCTCCGGCCATTCGAAATAGACGAAGTCCGCGCCGGATGCTTCGTCGTGCTCAAGCTTCGCCACCTTGGCGTTGGTCTTCCAGCCGCTGCCAAGGGCCTTTGACCAGTCGTCCTCGTTCACGGATGGCACCGGAACCCACGCCTGCACCTTTCCCTTCGGTTCGGAGAATGCGATCTTCGTCGTAATGTCGAATTTGCGCCAGGGGCCTTGCTCGGTAATGAAACGTTCCTGCGCGTGGGCGCGCAGCGAGATCAGCGCAGCGCTTGCGAATGCTCCTCCCAGCTTCAGAAAGCGGCGCCTGTCCATGATCATGATTTTCCTCGGCCTGCCTCATGGGCGATGAATGCGCCATGGCCCATTCCGGCATTTGCATCCGCTTGCAGCACGCTCGAGAGCAAATGCCGGAATCAAAAGGACCACTTGCAAGAATGTGACGCGATGGCTGTCACAAAGATGAACGGGCCAAAACGGCGCGGCTTTATTCCATAGCTTGTTGCAAATTTGCACGCGGACATCAATGTGTTGCCGCCGCATCGGCGGCAAGCAAGACGCTAGGCTTTGCGGAAATTCCGGCTAATATGCCGCGACCGCCGACCGATTCCGGAGAACAGAAGACGATGGCAGAACTGGCACAGCTTGATGAGAAAACATCCGTGGCCGGACAGATTGCGCCCGGCGATGTCGCGGATATTGCCGCGAGCGGGATTGCGCTCATCGTCAACAACCGGCCGGACGGCGAGGCCATGTTCGGTCAGGCCCCCGCGAGCAAAATCGAGGCTGAGGCATTAAAGCATGGGCTGGCTTTTATCGATCTGCCTTTTGCCGCGCCGATGCTCGCTCCCGAGCACGTGGCCAAATTCGCGGAAATCCTTCAGGCGACGGACGGACGTATTCTGGTCTATTGCCGCAGCGGAAGCCGCTCCACGATGCTCTGGGCCGCGGCAAAGGTTGCGCTCGGCACGCCGATCGAGACGGTGATCGCGCAGGCTGCCGCCGCCGGATACGATCTGCGCCAGGCCACTCACGCGATCAAGGCTCTCGCCGGATCCGCTGCAGTTTAAGCCGGTTTCCGCTGCCACGTTAACAGGTGCATGATGGCTCTATGGCGGCTGCGCCCCGATAGCGCTTATTTTCGCCGGCCAAAGCGCAAAGTCGCCCCGACGTTCGCGACGGAAGCAAGATCGCGTCCAAGACCCATCGCAGTCGCGCCGGCTACGGTGGGGACATTGGAAGTGTCCCATTAGCAGAGCTGCGCCCGACTCCCAATCGACTTTCTACTCAGTCGTTTTGCCGTCGAACTGTTCGTTGTCGGCCTCGGCGTCGGCGCGGGTATGGTGGACGACTCCGTCCCGATGATTTGGCGGCGCATAGAGCGTATAAAGCTTCAGTGGGACACTGCCGGTATTGATGATGTTGTGTTTTGCTCCAGCCGGCACGACGACAGCGAAGCCCGCTCGGATCGCAGTCCGAACGCCGTCGAGAACCACCTCACCGGTTCCTTCCTCTACCCGAAAGAACTGGTCGAGCTTGTGGACTTCCGCCCCGATCTCTTCTTTGGGCTTCAACGCCATGACGACGAGCTGGCAATGCTTTGCGGTGTAAAGCACCTGGCGAAACTCGTTATTCTTGACAGCGAGGCTCTCGATGTCTTGCACAAAGCCTTTCATAGTGCCTCCTCTTTCGTTGGCATCGCCCTCGGCGGCTCATGTCTTCCCCTTGATCGCGGCTTTCGAACCGAGGCCGCGAATTCACGCATGTTCAAGCGGAGCGTTCGGCACTCAGCCAGTCAGATCAAAGCTGACCCATGAGAACCAGCACAACGAGAACGATCAGGATTACGCCGATGACACCGACGCCACCGTGGCCGTAGCCGTAGCCATAGCCGCCGAAGCGGCCACTGAAGCCACCGAGCAGGAAAATGACCAGGATGATGATAAGTATGAGTCCGATGGACATGATCTATGTCTCCTTTGCAGCACCTGACCGGACATTGGGCCTCTTCGCACTCCGACCGTGAAGCCCTTGATCGGCATTTTCCGCTTGACGCGCTATCGAGGACGCCGATTTGGGAATGCCGAACTACTTCGTTTCGATGGAAATACTGCCTTTGCCGACATCGATCTGAATGCCAGCGGTCTTCTGCCGCTCTTTGTAGAGCTGATAGCCAAAGACCACCGCAGCGACGGCGAACACGCCGATGACGAGGTAGAGAACGTTACGATTCATGGTTGGGTAGCCTCACGCAAGTGCCAGAGCAGCGTCCGAGAAACCTTGATGTGCTGCTGGTTGAGAAACCTGTCTGTCGCATCCAGACAGTTCCATGTGAATTGGCGGCAGATTGAGACAGAAGCTGCGCTTTCCAGCCGATGAAAAAGACCCCGGCCAGCGTGTTCCAACAGGGGGCCTGTACCGGACGTCGAGGCGGGGGACATTGACGCCCGGTGCTTGGCGGATTAGGCGGCGTTGCAGCGTGCCATTTGAGGTCCGAGATAGGAGGCACGAAGCATGCAGGAGCGGTCCTATTTCCCTTTAAGCGTATCTTTGATGCCGCCGACCGTGTTCTGAATCCTGCCCTCGATCTTGTCGGCCTTGCCCTCTGCCTCCAGCTTGGTATCACCGACCGCCTTGCCGACTGCCTTCTTGACGTTGCCTTTGACTACCTTCGCCGATCCGACGATCCGATCCTTGTCGATCATTTCTTCCTCCAATAGCTGTCAGAGCCCGTAAGAAGCCAGATGGGCTATAATTCGACGATAGGCTGGATGCGCTAATCGGTATTGATCTGGGTCAAGCCGAATTGCGTTTTCTCGCCGTGAGCAACGGTCGCCGATCGTTTCATCCGGCGAGGCAGTTCGTGACTCATAACGGGCGTTGTCAACCGAACACGAGATTCAGTCTTGCCAACGCCGGCCCATAATGGAGCCGCAAAACACCCGGAGCAAACGCGGGCCCGCAGGGCGCCCGTGTCGGAAAAGCGGCGCAAGCCTGCCGCGGACCTCATGACGGTCTCAGAAGAAGCGCGAACGGCTCGTCGACCGTCCGCCGCAGAAAACTCGCGATAGGCGGGATAGCAGCGGCGGCCGGATTTGATCTGTCCGAATTCGGGCGAGGGCACGGTCTTGATCGGCACAAGCACGATCGGCGTTGCGACCGGCGTCAATTGCGCGCCGCGCCCGACCTGAAGCGTCGTCAGGATGCCGTGCAATTCCCCCCTGATCGTGGGGCGCGAGACGATGATCAGCCGGTATTGGCCATGCTTGTTGGTGACGAAATAAATATGGCCGGATTGGTGCGGCGCCGAGACGACGCCTCCCTGCGTATATTCGGCATCGATCCGCTCGGACTCGTTGAAGACGAGATTTGAGGCGACCTGATCCCAGCGGATCTGCGTGAGGTAGGCGTAGATCGCCTCCGGTTCGCTGAAGGATGGGCGCAGCGTCACGTAATCGCCTTCCATCCAGGCGACCCCAGGCCGCGAATACGAGCCGAGCCCGTCCGGCGCAAGGCCATGATTTGGCACCAGCTCTAACGCCCCGCTGCGCTGGCGGAGATTGATCGTGAGCGCCTCTTCCAGCCGGACGATCGTCGCCAGCGTGAAGGGCCGGCGCCCGGAAAGCCCTTTCTCCAAAGTGGACAGGCTGATCTTCGCGAGAGCGGCCAGATGCTGCCGGGTCACGCGCCGGCGTGCCAGCTCTTCCATAATCTGCGCCGCAACGCCCAGGCTCTCATCGGGCGTCAGCGACTGCTCTGCCCGGCGCGACACCGACCCACCCTCCCTGCACCCGTAATGAACCGGACATATCCGTAAAGCGACTAAGGATGCAAGCGGTTCGTGGCGGCTCCTTGCCGAAGGATCTCGAACTATACGCTCGAACGCGCGCGGCACTTTCGCAAAGCTGCCAGCACGGGGTTTGCCCGAACTGCGTCTACCCAAGAGGTTACCCGGCCATGCCTTCCCGCCAGACGTCTTCCCATCCACCGCGCGAAATAATGTTCGGCTTCGAGCGGCATCAGCCTGCATTGCTCAAACTTGACTGGTTGTGCCTTGCCGCGCTTCTCCTCTTTGCCTTTGCTGTGCTGGCCGCGCAAAGCGAAGTCCGCGCTGCGGAGCTGTTTATGCGTCCAGGCGATGCCCGGTCCGGGACGCTGCTGTTCAAGGCGGTTGAGGAAGGCCGCTATGTTCCGGCGCCGCTTCTCGGCACCGATATCGACATCACCGTCTCCGGCCCCACGGCGAGGGCGCGTGTCACTCAGCATTTCTACAATCCCACCGATGGCTGGATCGAGGGCGTCTATGTCTATCCGCTGCCCGAGAATTCCGCGGTCGATGCGCTGAAGATGGTGGTCGGTGACCGCGTCATCGTCGGCGAGATCAAGGAGCGCCGGGAAGCCAAGCGCATCTATGAGGAGGCCAAGGCCGAAGGCAAGAAAGCCGCTCTGATGGAGCAGGAGCGCCCGAACGTCTTCACCAATTCGGTGGCCAATATCGGTCCGCACGAAAACGTCGTCGTGCAGATCGAATATCAGCAGACCGTGCCGCAATCGGGAAACCGTTTTTCGCTGCGCGTGCCGCTTGTCGTTGCGCCGCGCTATAATCCAAAACCGCTCGTGCAGACCGTCGATTTCGGCGGCAAGGGCTGGGGCCAGGTCGCCGATCCGGTGCCCGACCGCGATCGCATCGAGCCGCCGGTCCTCGATCCGCGCCAGGTGCCGCCGCTCAACCCGGTGACCTTGACAGTTCATCTCCAGGCCGGCTTTCCGCTCGGCGAGGTCAAGAGCCAGTTTCATACCGTGACCATCGAGACGGTCTCGGACGATACGCGCATCATCAAGCTGAGTGGCGCCGTCCCCGCGGACCGTGATTTCGAGCTGACTTGGGAGCCCAAGCCCGGCAAAGCGCCGTCCGCCGGTCTCTTCCACGAGCGTCTCGACGGCGCCGACTATCTGCTCGCCTTCGTCACACCGCCGGTCCTGGAGCAGCCCCAGCACCCGAAGCCGCGCGAGGTCGTCTTCGTGATCGATAATTCCGGCTCCATGGCCGGCACCTCGATCGCCCAGGCCAAAGCCAGCCTGAGTTACGCCCTGAAGCAGCTCAGGCCCGGCGACCGCTTCAATATCATTCGCTTCGATGACACGTTGCAGTTGCTGTTTCCGACGCCTGTTCCCGCGGATATGGAACATCTCGGGCAGGCCAAAAGCTTCGTCTCGCACCTTGAGGCGAACGGCGGCACCGAGATGGCGCCCGCCATGCAGGCTGCGCTCACCGACGACGGCATTGCAGGCCCGGACGCGCTTCGTCAGGTGGTGTTTCTGACCGATGGCGCCATCGGTAATGAGAGCCAGATTTTTGACATCATCGCCTCCGGCCTCGGGCGCTCCCGCATCTTCATGGTCGGCATCGGCTCGGCGCCGAACTCCTATCTGATGAGCCATGCCGCCGAGCTGGGACGTGGCAGCTTCACCCAGATCGGCAGCGGCGACCAGGTCGAGGCCCGGATGCGTTCGCTCTTCGACAAGCTGGAGAAACCGGCGGTCACCAATGTCAGCGTCAAATTCTCCGAAAGCGGCGTCGACATCACGCCGAGGGTTCTGCCGGATCTCTACGCCGGCGAGACCTTGCAGATTGCCGCGAAAGTGGCCTCCTTCACCGGCGCGGTCGAAATCGAGCGGCATGATCGGCGACCAGCCCTGGGTCGCCAAGTTGCCGCTGTCTGCCGCCGCCGAAGGCAAGGGCCTATCCAAGCTTTGGGCCCGCGCCAAGATCGCTGATGCCGAAGTCGCCGTGACGCTCGGACATATCAGCCAAGTCGCGGCCGATCAGCGTGTCCTCTCGCTTGCGCTCGAACATAGTCTGATCAGCCGCATGACCAGCCTCGTCGCCATCGATAAAACGCCGAGCCGTCCCACGGATGCGCATCTGACGCGCGCGGACGTGCCGCTGAACCTGCCGGCGGGCTGGGATTTCGACAAGGTGTTCGGCCAGCGCGGAGGCGAAGGTGGAGACCCGGCCGGCGGGCATGACGTCGCGCCGGGCAATCAGCAGCGGGACGCCTTGATGCTCGATGCCGATTATGTGCAGACGATCGCCACGGCTCATCAGCCAACGGCTTTGCCGCTTGCCGCCAAACAGACCGTGACAGGCGTGACTTTGCCGAAGACGGCGACCGAGGCGCCGCTCTTCATTCTGCTCGGCATCCTTACCCTGCTGGCCAACCTGCCGCTCATTCTCCTCGCCAGGCGGCAGTCAAAAACGCGGACGCGGTGAAACGATGCAGCTCTCGAATGCGCTGAGCATTTCGGCGAATCGGCAACCGTCATCGCGCCTTGCGGTGGCGGCTGCCACTGTGCTCACCGTCCTCGGGCTTGCGCTCGTCGGCAACGGGCTCGCCATCCACGCGAAAGCGATCCTGGCGCAATTTCTCCTCGATCGCGCTTTTGCCAAGAGCCTTGAGACCGGACAGCCTATTAAGGCCTGGTCGTGGGCGGATACCTGGCCGGTGGCGCGGCTGGAGGTGCCGCGGCTTGGTGTCAGTGCCATCGTCCTTGATGGCGGGAGCGGCGAAGCGCTGGCCTTTGGTCCCGGCCATGTCGCGGGAACGCCCGACCCGGGCGAGGCTGGCGCTTCGGTCATCGCGGCGCACCGCGATACGCAGTTCGCCTTTCTGAGGGATATCCGGATCGGCGACAAGATTCGCGTGACACGCCGTGACCGCGTGACCTTGTGGTTCCGCATCACCGGAACCGCGGTCGTGCCTTGGGATGCCTCAGGCATCGATCCGAATCAAGAGGGTTATTGGCTGGTGCTTTCGACCTGCTGGCCGCTGAATGCCGTCAGGTCGGGTAATCTGCGTTACATCGTCAGGGCGGTTCTCATCGGCCGCGAGTTTTCGGCAAGGTGAAACGGCGCCGCGTGAGTGCTTGGCAGGCATTACGCAAGTTGGGGAGCCGAGCTTTCGCCGAGCGCGCCATTCGGCAGCGTTTGGGTGATCACGGCGGGGTAGGGCCGCCGCACCGGCCGCCGATTTGACTGCCTGCTGGCCCAAAGTGGCGGCAGGATCTGTCCGATCAGCACGGTCGGCACGGTCTGCCGCGCTTTGCGCGCCCGCTTCGGCTTCGATTTATAGCGGCGCCGGAGGTCGCGCAGCTTCCGCCTGGCCCAGCGGCCGAAGCCAAAATCCTGTTTCAGCCGGGACCGGCGTGCAGCTCTGCGCCGCTTGAGCAGGACTTTCACGCTCATATGCCCGGAGTGCATGATGTTCAAAATCAGATTTTGAAGCTTAGGGTCGAGAATGGCGTGATACATGAACGGCGTCACGATCAGCATATTGCTCAAGTCGAAGACGGCGCCGCCCTGGGAAACCGGGATCTGGTGATAGATCATATAGGCGGAAAACTCTTCGAATTGCTGCGACAGGGCGGCGAGGGGCGGCGCTCCGTTTCGCATTCTCGCAAGGTTCGCGGCCGAAAATTGCGCAGCGAGTTCCGGCGTGTCCGCAACGGCTCTCCAAAAGGCTTGGCAGAAGGCCGAGAAACTGTTGAATTCACGGCCCGCCAATTTGCCCGCGACCTGCGGCGGGACCTGGCCGATCGTTGCACCCAAATCTCCGAGCCACGGTCCGGCGTAAGTCCGCCCCGGCTGGCTGGAAAAGGCAATGCCGGGCCGTCCGGCGGTCTCAAGCAGCTGCCATTGGCGCAGGCTGGCGAGGGCATTTTGCGCTTCGTTGGGCGACTTGCCATGGGCGAACATCGTATTGAGGAGATAGATCTCTTCCGGGGTATGCGCCTCCCTTGCCAGCTCGCCATAGACCGCGCGCGCCTGGCCCGTGAGAGCCTGCTGGGCGAGGGGCACGCCCAAAGTGAGAGGGCCGCGAAAGCTGCCGTCGAGGATCGAGGTGACATGGAAAAGGCTTGCCGCGCCGAGCTGATTGCCGGCCGACCCGAAATCCCCCGAGCGGACATCTGCGGGACCGTGCGAAATCATAGCGTACATCGAGTCGGGCCCCGGACCCCGGTCGGAACCAAAGAACGGCCCTTGACCCGCCTGAGTGCCGTGACCAATCCCCGGATTGTCGGCGCGACCGAAACCGAGGCCATCGCCCTGTCCCTGGCTGCGGTTGTCACCCCGACCGAGCGCGAAGCCGTTGCCTTGGCCGTCATTATTCGTGCGGCCGAAGCCGAGGCCGCTGCCAGGTCCCTGGCCGTGGTTCTCGCCGCGACCGGGCCCAAGGCCATTACCCTGGCCGTCATTATTCGCGCGGCCGAGCGCAACGCCGTTACCCTGGCCATCATTATTCGTGCGGCCGAGCGCAACGCCGTTACCCCGGCCATTATTATTACCTCGGCCGCCGGCGGGATTGCTGTCGGCGGCCCGGCTGACATCATTGGCGCGGCCCACAGCAGGACCGTTTCCGCGGCCTTGCGCTCCCCCAGCCTGGCCGGGATTGTTGCGGGCAGCATGACCGACGGCCGCAGAAAAATCCCCGCCGCTTGCGTGAGCCCCGGCCGCCGCATTGCCCACGCCGCCTGCTCGTTGGATCGGCATCGTCGTCCCCTGGGTCTCAAGGCGTCTGGCGATAGACCTTTAGGGTGCACAAGAGTGGTGACGAAATCAAGATCAGGCTAAGAAAAACTGGTATTTTGTCCCGCCAATGCCGCATCCCGCACAAAAGAACGCAGCTTAAAAGCGCTGGGCCGTCATCGCCATGGCCATAGTGTTTACATAAGCAGCGACCGGCTGCTCGATCGGGCCGCAAGCGCTTCATGCACTCGGTTTTGTGATCAAGCTTCCCATGGAAAGCCGCGGGCTTCCGCTTTATATGGGGGCCGTAAACGTGTATAATTTACGATATATTGCTTTGACGGAGCGTGTGCCATGCGGCGGTCGCATGCCTGCCGTTATTATATTCTTGGCGCTTTTCATCCTGGCATTTTCACATTGCGCAGGCAGCGCCGCAATCCGCACGGCGCTCGTGATCGGCAACTCCGCCTATCGCCACACCGAGCCGCTCAAGAACCCGAAAGAGGACGCGATCGCAATGGCCGCCACGCTGCGGCGGCTCGGCTTTCACGTGTTCGAAGGGGTCGATCTCCCCAAAGCGGAGATGGATGAACTCATCAAGAATTTCGCATCGGCTCTGGAGACATCGGAAGCCGGTCTTTTCTATTACGCCGGCCACGGATTGGAGGTGAACGACAGGAACTTTCTGGTCCCGGTCGACGCTGAACTGAAAAGCCCCGCGGCGCTCGAATTCGAGTTGGTCCGGCTCGATCAGATCCAGACGATCATGGAGCGCCTGACACAGACCAATGTTCTGATCATCGATGCCTGCCGCAACAATCCCCTTGCCCGCAATCTGGCAAAGGCGATGGGCACCCGATCGATCGCGATCGGCAGCGGTTTCGCGCCGTCGGAGTCCGGCGCGGGCACGCTGATCGCCTATGCCACGCAGCCGAGGAGCGTCGCGCTCGATGGCGAGGGCGAGCATTCGCCGTTTTCGGCCGCGCTATTGAAGTTCATGGATGCGCGGGGCGACGATTTGTCGAGCATCCTGATCAATGTCCGCAATGATGTGATGAAAGCGACCTTCGGCAGGCAGGTTCCGTGGGAGCATTCGGCGCTGTCGCAGCGCTTCTATTTCATTCCGCCGACGGAGACGGCCGCGGCTAGCCCATCCCGCTCGGTTACGCCCTCGGACAATACCGATTCACGGCTTGAGCTCGAGCTTTGGGACAGCGTCAAAGACAGTCGCGATGTCCAGATGCTGAAGAGCTATCTCGACCGCTTCCCGGAGGGGACTTTTGCCGGCGTCGCCCATCTGAAGATCGCGGAGCTGGAGAGGAAGACCGTATCTCTGGAGCAAGGAACGGCGTCCCCTTGGAGCAGGAACGGCGTCAGTCGCGCCGCCGCAAAAACAGCCGGCGGCGGATCTGCCCGAAAGGCTGCAAAAGGAGCTGAAGCGCGTCGGTTGCTACGATGGAGCGGTTGACGGCGATTGGGGCGAGGCATCGGAGGCGGCGCTTAAGAATTTCGCCGCACACCGAGGCAGCGCGCTGGCATCGTCCGAGCCGGACGAGGCCAATCTGCAGGCGGTGCTCGCGCAGAAGGCAGCGGATTTGCCCGTTGCAATGCGGGGCTGGGACCGTCGAGCGGAATGGAACCTGCGTCGCGAAGGCCCCGAGTAATGATGGCAAAGCCGCTGCGCAAAAACGCAACTCTCGGCGGCAAAGAAGTGTCGACCGCGAGCCGCGCGAAAAAGTCCGCCCGCGGCAAAAGCCGCCGGAAAAGAAAGATCAGATCTGCCTCGACAGCAGAAACATGTTCGTCGATTGCAATGAGGGCGGCGTGGTTTTGAGGCGGTAGCTCCTGTCGGCCGCAGTTGATCCAATAAACTTGAAAAATTCGAATTTTTCGAATATCTTTGGGGCATGGATAAGACAGAGTCGAAGACAGCCCCGCGCGTCAGCTCCTCAGAGTTTCTGAAAAGCTACGGCGCGCTATCGCGGCGTGCTCAGCGCGAGCCGGTGACCATCACCAATCACGGCCAGGACAGCCTTGTGCTGATTTCGGCGGAGGAATTCCGGCGGCTGAAGTCGCTCGACACGCGGCGGGCTTATTATCCATGGGAATTGCCGGATGAATGGGTGAAGGCCCTGGAAGAAGCAGAAGCCGCCAGCGTGGACCGCCCAGTTCAATCATGAGCTCGACGATAAATAACGCCTTGCGCCTCCCCCGTGACCACGCAACCCGCGGCTCCAGCACCATGTCAGCTAGTTTCTCGAAAAGGCAAAGCAGCGCTTTCCGCCAAGCGCTGCATTACGGCGCGTTAGAAGCGCCTGACGAGCAAGGAGGCGAAATTCGAGGCGGCGAAGGCGTTCTGGCGCCGAGGTCGAGGGCAGGTTCAGGAAAGAGGCGCCGCCGCGGGTCGATCAGGTTTGTTTGTAGCGTTGTTGAAGGCGTCGTTGCGGTGACCGACGGCTGCAGAACGCAAGAATTCTAGGTTGAGGGTCCTTTGAACCGCCTCGAAGAATTTCTGTTGGCATTCCGTGATAGAAGCTACTAAGCGCCTGCGCTTCAGCTAAAAATGCTTGGCGTTGCTATCGTAATCGTCTAATGCCTCAGCGAAAAAATGCCGTTCACATTTAGACAGCCCCCTTTAGGTTGTAGGGCTATACGTCGCCTAAGGAGATGGTCCATGGAAGATATTTGCAAAACAGCATATATTCCTTTGATGAATTGAGAATGCTGTACATATCCATTCGTTTATGTAACTGAGTGGCGCATATACAACTAACCGCTTTTATTACTGGATAAGCAGTTGCGCATATTTGCTGGTTCAGGTGTAATCTTTTTTTCGGATATGATCAGTCAGTCGAATGCGGGTTCAGTAGATTCTCCAGATTGGTATATTCATTCTGTCAATGACCGGAATTTTTATTTCTATTACATGGATCAATTTGCTAAATTGTCTATTATAGCCCTCAATAGAGCTAAGTTTGATGCTCTAGGAGCTGCCGACCCTGGCAATATATTTTTGCTGGAATATAAAATTCTTGAGGAATTGAAACAAAAAGGTGAAATAAAGATAGTGAGAGCTTACGAAAGGCGGATAAAAGACGATTCCTTATTTTTCACTATTTGCATTTATGGCTGCGAAATTTGATCGAACGCTATTGACAGATTTTTGGAAAATATTTTTTTCCTGAGGTGAAAGCAGGTTTAGGACGAGTAGTGGGCTTTTTTACAATGATTCTCTTCATTATGCGCCCGTCATTCCGATCCTCTGTATGGGAAGAAGAGAGCTATTGATTCTGCCGGAGTTGCAAACTAAACTATTAGATTTGAAGCTGCTTTCGCCAACCTATAATTCCAAGAATTTACTTTTTTGTATCAAGATGCACTCACGCAAACGGAATTGGCGAATTTGGTGATTGCTGACCTCTCAAAAGATAGGCCAAGTTGCTATTTGAGCTCGGCATCGCTAAATTTTGACTGCAAAAAGACTTGCATAGTCAACCAATTGCTGAAGTTAAGACAGAGATACACCAAACGTCTGATTGGAATAACGTTACTATTTTTCGAAAAACATAAGAGAATACAAGTGAAACCTACTCGCTTCGCATTCTAAAAGCAAATGTGGCATTCTTCGAATGGTTAAGCATCGGCGAGACCATGAAAGGAGTTCTACCGCCCCAGCGTCCCGGTGTCCCTTCGCTCCTCGTCATGCTCGCGGGCGTAATAGGGCACCAGCTTGAAGGCCGCGTAAGGCGCATATTGCTGGTTCTGAATCAGGCCCTGGAACATCTCCTGCCGCTCCAGGAATTCGTGCACCTCCTGCGCCTGCACGCCGCTCGCCGAGCCGGTGACGGCGCGCATGACCGCCTTCTTGTGGTCGGGCTGCTGGTTCTTCAGGAAGATCCGCGTCGCCAGCGAGCCGGCCAGATCCGCCGGCAGGTCGCCCGGAAATTGCGTGCCGATGGCGATGCCGATGCCGAAGGCGCGGCCCTCGCGGGCGAGGTTCTCCAGATGCTTGGAATGCGCGACGCGCCAGGCCTCGTCGAGCACGAGCAGCCGGGTCAGCCGCCGCGGCTGCGCGCCGCGCACCAGATAGCCATGCAGGCGGATGATGACCAGCTCGGCGAGCGCGGCCTTGATCTCGTCGGTCGGCAATTCGAACAGCGACAAGACCAGCCGCTCGTTCAGCATGGTCTCGAAGGGCACTTCCAGCTCATGCGTCTTCGGGAAGAGGCCCAGCTCGAACAGCGGCGAGACGCGGTCGAGCAGGCTGATAGCGGTGGTGTTGCGCTGCTCCTTGGCCTCTTCGAGGATGGCGATGACATCGTCGAAGCTGGGCGCGCGGATGGTGTCGACCGGCACCCATTTCTGCGGGTCGACGCCGTATTTCTCAAAAGCCTCTTTCATGGCGTCGCGCAGCAGCGCCGCCTGCCGGTCGCCCAGGCCGAAGACGCGCTTCAAGACGCCGGTGATCGTGAAGATATGCTCGATCGGCTGGGCCTTGCCGTCATCGGCGGCGCTCGGGAACAGCGGATTGAACGGAATGCCGTGGCGGCGGACATTGTGGACGCGCAGGCCCTGCTCGGCGGTGAACTGGCGGTCGCCATAGTCGTTCTTGAAGTCGAAAATGCACACCGGCGCGCCGATCCCCGTCACGCCGTCGATGATCACGCGCAAGGTCTGGGTCTTGCCGGAGCCCGAGTCGCCGGTCACCAGCACGCCGAAATTGAGCAGCTTGGTGTCGCTCTCGAACGGCGCCCAATAGATGGGCTGTCCATCGCCGGGTTCATGGCCGAGGAAGACCGCAGGGGCTGGACGGCGCCTTGCGCAACACGCGCGGCTTGAGCGGCTCGACCGCGCCGCGTTGCTGGCTGGTCTCTGGGATCTCCACGACCGGCGCGCGATAGGGATATTGCAGCACCTCCGACAGCGAGGCGATCTGCGTCAGCGGCCGCGCACGGCGCTGCCAGTCGGTGAAGCCGGGCTCGTCCTTGAACAGGTTGAAGAAATCCCTGAGCGCCCGGATGCGCTCCCAGCTCGTCGCCTCGAAATGGCGGATGACGATGGCGCCGCTCTCCATGGCCGCATCGAGCAGCGGGCCGGCCGTTCGTCCGCCTTTCGGGAAGCGCGCGCCGCGCGGGCGCACCAGCACCGGGCGGACATCGTCGCGGCAGCTCGTCAGCACCGAGCGGATCTCGTCGGCGAGCTGCGAGCCCTGGTTCGGCTCGTTGCACAGCGCCACCTCGCGGCGCTCGACCACCTGGCCGTTCGTCTCCAGATCGAAGCCGATCAGATAGGTCTGGGCGCGGCCGCGGCAGTCGCGCCTGGTGCGGATCGCGGTGATGCCGTCGATCTCGGGCATGGCGGCCTTGACCGCCCATTCGATGAGATCGGCCTGCTTGGAGCTGTCGCTCGGCACGCCGAAAAAGGAGTGCTGGGCGAAGAAGCGGTCCCAGCGCGAGTCGTAATCGACGGCCGGGCCGCCATGAGCGGACGCCGGACCAGCGCTGACCGGGTAGCCGGCGGCGGCGGCCGCAACGTTCGCGGCGCTATCCGGCGGCGGAAAATCCTCCATCGCTGGGATGCGCCCCTTCTCCAGCAGCAGCCGCTGGAACTGCTGCACATATTCCGTCACATAGCGCGAAGTCTGGCCGGACAGCTCGTCCACGAACCAGCCCTCGAACGGATAGAGCGGGTCGCTAGCGTCCATCTCCGCGCCGGACATCTCGAAGAGCAGCGCCAGCCGCCGCTTGAGCAGCGCTTCAGCCTCCGGCCTTGATAGCGGCTTCAGCCGCACGGGCTGTGTGCCGAGACGTTCGATGCGGTCGCGGATGGAAGGATCGATGCCCTCGGCGATCTCATCGTAGAGCGAGGGCAGCACGGCGAAGCCGACCGCGACATTCGGCAAAGTCTCGGCGATCAGCGCGCCCCGGCTGACGGCATGAGTCGAGCCGCGCCTTCCAGCCTTCGAGCTTGCTCTGTTCGAGCTGGTCGAAGGCGATGAACACCGCACCGCCCAGCGCGCCGATGGTTTTGACCAGCTCCTCCAGTCGCAGCCGCGCACATTGCTCGCTGTCCGGATTGCCGACGCGGATGCCGGCAATGGTGGTCTCGACGGCGAGCCCGCGCAGATAGTCGAGCGCCTCGTCCTCGCCGAACAGAATGCCGAGAATGGCCGCGATCGTTCCCTCGCCGGCGGGAGGAATGCGCGTGGCGCGCGCCAGACGATTGCGGATGGTGTTGACCAGCCCGCGGAACTCGACCTCGCTGACGACAACATCACCGTCGCTCACCGCTTCCTTGAGCCGCTTTGCGACGGAGCCCGGCGCCAGATCGAGCAGCGTGAGGCCCAGCGCGACGAGCGGTACCGGCGCGCCTTGCGGCACGAGGTAAGGCTCGCCCATCCGGGTGACGAGCGTCCGCGTCAGCCAGGCGTCGAACTGCGCCTCTGAGACGAACTCGACCATCGGCAGCACGGCGGCGAAGACATCGCCATGCCGGTGCAGGCCGCGGACGGCGGTGAGCAGGGTATGGGTCTTGCCAGTGCCGGTCGAGCCTTTGATCAGCAGCAGCCGCGAGGCCGGGTCCGGATTTTTGGCGCGCGCGTGATGGACGATGCTGGCGATCGCTTCGTCGGCGGTCGGGCCGATGTCGGACACGTCCAGCAGCTCTTCCTCGGCCGCGCCGGCAAGCGAAGCCACCGCGCCGAAAACGCGAAAAAACTCGGGGCTTTTGAAGGCCTCAAGGCGCGGGTCCATCATACGTCCTTCAATCTAAGCAGGCTGCTATTGCGGGGCCGACAAACTCCGACGTCGCATGATCTGCTTGTGCGGCCCCACCCTCACCCGGCGCTTTGCGCCGCCCTCTCCCGTCAAGGGAGAGGGCTGACTCGCGGCAATCTCGGCATTTTGCCCTCTCCCCTCGCGGGAGAGGGCTCCCGCCGAAGGCGGGTGGGTGAGGGGGATAGCGATTCATCGAAGAGCTGAAAAACACCGCTTAGATCCATTCGTTGACGATGAAATGCCGCTCGTCCCGGCCGAAGGCGACGCGCGAGCGCTCCTTGAGCGCATGATCCATCGGGCCGGCAATGTCGTAGCGCTCCAAGTCGAGGAGCCCGGCGCGTCCGGCTTCGGCGACCCTTGCCTTGAACTCGTCGAGCGAGCCGAAATCGCGACCGCGGATCACGCCCGCATCGTAGACCTGGGCGATGGCGACGCGGCCGGCAAACGGATCGGTGCGCAGGGTCTTGGCCAGATCGCGGACGCTCGCGGCAAATCCGACGAGGTCCTGCTTTTCGACCGTGATGTCGGGCTTAGGTTGCGCCTGGGCGCGGGCTGGGCCTTTGTTGAGGCTGGCGCGAATAAGCGCCTCGGCAACACCGCCCTTCGCCTCGGGCCGAAGTCCGAGCGATTTGCGCAGAAGCGCTATTTCGGCATCGCGCATGGTGCCGCGTTTGCGGCCGGCAGCGCCGAGCATAATCGCCCGTGCCGTCGCATCGCGCGAAATATTGTGCATCGTGATCTCCGTAAGAGCAGGTTCGCACTCGGGCAGACGGGCTGCAACGATGGCACGCAACAATGCAAGCCGGGTTTGCGACCTTTGCGGCAGGCCGCCGGCGGGGGCCAGGTCATGGAGGCGGGCAAGCGCCGCGCATTCGAGATTGTCCTTGCGGGCAAGATGGTCGCGGATGGCCTGGCTTCTCGGGTCGAGGCCGAGCGCGAGCGCGGCGAGAATCCGGGTGCGCACATCCGGCCAGGCCAGCCCCAGGAGCCGGCCGGTGGTTTGCTCGGCGAAGCTGCGGCCGCGCTCGGTCAGCCGGCAACGCCCTGCCCTGGAGAGTGAGATGAACCCACGAGCGTCAAGAGCGGCGATAGCCTCGCGGATCGCCGCCCGATCCGGATAGAGCGGCGCGAGCATGTTCTCGACGGAGCCTCGTGCCGCCGAGCCATGGCCGCTGCATGCCAGGAAAGTGAGGATGGGCAGGACGGCATCGACTGACGCCAGCCGCTGAAGGCTTGCCTCCGGCAGTGGCGTATGAGGATAAGCGCTTTTCATGAGCAGCCGGGTGTCCGGAACGCTTCCGTTAAATCTTCCTTAAGCAAAATATCTAGCCGATTCGCGCGCATCTGTTGACCCGCTGATTTTTCGGTCATGTCTCAGTTTGAATTTCGGCTATGGGGCACAGAAGCCGTTATTGGGATTTCCTGAATAGGCGTTTTCACTCGGGCTCGCCTCATTGCAGACAATCTGGTCATTTCGCATTGTGACCAACGGATATGGCGCATATTTGCAGCAACAATCCCACACTTGAAGCCGTATCCGGTTATTGGTCTCCTGTGGGGAGAAAACGATGGGGAGGGAAACATGTTGCGCGCAAAGGCGACCACGCTGCGTCGCAATGATTCCCAAAGTTCAGAAGCTCTTGACTGAGGCCCGCGCCGAAGGCGTGTACGTGATCTACGCCCTGTACCCCAGTCCGTCACCGGCGACCTTCCCCAATCCGAAAATTAGCGATTTCGTTCCGGAGCTTGCGGCAAAAGGCGACGAGCCCGTCGTGACGGCGTTCGTCGACAAGTTCATGCTTGGCGATAAAGATACCGGTTTGCAAAAGTTGCTGAAGGACAAAGGGATCACAACCCTCGTTCCGGTTGGTGTCTCGTCGCATAACGGCGTTCTGTTCACGTCAGTCTTGGCCGCTTTGCGTGGCTTTAAAGTGGTTGTGCCGGTGGATGGAATGGCGGGCAATAACGCCTATGAGGACCAGCTTACGGCTTACACTTTGACCAGTTCGATCGTTTACAAGGTTACGCTGACCAGCATCGACATGATGAAGTTCGCAAACTGAGTGTGGGCCAACCTATTCTGATTTTGGAAAGACCGCCGCGAGGCGGTCTTTCTGTTGGCGTTGATCAATGCGCGAATGTCGCTATTGGCGGACCCTGAAGCGGTGGTGGAGGCAACGTTGGCAATCACCCGCCCTGCGGACTGTAGAGCATTGCGAGAGTTTGTCCGCCGCGGGTTCGTAAGCCGAATTCTAAACCGAGACACGACCGATTTTTCCGTTGATCTCTTGTGCGATGGTAAGGCGCATGGATGCCCGCTGGAACCGGGGCTGCCGCTTTACGTTAACGTTAGCCG
This sequence comes from uncultured Alphaproteobacteria bacterium, assembly GCA_963773735.1. Taxonomy (GTDB): domain Bacteria; phylum Pseudomonadota; class Alphaproteobacteria; order Rhizobiales; family Rhodomicrobiaceae; genus CAVZCK01. Next base: position 137,738 of record CAVZCK010000018.1, on the reverse strand, counting down.
GTGTTAGATTCCACGGCTTCCGGCACTGCGCCGTCGTGGCGGTGAGGCCGCAACGGCGTCCTGGCGTTAGCCGGTCAAAGGGAGGAATGGCAAAAATGCGTTTCATCAAGACGGCGCTCCTCGGCGCGGCACTTATGGGATTCGCAGCAGGGCAGGGCTGGGCACAAAAGGCCGAGGACGCCTTCGGCACCTGGGTGCATCCGGATAACGGCTCTCACATCAGGGTGTCGCCATGCGGCGGCGGCCTATGCGCGACGATCGTGAGCGTGAAGGATCCCTCGCGCACCGACGACCAGAATCCGAACCCGAAGCTGCGGAAACGCCCGGTTGTGGGCATAACCATTATGAGCGGCGCCAAGAAGACCGGGGACAAGACCTGGTCGGGCAAGCTCTACAATACGCTGGACGGGCAGACCTATAACGGCACGGTCACCGTGGTCGACAAAGACCACCTCAAGCTTCAGGGCTGCGTCCTCGGCGGCCTGATCTGCCAGGGACCGACCTGGACCCGGCTGAAGTAGAAATCGCCGCTGCATGGTGTTGACAGCGACCCGCGTCTACTCGGACGCGGGTCGCTCTAGACGGCGGACGGTCAGGACCCGCGATTGCAAGGCGTCGCTTCTATCCGGCACCGCTTTAATGGAACGCCGCCGACCGAGGCTTCGAAGCATTTTGTCATACCGACGCGTGCATTCTAATAATCGGACCATTCCTCGCCGAACCGGGCGCGCACTTCTTCTCTCCAGTTTTTCTTGGCAAGGCGCATAGCCCAGCCCTCGAGCGGCCGAGCATCGCCGGTCGAGGAGATCGGCTCTTGTTTGCAGTGGCCGCACCCGCATGCTGTTCGGGACCGCCGGCGCCTCTCCGCCGCCATTCTCGCCGAAAAGAGCCTCAAGGGTGCGCGGACCCGCTTCGCCATCGGCGGGGTGCATCTGATGATCGCGCTGAAAATCACGAAGCGCTTCGCGCGTCTGGTCGCCAAAGACGCCGTCGACCTCGAAGTTTCTGCGCTTGGCGTAATCGAGTTCAACAATCGTTGCTGAATCTCCCGCACTTCGTTGCGGCGATAGTCGCGGTCGCGAGGATCGGCGAGGGCACTGGACGACCAGATGCCCAGAGCCAGGAAGGTCAGTAACAGTCTCATCGAGTTCCCCTCATCGTTATCATCATATCAATCGCTTATGATGAATCCTTAATGGAGTTTGCCTATATAACACACCTGCTTCCATCAGTGCATGTCACAAGCATGCGGTGCACCATGTTACATGTGGTGACCATATGTTGTGCTTCGGGAGCTGAAGCGTGAATTAACGCCGATGACGCCCTGCGGCGCCTATCGGCAGAACCGTATAAGATTTCCGGAGGATTTTCGGAAGCGATTTTATGGAGCGGGCGACGCGATTCGAACGCGCGACCCTCACCTTGGCAAGGTGATGCTCTACCCCTGAGCTACGCCCGCGCTCCATACGACAGGGTCGTGAGACTGGCTTTATGGCGTAATCTGATGAGCATTTCAAGCGGTCTTATCCACCGCCGAAGCAGCGTGAAGGGGCCTTGTCGATCGCCGCAGCGGCCCGCCGGGTTGCGGGAGCCCGCCAGTTTCGCTAAGCCTCGCGCGATCGGCCTCTCACTCAGGATAAGGCTGCCTCATGCCGTGGACCAAAGACGAGCTGCTGGCGCATTTGGCCGCCCTCGGCATCGAAGCCGAGACGGTCGAGCATCCGCCGCTCCATACGGTCGAGGAGTTGCGCGCCCTGCGGGGGGAAATCCCCGGCGCGCACACCAAGAATCTCTTCCTCAAATGCAAGAAGGGCACGCTCTGGCTCGTCACGGCGGTTGAAGATACGCCGGTCGATCTCAAGACGCTGCATCACAGGCTGGCCTCCGGCCGGCTGAGCTTCGGCAGCGCAGAGCTGCTCGGCGAGGTTCTGGGCTTGACGCCGGGCTCGGTGTCGACCTTCGGCGTCATCAATGACCGGGAAAATCGCGTTTCGGTTGTACTGGACGAAGCGCTGATGCATTACGACCGCATTAATCTGCACCCGCTTGTCAACACCGCGACGACCGGCATTCCGCGAGATGGGTTGATGCGATTTCTTCAGGCTTGTCACCACACGCCGAAAATTATGGGCTTGAGCTGACGGGAGGCTGAGATTTCATAGGCGTCAACCGCAAAGCTCTTGGCAAAATGAACGCCAGGCTCCATGTTAGCCGCAAACTATTCACGGATTCCCCAGCCGATCATTTCAGGCAAACAGAATGGTACTTAATCTTTCCGGCAAGCCGGATCAGGCGGCGTCGTCTTCAAAAGCGGATCTGATCAAGGATACAACCAGCCAGGCGTTCAAACAGGACGTCCTCGATGCCTCGCGGCAGGTTCCCGTGCTCGTCGATTTCTGGGCGCCATGGTGTGGTCCATGCCGCCAACTCACGCCAGTCCTGGAAAAGCTCGTCAAAGCGGCGAATGGCACCATCAAGCTCGTCAAGATGAATATTGACGAGCATCCGCAGATCGCGGCGCAGCTCGGCGTGCAATCGATCCCGGCGGTGTTCGCCTTCAAGAACGGTCAGCCCGTCGACGGCTTTATGGGCGCTCTGCCGGAAAGCCAGCTTCGCAGTTTCATCCAGCGTGTGGCCGGTGAGGATGCCTTTTCCGGCTCGGAACTGGAGGCTGCCCGCGCCGCGCTCGAAGAGGGCGATGTCAATAGCGCGGCGTCCGGCTTTGCGGCGGCCCTGCAGCGCGACAGCGGCAATGTCGAGGCGATCGCCGGGCTGGCCCGCTGCTATATCGCGACCGGCGATCTCGCCCAGGCGGAGCAGACGCTATCGCTTGCGCCGCCTTCAAAGGCGAACGCCGCGCCGATCACGAGCGCCCGTGCCGCGCTCGAGCTTGCACGCAAAGGCGCCACCAGCGCGAATGCCGACGTCGCCAAGCTGAAGCGCGACGTCGAGCAGAACGCGGGCAATCTCCAGGCGCGTTTCGATCTCGCCCTTGCTCTCAATGCGAAGGGGGACAGGGACGGCGCGACCGATCAGCTATTGGAGATCATCAAGCGGGATAAGGGCTGGAACGACGGCGCCGCGCGCAAGCAGCTTGTTGAGTTCTTCGAGGCGTGGGGGGCCGGCGATCCGATGTCGGTCAAAGGCCGCCAGAGACTTTCGGCGCTCCTTTTTGCCTGAGGGGAGCCTGGCCTTTGAGCGTCACGGACCGATACCGGAAACCCAGCGACCTGCCGGATGTCATTCCGATGTTCCCATTGCAGGGCTGCATTCTGTTGCCCCGCTCGACGCTGCCGCTGAATATTTTCGAGCCGCGCTATCTGGAGATGCTCGACGAGGTTCTCGCCGGCAACCAGGGTTATCGGCATCATCCAGCCGCGTGGCGGGTGCGACGACCAGGAGTCACCGGAGGGCAAGACGACGCCGCTGCGCCAGACAGGATGCGCCGGCCGCCTCACCGCGTTCAGCGAAACCGATGACGGCCGGGTGCTGATCACCTTGATCGGCCTGGCGCGCTTCGACATCGTCGAGGAGATCAGGACCCAGAAGCCGTTTCGAAGCTGCCGTGTCAACTACCAGCCCTACGCCGCCGACTTCGTTCGCGGCCACGGTCAGGACGCGGTTGATTGGGAGCGCTTGCTCCGCGTCCTGAAAATCTATCTGGCGGCAAGGCGCATGACCGCCGACTGGCCGAGCATCGAGCGTTCGCCGGCAGAGCTTCTGGTGAATACGCTCGCCATGATCAGCCCCTATGGTCCGGAGGAAAAGCAGGCGCTCCTGGAGGCGCCGGATCTGAAAGAGCGCGCCGAGGTGCTGATGGCGCTCGCCGAAATGGAGCTGGCCGCGCCTGAAGACGGCTCTGGAACCAGCCTGCAATAGCTATGCGATGCGAATCGCCTCGCCCGGCCGCAGCACCGCGAGCAGCCTCAGCATATGCTTGCGCGACACGGCCACGCAGCCTTCCGTCGGGCCATAATCAGGGTGCGCCAGATGCAGGAAAATGGCGCTGCCGCGTCCGCCGGCGCGCGGCCAATCGTTAAACCCCAGAACGGCGATGAGATCGTAGAGATGGTCGCTGCGCCAGAGCCGCTCATGGCTCGCCCCATAGGGGAGCCGCACAAGCCGGTTGTAATTGGCGTCACCGGCCGCGTCGCACCAGCCAAGATCGGGCGCAAGCGGAAAGACCGGGAAGCGCCGCTTGCGGCCTGGCTTCGCGGTCGGGCCGGTAGAAGACCTGTCTGACCGCCCAGCGGCCCGCCGGCGTCACCCCGTCGCCCTCACCGGATTTCGGGGCGCGGCCTCCGCGTCCGAGGGCGCAGGGAAAATGCACAAGACCCAGATGGAGCTTGCCTTGCGTGCGCGCTCGCGATAAGCCCCTGACGATGACGAGCGGCATTGTCTGACCCTTGCTGACACTTTTCGCGCCTCCCGGAAGCTATTGCTAAGCTTTCGGAAAAGCCAGACTATCCTGTGATGAGGCTGCGTGAATCGGGAGCCGTGGATGAGCACTTCGCGTAAGATTCTTGTCATTGACGATGATGAGGACCTCCGGGAGTCCCTGACCGATCAGATCGCCCTCCATGAGGAATTCGAGACGGCTTCGGCGGGAACGGCCGCCGAAGGCATGGCCAAGGCGAAGGCGGACTCGATCGACCTCATTCTCCTCGATGTCGGCCTGCCGGATATGGACGGGCGCGAAGCCTGCAAGCTCCTGCGCAAGAACGGCTTCAAGGGGCCGGTCATCATGCTCACGGCACAGGACTCCGACTCCGACACCATCCTCGGTCTTGAGTTCGGCGCAAATGACTATGTGACGAAGCCTTTCAAATTTGCGGTCCTGCTGGCGCGAATCAGGGCCCAGCTTCGCCAGCACGAGCAGAGCGAGGACGCCGTCTTCGCGATCGGTCCCTACAGTTTCAAGCCGGCCGCGAAAATGCTGATCGACGAGAGGGGCGGCAAGGTCCGGCTCACGGAAAAAGAGACCTCGATCCTGAAATTCCTCTACCGTGCCGGCGAGAAAGTTGTCTCTCGCGACGTGCTGCTGCACGAAGTCTGGGGCTATAATGCCGGCGTGACGACGCACACGCTCGAAACACACATCTACAGGCTCCGTCAGAAGATCGAAAAAGACCCCTCCAACGCCGAAATTCTCGTGACCGAAACCGGTGGCTATAAGCTGGTTCCCTAGCGGAAGGGATGAAAATGCACGCGCAAGGCAAGTGGCCGGCGGCTTAGGCGTTGGAACATCCAGGCACGTTCGCCCGCTTGGTCGGTCGATGGGCCATGCGAGCACAGGTCGGCTTCATGACCTGTTGGGGCTCTGCCGCACATGACTTTGGGCAGTTCATGAACGGGAGCCGCCGTTCATTGATTTTGTCGACTCCCACCCTGAGGCCTCTTTCAAGCGGCGTCAGCAGTCTTCGATGGTTCCGGTGCGATCTCACTCACCCCGATAAGATACAGCGAGCCGCCCTCCCGCGGGGTATCCCGCGCGCCACCGTGCCGCTCTGATCCGAGACGCGCACCCGATCATCGCGCGCCTTAACGAAGGCGGGCGAGGTGCGCAGGGGTGAACACCGGACGGAGAGGCCGGTGTCACCGGGCCGCCGCCGCTTCCTGCGAAATGCGGAGCGAACCGCCGCTCAATCAGGCACGACGATTACGGCAGGCGCCAACTGGTAACGGAAGGTGAGCGCGTAGGTAGCGCCCTGACCGTTAAAGACGCGCTCGTAAGTGTCGGTGCGCCCGATGGGATCTACGGGCAGGTGGTCGTGGTAGAGATGATCCAGCACGTCATCGCTGTTCCACCAGTTATAAGCCTCATATGCCAGTGAGAACTCCATCAGATGCATGGTCTTTGCGAAAGCATAGTACAGGCTGGCATCAGCGGAGAGGCCAAGGTTCGCATCGGCGGTCAGGAAAGCGTTCAGGTAGTTGTTGAAATCCGCCTCAAGCTGGTCGCCCGCATTGGCTAGTCCGCCGCTGTCGCGCTCAAATAGCCAAATGCAGGTCGACACCAGCGATTTACTGTCGGGCACTTGGATATCCACGAGGGTTTTCGGATAGCCGCTGCCGCTGGTATCGCCTTCGCTGAAGGAACCCATGGAGAGGGGCCTGATGGTGAATTGATGCCCGCCTTTACTGATGCCGAAGCCCAAGAGGTACATCTCATCGGAGCCGGGTTCTTCGAATTCCTCGAAGATGCAATTCACGCGCTCGAGGGAAAGTGTAAAGAGCTTGCTCATAAAGAAAATCGCCTTGTGAAATGATTTATCGCTCAAAGTATTCGATGGTAACACGAAGTTCGATCCCCAGAAAGGCGATGCAAGACCCGACAGGGCGTGTTCCCCTAACGGCCCGGACGGGCCGGCATCCGGAGGTTCATTATTCGCCGAAGGCGTCCTTGCCGGCCATTCGCTCCTGAGATTTCGGCCTTACGCTGGCAACTCTTCGATTGAGCCTGAGCGGAGTTCGCAAAAGTGGCCTTCCCGGTTTTGCGAAAAAACTCCGCGAAAACGAAGGAATTAAGCAGGCATTCGTTGGGCAACCGAGGAATGCCTGCTTAGATGCTTTGCCGGTGTGCACGCACGGGCCAGAGGCAACCGCGGATCGCCCATCTCGCCGCCGGCAATCCGTCGGCTTCGGGGCAGCAGCCGCGATCACAGCGGCTCAATCGCAGGATAAATATGCCAGCCGGCCTGTAAGCCGGGTTCTGTACGGGATGTCTCCCGCGATGACCATTCCTCTGGGGCGCCCATCGCTGGGCGTCTCAAGCAACCAACCCGGGCAGCGGCGTGGAAACGCGCCTGCCGCCGCCTTGCGGCGCGCGGCGTGCCGCCCCTATTCGGTCTTGCTCCCGGCGGGGTTTGCCGTGCCGCCCCTGTTGCCAGGCGCGCGGTGCGCTCTTACCGCACCCTTTCACCCTTGCCTCGGGGCGAGCCCCGCGGCGGTTTGCTTTCTGTGGCACTGTCCCTGGGGTTGCCCCCGCCGGACGTTATCCGGCGCCGTGTTTTCCATGGAGCCCGGACTTTCCTCTGCAGGGCGTGCCCGCAGCGGTCATCCAGCCGACTGGCGAAATGAGATAAGGCGATCGGAGCCGGCGCCGTCAAGTGCCGCGGCTCTGGGCGAAAAAACTTGCTGCCGGCAATTCTGAGACATGGCGAAACCGCCAACAGCATTGAACGGGAGCGTCGATTTCCGCGTCTTGCGGACCTCAGTTGCTTATTTGTCGAAGCCAATAGCATTTTTGTCACATTCTTAGCCAAACTCTGATGCTAGACTTGAAATTGGTGGGTCGTTTCAGTTTTGAGATGGCCGTAATCGCTTTCCTAATGTTATTGGTGCATCTATGCGGGTGCCCAGGTGGCCCCTGCAACCGTAAGCTGTTTTTGGTCGGCGAGCGTGGGGGAGCAAAAAACAAACAAGGAGGATCATGATGAGCGCAGTAAGGAGCAAAAATTTAGACGAGTGGGTCGCCGCAGCACACAGGCTCGTGTTGAATTCGACCAAGAACGTCAAATGCCCGGACTGCGGCAAGCCGGCCCTTCAGGTGCGCGATGTGGAATATGGCTGGGGCCCGAATAGAGGCTTGGAGCGTTATCTGATCTGCTCAGATTGCGGTGCCTACAACGCCGTCAATCTGCGTCACGCGCGGCCCTGCAGCGAGGGCGCGATGGCTGCCGCCGGCGCCTATTCGGAATAGGCGCAAATGCCGAACCTTCGGCGAATATCGGCTACGACACCAGGGCGAGCCCAAGCTGCTTGCGGGCTCTTTCACGCAACACATCGATCGGCTGTAGACCTTCATCCGTCTTGAAATGCCAGAAGGTCCAGCCGTTGCAGGCCGGCCGGCCCTGAATACGCGCTCCCATCTTGTGGATCGAGCCCTGCTCGCCCGCCAAGGCGAGAGTACCGTCTGCGCGCACCTGGGCTTTCAGCGTTGCCCGCGCATCATAGAGCGTTGCGCCAGGCGTGATCATGCCTAGCTCAATGAGCGCGCCGAACGGAATCCGCGCCTCGCCGCGGCGGCCGCGCATCAGCAGCAGATCCTCACGCGTGAGCGGGGTCACGGCTTCGATGCGCTCCCGCGCCGCGCGCGCATAATCCGCATCCTGTTCAATGCCGATGAAGCGGCGTCCGAGCCGCCTTGCCGCCGCTCCCGTCGTTCCCGTGCCGAAGAACGGGTCGAGCACGATATCGCCGGGCGAGGTGCTCGCCAGCAGCACGCGGTAGAGCAGCGACTCCGGCTTCTGCGTCGGATGCGCCTTGCGCCCCTCATCGTCCTTCAGCCGCTCCGGGCCGCTGCAGATCGGAAGCAGCCAGTCCGAGCGCATCTGCACATCGTCGTTGAACGCCTTCAGCGCCTCGTATTGGAACGTGTAGCGCGAGCTTTCCGCGCGCGCCGCCCAGATCAGCGTCTCATGCGCATTGGTGAAGCGCCGGCCGCGGAAATTCGGCATCGGATTGATCTTGCGCCAGACGACATCGTTAAGCAGCCAGTAGCCCGAGATCCTGGAGGGCGCAGCCGAGCCGGAAGATATTGTGATAGGTGCCGATGACCCAGACCGCGCCATCGGGTTTCAGGACCCGGCGGCATTCCGCGAGCCAGTCGCGGCAAAATCCGTCATAGGCCGAAAAGCTGTTGAACTTGTCCCAATCCTGGCTGACGCCGTCAACGCGGGTGTTGTTCGGCCGTAAGAGGTCCTTGGACAGTTGAAGATTATAAGGCGGGTCGGCGAAGACCAGATCGACAGATGAACTCGGGATCTTCTTAAGTTCTGTGAGGCAATCGCCAATCACAATTTGATCTAGAAACGCGGAAATCGGCAAAAAACACTGAGACATGAACGGGGCACCCAAACGCAACTTGAACGGACGCATGCAGGAGAAACAGGATTCTGGCATGACCGGCGACAAGGCGCCAGCCATCCCGGAGCTGCAACCCAGAGCTGTTCAACAGCAAAATTAGCCGCCGATGGTTAACGAGTGGTTAACACCGGGCGGTCCCGGATCGTGCTTGACTTTTGCGCCTGCCAAAAGGATATAAAGATATGTTTATATTGCGAACGAGTTCATGATGCGAGGGTCGATCCCTACGGCGAGTCTGGTGGAGATGTTGCGCGCCGCGGGCGAGATCACCCGGCTGCGTCTTCTCGCGCTGCTTGCCCAGGGCGAGTTCAACGTCAAGGATTTGACGCAGATCCTCGGCCAGAGCCAGCCGCGCCTTAGCCGTCATCTGAAGCTGCTTGCCGAGGCGGGCCTGATCGCTCGCTTCCAGGAAGGCAGCTCGGTGTTCTACCGGCCGGCGGAGCGGGGCGACGGCGCAGCCCTCATCGACAGGCTGCTCGCCGCACTCGACTGGGCCGACCCGATCGTCAGCCGCGACCTCGCCCGAGCGGAGGCGCTGCGCGAGGAGAAGAACGCAGCCGCTCAGACCTATTTCGAGAGCCATGCGGCGGCCTGGGATCGAGATCCGCGCCTATCACGCGCCGGAGGCCGCGGTCGAAGCGGCGATGCTGTCGGCGATGGGCGAGGGGCCGTTCGATCTGATGATCGATCTCGGCACCGGGACCGGGCGGATCCTCGAGCTGTTCGCGGCGCGCGCCGGGCGTCTCATCGGCTTCGATGTCAACCGCGAGATGCTTGCCCATGCGCGGGCACGGCTTGCGGCGGGCGGCGTGCGCAACGCGCAAGTCCGGCTCGGGGATATGTTCAACCTGCCGCTGGAGGATGGCGTTGCCGATGCCGTCATCATTCATCAGGTGCTGCATTTCCTCGACGAGCCGGCCAAGGCGGTCGCGGAGGCCGCGCGGCTTTTGAAGCCGTCCGGGCGCCTGCTGATCGTCGATTTTGCGCCCCATGTGATCGAGGCGATGCGCGCGGACTATGCGCATCTGCGGCTCGGCTTCGAGACCGATCTGATCGAGGACTGGCTGCGCCGCGCCGGCCTGGACGGCGGGTCCTACCGGGCGATCCGGCCGCCGCGGAAAAATGAAGGCAAGCTGACGGTGTCGCTCTGGCTTGGCGTCAAACCGCCGACGGCTTCAAAAAAGCAACGCGAAACGCCGGAAATTCTCGCGGAAGGCTCGTGATGGAACGCATTCAGAGGGTCGAGAACCGAACCGCGAACAGAGCGCGCGACATCGGCGTATCCTTCGAGTTCTTCCCGCCCAAGACCGCCGAAAATGGAAGCCGACGCTTTGGCAGGCGATCCGCCGCCTGCAGCCGCTGCGGCCGAGTTTCGTCTCGGTGACCTACGGCGCGGGCGGCTCGACGCGCGAGCGCACGCACGCCACGGTCGAGCGGCTGCTGCGCGAGACCGACCTGCGGCCCGCCGCGCATCTGACCTGTGTCGGCGCGACGCGCGAGGAGGTCGACGAGGTGATCCGCGCCTATTGGTCGGCGGGTGTCCGCCATATCGTGGCGCTGAGAGGCGATGCGGCCGGCGGTGCAGGCGAGCCTTACGCGCCGCATCCGGGCGGCTATAGCAACGCCGCCGATCTGGTCCGCGGGATCAGGGCGATCGCGGATTTCGAGATTTCGGTTGCGGCCTATCCCGAAAAACACCCGGACTCGCCGAGCCTCGCCGCCGACATCGACAATCTGAAGGCCAAGATCGATGCCGGCGCGAACCGCGCCATGACGCAGTTCTTCTTCGACAACGATCATTATTTCCGCTTTCTCGACGCCGTCCGCGCCGCCGGGGTCGATGTGCCGGTGGTTCCGGGGATCATTCCGGTGCACAATTTCGCGCAGGTCTCGCGCTTTGCCGGACAATGCGGCGCGACGATCCCGGCGCGGGTGGCCGCACGTTTCGACGGCCTTCAGGGCGATCTGGAAACGACGCATCTGATCGCCGCAACGGTCGCGGCCGAGCAGGTGCTGGCGCTGACCGAACAGGGCGTCACCGAGTTTCACTTCTATACGCTGAACCGCGCCAATCTCGTCTACGCGATCTGCCATCTGCTCGGCATCCGCCCGGCCGAGACCGATCGCGCCAAGGATGCGGCGCGGCCAAGCCCGGCGGTTGCCCGATGACGCGCGCGCGCAAACAAAAAGCCAGAGGCAAGCAAAAGCTCATGACCCGTGAAGAGCGCATCGACGCGCTGAAGCGTGCCGCGCAAGAGCGCATTCTCATCCTTGACGGCGCGATGGGCACGATGATCCAGCGGCACAAGCTGAGCGAGGCGGATTATCGCGGCGAGCGCTTTGCCGACTGGCCGTCCGACCTCAAAGGCAACAACGATCTCCTCGTCCTCACCCAGCCGGACATCATCCGCAGCATTCACGAGGCGTATTTCGAGGCCGGCGCCGATATCGCCGAGACCAACACCTTTAACGCGCAAGCCATCTCCATGGCCGATTACGGGCTGGAGAGCTTCAGCTATGAGATCAATGTCACAGCAGCCGGGCTGGCCCGCGAGGCGGCCGATCTCTGGACGGCGAAGACGCCGGACCGGCCGCGTTTCGTGGCCGGCGCCATCGGGCCGACCAACCGGACCGCGTCGCTGTCTCCGGACGTCAACAATCCGGGCTTTCGCAACGTCACTTTCGACGCTCTCGTTGCCGCCTATAGCGAGCAGGCCCGCGGTCTCATCGAGGGCGGCGTCGATGCCATCATCATCGAGACGGTGTTCGACACGCTGAATGCCAAAGCCGCGGGCTATGCGGTGCTTGATACCTTCGAGAAAACCGGCGTCACCCTGCCGATCATGATCTCCGGAACCATCACCGATCTGTCGGGCCGCAACCTGTCGGGCCAGACGCCGGAAGCGTTCTGGTATTCGATGCAGCACTTGAGGCCGTTTTCGGTGGGCTTCAACTGCTCATTCGGCGCCGAGCATCTGCGCCCGGCCGTCGCCGAGCTTGCCGGCATGGCGAGCTGCTATGTCTCGGCCTATCCGAATGCGGGGCTGCCCAATGCCATGGGCGAATATGACGAGACGCCCGACGAGATGGCCTGCAAGATCGAGGAATGGGCGCGCGACGGGCTGGTGAACATCGTCGGCGGTTGCTGCGGCTCGACGCCCGAGCACATCGCTCACATCAGGGAGCATGTCGAGAAATATCCGCCGCGCCAGATCGCGAAGGTGGAGCGGAAGATGCGGCTTTCGGGGCTTGAGCCCTTCGTGCACACATAAAGCATGATCGCTTCAAACTAAATCGACTCTGGTTCTTATTGTTTACGCACGATTTTTCGGGAAAACCGGTGTCCATCCCCGTCTCCGCAGGAATAGGCTTGTTCCCGGTCGTGCGCTTACCCGCATCCACCTTGCGACGACTAGCGATTAGTGAGCGTTCTTGGGCGAGGCCTTCGGCGCACGCACAGGCTTCTTGCCGGCTTTCCGAGCCGGAGCGGCGATGGGATTGCCGTTGGTGCCGGCGGACGCGCGCGACTTGGCGGGCTTTTTCGCCTTGGCGCCGGCCGGGAGCTGCGAGCTCATCCAGGTGATGAGGGCATCCCACTTCACGGTCACGTCCTTGGCATTCTTGGCCTTGCCGTTGCTCCAGGACGAGACCCTTATTGGTCAGGGCGAGGTCGCCGAGGCGGCGGGCGCCGTTGCCGTAGATGCCGAAAGCGATCGCGGCGTTCTTGATTTCGGTAGCCTTGTTGGCGGCTTGATGTTTGATCTGCATGGTTGGTTCCCAAGGTTTGGTGTTTTTTTGGGCCCGAAGAACGCCCCCCTCATATGCGGCGCGGTCTCTGCGGACGCTGTGGAACAGCAAGCCAATCATCTCCAATTATGCTTAAGATAGATTTCAGGCTAATTCCGCAGTTTTTGCATTCCTGTTAACCAATCATTCCGACGGCGGAACGACCCATTTGGTCAGCAAAATCCCTTGGTACGCTTGATCTTTGGTCAGGATAATCAGTAGAGGGATCGGCGGGTGGCGTTTACGAATTTTGGTGGGAGTTAAAAAATTCCTGGCTTCCAATGGATTAAAGCGACGCGAATCGATTCACTTTCGCGCGAATCGCATTCGGCCACGAATCGCCGAGAACAAGCGTCAGCGCGCCGGCGGTGGCCGCGAGTGGCCCTCTCCCATGGGGAGAGGGTTGGGGTGAGGGGCTCAAAACCATCGGTACGCTATACCCCCTCACCCGGACGCTTCGCGTCCGACCTCTCCCACTGGGAGAGGTGGCTCCCCGCATGCAACGCCGGCGCACAAATATCTAGACCCAAAGCTTGATCGCGATCGCGGCGAGCGCCAATGCGCCGAGCCAAAGTGCGGTCGCGCACCGGCCAGCTCCGCGCCGACTGCGCGGCGGCCATGCGCTCGACCGTCGAGTCATCGAGATGCAGACCGTTCTCGCCGAAATCCGCAAGCGCCGCACTCACCTTCCGGGCCTGGTCGGCGAGCTTGGGCGCCTCGGCAACGAGGCCGGCCAATGCGCTGACGCCCTCGACCGCCTCGCTGATCCGCGCGCGCGGCCCGATCTGCTCCTCCATCCAGCTTTTCACCACCGGCTCGGCGGCGATCCAGATGTTGAGCTTGGGGTCAAGCATCCGCGCAACGCCTTCGACCACGACCATGGTCTTTTGCAGGAGCAGCAGCTCCGGCCGCGTCTTCATGTCGAACAGCTCCGTCACCTCGAAGAGCTGCGACAGGAGCCGCGCCATCGAGATCTCTTCCGCCGTCCGGTCCATCAGCGGCTCGCCGATCGAGCGCAGCGCCTGGGCGAACGCCTCCATGCTGTGATGGGCGGGGACATAGCCGGCTTCGAAATGCATCTGCGCAGTCCGCCGGTAGTCGCGCATGAGAAAGCCGTAAAGGATTTCGGCGAGGAAGCGTTTTTCCTTGGGGCCGAGCCGTCCCATGATGCCGAAATCGACGGCGACGAGCGTGCCGTCCGGCTCGACGAACAGATTGCCCTGATGCATGTCGGCGTGAAAGAAGCCGTCGCGCATCGCATGGCGCAGGAACGAGCGGATGACATGATTGCCGAGCGCGTTGCGGTCGATCCCGGTGCGGTCGATGGCGTCCAGATCCGCGATCGGGATGGCGCCGATCCATTCCGTGGTCAGGACGCGGGCCGCCGTGCGGCTCCAGTCGACTTTCGGCACTCGGAACCCGGTCTCGCCGGCCCGCGCGATATTCTCCGCCATCTCTGACATGGCCGCGCCTTCGAGGCGTAGATCCATTTCGAGGCGTGTCCATTCGGCGAGCGTGTCGACGATGGCCACCGGGCGCAGACGCCGCGACGGCGGGTGGATGCGCTCGATCTGCCGGGCGGCGAAATAGAAGCTGTCGAGGTCTTGGCGGAAGCGCTTTTCGATCCCCGGCCGCAGGATCTTGACGGCGACGGACGCGGACGCTGCCATCCGGCTCGCGCACGCTCGCCTGGTGGACCTGGGCGATCGACGCTGCGGCGATCGGCGGGCCGAAGCTGGCAAAGAGCTGGTCGGTCTCCTGGCCGAGCGACTCGCGGATGGTCCGGCGCGCCTCGGCCATGGAGAAGGGCGGCAACTTGTCCTGAAGTTGAGCGAGATCGCGCGCCAGCTCCGGCCCGATAATGTCGCGCCGCGTCGCGAGAAACTGCCCAAGCTTGATGTAGCTCGGCCCGAGCGCGGTCAGCGCCTTGGCCAGCCTGTTCTGCCGGCCTTCGCGCTGATCCCGCAAAGGCGCGGTGATCCGCCGGAGGAGCCGAGCCGGCGCTGGGGCGTCCATATCGTCAGGCAGGATGTGCACGCCATGCCAGGCGAGCGTTGCGCCTGCGCGCGCGAGCCGGATCAGATTGACGAAGGCGTTGAACATCCGCGCCTTATAGCAAGGGGCGAGTAAATTTAGAGCCTCAATCTTTGCGAAAAGAGACGAAACGCTGCCAGCTTAGGGAAACGGGCGGCTCAAATCCGCCAGCCGGAATGCAGCGCGGCAATGCCGCCGCTGAGGTTTCGATATTGCACGCGCTCAAAGCCCGCCGCACGGATCATCGCGGCAAAACGCTCTTGGCTTGGAAAGCGGCGGATGCTCTCGACCAGATAGCGATAGGCGCGCTCATCCTTGGCGACCAGCTCGCCGAGCCGCGGGATCACCTTAAAGGAATAGCGCTCATAGAGCCCATCCAGCATCGGCGTGCGCACCTCGGAGAATTCCAGGCAGAGAAAGCGTCCGCCGCGCTTCAGTACCCGGTAGGCTTCGGCAAGCGCCTGATCGACATGGGTGACATTGCGGATGCCGAAGGCGATGCTGTAGGCGTCGAAGCTCTTCTCCGGGAAGGGCAGGGCCTCGGCATTGCCCTGGACGAAGGCGAGCCGCTCGCCATAGCGCTCGCCGATCTTCTTGCGGCCCGCATCGAGCATTTCGGCGCTGATATCGCAGATTGTCGCGCGCGAGCCCGGGCCGGAGGCGTCGAGAAAGCGGCGGGCGATGTCGCCGGTGCCGCCGGCCATGTCGAGAAGGCTTTGCGGCGCGGTCTTCGACGGCGCGAGCCAGTTGATGAGGTCATGCTTCCACAGCCGGTGCATGCCGCCCGACATCAGATCGTTCATCAGGTCGTAGCGGTTTGCCACCCGTGCGAAGACGGCGTTGACGAGACCTTGGCGCTCGCCCTCGGCGATGGCCCGGAAGCCGAAGCTGGCCTCGTCTCGCGCGGCATTGTTGTCGTTCATGCCGTAAGCCTAGCGTGTTTGCCCTTCGGCGGCTATGGTCTTGGCGAATTTGGCGGACGACATTCCGATGCCCGAGCTCCCTGAAGTCGAAACCGTCCGGCTTGGCCTTGCGCCGGTCCTCGAAGGCGCGGTTTTCTCGCGCGTCGAGCAGCGCCGCGCCGATCTGCGCTTTCCGCTGCCGGAGAATTTCGCGAAGCGGCTTGAAGGCCGCAGGGTCGAGCGGCTGGAGCGGCGCGCCAAATATCTCCTGGCCTATCTCGATGACGGCCAGATGCTGGCCATGCATCTCGGCATGACCGGCCGTTTCCTGGTCGGCAGCCTTGTCGAAATGGCGACGGCGGCAAAGTGAACGGCGCGCGCATGCTCGGCGAATTTGCGCATCAGGCCGGCGGCAGCGACAAGCACGACCACATCGTCTTCGAGATGAGCAATTTCGCCGTCATCCGCTATAACGATGTCCGTCGCTTTGGCTATATGACGCTGATCGGCGCGGATGAGCTTGCCACTCATCCGCTGTTCCGCGATCTCGGCATTGAGCCGCTCGGCACCGAGATGAACGCCGACTATCTCGCCGCGAAAGGCGCCGGGCGGAAACAGCCGCTGAAGGCGTTCCTGCTCGATCAGCATGTGGTCGCCGGGCTCGGCAATATCTATGCCTGCGAGGCGCTGTTCCGCGCCGGGCTGTCGCCGGTAAAACCCGCAACCGTGCTTGCCGAGAAGAACGGCAAACCGACGGCGGCGGCCAAAAAGCTCGCCACCGCCATTCGCGCAGTGCTGGAGGACGCCATCGGAGCGGGCGGCTCCTCGCTTGCGCGATTACCGCAAGGCGGACGGCTCGCTCGGCTATTTCCAGCACCGATTCGCCGTCTATGGCCGCGAGGGCAAGCCCTGCTCGCGCGGAAGCTGCAAGGGCATCGTCCGGCGCATGGTTCAAAGCGGCCGCTCGACCTTTTATTGCGATCCATGCCAGAAATAGCAGAAATAACGGATTTCCAAGGAGTGACCGATGAGTTTCGAAACCATCATCGCGGAGAAAAAGAATCGCGTCGGCATCATCACGCTCAACCGGCCGCAGGCTCTCAACGCCCTCAATGCGCTACTGGTCGGCGAGCTGAACGCCGCGCTCGACGATTTCGAGGCCGATGACGACATCGGCTGCATGGTGCTGACCGGCTCGGACCGCGCCTTCGCCGCCGGTGCCGATATCAAGGAAATGGAAGGCAAGAGCGTCATCGACGTGATGAAGACCGATTTCATCGCGCCATGGGAGCGGATCAGCCGCTGCCGCAAGCCGATCATCGCCGCGGTCCGCGGATTTGCGCTCGGCGGCGGCTGCGAATTTGCCATGATGTGCGACTTTATCATTGCCGGCGAGGGCGCCAAATTCGGCCAGCCGGAAATCCGGCTCGGCGTGATTCCCGGCGCCGGCGGCACGCAGCGTCTGGCGCGGTTCATCGGCAAGGCCAAGGCCATGGACCTCTGCCTCACCGGGCGGATGATGGACGCGGCTGAAGCCGAGCGCTGCGGCCTCGTTGCCCGCATCGTTCCCGATGCGGATGTGTTGAACGAGGCGATGAAGGCCGCCGAGCAGGTCGCCGGCTTCTCCCTCCCCGCCCTGATGACGGCCAAAGAGGCCGTCAACCGCGCTTTCGAGACGACGCTCAGCGAAGGTGCGCGCTTCGAGCGGCGCGTCTTCCAGGCGCTGTTCGCCACCGAGGACCAGAAGGAGGGCATGGCCGCGTTCATCGCCAAGCGCCAGCCCGATTTCAAGCACCGCTGATGGCGTGGCAGATGTCCTGCCGTTCGTCATCCTCGGGCGAGCGCAAGCGAGACCAGAGGATCCATTCCGCGACCTTGGCGCAACTCGATGGGCTAGCGGCATGGGTTCGCTCGGGTCAGCGGCCACGGCAACGACAAACGCTGACGCCGAAAGCGGTGAGGGAGTTCCGCGGCAACGCATAGTGCATTTGGCAGGCTGAATGACGCGCGACGAGTACAACGCATTCTGCGGTTCGCTGCCCGCAACGACCCATGTCGTGCAATGGCGCGGCTCGCATGTCTGGAAGGTCGGCGGCAAGGTGTTCGTCATCGGCGGCTGGGACGACGAGGGGGAGCCGCGCTTTACCTTCAAGGTCAGCGAAGTTGCCTATGAGATGCTCAGGGACCAGCCGGGTCTGCGTCCTGCCCCTTATCTCGCCTCGCGCGGCATGAAATGGATTCAGCATTTTGCCAGGCCCGGCCTGTCGGACGACGAGCTGAAAGACTATTTTCGCCAGTCGCATTTTATCGTTTCGCGGGGTCTGTCGAAGAAGAAGCAGAAGGAGCTTGGGCTGACGGCCGGGCAGGGACGCGATGGATGACCAGCGCAAACAGATGACCGCGCTCGCCTATGAGCTGGCCCTGAGCCGGCTCCAGGCCGCGCGCGACCCGCGCGAGCTGTGCCTTTTCACCACGCAGTGCTTCAGCCAGGGGCCGGAGGACGGCGTGATCGCCGAAATTTTCCGGCGCATCGGTGCGCGCGACCGCGTCTTCATCGAGATCGGCGTTGGCGACGGCCGCGAAAATACCACTCGTCTGCTCTTGACGCTCGGCTGGTCGGGCATCTGGGTCGAGGGGAGCGGGCCAAGCTGCGCCGCGATCCGTGAGGGCTTTGCCGCGCCGCTGCAAATCCGGCCAGCTCAGGCTGATCGAGGCGATGGTGACGGCAGAGAATATCGAGGCGCTGCTGAAAGACGCCGGCGCCCCCGAACGCTTCGACTATCTCAGCGTCGATCTCGACATGAACACCTATCATGTCTGGAAGGCGCTCAGCGCTTACCGGCCGCGGGTCGCCTGCATCGAATATAATGCCTCGATCCCGCCGTCTTACGAATTCGTCGTGCCCTATGATCCGGCGGCGGTCTGGGATGGATCGAATTGGTATGGCGCGGGGCTCAAATCGCTGGAGCTGCTGGGCACGGCGAAGGGCTACTGCCTTGTCGGCTGCGATTTTTACGGCGTCAACGCCTTCTTCGTGGCGGCCGACGAGGATCTGTCCGGCTTCGTCCAGCCTTTCACGGCGGAGAAACATTACCAGCCGCCGAACTATCTGGCGCCCTTCCGCCAGGGCCATTGGCCGGCCTCGCCGAAGCTGACCAATCCCCCCGGCGATTAGGGCTTCCTCCTTAGTGTCGTTGCCGGGCTTGCCTGTCCTCGGGCTTGACCCGAGGAACACGGCAACCCATCCGCCAGCCCATCGAGTTGCTCGAATGTAACGGATTGGATCCTCGGTCTCGCCCCGCTCGCCCGAGGATGATGTCAGACTAGCGTCACACGCGGTAATAGCCGCGATACCAGTCGACGAATTGCCTGCACGCCCTCGCCGATCGGTGTGTTCGGCGCAAATCCGACGTCGCGCATCAGATCGTCGACATCGGCATAGGTGTCAGGAACGTCGCCCGGCTGCATGGGCAGAAAAGTTCTTCTTGGCGACGCGCCCGGTCGCCGCCTCGATCGCGGCGATGAAGTCCATCAGCGCGACGGCGATCTTGATTGCCGATATTGTAGAGCCTGTAAGGCGCGCTCGACGACCCGGGATCGGGCGCTTTGCCGTTCCAGTCCGGCGTCGCCTTCCGCAACGCGGCCGAGCACCCGCGACGACCCCCTCGACGATATCATCGATATAGGTGAAGTCGCGGGCATGCTTGCCATGGTTGTAGACGTCGATCGGCTCGCCGGCAAAAATCTTGGCCGTGAAGTGAACAGCGCCATGTCGGGCCGGCCCCAGGGCCGTAGACGGTGAAGAAGCGCAGGCCCGTCACCGGCAGCCGGTACAGATGCGCATAGCTGTGCGCCATCAGCTCGTTCGCCTTCTTGGTCGCGCCATAGAGGCTGAGCGGATGGTCGACATTCTGATGCACGCTGAACGGCATCTCGGTATTGGCGCCATAGACCGAGGATGAGGAGGCATAGACGAGATGCTCGACGCCGGTCGCCCGGCAGCCTTCGAGGATGTGGAGGAAGCCGGTGATGTTGGAGGCGATATAGGCGTGCGGGTTGACGAGCGAATAACGGACCCCTGCCTGCGCCGCGAGATGAACGACGCGTCGCGGCCGCTCGTCCCGGAACACCGTTTCGATCGCCGCGCGGTCGGCAAGGTCGGCCAGAATGAAATGGAACCGCTCGCGCCCTTCGAGCTCGGCGAGCCGGGCCTTCTTCAGAGATGGATCGTAATAATCATTGAGATTATCGAGCCCGACGACCTCGTGGCCGAGATCGAGCAGCTTTCTTGCCGTGAAGAAGCCGATAAAACCGGCGGCGCCCGTGACGAGGATTTTCATGACACGCTCAGAATAAGCGGCAGACGAGGCTGCCGAACCGTGCGCAGAGGGTGCTGTCTGATTGACGTCTTACGGGACGCGGATTATACACGCAACCACCTGTTTCATTCCGTGCCGCAGCGCAGCGGGGCTAACGAGACAACCCGCGCGCCGGCGCCGATGAGCTTGAACACACATTTCCAAGGTTTAGGAGACGATGGCCAATACCAAGTCCGCCAAAAAGGCGATTCGCGTCAGCACGCGGCGCACCGAGATCAACAAGAACCGCCGCAGCCGGATGCGCACGTTCCTGCGCAAGGTCGAAGAAGCGATTGCCGCCGGCGACAAGTCGGCCGCCGAGACGGCTTTGCGGGATGCTCAGCCGGAGATCATGCGCAGCGCGCAGAAGGGGATCCTTCACAAGAATACGGCGTCCCGGAAGATCTCTCGCCTTTCCGCCCAAATCCGCACCCTCGCCGGCTGAATCGCGTCATTTCGCGACTCTTCAGCCGCTGTTGCCCTTTTGCAACGCCCAGTATTTGCTGGGCGTTTTTCAATTTTTGGCTTGCTTTCCGGATTCTGTTTTAAATCAACGCGTTAATGATTTGTTTAGAAATTTCAATCTATGGTTGACGTAAGGTAAATCGTACAATCAAGCAAAAAATGGGCCTGCGACGCGGATTCGTGTTGACCCTTAGCTTGAGACTGGCGACTCACTTTGCGTCAATTTTTGTCTGTAAAAACAAATTCTTATCGTGATCCCGCTGAGTCGGGCGCGCTGCGCTTGCGCGTCGCATCCCCGTCACTCGGGAACGGCGCGCGGCCGGGCGCGCGCCTCCACAGATTGCAACCCCCACGGAGGGTGTGTATAGTTCAGCTCATCCGAACGGGGACGTTTTCCCCTCCTGATATTGACTTCCTTTGTATTGCGTACCGCCATTTTCGGCGTTTGCAAGATGGCATTGCGAGCGCGCGGAGATGAATTTGTCGAAGGTCTTGTGGTTCATAAGGAGACTGCGCTCGCGCCTGATCTTGGCTTCGAATTGTGCGGCGTTAAGAAATGAAGCAAGATGCGTGAAGGCAGTCGGCGAGCAGGAGGTATTTATGTTTAGCGGGTTAGAACGCGAGCGAGCGGCTTTGCGCCGCGAGCGGACCGTTGCCTGGGTCTGGATAAAGGCTCGTGGCATCATGAAAAATCGACCCACGCCGACTTATTCGAAGCTGACGACAAGCGTCCTTCTCACCAGTGACTGCGCTCATTGCGAAGAGGCAGCAAACTGGCGCGATAGCTTAGCCGCGATTACCTACCGCAATCTTGCACGTCAAATTTGCGATCAATTTTACGACCTCTCTCTATTTTACGCTTGGCGCAATCGAACTCTCGAGGCGGTTAGCGCGGGCAGAATGCTCAGTCCGGCCTTGCCTTCCTATTGCAAGGATCGAACGGCTGCATCTGCCGGCAATCTGCGGTCTCAACCGAGTGACAAAGCGCGCATTTTGGAAGCAGTGCTCCCCCCATTCGCGGAGCGCCGTGGTGCTGTGCTGATCTCCCTGAGATCCAAGGCGGCATAAGTCCGTCAGCGCCGACATTTATAGCAAGACCATACACCTACCGCCCATCAGAGGCGGAATGGATGACTTCGCCCGATGTGTATCCGGTGCGAAGCTTAACAGCGGGGTATTCCGGTGACGACATTAGAATTAAGCGCCAACGCGATCGAAACCAAGTGGCGGCGGGTCCAGGCCCGGCTTCGTGCCGAGCTTGGCGAGGATGTTTTTACGAGCTGGTTTGGCCGGATGGAACTGGACTCCTGCGATGGCGGGGTGGTTCAGGTTTCCGTACCGACGAAGTTTTTGCGCAATTGGCTGCAAGCGCATTATTCCGAACGCCTGCTGTCCTGTTGCAGCGCCGAGCTGTCCAGCGTCGGGCGGGTCGAATTTCGGGTGCGGCAGCCTCACGACGCGGTGCTCGCCGAGCGGCGGCGCCAGGAGCAGCACGCCAAGGCCGATCCGCAGAAACCGGACTCGGCCCGCGGCGATGAGCCGGTTTCGCGTGACGGGCGCACCGGCTGGGACGGCTTCGAAGGCTCGCCGCTGGAGGCCCGTTTTACCTTCTCCTCTTTCATTGTCGGCGCATCGAACAGGCTCAGCCATGCGGCGGCCCTCCAGGTCACCGAAGCGGTCGCCGATCAGCCGCTGCGTTACAACCCGCTCTACATTCATGCCAAGGTCGGCCTCGGCAAGACGCATCTGCTCCACGCCATTGCCTGGGAGGTGAAGCGCCGCAAACCCAAGGCCAAGCTTCTCTATTTGACCGCCGAGCGGTTCATGTACAGCTTCGCCGATGCGCTGCAGGCGCGGGACGCGGTGGCCTTCAAGGACAAGATCCGGGCGATCGACATCCTGCTCATCGACGATATCGAGTTCCTGCAGGGCCGGACCTTCCAGCAGGAGTTCTGCCACACCCTCAATTCGCTGATCGACGGCGGCAAGCAGGTCGTCGTCGCGGCCGACTGCCCGCCGATGCAGCTCGAAAGCTTCGATGCGCGGATGCGCTCGCGGCTTTCCGGCGGCCTCGTCGCCGAAGTCGGCGCCATGGATTACGATCTGCGCTACAAGGTCTTGAAGCGCCGGGCGGCGGAAAAGGCCGAGAAGGAGCGCGGCTTCGGCATTCCCGAGCCGGTTATCGAGTATCTTGCCTCGCAGCTGACCGAAAGCGGACGCGAGCTGGAAGGCGCGATCACCCGGCTTCACGCCGCCTATCAGCTTACCGCCCAGCCGATTACGGTCGACAGTGCCGAACAGATCATCGGCGATCTGATCCGTGGCAAGGAGCCGCGACGGGTTAAGATCGACGACATTCTGCGCGTGGTGATGAAGCATTTCGCCGTCAATCGCGGCGATCTCTTATCGAGCCGGCGCAACCGCTCGATCGTGCGGCCGCGTCAGATCGGCATGTATCTGGCGAAGTCGCTGACGGCGCGCTCGCTGCCCGAAATCGGCCGGCGTTTCGGTGGACGCGACCATACGACGGTTCTGCACGCCATCAGGAAGATCAAGTCGCTTCTGCAAGACGATGCCGGGCTCAGGGAAGAGGTCGAAGTCCTCAAGCGGCTTTTGAAAGAGTAGCGACGGGCGCCGGCGTCGGGCAGAAATGCCGAGGCCGAAAAGCCCTTGCCAGGTCCGGCCATGGTGCCGGGCTTGGTGTCTTCAGTCAGCGGCCGCGGCGACCTGGTCATCTTTGCTGTCTCTGAAGCGAGCGATTTTGTATAAAGGTTTTACCCAGTCCTGCTGCGTGCGGCGAAATTCGGGTGATTTGCTGATGAACGTCGAAATGCGTTCCAGAATACCGACCCTTCGTCAAAATGCAGATGGATGCTGTTACATCATCGAAGATCTCGATGGATAAGGGCCAAGTCTCCGGGATGTGGTGAGGGGATTGTCGATGCGGTTATTGATCGAAAAAAGCGCGCTTTTGAAAGCGCTGCAGCATGTCACCAGCGTCGTGGAGCGGCGCAACACCATCCCAATTCTTGCCAATGTGTCTCTGCGCGCCGAAAGCGATTCGCTGCATTTAAAGGCCACCGACCTCGACATCGAGGTCACCGAGACGGCGAAAGCCGAGACGATGGCCGCCGGCGGCACGACGGTGCCCGCCCATACGCTGCATGACATCGTCCGTAAATTGCCGGAGGGTGCGCAGATCGAGCTGGCCGGCAAGGGTGATGAAGGCCGGCTGGCCATTACCTCGGGGACATCGCGGTTCCTGCTCGCCTGTCTGCCCGCCGACGACTTCCCCGACCTCGGCCTCGACGGCATGTCGCACCGCTTCGAGCTGGCATCCCGCGATATGGCCCGGCTGATCGAGAAGACCCGCTTTGCCGTATCCACCGACGAAACCCGCTATTATCTCAACGGTATTTATCTTCATGCGAGCGAAACGCCGGATGGCTGGCGGCTGCGGTCGGTTGCGACGGACGGCCATCGTCTTGCCCGCATGGATGTCGCCCTGCCGGATGGCGGCAATGGCATGCCGGGCATCATTCTGCCGCGCAAGACCGTGCAGGAGCTGGCAAAGCTGCTTGCTGATCACACCGACGCGGTCTCGGTCAATTTGTCCGCCAACAAGATCCGCTTCACGGCCGGCAATGTCGTTCTGACCTCGAAGCTGATCGACGGCACGTTTCCGGATTATCAGCGTGTGATTCCGCAGAATAACGACAAGATCATGCAGGTTGAAAACACCAGTTTCATCGCCGCAGTCGACCGTGTTTCGACCTTGTCCAGCGAAAAAGGACGCGCCGTAAAGCTTAATATTGGCAACGGCAAGCTCGTTCTGTCGGTGAATAATCCGGAATCTGGCTCGGCAACCGAGGAAATCGATATGGATTATGGCGGCGAGCCACTGGAAATTGGCTTCAACGCTCGCTATTTATTGGATATTGCATCGCAAATCGAAGGCGAGCGCGTGGTTTTCAAACTGTCCGACCCGAGCGCTCCGACACTGATCGAAGACGAAAACGACACCTCCGCGCTTTATGTCCTGATGCCGATGCGGGTCTAGTGCGAAGTTCGCTAGGATCCAGGCTGCAAAACGAGGCGAACTTCGGATTCGGGACACTAGGGGCGCGCTTCCCGGCCGCCAGCAAGGCCAGTTCTGGAAAGGTCATGCAACTGCTTCCGGTTTGGCAGGAGACGCTTTGGCGGCTTTGACGTCACACGGGTTTTGGACTGACGCGCACGGCAGCGGCGAGAAGCGCCTGTCGCTGTCCCGTCTGACTCTGTCCGAATTTCGCAATTATAGCCGCTGCACGCTCACGCTTGATGGCCAGTCGGTCGTGCTGACCGGCCGCAATGGCTCCGGAAAAACCAATATTCTGGAGGCCGTCTCGCTTCTGGCGCCCGGGCGCGGGCTGCGCGGCGCCCCCTTTGCCGAGCTGGCGCGTCTGACCGGCGACGGCGGCTGGGCGGTCTCGGCGCGGCTGCAGCGGGATGGCGATGACGTCACCCTCGGTACTGGCCAGCAGGCGCCGGCGCAGACGGGCGCCACCGGGCGGCTTGTCAGGGTGGACGGTGAGCCCGCAGCCGGCTCCGGAAGCTTGGGCGACTATCTTCAGATCGTCTGGCTGATTCCGGCCATGGACGGTCTTTTTACCGGACCCGGCTCCGATCGGCGCCGCTTCCTCGACCGCATCGTCTCGACTTTTGACAGCGCCCACCGGAGGCGTCTCAATCACTTCGAGCGCGCCATGCGGCAGCGGAACCGCCTATTCGAGACGGGCGAACGCTCCGGCCGGCTGTTCGAGGCCATCGAGAGCCAGATGGCGGAGACGGGCACCGCCGTGGCGGCGGCGCGCATCGAGGCGGCGGAACGTCTTGCCGATGCGGCCATCGGCCAGGCGGACGGCGCCGGCACCGCGTTTCCGAACGCGGTCCTCGCCCTCGAAGGCACGCTCGAAGCCGCCCTGCAGACGGCCGCGGCCATCGATGTCGAGGATAATTATGCCCGCCAGCTCGCCGATAATCGCGAGCGCGACCGCGCGGCAGGACGCGCGCTCCTCGGCCCGCACCGCTCGGACCTCCTCGTCCGCCACGGACCAAAGGATATGCCCGCCAACCTCTGTTCGACCGGCGAGCAGAAAGCCTTGCTGATCGGCCTTGTTCTGGCCCATGCGAAAGCGGTGAAAGACGTGGCGGGCGGCCTTGCGCCGCTCCTGCTTTTGGATGAAATTGCCGCCCATCTGGACGCGCTCAGGCGCGAGGCGCTGTTCGAGGAGATCGAGCGGCTTGGCTCCCAGGCGTGGCTGACCGGCACCGACCATGAGGTCTTTGAGCCGCTTCGGCAGAACGCACAATTTCTGACGGTTGCCGACGGCGGCGTCGCTTCGACCGGCCACCGGACCATGCCGCCTGCTGCCCGGCCGATATCAACAGGGTATAAGGAGTAGTTTGAATGAGCGCACATGCCGCTCGGAAAACGATGCTCGAAGATGAATATGGCGCCGACGCGATCAAGGTCCTGAAGGGCCTCGACGCCGTGCGCAAGCGCCCTGGCATGTATATTGGCGACACCGACGACGGGTCGGGCCTCCACCACATGGTCTATGAGGTGGTGGACAACGCCATCGACGAGGCGCTTGCGGGCTATTGCGACCGCGTGCTGGTCACGCTGAATGCCGACGGCTCGGTCACCGTCGACGACAATGGCCGCGGCATCCCGACCGAGATGCACTCCGAAGGCGTTTCGGCCGCCGAAGTCATCATGACCCAGCTGCACGCCGGCGGCAAATTCGACCAGAACTCCTATAAGGTGTCTGGCGGTCTGCACGGTGTTGGCGTGTCCGTCGTGAACGCGCTGTCTTCGCGGCTCGACCTGACCATCTGGCGCGGCGGCAAGGAGCACGCGATTTCCTTCGAGCACGGCGTCGCCCTTGAGCCGCTCAAAGTCGTCGGCGACGCCCCCGGCCTCACGGGCACGCGCGTGACCTTCACCCCGTCGACCGACACCTTCACCATGACGGAGTTCGACTATGCGACGCTCGAACACCGCCTGCGCGAGCTCGCCTTCCTGAATTCGGGCGTTCGCATCATTCTCACCGACCTTCGCGGCGTCGAGCCGAAATCCGAAGAGCTGATGTATGACGGCGGCCTTGAAGCCTTCGTGCGCTATCTCGATCGAGCGCGGACGCCGCTGCTCGCGGCGCCGATCACCGTCAAGATCGAGCGTGACGGCATCGTCGTCGAGTCGGCGCTGTGGTGGAACAACGGCTATCACGAGAGCGTGCTCTGCTTCACCAATAACATTCCCCAGCGCGACGGCGGCACCCATCTCGCCGGATTCCGCGCGGCGCTGACGCGCACGGTCAACACCTATGCGGCGGAGTCGGGCATCGCCAAGAAGGAAAAAGTCCAGATTACCGGCGACGATGCCCGCGAGGGGCTGACCTGCGTGCTGTCGGTCAAGGTGCCGGACCCGAAATTCTCGAGCCAGACCAAGGACAAGCTGGTTTCCTCCGAGGTCCGGCCGGTGGTCGAGAGCACGATCGTCGAGGCTTTGGGTGCCTGGTTCGAAGAGCATCCGAGCGACGCCAAGGCCATCGTTCAAAAGATCGTCGAGGCGGCGCTTGCCCGCGAGGCGGCGCGCAAGGCGCGCGAGCTGACGCGGCGGAAGGGGGCGCTCGATGTGGCGAACCTGCCCGGCAAGCTCGCCGATTGCCAGGAGCGCGATCCCGCCAAAGCCGAGCTGTTCCTCGTCGAGGGCGACAGCGCCGGCGGCTCGGCGAAGCAGGGGCGCGACCGCAAATATCAGGCTGTGCTGCCGCTTCGCGGCAAGATCCTCAATGTGGAGCGGGCGCGGTTCGACAAAATGCTGTCGAGCCAGGAAATCGGCACGCTGATCACGGCGCTTGGCACTGGCATTGGCCGCGATGATTTCAACATCGAAAAGCTGCGCTATCACAAGGTCATCATCATGACCGACGCCGATGTCGACGGCGCGCACATCCGCACGCTGCTTTTGACCTTCTTCTATCGGCAGATGCCGCAGCTTATCGAAGGCGGCTATCTCTATATCGCGCAGCCGCCGCTCTATAAGGTCAAGCGCGGCAATTCCGAGCAATATCTGAAGGACCAGCGTGCATTTGAGGATTATCTGATCGCCAGCGGCATCGAGGACGCCCTCCTCGAACTCGGCAGCGGTGAGAGCATTGCCGGAGCGGATTTGCGCCATATCGCCGAAAAGGCGCGCGCCGCGGGCGGAATTCTGGACGGGCTCCATAGCCGTTACGCCCGCTTCGTCGTCGAGCAGGCCGCAATCGCTGGCGCCCTCAACCCGAAAGTGCTGGTCGATGAGGGCAATGCCAAAGCCCTTGCCGAGCGGATCGCGATCCGGCTCGATACGCTGTCGGAAGAGACCGAGCGCGGCTGGATCGGTGACACCACCGACGAAGGCGGGCTCATCTTTACCCGGGAGGTGCGGAGCGTCACGGAGGCGCACGTTATCGACCGTGCCCTGATTGCGTCAGCGGATGCGCGAAAGCTAAATCAGCTTGCGGCGCATCTCAGCGAGACCTACGGCGCAACGGGCGTGCTCAAGAGGAAGGATGTCGCGATCCCGATTTACGGGCCCGCGACGCTGCTTGATGCCGTCTATACGGCAGGGCGCAAGGGCATTTCCATGCAGCGCTATAAAGGCCTCGGCGAAATGAACCCGAGCCAGCTTTGGGAAACCACGCTCGATTCCAATGTCCGCACATTGATGCAGGTGAAGGTCGGCGAACTCGATGAGGCTGACGAGATCTTCTCAAAGCTCATGGGGGATGTCGTCGAGCCGCGTCGCGAATTCATTCAGCAGAATGCGCTGGCGGTCGCGAATCTGGACGTCTGACGGCGTGCATTTGGGCGCGGTCAACGCCTTGCCGGCGTGGCGATATCCTTGGCAAGGTGCAACGCCATATTCAATGTCGCCCCGGCCATGAGCGCTGGGGCCTAATAGCTTCACCTCCTGGCATAAGGCGAGCGGGTTCCGGCTCGGCCCGACGGCCGTCGGGGACGACACGCCGCGCCTCGAAAAAAATCTCCTGATCGTGGAGTTCACGCTGGCCGGCCAGCGTTTTCTGGCGCTCAACGGCGGAACGCGGTTCGAATACACTCACGCCATCTCATTCGCAGTGGACTGCGAGACCCAGGCGGAGGTCGACCGGCTTTGGGACGCGCTGTCGTCCGACGGCGGCTCTATCGAGCGCTGCGGGTGGCTGAAAGACCGTTACGGGGTCTCCTGGCAGATCGTGCCCAGCGTGCTCGGCAAATTCCTGGCCGATCCCGATCCGGCCAAGGCTCAGCGGGTCATGCAGGCCATGTTGCAGATGATCAAGCTCGACATTGACGGCCTCAGAAGAGCGTATGACGGCGCCTAAAATCGCCTGAAGGCGTTTGGTCTCGTCTTGGCCGGCGAGCTGCGCGGCCGGCCTCTGGACGACTGCGTAGTTTTACGGGCGAGCGACCGGACGGTCCGGCGGTCCGCCCCCACACAGCGCGCATGGCGATGCCGCGCACGCGCCTCCCCACGGCCTTTATAGCCGCAAAGCTGCATTCAATTTTGGTTCGGCAAGCCCGCGCAATTGGACTATGCTGGTCGGCGCCAACAAGAGCCCGGCGGGCATGGCTCCATGGAGGCCGTCAGTCGATGCTGTTCGAACCCTTCGCAATGAATGGAGTTGAGTTCAGCAATCGCGTTCTGCGGTCATCCCTGGGCGGGCGAACCTCATTCTACGATGGCACGATAAGTCCGGCCTTCATTGCCTTCGAAACCCGCTTCGCGAAAGGCGGCGTCGGCGGGATTATCTCGGCGACCATCGGCGTCAATAAGCGCCGGATGTCGCCGCTCGAATATCCGACGCTCTACGATGACCGCTTCGTCGCACCGTTGGCGGAAGCGGCGCGCGCGGTTCAGGCCCACGGTTGCCGCTACATCATTCAAATCGGCGATCCGGGCGGGCACACCCATACCAGCCTGTTTGCCGAAGAGGTGGACGGCAAATCCGCTTCCTCCACCTTCGATCTGTTTTATGGCTATCGCAGCCGCACCAGCGCCATGACCGAGGAGGAGATCGAGACGGCGATCGAGGCCTTCGCTGCCGCGGCCGAGCGCGTCAGACGGACCGGCAGCGATGGCGTCGAGATCACCGCGAGCAAGGGCTACCTCATTCACCAGTTCCTCAATCCGGCGACGAACCGGCGCACCGACGCCTTTGGCGGCTCCGTCGACAAGCGCTTCCACTTTCTCGAGCGGATCGTGAAGGCGGCGCGCGAGCGGGTCGGCCGCGACTATCTTCTCGGCGTCCGGCTGTCGGCGCAGGACTACAATTATCTGCCTGTTAATCTGCGCTTCCCCGTCGTCTTTCCGCCCCGGCATTATTTCATGGGCAACAAGCTCAAGGAAACGCTGCAATATGCCAAGAAGCTTGAAGCGCTGGGCGTCGATTATCTGCATATCGACAGCGGCTTCGGCTTCCCAAACCCCCATGGAAACATCGGCGCCTATCCGCTGGCCGGCATAAAGCTGTTCGTGAATGCGACCCGCCATCTGAGCGGCAAAGCCAAGGCGCGCGCCGTGCTGATCAATCTGACGCCGGCCTTCCTTGCGCGCGCCGTGCTCGGCATCGGATGGCGCTTCAGGCCGGCCGCCAATGCCGAATTCGCTGCGGCCTTTAAGCGGACTGTGAGCATTCCGGTCATCGCCAATGGCGGTTTCCAGAAGCGCTCGGTCATCGAGGCGGCGCTTGACGGGGCGAAATGCGACATGGTGGCGATTGCCCGGCCGTTGCTGGCCAATCCCGATCTGCTGAGGCAATTCCAGAAAGGCCATGACGAGCCGCCCAACCCGTGTTCATTCTGCAGCGAATGCTGCGCGCGGACGGCTGTCTTTCCGCTCGGCTGCTACGATATCCGGCGCTTCAAGTCGCAGGAGGAGATGGCCGAGCAGATCATCGCCATGTCGTCGCCCTTGCCGCCGGAGGGGGCCGTCTCGCGACGGCGCAAGATGTATCGCAAGTCGCATGACGGCCTGTGCAATGTCTTTACATAAGATGTAAGGGTAAATAATATCACTGATATGCCCAACTGATGGGATGGTGCGGCATGTCCAGCCTGGCTTTTCGCTCGGCAACAGAGCTTGCCGCGCTCATCAGACGAAAGGAGATCAGCTCGGAAGAGTTGCTTGATCTTTACCTTTCGCGCATCGAGCGTTTGAATCACCGCCTCATCGCCGTAATCTCTTTGGATGTTGCCGCCGCCAGGAAACGGGCGCGGGAAGCGGATCAGGCCCTGCGCCGAGGCGATGTATGGGGCCCGCTCCACGGCGTTCCGATGACGTTCAAAGACACGTTCGACGTCGTGGGAATGCCGTCGACCTGGGGCGTGCCGGAGCTGAAGGACAATTATCCGGCAAAAAACGCGCCCGTGGTCGAGAAATTCCTCGATGCCGGCGCCGTCGTCTTCGGCAAGACCAATGTTGCGGCCTATCACGTCGGCTGGATCACCAAAAATGAGGTGTACGGCACCACGAGCAACCCTTGGGATCTATCCCGCTCTCCGGGGGGCTCACAAGGAGGAGCGGCCGCCGCTCTCGCCGCGGGCCTTACCGCGCTCGAAATGGGCGTCGATTTCGGCGGCGGCGTTCGCAATGTGGCGCATTATTGCGGCATATGGGGTCATAAGCCGACCTATGGCGTCACCAATCTTATGGGCACGGTCCTGCCGGGCCTCGGCGCCAAACCGGATCTTGCGGTGATCGGTCCGATGGCGCGCGGCGTTGACGATCTCAAGCTTGCGCTCTCGCTCATTGTCGGGCCAGATGCTGCCGACGCGGCCGCCTGGAAGCTGACATTGCCGCCGCCGCGCCGCGAGGGCGCAGAAGGCCTGAGAGTCGCGGTGATGCATGAGCATCCGGAATTTCCGGTCGATGCCGCGGTAAAGGACCGGATTCAGGCGGTCGCCGACTTTCTCGGCAAGCGCGGCGCCGAACTTGACGAAAGCGCACGGCCCGCTATCGACATGAAAGCTGCCTTCCGCGTCTTCGTGGGCCTCTTGACCATGCCGATGGTCTCCCGCAGGCAGGACGAGCAGTTCTGGACGAGGCTGTCCCATCTCACGCAATATTTCTTCAGTAGCGGCGGCGACTCGAATGGGCAGGACGAGACCTACCTGCTCAGCTATGCGCACTGGATGCTGCTCGACAACGCCCGCAACATGGTCCGTGACGCCTGGACAGAGTTCTTTAAGGACTTCGACGTGTTTCTTTGCCCCGCCGCGCCGGGAATTGCCATGCCGCACGATGCTGAAAAGCATTGGCATGAACGGCGTCTCGACGTGAACGGAAAACCGCTTTCCGTCGTCGAAGCAACCATGTGGGGCACGCTGGCCACGCTCGGCAATCTTCCGGCGACCGTCGCTCCGGCAGGGTTTTCGCCCGCCGGCCTGCCGATCGGCGTACAAATCATTGGACCGCAATATGGGGATCACACGTGCCTGGCCTTGGCTCGATATCTCGAACGCCATTTTCAGGGCTTTGTCGCCCCACGCGGTTGGGACTGAACGGCCGGCGATGAGCCGGGCGAGTGGGAGATCTTAGGGTGAAAGCCGAAACGGCGGCGACGATCATTGGCCAAATCTACGACTGCGTGTTTCAGCCGCAGAGTTGGCAGGGGCTTCTTAAACTGATTTCGTCGACCGGCGAGAATGCAGGCAGCTCGATCGTCGTCTATGACCGCTGGGGCACGGGGCGAAGCCGGGTTTTCGAGCACGGCGCCGACCAGTCGCGCCTTCGGGTTTATTTTGAAAAGCTTGCCACGATGAAGCTGACGCCCGGCGGACGATCGCATTTGCGGTCGGTCGGCGATGTCACGACCCTGACCATGCTGTGCGGCGAGCAGGAATTGCTCGAACACGACTTTTATGTCCGATGGATCAAGCCTTCCGGCTTTCGCGACATGATCGGCGTCCTGGTGCTGAAATCGGGCAAGCACCTTGCTTGGTTCTCGGTCGCGCGCACGGAAATTCAGGCGCGCTATCGGCCCGCCGATCTTGAATTCATGGACTGGCTCTCGCCCCATATCTGCCGTGCCTTCACCATGGCCGATATCTTCGATCTTCAGGCCATCCGGGTCGAACAGCTCGAGCAGACGGTCGATGCGCTTTCAACCGGCGTATTTCTCGCCGATCGCAGCGGCATTACCTATATGAACAGCGCCGCCAAGAAGCTTATCGATCGCGGCCGGATGCTGAAGCTGAAGAACAATCGTCTGACGGCTGCAAAATTCCATGCGGCAGACACGCTCGCTCATGCCGTTTCGGCCAGCATTGACGGCATTGCCCCGGTGAAGAGCGGCTCGCATATCATTCCGATCCCCGACGAGGACGGCGGCGGGCTTCTCGCCAGCGTCTTGCCGCTCAATTGGCAAAAAGCGCAAAACCCGCTGGCCGGGATACCTGGATCGGCCGCGATTTTTATCCAGGACGCGTCTCAGCAGCCGCTGTTTCCCGGCGCGTCTTTTGCCAAGCTTTATGGTCTGACGCCCGCCGAGCTGCGTGTAAGCCTCGAAATAGCGCAGGGACAGAGCCTCCAGGACCTCACCGAATTCCTCGGCGTCAGCGCCAATACGATCAAGACGCACCTGAAGCATATTTTTGCCAAGACCGGCGTCACCCGACAGGGTGATCTCGCCCGTCTCGTTATGATGTCTACTCCACCGGTCCGGGCTGCCGGGGACATATGCGAGAGGGAGTAAGGGCGCAAGTACGCAGCCGGCCTTCGGGGAGTGCCGTCGATGGAGACAGTGGGTTGGATTTTCGGCAGGTTGTTCTATTGGATCAACCGCAAGATCTACTGGTATCAGCTCCCATCTCCTCTGGCGTTCCTCAACCTCATCGCCTTGCGGACCAATCTGCGGGCAAAAAACCTGTTCGACACCACGACGGTCCCGCCGCACGCTCCTCCCGCGGACAGCTTCGGCTTCGACGTGCGGTGCTTTCGCACGCCGGATGGCAGCTATAACGATCTCAGCTGTCCGGCGATGGGCATGAAAGGCACGCGCTTCGGCCGGAATGTCGGCATCGAACATACCTGGCCGAACCGCGAGCAGCTTATGGATCCGAGCCCGCGTGTCGTCAGTCGCCGCCTCTTGAGGCGCGAGAGCTTCCAGCCGGCGACCAGCCTCAACATTCTGGCGGCGGCCTGGATCCAGTTCCAGGTCCATGACTGGTTCACGCATGGCAAGGACAGTCAGCGCGCACCCATCTGCATTCCGCTGGACCCGGCCGGTGACGACTGGCCGCTCCCCACCTTGGAGACGCCGGCCACGACGGCCGACTCGACCGCCGGTCCGGCGGATCAGGATCGCCCGCCAACTTTTCTGTGCGACGATACGCATTGGTGGGATGCTTCCTCGCTTTACGGCGGCCCGGAAAAGCAGAAGGAGCGGCGAACGGCAGGGGGCAAGTTCAAGCTGACCGCGGATGGCCTTCTCCCCCTCGACGAGAACGGTCTGGACCTCACCGGCGTCAACAACAATTGGTGGATCGGGCTCGCGGTGATGCATACGATCTTCACGCGCGAGCACAATGCCGTCTGCGACATGCTTGCCGCCGCCCATCCGGACTGGCCGGACGACCGGCTGTTTCACACCGCCCGGCTGATCATTACCGCGCTCATCGCCAAGATCCACACCATCGAATGGACGCCGACCCTGCTCGACACGCCGATTCTGCGCATCGGCATGCGCGGCAATTGGTGGGGCCTGCTCGGCGAGTGGGTCCGTAAGCGCATCGGCCGCCTGACCCCCGGCGACATTCTCTCCGGGATCATGGGATCGAAGACCAACCATCACGGCACGCCCTATTCCATGACCGAGGAATTCGTCGCCGTCTATCGGATGCATCCCCTGATCCCTGACGATTTCGTCTTCCGCGACGCGCATACGGGCGAGATTCTGAAGACCTATACCCTGACCCAGCTCTGCAGCTCCCACTGCCGGCCGGCCATCGAGGAAGTCGGATTCGATAATGTCGTCTATCACATGGCGACAGAGCATCCCGGCGCGCTGCGTTTGCACAACTATCCGCGCTGCCTGCAGGACTTGGTCCGGCAGGATGGCGAAGGGCGGACCGACCTGGCTTCGGTTGAAATTCTGCGCGACCGGGAAAGAGGCATTCCGCGCTATAATGATTTTCGCGAACTGCTTGACATGCCGCGCATCAAGCGCTTCGCCGATTTGAGCGACGACCCGGTGCTCGCCAAGGAGATCGAGACCGTCTACGACGGAGATCTCGACAAAGTCGACACGCTGGTCGGCCTCCTGGCAGAAACGCCGCCTCCCGGCTTTGCCTTCAGCGACACCGCCTTCCGCATCTTCATTCTGATGGCCTCGCGCAGGCTCAAGAGCGACCGCTTCTTCACCACCGATTTCACGCCGGAAATCTACAGCAAGGAAGGCATGAAATGGGTGATGGACACCACCTTCGCCGACGTGCTCCGCCGCCATTTCCCCGATTTTGCCTCGGCGCTTCCCCCCACCAAGTCGCCCTTCACGCCATGGGGAAAGCTGGCCCAATAAGCCGCCGCATCCCTCAGGATAGGAGCGGGCGGACGCACACCGCCTCGCCCGGCAAGGCGTTCGTCGCCGGCTAACCCGTTCGGATGAGGACGAGGGACACGATCCCAAACTATATATGGCCGCAGAGGCCGCCGCCATTGGGCGCGGCAACACCATTTTCACGGCAGTGCCATGACCCTACAAGACATTACGCTCAGTCTTTACGATATGCAGTTCTATCCGGATTTTCGGCTATCTGCCGCAACTCTTGCGCACCGCGCGCGACACCTCGGGCGGCGCATCGACCTCGGTCACGACCTGGATCGTTTTTCTCGCCGCGAATGGGTCGGTGGTCGCCTACGCCATCGTCAATGTGAAGGACGTTGTGATGGCGACGGTGTTCGGCGTGAACGTGCTGTGCTGCGCGCTAATCGCGTTCAGCACGCTTTGGAAGCGGCATCGTTTCGCCGTGGCTCAATCGCCGCTGCCTGGGCACACGATCCCCCGCCGCCCTTCCAATGTCTTTGTTGAACCGAGCGGCTCGCGCGAGCGGGTGACATGGCTTGCCACTCCGAAGCTCGGCTAAACGCGCGCCGCGACCATGCAACGCGTCATATCACCGGTCTTTCTGCGCAGTCTGACGAGATCCGCTGCATCTCCGATCCGGCTCATTCGAAAACTGGCCGCTATGTTCGCCCGCTTTCGCCGGGGTGTCAGAGATGGGAAGAACCTTACGGCGAAATACAAGCTCCGGACCGGTCGCTCAAGTCGGTTTTGATCGCAATGCGGCTCGACGAAAGATGAGACCGACCAGGCCATTCTCGAAAATCCGATTTGCACGGGTGCCCGCCGTGCTTGGCCAAGAAGCGGCGGGCACTTCCGCTCAAATCCGGCAAGGCGATCGGAGTCTCCCCGCCTTCACGGAGCAAAGCCTCGACGATCTGAGCCGCGCCTTGATCAGATCGCCCGCGCCGCTCACCCGCATCGTCCTCGGCAGCATCGAATCGCTGCCAATGATGCGGCCATCGAGGCAGAACGCGACGGCGTCCACTCACAAAATCATCGGAAATCGCAAACTTTCTGGGCCGCAAATTCACTTTCCAGGCACACCCATTGCCGCCACCTCGCGAAGAACTTGATGACAGCGGCGGTTCCCGTTTGTTCGCGCTGGGCTCAGTAGCGCCGCAGCAGGCCCACGAGCTTGCCCTGGATACGAATACGGTCGGGGCCGAAAATCCGCGTCTCATAGGCCGGGTTGGCGGCTTCGAGCGCGACCGACTGGCCCTTGCGGCGGAAGCGCTTGAGCGTGGCTTCCTCCTCATCGACCAGCGCCACGACGATATCGCCGTTCGTCGCCGTGTCCGTCTTTTTGAGAATGACCGTATCCCCGTCGAGGATGCCGGCGTCGATCATCGAGTTGCCTTTGACCTCCAGCGCGAAATGCTCGCCGCCAGTGAGGATCTCGTCCGGAACGTTGATCGTATGGCTGTGGCTCTCGATGGCTGAACGCGGCACGCCGGCGGCAATGCGGCCCATCACCGGAACGCCGGGCGAATAGCTGCCCGTTTCGCCATCGGCCTCGTAAAATCCGCCGCGTCGGCGGCCCTCGATGACGGAGGGCGAGAAACGCGAGGGCGCCGATCCCCTTCGCAAGCCGGCCTGCGCCCCCTCCGGCAGCTTGACGATCTCCAGGGCCCGCGCCCGGTGCGGCAGCCGCCGGATGAAGCCGCGTTCCTCCAAGGCCGTAATCAGCCGGTGAATGCCGGATTTCGAGCGCAGATCGAGCGCCTCCTTCATTTCGTCATAGGACGGAGGCACCCCCGATTCCTTCAGCCGCTCATGAATGAAGAGAAGAAGCTCTTTCTGCTTGGAGGTGAGCATCGTGTTTCCTCAACGCGGGGGCCGCGCGTCCGATGCGGCCCGGATTTAGCCTTGTACAAAGCAAGAACATCTATACTTGTTCTAGTTGTGTTCCGCAAGCGATTCGGAAACGATATTGCCGCCTTTAAGGTAAATAAATTCAAACGCTCAAAAGCAGAATGGCGACGCTCTCGCCTTCGCGCGGCGGCGGGCGCGTGTGGCGGGCGCACGATCAGGCAGTCGGCGCTGGCGAAGGCGGCGGTCAGCGAGCTGTCCTGCGAGGGCAGCGCCTCGACCGCCCGGCGGCCGTCACGGACGCACGAATTTGGCCCGCATATAATGCTGGCGCGCGCCATTCGCCTCGATCGGCGCGGCGAGCGGCAGGGCCGTCTCGCTGGCCGGCGGGCGCTCCTCGCCGGTGAGCGCGGCGATCAGCGGCGCCACGAAGATCATCGTACAGATCATCGCCGAGACCGGATTGCCCGGCAGGCCGAGCACGCGCTGCGCCGCCCCGGCTGCCGGACATCAGCGGCTTGCCGGGGCGCATGGCGATCTTGTGAAAGCCGATCGTGAAGCCGGCGGTTTCGAGCGCGCTGCGGACGAGATCGTGGTCGCCGACCGAGGCCCCGCCGATAGTGACGATGAGATCGGCGTCGCCGGCGGTGGCGATGTGCTCCGCCAGGCTCGCCATGGTGTCGCGGGCGATGCCGAGCGGCACCGGCTCGGCGCCGGCCTTGCGCAGCATGGCGGCGAGGCCCGCCGGGATCGAGGAGATGATCTGCCCGGCCCCAGGTGTCTCGCCGGGTGGCACCAGCTCATCGCCGGAGGCCAGAATCGCGATCTTCGGCCGGCGGCGGACAGGGAGCGCCGCGTAATTCATCTGCGCGGCGAGCATGAGATCGCGCGCCGTCAGCCGCTTGCCGGCGTGGAGCAGCACTTGGCCTTCGGAGAAGTCGAAGCCGCGCGCGCGGATCGAGCTGCCGCTGTTGATCTCATTGACGATCGCATAATCGTCAGCGGGCGTTACATTCTCCTGGATGATGATGTAGTCGGCGCCGTCCGGCACGGCCGCGCCGGTGAAGATGCGGACGGCCTCGCCTGGGCCGACTTCGCCAGCGAAGGGGTGTCCGGCCGCCGACTTGCCGATGAGTTTCAGGCGCGCCGGCGGCGCTCCGAGGTCGGCGAGGCGGACCGCATAGCCGTCCATCGCCGAGGAGGGGAAGGGCGGCTGCGTGAGGCGAGCCGGGAGGTCGGTGGCCAGGACGCGCTCATGCGCCTGCCCGAGCGGGACGGTTTCGCCGGGCAGCGGCGCGGCGGCGGAGAGGACGCGCGCCAAGGCTTCGGCAACGGACAGCATGGGCGAATGCCTAGCAAGTCGTTTCTTGAAGGCCAACAGATCACCTTATCCGGTCCCCGGTCAATGCGGCTATGGCTCGGCCATTAAGTGCTTATCTTGATCCGTAAGAGAAATAAGCGCCCCCATGTCGCCTCGATGACACTCTTACATCCGCCATAAGAGAGACGGGGAAGGCTGGTGCTCTCGGGGCGTTTGCGCTTGCAGCGCCTTTTTTTGCCTCAGGCGGCGCCCATTTTTACCTCAAATTGCTCATACATTGGACACCGTTGCCCGGAAACAACATCCGTGCTTCCGCATATCGCATTGAAAATAAAAGAATGTTTTTGCATCTCATTCATACGTAATGATATCTACAATCAAAGGATGAATTAGCTTGGTGAATTCCCTCAAGGGTTGGTTTCAGCGCGGTTATGGCCTCTCTTATGATCCGCCCAACGGTAATCGTGTAAACAATTTGGGGGATGACCGTGAAGTTGATGAAGACCGCGCTTTTGGGCGCGACATTTCTAGTCGGAGCCTCAGTTGCGGCGAGCGCCGCGGATATGTATAGCCCACGTGGCGGCGGCATGAAGGACGAGCCCGCCTATATGCCGGCTATCACCTGGACCGGCTTTTACCTCGGCGTGAATGGCGGTTACGCCTGGAGCGCCAACTCCGCTAAGCTGGGATTGGACGGCTACGCAGCCGGCGAGTGCGACGACGGCTTCTGTGGTTCCGAGGCAACGAGCATCGATTCCAAGGGTGGCTTTGGCGGCGCACAGATCGGCTACAATAGACAGTCTGGAGCGTTCGTTTACGGCCTTGAAGCCGATTTTCAGGGCGCCGGTGTTCATGGCAAGGACTTGCTTGCGTTCGACGACGGTGAAGACGAAAATTTTGGAGCCTCGGCCAAGACCGACCTGAAATGGTTTGGGACGGTCCGCGCTCGTCTGGGTTATGCTTTCGACAGCACCCTGCTCTATGCGACCGGCGGCTTCGCCTTCGGTAAAGTGCACGATCAGCTGACTGCGACATTCGACGAGGGCGACCTCGTGTCGACGACGGTGTCGAAGAACGACACAGTGACGGGCTATGTGCTTGGCGGCGGCATCGAGCATAAGCTGACGCCGAACTGGTCGGTGAAAGCCGAATACCAATATATCAACCTGGGCAGCACCAAGCTTGGCGCCGACGCGACCTTCGATGGCGGAGACGACGTAAGCACCGCGGATTTGAAATCCGACAACGCCTTCCATACGGTTCGCATCGGCGTCAACTATCAGTTCGGCCCTCGGGACGAGCCCCTGAAATAATCGACGCTGAATCCTGTGTTGAACGGCGCCTGCGGGCGCCGTTTTTCATTTGCGGCGATCGTGGAGCCAGACGCGCGGGCGCCCGGCGGTTCGTGCGTCTTGATCCCGGCCGGCAATTACGAAAGTGAGAGCTTGGTTTGTCGAGCCTGGAGCGCGCAGTGGCCTCAGACGCTTGTAGCCTGCTTCGACAGTGCCGCCAGGGCTGCGGCCATCGCCTTGGTTCTCTCCCCGGCTTGATCCGCAAGTCCATGACGCCCAGCCAGCCATGCCGGGTCATTATAGGAGAGCCACACCTTGCCGGCCGGATTCTCCCAGGCCAGCGCCTTCAAGGGCAGGTCGATGCCGATGGTTTGATCCGATTGCATCAGCGGCGTACCGGCCTTGGGATTGCCGAAAATCAAGAGTTCCGTCGGTCTCAGCGCTAGACCAACGCCCCTGGCACCGGCGGCGTGATCGATCCGCGCGAAGATTGTCATGCCGGCAGACCTCGCGCCCGATTTCAAACCGGTCAATCGTGTCTTTAACATTGTGAGCACTCTCAAGAGTGACTAAGCCATTCTCGGCCATCGCCGTGCCTCGCACATAGATGTTAAGGTATCCGCCTCAGCCGCCAAACACGACCGCGTGCATGATGCGGCCGGGAAGGAAAGTGAACAGGCCGGCGATCACCAGCGCGCCGAAGAAAAGGCCCAGCATCGCGCGGCGATGCTGCCTGACCGCGTGCCTATGCGCCTGCCACACGGCGAATGGGAGCATCGCCAAAGTGAAGACCGCCAGCAGGTGGATGGGGCCCCACTGGCCCCAGATCCGAAGCTGATGGATGAAAAACGCGCTGATGCCGACGACGAGCATCAAGAACACCCAGATCGATCCGATGATCCGATGCTGCGGCGTGCCCTTCACTGCTGCGAGTTGCACGATGCCGAGGGCGAGCGCGCCCATCGCAGCGAAGGCATGGAACTGAATTGGGAAACTTGCCTGAAGGAGAGGGGCGAGTGTCATTGGAACAGCCTCTGATGAGCAAGCTGGTGGCTGATGTCCGCGATGGATTTTGCCTGGGAGCGGGGCGATTTACAAGGATCATGGGGCGGATCGTCGTTCCGCCCTGCAATCTTGCTCAGGATCGTGAGGCGCGGAAATGTCCCGAGCGTCCGCCGGTCTTCTCGATCAGCCGGATGCCCTCGAAATGCATGGCTTTATCGGCAGCCTTCAGCATGTCGTAGATGGTGAGGCAGGCGATGGAAACGGCGGTCAGCGCCTCCATCTCGACGCCGGTCTGGCCGGTGACCTTGACCATGGCCTTAACGCGCAGACCGGCGGGCTCGCTGCGCTCCTCGAAATCGACGGTGACTTTCGTCACCGGCAGCGGATGGCAGAGCGGGATCAGCTCATGGGTGCGCTTGGCGGCCATGATGCCGGCGATGCGGGCGGTCGCCAGCACGTCGCCCTTGGCGGCGCTGCCCTGGCGGATGAGCGCCAGCGTTTCCGGCTTCATGACGACGAAACCTTCGGCGATGGCGGTGCGGGCCGTGGCGGCCTTGTCCGACACATCGACCATATTCGCCTCGCCCCGCTGATTGATATGGGAGAGGCGCGAGGTCACGCGGACAGCCCGCGGTGAGCGCTGGCGTTGTCAGCCGCGACATCGCCGTAAAGCAGCCGCCGCGTCGCGCCCGCCACGTCGGCCTGGCGCATCAGGCTCTCGCCGACGAGAAAGGCATGTGCGCCGGCGGCGGCGAGGCGGTGGATGTCGGCATGGGTGAAGATGCCGCTCTCGCTCACAGTGAGGCGTCCCGGCGGGATCAGCGGCATCAGCCGCTCGGTGACGGCGAGCGTCGTCTCAAAAGTCTTCAGGTCGCGATTATTGATGCCGATGAGCGAGGTCGGCAGGCTGAGCGCCCGCTCCAGCTCGTCCTCATTATGCACCTCGGCGAGCACGTCCATGCCCCAGGCGTTGGCCGCGCCGGCCAGCTCCATGGCGAGGAAATCATCGACGGCGGCCATGATGATCAGGATGCAGTCGGCGCCGAGCGCGCGGGATTCCGGGACCTGATAGGGATCGAGCATGAAATCCTTGCGCAGCACGGGCAGGGCGCAGACGTCACGCGCTTCGATGAGATGGTCGGCATCGCCCTGGAAGGACGGGCCGTCGGTGAGGACGGAAAGACAGGCCGCGCCGCCGGACGCATAGGCAAGCGCGAGCGAGGCGGCGTCGAAATCGGCGCGGATCAGCCCGCGCGAAGGGCTTGCGCGCTTGATCTCGGCGACCAGCGCATAGCGGCCTTCCTCGGCGCAGGCCATGACGGTGGCGCCGAAGGGGCGCACGGGCGGCGCCAGATTGGCGGCCTCCTCGACCTCGGCGAGCGGCGTCTTCGCCTTGGCCGCCGCGATCTCCTGGCGCTTATAGCGGGCAATCTTGTTCAGTATCGTCGTCATGAGGTCGGGGCCTTCCCTCGTGCGATCAGCCTCTCAAGCGCCGCGGCTGCCTTGCCTTCATCGATCGAAGCCGCCGCAAGCTCCATGCCGTCCTTGAGCGCATCGGCCTTGCCGGCGATGACGAAGGCGGCCGCTGCGTTGAGCAGGACTATATCACGGAACGGTCCGGGCTTGCCTGCGAGCAGTTCGCGGATCGCCGCGGCGCTGTCGGCCGGCGCGCCGCCGACAAGCTCGGCAAGCGTCACCGGCTTGAGTTTGAGATCCTCCGGGCCGACCTGGAAGCGCCGAAGCACGCCGTCCTTCAGCTCGACAACCTGGGAGGCGCCCATCGTCGACAGCTCGTCGATGCCGCCGGCGCCATGAATCACCCAGACATGCTCGGCGCCGAGCCGGCGCATCGCCTCGGCGAGCGGCTCCAGCCAGACATCGGAAAAAACACCCAGAAGCTGGCGTTGCGTGCCGGCGGGATTGGAGAGCGGCCCGAGCAGATTGAAGATCGTGCGCAGCTTCAGGCCCTGGCGGACCGGCGCGGCGTGGCGCATGGCCGGGTGATAGGTCGGCGCGAACAGAAAGGCGATGCCGGTCTCGGCGAGGCAGGCTTCGGCGTCCTCGGGCGTCATGGCAAGATTGACGCCGAGATTTTCGAGAACATCGGCGGCGCCGGATTTCGAGGACACGGCGCGATTGCCGTGCTTGGCGACGGGAACGCCGGCTCCGGCGAGGACGAAGGCGGTTGCGGTCGAGACGTTATAGGTGCCCTTGGCGTCGCCTCCCGTGCCGACCACGTCGATGGCGCCGGCCGGGGCGCTCACCTTGCGCATCTTGCCGCGCATGGCCCGCACGGCGCCGGCGATTTCGTCGACGGTCTCGCCGCGCGCGCGCATGGTGACGAGAAAGCCCGCGAGCTGGAGCTCCGGCACGCCGCCTTCCATGATCGCATCGAAGGCGCTTGCCGCTTCCTCTTCGCTGAGCGTGCCGCCGCTCGCGACGGTCTCGAAATGCGGGCGGAACCTCGCCGCCGCATCAGCCGCTTCGCTCATCGCGCCGCCTCCGGCCTGCCCGGCGCGCCAGCGCGGACGAGATCGAGATTCTGCCGGATCGGGGCCCAGTTGATCCGGGCGATGCGCAGGAAATTGGCGAGCATGGCGTGGCCATAGGCCGAGGCGATGCTCTCGGGATGGAACTGCACGCCGAACACCGGCTGGCTCTGATGCTGAACGGCCATGATCAGGCCGTCCGAGGTGCTGGCCGTGATCCGCAAGCAGGAGGGCAGGGTTTTTTCCTTGACGATCAGCGAATGATAGCGGGTCGCGGCGAATTCGGACGGCAGACCCTGGAAAATGCCCTCGCCGGAATTGTAGATCGTGGAGATCTTGCCATGCATGAGCTTGGGCGCGCGGATCACGTCGCCGCCATAGGCCTGGCCGATTGCCTGATGGCCGAGGCAGACACCGAGCAGCGGCACGCGTCCGGCATTCTTCTTGACGAGGCTCAGGCAGATGCCGGCCTCGTTCGGCGTGCAGGGGCCCGGCGACAGCACGATCGCCTGGGGCTTTTCCGCCAGAACCGCCGCGGCCGAGATCTTATCGTTCCGGTAGACCCGGCAGGTGACGCCGAGATCGCCGAAAGTGTGCACGAGGTTGTAGGTAAAGCTGTCGTAATTATCGATGAGCGTGATCATCCGAGCCTCCACCGCCGCAAAGATCAGCAAAATTACGGCGTCGCGTCTAGTGGAAAGCGCGGGGTGGCGCCCACGAATTCATTCTTGCCGTCTTAACAGCTTCGGCGTGACGAAATGCTGTGAGGGTGCCGCCGCGCGGCTTGATGGCGGCCCAGTCCGGCACATCGAAGCCGATGACCGCGATGGCGGC
This sequence comes from uncultured Alphaproteobacteria bacterium, assembly GCA_963773735.1. GTDB lineage: Bacteria > Pseudomonadota > Alphaproteobacteria > Rhizobiales > Rhodomicrobiaceae > CAVZCK01. The sequence goes on along the minus strand of CAVZCK010000018.1, from coordinate 93,924 downwards.
GGTGGGGAATTTGCGCGCGACGGCGCGGCGCAGCTCGGGATCGCCGCTGCCGACGAGGTCGATGGCGAGCGCCTGCAGGCCGGGATTGTGCCCGAGGATCATCAGATTGCGGACCTCGTCGGGCGTCTGGCGGATGATGCCCGATCATCACCGGGGCGGGCGCGTGATAGAGCGTCTCGTCGATACTCGATCTTCGGCGCGGGTCTTGAAGGCGGGGAGCGCCAGGTCGAGCGTCTCGCGCGTGCGCCGCGCCGATGAGCAGAGGACGAGGTCGGGGGCGAGGCCGCTCTCGGCCAGAAACGCAGCCATCCGCGGCACGGCGTCCTCGCCGCGCGGCGCCAGCGGCCGGTCGAAATCCGGCAAGCCGGGCGTGGCCCAGCTCGATTTGGCGTGGCGGAAAAGGGTCAGGGTGAGCATTGGCAGCTTCTGATTATTTCAACAAAATGAATATGTCCGAGCTAAAACGGGTAACAGGCGTATGACAAGAATAGGCGTTCAAGGGCTAAATAATCGCCCTTCCACGAAGAAAACATATAAGCCGATCGGCGCATAACCCTGATGCGGTGGACCGTCATTCATTGCATATTGCGTCTCACGTTGAATACCGTAATCAGCACATCCTCCTGCGTCTTCCCGGAAACGCCGCAGGCGTTGTCCGGGATCCAATAGCATCTCCCCAAGTCCGGTGCCGAGAGGTGAGGTAAGTGGGCCCCGGACCTTCGCTACGCTCGTCCGGGGCGACTTCCGAAAAGCAATCCGCTAGACCGGGATGCCCAGCAGGCGAAACCACGACGCGCGATCCCAATAGGCGCGCTGGGTGACGATGTGGCCGACCTCGACAACGAACAGCGTGCTGCCATGGAGGCTGAAAGCATTGCCATTGGGCTCGCGGCCGGCGAACGGACCGAGCCAGGTGCCGCGCGCCAGCCAGAACCACGCGACCGTCGCGGCGTCGCTCAGCATCGCCTCGGTTTCGATGACGCTGTCGGGAAAGGCGCGGTAGAAAGCCGCGAGGTTTTCCCGGATCTTCTCCTGGCCGGCCACCGGCTCGCCCGGGGCGTGTTGCCAGTTTGACGCGTCCTCCGCATAGTGTACCGCCTGCGCATCGGCGTCCCGGGCGTTGTAGGCCGCGATCCATTGCTCTACGACGGCGATGCTGTCTGCCATGCGATGTCCTCAGCGGAATTGGGTTTGAAAGCGCAAGTATGGCGCCGCGCCCGCGGCTGGCGAAAGATGGGCCTGCTTACGTGTGCAAAAATGCGCACAGGATGTGCATTTTTGCACTTGAACACCCCGACAGAAAATGCTAGGTTGAAAGTGCAGTAGCCCGCTACTGCCCATTCAACGGGGATGGAGTTCATCATGCTTGGTTCTAGATCTAACAGTGAGGCATCCGGCAAAAGATTGAATATAGTTTTGCCCGAACAAACAGTTGAGCGGATAAATAAGCTTAAAAATATGACGGCGGCGTCTTCTGTTACCGATGTAATCAGAACCGCGATTTTGACATACGAGGCCCTGGTTGAATTTTTATCAGATGGCAATAAATTCTATCTGAAGAATGGTTCTGACAGCCATTTTGTGCCGGTACAATTCTTATTTGATGTAAAGCGTAATTACCGTGCGGATCAAGGCAATATTGCTCAGCCAGAACAAGAGTCGCAAGCCCTGGCTGAGCGGGTTTCCTCTAACTGAGGAAATATTTGGAGAAGGCTTCTGCTAGTCCAGACATAAAGGCCATCGCCAACAGGCTTACGACGTTTATTATCGTCAGAAGCACCTTCACCCACCACGGCGAGCGTTTCCGAACGATAATCTCGATTTGCCTGGGATCACCTTTTGGGACAAGCATTACGCCTTCTCCTTCTCTCACGAATAAGCGCATTGCTATCTCCGCTGAGAAGGCTTTCGTGCCTTTTGTGGGCACACATTCATGATACATTTATTTGCGTATCAAACAAGTCGAATTTTCTTCATTAGATAAAGAAAAAGGACGTAAATGAGGCATGGTTTCCGGCGTGCGCTCAGGAACGCTTTTATCATTCGTGTGTGTCAAACGGGGGTGTGTTGTGTCGAGATCAGCAATTGCGCTTCAATGAAGCGCGATGCACGACATTCGCCAAGTAGTAAACGATGACGTTTCAAAGGGTTGAAAAATATTACTGCCCCCTCCAGGCCTCGCTGGCAAACCTGACTGCCTCCTCAGCGGCACGGAACAGCGCCATCGCCTTGACCTCGCATTCGCGCTGCTCGCTCGCGGGGATGGAGTCGGCGACGATGCCGGCGCCGGCCTGCACATACATGGTGCCGTCCTTGATCAGCGAGGTACGCAGCACGATGCAGCTATCCATCTCGCCGGTCGCCGAGAAATAGCCCACGCACCCGGCATAGAGCCCGCGCTTTTCCTTCTCCAGCTCGTCGATGATCTCCATGGCGCGCACCTTCGGCGCCCCCGACACCGTGCCCGCCGGAAATCCGGCCATCAGCGCATCGACCGCGTCATGCTCGTCGGACAGCTCGCCGACAACATTGGAGACGATGTGCATCACCTGGCTGTAATATTCGAGAAAGAAGCTGTCGGTAACGCGCACCGTGCCGAGCTTGGCGACGCGGCCGACATCGTTGCGGCCGAGATCGAGCAGCATCAGATGCTCGGAGCGCTCCTTTTCATCCGACAAGAGCTCGTCCGCGAGGCGCTTGTCCTCGTCCGGCGTGGCGCCGCGCCGGCGCGTGCCGGCGATCGGCCGGATGGTGACCTCGCCGCCGCGCGCGCGCACCAGGATCTCCGGGCTCGACCCGGCGACCGCAAAGCCGCCGAAATTGAGATAATAGAGGAATGGCGAGGGGTTGACCCGGCGCAGCGCGCGGTAGAGGCTGAAGGGCGGCAGGTCGAAGGGCGCGGAAAAGCGCTGGCTGAGCACGACCTGAAAAATGTCGCCCGCCGCGATGTACTCCTTGGCCTTCTTGACCATCGCCTCATATTGCTTCGGCGTGGTGTTGGATGCCGCTTGCGGGACATCGAGCAGCACGCCGTTCGGAGCGGCGCCATGGCTGAGCGGGGCATCGAGCGCGTCGACGACGGAGTTGAGCCGGTCGAGCGCGCGCGAATAGGCGGTTTTCGCGGCGATCCGCTTTTGCGGGCGCACCGGGGTGACGACGGTGATCTCGTCCTTCACATTGTCGAAAATCGCCATCAGCGTCGGCCGGATCAGCACCGCGTCGGGAATGCCGATCGGGTCGGGATTGGGCTCGGGCAGCGTCTCGATCAGCCGGACGGTGTCGTAGCCCATATAGCCGAACACGCCGAGCGCCATCGGCGGCAGGCTGTCCGGCAGGGCCATGCGGGACTCGGCGAGCAGATCGCGCAGCGCGGCGAGCGTGCCGCCTTTGCATTTGCTGAACTTGCCCGGCGATTTGTCCGGCGCGCGGTTGATCTCGGCCTCATCGCCAAAAGCCCGCCAGACGACATCCGGGGCAAAGCCGAGCACCGAATAGCGGCCGCGCACCGCTCCGCCCTCGACCGACTCGAGCAGAAAGCTCATCGGCTCATCGGCGCCAAGCTTCAGCATCGCCGAGACCGGCGTCTCCAGATCGGCGATCAGCCGCGTCCACACCGCCTGCGGCTCGCCCTTGTCATAGGTTTCGGCGAAGTCTTCAAATGAAGGGTAAAGGCGCATGACAAAACCCCGTCGGCGGAAGCCGGCAGGACGCCGCGCATCCGATCGCGTGTTGTGTTGTTATTGACCGATGACCGCCGATATAGCGCCGCTATTGACACTGACGCCATAGCTCTTTTGCAGACCGCCGACATATTGTGTCAGAATATCCACACTGAGGCTGTGTCTCAGTTCGCTGCGCAGGGCGTCCGCCTGCTTGTCGTCGAGTGGCGGGGCGGGTTTGATCTCGGTCACCTGGATCACCGCCTGGCTTACCCGGTCAGGCATTTGCACCGCGCCCAAACCGTCCTGGGCCAGGGTGAAGCCGAGCGACACCGCCGTCCGGGGTAAGCCGTTTGGCTGCGCTTCGCGCTTCAGCGCCGGCGTGGTTTCGACCTTCGCGCCGACCTCGGCGGCGATCTTGTCGAGCCCGCCGCCGCCTTTGGCCTTTTCCACCAGCGCGTCGGTCTTGGCCTTGACGCGCTTGCGCGTCTCGTTCTCGATCCAGGCCGCTTTCACCGCCGCCTGCACTTCCTCCAGGCTCTTTTGCCGCTCGGGGATGACTTCGAGCACGTCGATGAAGGCATAGCCCTCGCCGAGGCTGACAGGGTTGTTTTCGACGCCGACATCGCTCTCGAAGGTGAGCTGAACGGCGGCCTTGTCTTTCGCAACGGGATCGACCGGCTTGCCGTCCATGCCGAGGCCGGCATGGTCGAACGTATATTCCGCATATTTGAGATTGAGCTTCTTGGCGGCCTCGGCGAGCTTGGCGCCGCTGGCGCGCTGGTCCTCAACGGCATCGTAGAGCTTGGAAATCTCCTCGCTGGCGCGGTCCTTGGCGAGCGCGTCGCGCACCTCACCCTTGACCTCGTCAAAACTTTTTTGCGAGCCCGGCGTGATCTCGGTGACCTTCACGATCTCGGGCGAAAAACTGTCGAACGGCTCGCTGACCTGGCCTTTCTTGAGCGCAAAGGCCACCTCGGCGAGCTTTTTGTCGGCGAGGCCCTTCTGCGTGAAGGTGCCGAGATTGATGTCGTCCTCCTTCATGCCCAGCTCCTTGCCGAGCTTGATGAAGTCGCCGTCTTTGGCGAGCCTGCCTGCGGCCTCGCGTGCCGCCGCCATGTCCTTGAAGATGAGCTGCTGGATGGTGCGGCGCTCGGGCGTGGCGTATTTGTCCTTCGTCGCCTCATAGGACTTCTTGATGTCCTCGTCGCTGACCGCGATCGTATCCTTGATGGCGTCGGGCGTCAGCAGCAGCATGCCGACCTTGCGGTATTCGGGGGCCTTGTAGCTGGCCTTGTGCTCCTCGTAATAGCTCTTCAGCGTAGCCTCATCCGGCGCGGCAACCTCGCTGGCGGCCGTCGCCGGCACGACGAAATATTTCAGCACCCGCTCATCGTTCCGGTAATGATTTTCGGCATCCAGCAAGGTCTTGGGCACATAGGCCGCCCGGCTCAGCGGAGCGATGATCTGGCCTCGGATCATCTCCTCGCGCTGCAGCGATAGAAATCCCGGTTCGGTCAGTCCGGCATTGCGCAAGACCTCCCGGAAGCGCAGCGGATCGAATTTGCCGTCGGCGCCCTGCAAGGCCTTCTCGCCGTGAATCGCGTCGATGACGCCGTCGTTCGATATGCCGAGGCCGAGGTGGTCAGCGTGAATGTCGATCGCCGTCGTGCCGACGAGATTTTCGAGGACGCGCTGGCCGACGCCGAAGGCGCGCGCCTCCTGGCTCGTTATCCGGCGGCCAAGCTGGTTGCTGAGCAGGGCGAGCTGGTTCTGGTAATCGCGCTGGAATTGTTGCGGCGAGATTTCGCGGTCACCGACCGTCGCCAGTTGTTGCGACGAATGCATGCGGAAAATATCCCCCACGCCCCAGGCCGCGAAGCTCAAGACCAGAAAGCCCAGCAGAGCTTTTGCGACCCAGCTCCCCGCGCCTTTTCTGAGAGTGTTCAACATTTCGCTATCGTTTCCATCGTCGAGGCGGTGCGGATTGCAAGCGGCCCATGCGGCGATTCTTCGCCAAAGGCTGAAAACCGCCATGACTTGCATGATAATGGTCTTGCGGTTAGATCAAGGCGGCGGCGCGCTCAATGTCAAGGCCGAATTAGCGGGAAGGACATGGCTGGGATCACACCCCTAATTGCCGGCAACTGGAAGATGAACGGGCTTCGGGCTTCGCTCGCCGAGATCGGGGCGCTGCGCGACGGCGTGGCGCAGGCCGGCCTGAGCGGGACCGCGGACATTCTGGTCTGCCCCCCGGCCACGTTGATTTCCGCCGCTGCTGAAGCCGTCAGAGGCAGCGCCATAGCCGTCGGCGCCCAGGATTGCCACGCCAAAGCGTCCGGCGCGTTTACCGGCGATCTTTCCGCGCCGATGCTGGCGGATGCCGGGGCGTCTGCCGTCATTCTCGGCCATTCCGAACGCCGGTCCCAGCATTGTGAGCGCGACAGGGATGTGAATGCCAAGGCCAAAGCCGCCCATGCCGCCGGGCTCAAGGCGATCGTCTGCGTCGGCGAGACGGCGGGCGAAAGGCGGCTCGGCCTCACGCTCCAGGTCATAGGACGGCAATTGCGGGGCTCGCTTCCCGAAGGCATGAGCGGCGCGGACACCGTCATCGCCTATGAACCGGTCTGGGCGATCGGCACCGGCCTGACCCCGACCTCTGCCGACATCGCCGAAGTTCACGCCTTCATCCGCGGCGAGCTGGGCAAAATTGCCGGCGCGGCTGTGGCGGTGGAAACACGCATCCTTTATGGCGGCTCGGTGAAGCCGGACAATGCCGCCGAGATCTTGACAATCGCGGGCGTCAATGGCGCCCTCGTGGGAGGGGCGAGCCTGCTTGCGCGGGACTTCCTGGCGATCATAAAAGCGGCATCGAAAGATGCTTGATCATGTGTTCGGCTTGGAGCCGACGACCTTGGCGCAGAACGGCGGCAGTCACAATTGAGGGTGTTCCTATGGTTTCGCGCCCGGTTTGGCGGTTCGGTCTGATTTTTCCAGCGTGTGTGCTCTGGGCCGCTTCGGCCATGATCCCTGAGCGCGCGCTTGCTGCAGCGCTCGATGCGGATGCCTGCAAAAAGCTGCAGACGGAGCGGCAGGCGCTTACCGTGCTCGGCGTCGACAAATATTTCGAGAAGGGGCCGGTTTGGGCCAAGGCCAATCTGACTGCGGCCGATCTCAATCTGGTGAAGCGCTATCTTGACGTTTATGAGCAGCTGAAATTCCGCTGCGAGAAGGTCGTCGCCGTCGTCGAGCCGCCGGATGAGCCGGATGAAGACGATGACGCGGCGGCGGCCTCAAACGGCCGTGTTCCCCCGCTTCCCGAGCGCAGATCGGCGGGGACGGACCACGGTTCCGAAATCCACGGGCCGGTATCGACGGCGAAATCCGCGCCGCTTCAGCGCAGCAATGCGGCCAGCGCCGCCTCGATCACCGTGGGTCCGGCGCGGCTCGTCCCGACGCGGTGACGGCCGCCGTTGGCGGCGCTTTCGCCGGAATGACGACAAATCATCAGCATCGGCGCTTTCCAGCGCCCGCTTGACCTTATTGCGCGCGCGGTTTTTCGGAAAACCGTTTTTCCCTTTCCGCGATTGTGCTTTAAACCGGAAAAGGCGGCGCGGCCGGACGCCGTATGCCTTATCGCAAACAAGAAGGGGGCGTGATCAGCATGGCGCAGCGTTACGATGTGGTGGCGATTTGCGGGAGCCTGAGAAAGGGCTCGTTCAATCGGATGATCCTGAACACGCTGCCCGAGCTTGCGCCGGACGGCATGATCATCGGCGAGTCACCCCCGATCGATGCTTTCCCACTCTACAATGCCGATCTGCAGCAGGCGAGCGGGTTCCCCGATGCGGTTACGGCTCTGGCCGACGCAATCCGCGCGGCGGACGGCGTCATCATCGTCAGTCCGGAATATAATTACTCCGTGCCGGGCCTCCTGAAGAATGCGATCGACTGGGTCTCGCGCCTGCCGAACCAGCCTTTTGCCGGCAAGCCGATTGCACTGCAGTCGGCGGCGGGGGGCGTGCTCGGCGGCGCGCGCGCTCAATATCACATGCGGCAGATCATGGTGTTTCTCGACGCTCTCGTGTTCAACAAGCCGGAAGTCTTCGTCACCTTCGCCCCCACCAAGGTAGATGCGGAGCGCGGGGTGGTGAGCGACGAGCCCACGCGCGATACGATCAAGGCGCAGCTCGCAGCGTTCGCGCAATTCATCGACCGGGTCGGCAAAGTGCCGTCCGCGACATGAACCTGCCTGCACAGAGTGAGGCGGCCCATGGGCGTGGCTGACGAGCTTCTCGACCGGTTGACGATCCGCGATCTGGTGGAGAACTGGGCGGTTTGGCGCGACGCTGGCGACTGGGAGCGTTTCCGCGGCGTCTGGCACGAGGACGGCTGGATGATGGCGACCTGGTTCCAGGGCGCCTGCGACGACTTCATCCGCGTCAGCCGCGAGGGCTTCGAGAAGGGCGTGCGCATCCTGCATTTCCTCGGCGGCACCTCGATCGATCTTCAAGCTACGCGGGCGATCGCGCAGACTAAGATGACCATTTCGCAGCGCGCCCCGGTCGAGGGCGTCCTCTGCGACGTCGTCTGCACCGGCCGGTTCTACGATTTTCTGGAGAAGCGGCGAGGGCCGATGGGGGCTGGTGCTGCGTCAGCCGATTTATGAGAAGGACCGGCTCGATCCGGTGAGCCCCGATGCGCGCCTCAGCCTCGACGCCGCTCTGCTGTCGAGCTTTCCGGAGGGCTACCGCCATCTTGCCTATCTGCAGGCCGGACTTGGCTACAAGGTCAAGACCGATATGCCCGGCCTGACCGGCCCGGAGGTCGACGCGCTCTACGCGCGCGGTGCCGCCTGGCTGCGGGGCGAGGCGCTGCCGCCACACGCGGCGTCCGGGAATTGAGGGAACGCGACATCGGCTGAAGCATGATCGCTGCCGATTGTGCTCTCGGGGGAGCGCGCGACGCTGGAAAATTCCCGCCGTGGCCCCTATGTCTGGTCAGATCTAGTGTCCCGAATCCGGAGTTCGCCTGATTTTTCGGCGAGCGCCATTGCGAACTTCGGATTCGATAGGGACAGCGGCAAATTAATGAGTCTAGTGTGGTTTTAGGCCGAGAAGTCCCCTATGAGTGAGTGCCACGAAGACGACAGGGGACTTATCGGTCACCACACGAGCCGAATTGCGCTAAACCGCCCCAAATGGCAATGAAACGGATATGACAACAGTTATCCTGGTATTCCATCTGATGATTGCAGCCGCCCTTGTGGCGATCGTGCTCGTGCAGCGGTCGGAGGGCGGTGCGCTCGGCATGGGCGGCGGCGGTGGCGGTTTTATGACCGGCCGGTCGACCGCAAATCTCCTGACCCGGATTACGGCCGCGCTTGCCGCGGCCTTTTTCGGCACCAGCATTCTGCTGGCATTGCTTGCAAGCCATGGCCCCCAGCCGCGCTCGATCCTCGACAGCGCCGGACAGAGTGAACCCTCGGCCCCCGCGGGCGGCGGCGAAAGCGCGCCGAGCCTGCCGAAGCTGGCGCCCATTGTGCCGCCGGCGGCTCCGAGCGGTCCGCAGGTTCCGCAATCGCAATAGACTGCGGTCCGTCGGCGCGTTCCTGTGTCGGCGGCCAGTTGCCGCGACCGGTCTTTGCTTCCGATCAGGGCAGAGCGAGAATATCGAGATGCCCGATCTCGCAGGCTTCGACCGCGCTGCGGGTCGAGAGCCATGAGGCGATCGTGGGCGCGGGCAGCAGCCCGGTTTCTCCGGCCGCTCCGGCAATGCCGTCGGCAAGCGCCATGATCAGCGGGCGATCGGCGGCCGTGAGACGCCACGGGCTCGACGCCATCACGACCTCATAGCCGGCCTGCAACAGCCGATCGGCGAGATGGAAGCCCGCCTCCGGTCCGGCCGCGGGGCCGAACCCCTTGTCGCCGCGCTGATGCGCGTCGAAGGCGGCTTTGATGTCATCGTCGGCCGGATGGACCGGCTTCCAGCGCATGACGCCGTCATAGATGAGGACCGTGTAGAATGCCAGACGCCGCTCGGCGAGCAGCCCGGTGAAGCGATCGAGCCAATTTTCGGAGACGAGATCAAACAGGGCTGCGGCGGTGACGACATCGCGGTCATGCATGAGGATCTGTGCAAGGTCGGCATTGAGGTCGGCGCACTCGAAGGAGACGCTGAGGCCGGAGAGCGTGGTCCCGACGCTCCAGCGCTCGATTTCGCCGCGCGCGGCTTCGAGGAGATGGCTGTCGTGATCGACAAGGTGCCAGCTCTGGGGGAGGGGCAGGAGCGGCGCCAGGGCGCGCAGATTGGAGCCGGTGCCGCAGCCGAGATCGAGAATGCGGACAGTGTCGCGGCCGCCAAGATGCTGCGCCAGCAGAGCGGCGAGTTCGCGGTCGCGCGCCTGATGGTCGGCTGGCTCGCGCAGACGCAGCCATTCGGGCGAAAAGCCGCTCATTGCATCACCTCCCGAACGACATCGGCGACGATCCGCGCCGTATCCTCCCATCGCGGCAGCGTCTGCCCATGCGCCCAGGCGGCGTCGGATAGCTTTCGGCGCAAGGCACGATCGCCGATGAGACGCGCCAAAGCATCGCTGAGCGCGGCCGCATCGTCGGGCGGAACCAGAATTCCGGCATCCGCCGGAACAGTGCCGGGCACGGCGCCGGCCCGCGCCGCCACGACCGGCAGTCCGCGCGCCAGGGCTGCCGCGAAGGCCATGCCGTAGCCTTCGTAGCGCGAGGGCAGGGCGAAGAGATCGGCCTTGGCGTAGAGCGCATCGAGCGCCGCGGCATCGAGCGCGCCGGTCAGCGTGACGCGGGTCTGCAGGCCGGCGTCGGCAATCCGGCGAATGATTTTCGCGGCGAACGCCGCGTCGCGGTCGAGGCCGCCGGCGATTGTCGAGTGCCAGTCGAGATGGGCGATCATCGCCAAAGCGTCGATCAGCACGTCATATCCCTTGCGGGGGATGACAGTGCCGACACTCAGGATTTCGCAGGTGCGGCCCCCGCCCGAGGCGCGGGGAACGCGATCCGTTCCCGGCTCCGCAATTGTGACGGGCGGCGGCGGAGCAAAGCCAAGCTCGCGAAGCGTTTCAGCCGTCGTCGCGCTTGTGACGATGACGTGCCGTGCAAATTTCAGTGCCGCTTGCTCCGATGCAAGCAGAGCGCGGCTCTGTGCGTCGCTCAGGCCGGTTTCGAGCCCGAGCGGATGATGCAGCAACACGACAATAGGAGCGGCGATGGCGGCAACGGATTGCTCGGGCATTGCGCCGAAGGCGAGCCCGTCGATGAGTAAGGGGTATCGCTCGGCACGCCCGCAAGCCACCGCGCCGTCTCGTAGATCTCGGCTTCGGAGGGAAAGGGAAAGCCGCCGGGCAGCGCCAGATGGGAAACATCAATGCCGAAGTCCGGCAACAGCGCCATGACGCGCCGGTCGTAGCTGTAGCCGCCGGTCGGGGTATCGATGTCGCCCGGAATGGCGAAAGCGAGCCGGATCACGGCGTAACCGGCCCCTCGAACCAGGCGCGCGCGACATGGCTTTCATGCAGCGTGACCTTGAGGCGCGCGAGGCCCTCGGAGCCGGAGCCGAGCTCGCCGGCTTTGATCGCCGTCAGCATTCCGTCGAAAATATAGCGGCATAAGAACTCGGTGGTGGTGAGCCGCCCCTTGAAGGCCGGCGACCTCGTCGAGATTGGCGTAGTTGATCGGCTTGAGCACGGCCGCCAACGCCTCGGAAGCGCGGCCGATATCGACCACGACATTGTGCTCATCGAGCGTCTCGCGGAAAAAAGCGACATCGACGATGAAAGTTGCGCCATGCGTGTTCTGGGCCGGGCCAAAAAATTCACCGGGCAGGCTGTGCGCGATCATGATGTGGTCGCGGACTTCGAGAGCGTACAACAGGACCTCCTCGGCGTTTCAATAGCGGATCGCGGTTGCGATGCCCGGCGCGCCCGGAGCGAGCAGACGCGGCAGGGCCGCCGGCAGATCCTCGAAGGCTGACCTCCTCGGTGATCAGCGCGTCGAGCCGCGGATCATCCAGTAAGGCGAGCGCTGTTTCAAGACGGTCGCGATGGGTTTTCCGGCCGCGCATGGCGGGGGCGACACTGCCCACTTGTGATGAGATGATTTGCAGCCGTTGGCTGTGGAAGGCGGCGCCGAGCGGCAGGCTCACCTCCCTATCGCCGAACCAGCTCACCTCGACGATGCGCGCCTCGAAACCGGCGAGGTCGAGCGCGAGGCGCAGCCCGGCCTCTGAGGCGCTGGTGTGCAAAATGATCTCCGCGCCGCCCTCGGCATCCTGCGGCAATGCAAAGTGCGCGCCCAGCGCTTCGGCGATAACCCGCCGCTCCGGCAGAATATCGATCAGCGTCACCTCGGCGCCCGGCAGCCGCGCGGCAAGGCTGGCGATCAGGCAGCCGACGAGGCCCGCCCCGATCACCGCGATTTTCTGCCCCGGCTCGGCGCCGCTGTCCCAGACCGCATTGAGCGCGGTTTCCATATTCGCCGCCAGAATCGCCCGCCGCGCCGGCACCCGCTCCGGCACGGGAATCACCGCGTCCTCCGGCAGGGCGAAGGCGGTCTGATGCGGATGGAGGGCAAAAACCGTGCGGCCGATCAGCGCAGGCGGCCCCGCCTCGACGACGCCGACGGCCGCATAGCCATATTTGACCGGGAACGGAAAGTCACCCGCTTGAAAAGGCGCCCTCATGCGCTGCCACTCGCTTTCGGGCAGCCGCCCTTCGAAGACGAGGCGCTCGGTGCCGCGGCTCAGACCGGAATAGAGGGTGCGGATGAGCGCCTTCGCCTTCGGCTCGTCATTTTCCATTAATATTGGATTTTCCACAGTTCTGACATTCGCAGAGAACGGGGCGTCATAGAAAAGCGCGCGAGCGAAAACTGCCCTCCCGGCCGGCGCGTTGCTGACTGTCATGATGCCTCGCTTTTTTGTGATCGACTTATAGCACAGCCTCGCGTGTTCTAGCTCCATCGCCGCCAAATGTTCTCCACGGGGAAGAAAAAGAATGAACGATCTCACGCCCTTGCGCATGGATCCTCACAGTCATGACACGCGTTTCACGCCGGCCGGATTGCAGGATGTGCGGCTGCTCGCCCGCCGCCGTCTGATCATGGCCGGGCTGACGCTCGGGACGATCGGCGGGCTGCTTTATGTGCTCGCCCGCGTCCTCGGGGCCGACGGCTGGACCTTGCTCGATATCGGCATCTTCACCGCGTTTCTGTTCTCGACCCCGTGGACGGTGATGGGCTTCTGGAATGCCATTCTCGGCTTCTGGCTGCTGCATTTCGTCAAGGACCCGCTCGCCAGTGTTGCTCCGTTCGCCAAGCTCCCGGCCGAGCCCGCGCCGCTGGTGCTGCGCACCGCAATCCTGATGACGCTGCGCAATGAAGACCCGGCCCGCGCCTTCGCCAGACTCCGCATCATCCGCGACAGTCTTGAGCGGACCGGGGAGGCGGGCCGCTTCGACTTCTACCTGCTGAGCGACAGCGACCGGGCGGACGTTGCCGCCGAGGAAGAGCGGCTGTTTGCCGAATGGGAAGGCGAATTTGCCGACAAGAGCCGGACGGTCTATCGCCGCCGCGCCCGCAACGACGCCTATAAGGCTGGAAACGTCCGCGATTTTCTGGAGCGCTGGGGCGCCGCCTATGAGCTGATGCTGCCGCTCGATGCCGACAGTCTGATGGCCGGCCCGGAAATCCTGCGCCTCGTGCGCATCATGCAGGCGTTTCCGCGCCTCGGCATTCTGCAGAGCCTCGTCACCGGCGCGCCCTCGACGAGCGCCTTCGCCCGGATTTTTCAGTTCGGCATGCGTCACGGCATGCGCTCCTACACCATGGGCAATGCCTGGTGGAACGGCGATTGCGGGCCCTATTGGGGGCATAATGCGGTCGTTCGAACCGCGCCTTTCGCCCGCTCCTGCGAATTGCCGATCCTTCCCGGCAGGCCGCCGCTCGGAGGCTGGGTGCTGAGCCATGACCAGATCGAGGCGACCTTGATGCGCGCCGCCGGCTACGAGGTCCGCGTGCTGCCGGCCGAGAGCGAGAGCTGGGAGGACAACCCGCCGACCCTCATGGATTTCACCAAGCGCGATCTGCGCTGGTGCCAGGGCAATATGCAATATTGGCGCCTCGCCGCGCTGCCGGGCCTGCTCCCGCTCGGCCGCTTCCAGATCGTCATGGGCATCTTCATGTATCTGGCGTCCTTTGCCTGGACGGCGATGATCGTGCTCTCGGCGCTGAAAGTCTTCGATCCGGAAATCGGCCCGAAAGAGGTCAAGCTCGGCATCGGTCTGTTCGCCTTCTCCTTCTTTCTGAGCATTGCGCCGAAGCTGGCCGGGATGCTCGACGTCGCCTTCACGCCGGGCGGGATCGCCCGCTATGGCGGCCTGCTGCGGTTCTTCGCCGGCAGCCTCACCGAAATCGTGTTCTCGATCATGCTGGCCCCGATCGAGGCGATCCGCCTCACCATCTTCATGGTCAGCTTGGCTTTCGGACGCAGCGTGATCTGGAGCGGACAGCAGCGCGACGCTCATGGCCTGAGCTGGACAACGGCGTTCAACGGGCTTTGGCCGCAGACGCTGTTCGGCTTTGCCCTGCTGGCGCTGTTCAGCTGGAAGGCGCCCGGCGTTCTCGTCTGGGCGGCGCCGCTGCTGTCAGGGCTGGTCCTGGCGGTGCCATTTGCGGTGCTGACGGCCTCGCCGCGCTTCGGCCAGCTCCTGGCGCGGATCGGCCTGTGCGCCATCCCCGAAGAACGTGAGACGCCGCGCGATCTGGAAAGAATGACCGGTCCGGACAGGAGGCTCGACGGACCCGACATGCCGGCAGGACCCTCGGGCCAGCTTGCGCCGGCATTGAGTAGCTAAGCGATGGCCGCCGCTCCCGCCTCCTTGGAGCGCTTGCGGCGGTCTCTCCGCGGAGCGGCGGGCATTGCCCGCTCTCTGCGGATCTATTACGGAAGCCGCGATCAGCGCCGCCGCATGGTGGCGCTTTACCGGCGTTTCATCCGGCCCGGCGATCTCGTCTTCGATATCGGCTCTCACGTCGGCGACCGTATCGGCGCGTTCAGGGCCATCGGCGCGCGCGTCGTCGCGGTCGAGCCGCAGCCGTCCGCATTCCGCTGGCTGAAGCTGCGCTACGGCCGGGACAGCGAGGTCCGCTTGATCCAGGCCGCGGTGAGCGATGCGCCGGGGAGCCTGCCGTTCCACCTCAATCTCGCCAACCCGACCGTTTCGACCGCCTCGCCCTGGTTCATCGAAGCCTCGCGCGGGGCGCACGGGTGGGAGGGACAGCGCTGGGATGAGGTGATTTCCGTTCCTGCCGTCACTCTCGACAGCCTGATCGCGCAGCACGGGCAGCCGGCCTTCGTCAAGATCGATGTCGAAGGCTACGAGCTGCATGTGCTGAATGGCCTTAGCCGGGCGCTCCCGGCGCTCTCCTTCGAATTCACCACGATCCAGCGCGATGTCGCTCTCGCCTGCCTGGAGCGGCTCTCCGCGCTCGGCCGCTACCGCTTCAATGCGGCGCTCGGCGAAAGCCAGAGGCTCGAATTTGCGGACAGCGTCGGTGTGGCCGCGATGGCAGCGTTTGTCCGCGATCTGCCGCTCGCCGCCAATTCCGGCGATATTTACGCCATGCTCGAAGAAGCGCGCTGACGGGCCACCGCTCTTTAATGCGGCGCGCCGGTTTATGCGGAATCGCGCTTCCGTCTTACGCCGCTCCCTTGAAGCGACTGAGCGAACTGTCAGGCCAGGGGCATGGATCCTCGGGTCTCGCTTCGCTCGTCCGAGGATGACGAAGCAGGCGGGAGGTTCGAGCCCCGCGGCACACCATAGCCGTCGTCCGCGGGCTTGACCCGCGGACCCATTCCGTTGCAACGAAGCGAATGAGACCGCGATGGGTCAGCCGCATGGATTGCCGGATCAGCCCGACCAGGGCGTCCGCGTCGGCCGGTCCAAGGTGCGGCGCCCGAACAGGCTCGCGGTCAGATCGGTCAGCAGCCTCGCGGTGCGGCCGCGCTCATCGAGGAACGGGTTGAGTTCGGCAAGATCGAGCGAGCTGACAAGCCCGCTGTCGTAAAGCATCTCCATGGCAAGATGCGCCTCCCGGAACGTCACCCCGCCCGGCACCGTCGTGCCGACGCCGGGCGCAATCTCCGGGTCGAGAAAGTCGACATCGAGGCTGATATGAAGCAGCCCGTCCCGCTGCGCGACCGTCTGCAGAAACGGGCCCAGCAGCTTGGCGATGCCGTTCTCGTCGATGTCGCGCATATCGTGCACGCCAACGCCATGATCACGGATCAGGCGGCGCTCATGCGGATCGGCTGAGCGAATGCCGAGCATCAGCACATTGCGCGGGTCGAGAGGCGCGGCAAGCGGGCCGTCGAGCAGCGCCTCGAACCCGGGCAGGCCGCAGAGAAACGCAACCGGCGTGCCGTGCATATTGCCCGTCAGAGAGGTCTCGAAGGTATTGAAATCGGGATGGGCGTCGAGCCAGAGCATAAATTGCTCGCGGCCCTGGCGGGCGGCCTCGGCCGAAACCGCCGCGACCGTGCCGAGCGAAATGCAATGATCGCCGCCGAGAAAGATCGGCGTCAGACCCGCGGCCCTGATCTCCCGCCCGCGCCGCATGAGGCCGCGCGCCCAGCCGGCCACCTCCGCGATATTGCGCATCTTCGGATGGGATAGCGGATCCGCTTCCAGGCCATCCGGCGCAGCATCGCCGAAATCGATCACCTCATGACCCAGATCGCGCAAAGCGGCGATCAGCCCGGCCGTGCGCAAAGCCGCCGGTCCCATCACCGTTCCGCGCTGGCTGGCGCCCGATTCGGCGGGTGCGCCGAGGCAACCAATTCGCTGCATCCTCATCCCGAAACACATAGCGCGTCCGCGCGCCGTTTTCGAGACTCCATTCTGGCCGCCCGCCGATGGCTCAGAGGCGCCCAGCGGCGTTCAGCAACGGCAGGCGAAACGGTCAGCGGATGATCAGCACCGGCAGCGTACTGTGGCTTACCACTTCATAAGCTTGGCTGCCGAGAATGAGACGGCTGAAGCCGCGCCGGCCATGCGATGCCATGACGATGATGTCGGCGCCCTTCTCCTTCGCCGCTTGATGATGCCTTCGGCCGCATGCTGGCCTTTGATGTGGAGGGTCTTGCAGGCAACGCCATCCTGATCGGCGAGTGCTTTTGCGGCGGCGAGGATCTTGCTCGCGCTCTCCGACGCGATGCGGTCATATTCCTCCGGCGGCAGGACGACCGCGACCTCGCCGACGACGACGGCGTCCCACGGCTCGCTCGCCGTTGCGATCGTCACCTCGGCGCCGAGCGCTTTGGCCAAGGCAAGGCCCTGATGGATCGCCTTTGCGGCGAGTTCAGAGCCGTCGGTCGGGATCAGAATATGCTTGTACATGGTCTTGGCCTCGCGTGGTTGAACAGCCGTCCTGCCAGCTTAAATCGGACGGCTCAAATCTTTAATGCGCGCGATCGGGAAAGTACTCTTGCGAATGCACCATATGTTGCGAATGTCGCAGCAGCACCCTGACGCATTGATCTTGAAGCGCCGGGGCGGCCGTCATTGCCACGGCGATGATGGCGCCTTTCTCGGCGTGGCTCTGAAGCACGTCTCCGACGTCTCCGCTCAGAACGCTTTCAAGGCAGCTCAGGCCGTTCTGCAATCGCGTCTTCCGCAAGGTCCGCAGAGCGCCGCTGCCGGTCGCCCAGAGCGGCATGGCGTTGGGCAGCTTTCCGATTGCCGATACCGTGCTCCTCGCCAGCGACGCGAGATCGCCATCGCACGCGGTCAACGCCCGGTCCAGCGGCGAGCCGCCGTCGAGAAGCTGTCGCTTGCCCGCGAGCCAAAGATCATCGGCCGACAGCCCAAGGGCAAGGAAACCCTCGAGCGCACTCACCAGGCGGGCAAAGTCGTAAAAGACCGAGATGGCCAGTCTCAACTTTTCCGTGTCGACGGCTTTCTCTGGCATGACCGGCTCCTCCGGCGGGTCGTCGTCGGACGAGATCCGCCCCGGCGCCATCACCGCGCTCATGATATCGTCCGGACCTCTGATCACAGAGAGTCCTCTCCCTCGGCAAGCTTCTGCAGCGCCACGATATCCAACAATCCGACACGCGCACTTTGCGGCAGATCAATCAACCCCTGGTTCTTGAGTTTCGTGAGCGTCCGGCTTACGGTTTCGATCGTGAGGCCGAGAAAATCGGCAATATCGGCTCGCGTCATCGGCAGGTCGACGATCTCGGCGGGCTGGGCGTTGCGTTCGTTCCGGCGCGACATAGCGATGAGAAAAGCCGCAACGCGCTCCGAGGCGCTGCGATGCCCGGTCGTCATCATCAGATCGCGCGCGGCTGCAAGTTCTTCGGCGATGGCCTGATAGAGCGTGAAACTGAGGCCCGCATCCATGTTCGCGATTTTATGCAGCGCCGCCAGCGGCATGGAGCGGATCCGCGAAGGCTTGATCGCCTGCACGTTCATGATGTGCTCGCCCTGGACGCCGAGGCCGATGAAATCGCCCGGATAGGCAAAGCCGAGAATCTGGCGGCGGCCATCGGGCAGAATCTTGAACAGAGAGACGGCACCGGCCTCGATCCGGTAGATATGGTTTGCAGGGTCGCCCTCGATAAATACGAACTCCTTGGCTTGGAGCCGGCGTATGGATGCCTGATCAAGACAGTCGTCGAGGCTGCGGGTTTGGGGTGCAGAAACGCCGCCGGAATGGGTGCGGAGCGCGGAAGCGTGATTCGCGGTATGGGGAGTGCGAAGGCTCGTCATTGACTCTCTCCTCACGATGTTTCGGCTGCATGCTCTCGTTGGATGCAGCTAACCAAGCCTCCATTGCAGGCGTTTAAGAGAGTTGTATTCGTATGTAAAAATTTGTCTAATTAACCGGATTGGGAATCGCAGGCTGACGTTACAGACATGGCGATGGCGACAACGGAGAAAGAAAGCACACGGATTCTTGTTGTTGATGACGATCCCGAGGTCCGCATGCTTTTGCGCCGCTGCCTCGAACGGGAATCCTACGCCGTCTCGGAGGCTCAGAACGGCGACGAGCTATTCGCGGAGCTGGAAAGGCACCCGGTGAACCTTATTACGCTCGACCTCGCGCTGGGCGGCGAGGATGGGCTGGAGCTGGCCCGCCGGATCAGGGCAAAGCGCAATGTGCCGATCGTAATGATCTCGGGAAAAGGCGATACGATCGATCGGGTGGTCGGCCTCGAATTGGGTGCCGACGATTACATCAGCAAGCCTTTTCATCTGCGCGAGGTGCTGGCGCGCGTCCGCGCTGTGCTGCGGCGCTATGAAACCGGCTCGCAAGATGCCTCGCATCCGGCCGGCGAGCATCCCGTGCGCGGCCGTTATCATTTCGACGGCTATGTGCTCGACACCTCGCGCCGCGAACTGGTCGGTGCCGACGGCGCAATCCGGGAGTTGACCACGGCGGAGTTCAATCTGCTGGAAATCCTGGTCCAGCGGCCCGGCCGGGTACTGTCCCGCGATAATATCATGGACCTGCTCAAGGGCTGCGACTGGTCGCCGGTCGATCGCACGATCGATAATCTGGTTGCCCGTCTGCGCAAGAAGGTCGAGCCCGACGCCGATACGCCGCGGCTGATCAAGACCGTCCGCAGTATCGGCTATGTCTTTACGCCGGAGGTCAGGCGCGATTGACGGGGTGTGCGTCGAGCGCCCCGCGGATTGCCGCGGCGAGGTCGTCCCCGCTATAGGGCTTGCGCAGGATCGCCGCGGCGGTTTCGTCCTGCGCAAGATTCTGTGCGGCGTCTTCGGCAAAGCCTGAGGTCAGGACGACAGGGATCTCCGGGCGATTGGCACGCACCCAGGCCGCAAGGTCGAAGCCGGTCATGCCGCCAGGCATGACGACGTCGGAGAAGACCAGGTCGACCGTCTCTCCTGATTTTAGGAGTTCGATCGCAGCCACCGCGCTGTCAGCGGCCCGGACCGCGTAGCCGAGCTGTTTAAGCCGGCGCATCGTTACATCGCGAACAGGGGCCTGATCTTCGACAACGAGAATAGCCTCCCCTGCAGCAGCGCGCGGGCGCTCGCCGCGCATGCCGTCAGCGCGCTTATGGTCTGCGGTCTCGGTGCGCGGCAGATAGAGATTGACCGTCGTTCCCCTGCCAGGTTCGCTGTAGATCGCCGCGTGGCCTCCGGACTGTTTGGCAAAGCCGTAGATCACGCTGAGGCCGAGGCCGGTGCCCTTGCCGGCGCCCTTGGTGGTAAAGAAAGGCTCAAACACACGGGGCAGGATGTCCGGGTCGATGCCGTGGCCGGTATCGGATACGGAAAGCCGGATATAGGCGCCTGGCGGCAAGCCCAGATCTTGCGCGAAATCGTGGTCCTCGATGAAGATATTGCGCGTCTCGATCATGAGCCGGCCGCCGGACAACATCGCATCGCGCGCATTGATCGCCAGATTTAAGACCGCGTTCTCGATCTCGCTGACATCCGACCGCACCACCCAGAGATCGGGCGCGAGCGAGGCGGTGATACTGATGGTCTCGCCGAGGGTGCGCCGGAGCAGATCCATCATGCCGAGGAGCTGCTCGTTGAGATTGACGAGCACGGCATTGAGCGAGCGCCGCCGGGCGAAGGTCAGGAGCCGGTCGGTGAGCCTTGCTCCCATATGCGCCGCGTCCGTCGCGCGCTTCAGGAGGTCGCGCAGCCGATCGTCCTCGATGTCGAAGTCGAGCAGCTCAAGATTGCCGGTGATGATGGTCAAGAGGTTGTTGAAATCGTGGGCGATGCCACCGGTAAGCTGGCCGAGCGCCTCCATCCGCTGGATCTGATGCAGCGCGTGCTCCTGCGCCATTTCGCGGCTGACATCGCGGATGACGGCGAGAAAGCCCATATGCGCGCCGTCGCGGCTGACGATGTCGGCGGTCGCGGCGATGCCGGGGAAATGCTCGCCGCTCCGGCGAACGAAGCTGATGAGGCTGGCGCCGGGATCGCTGCTGGGCATTTCAGACGAGACGATTTCGGCGAAGCGCCCATAATCCGCATCGCTGGCAAACAGCTTTCGCGCGGGCTCGCCGGTAAGCTTTTTGGCGTCATCGCCGAAAATGCGTGCCGCGGCGGGATTGCAGAGCGTGATGCAATGATCCTCATCCGACAGGATCATTGCATCGGGGCAGTTGTTGAAGATGGCCTCGAACAGCACGCGCTGGCGGGCGCCCTCCGCCTCGGCGGCGGCGCGGTCGGAAATGTCGTGAATTGTGCCGACGAAATAGCGATCACCGTCCGCCTCGAATTCGCCGACCGAAAGATGCATCGGGAAAATCCGGCCGTCCTTCCGGCGGCCCTCGACCTCGCGGCCGATGCCGATGATCTTCCTGTGGCCGGTGGTCAGATAGTTCCGCAGATAGCCGTCATGCGCATCGCCGTGATAGGCGGGCATGAGAACGCGGACATTTTGTCCAACCAGCTCCGCTGCCGTCAAAGCCGAACATTTTTTCCGTGGCCGGGTTGACCCGCTGGATGATGCCATGGTCGTCGATAATGATGATGGCGTTGACGGCGAAGTTGATCGCCGCCTCGACCATGCGGCGCTCGAAGTCGATCAGGGCGCGGGATTTTCGAGTTTGATCCATAAGCTCCCTAGTGCACTGACACAGTCACTCGTTCAGCGTCCGAGCACTAGCTCTTTGTTTGTGCATCCGTTTTGGCAAACTTCGGCTGTTGCCCCGTTTGGATCGATGCACGAGCCGAGCCATCAGCCCTTCGTCACTATACTGGTGCCGCGCAATTAGGCAACGGCCCGGCAGACGCGGAGATATGCTAATATGGCAGGGCAAGGCAGATGCCGGGAGGGGCCATGCGCAGCTTGCTCGGATTTCGCGGATGCGGGAGGCGCATCGATCGGGATTATCGGCCTCGCCGTGATCGTGGCCTTGATCCTGGCCGGCATCGGCATCGGGGCTTATTCGCGGCGGTTGCGCGGCATTGTCCGAAGCCGGATTTACCTCGCCGGCCTGGCGCTGCGCGAGCTCGCGACAGGCGGGACTCAAATGTCAAATTCGCTCCACTAGGCGAAAGTCAGGATTTGCCGGATCGCCTTGCCCTCACGCAGCCTGTCGAAGCCTTCATTGATCTGATCGAGCGTAATCGTGCCGGTGAGCAGCTGATCGACGGGCAGCTTGCCGCGCCGAAACAGCGAGATGTAGCGCGGAATGTCGCGCGTCGGCACCGAGCTGCCCATATAGCTGCCCTTGAGCGTGCGCTCCTCGCCGATCAGGCTGAGTGCGGGCAGCGAAAGCACGGCGTTCGGATTCGGCAAACCCGCCGTGACCGTGGTGCCGCCGCGCCGCGTGATCCGATAGGCGAGGTCGAGCGCGGGTACGGCGCCGGCCATCTCGAAGGCGTAATGTACGCCGCCGCCGGTTGCGTCCTTGATCGCCTGGCCCGCGCCTTCCGCGGCCTTGAAGGTGTCCGTCGCCCCGAGGGACGCAGCGGTCGCCAGCTTCTCATCCGACAGATCGACGGCGACGATCCGTTCCGCTCCCGCCGCAACCGCGCCGAGGATGGTCGACAGGCCGACGCCGCCGAGACCGACCACGGCCACCGTCGAGCCCGGCTCGATTCTTGCGGTATTGAACACCGCGCCGACCCCGGTCAGCACCGCGCAGCCGAACAGTGCCGCCTGATCGAGCAGGATGTCCGGGTCGACCTTGATCAGCGACCGGCGCGAGCAGGTGGCATATTCGGCGAAGGCCGAGACGCCGAGCAGGTGATTGATCTCATGCCCGTCGCGGCGGAGGCGGCGCTCGCCGGAAAGCAGAGTTCCCTTGGCTCCGGCGGCGAAGGCCGGCTCGCAAAGCGCCGGGCGTCCGCTCGCGCAGGGCACGCAATGGCCGCAGCTCGGCACGAACACGAGGACCACATGATCGCCGGGCCGCAGATCGTGAACCTCCGCGCCGACCTCCTCGACGACGCCCGCCGCCTCATGGCCGAGGATCATGGGTGTCGGCCGCGGCCGGTTGCCGTCGATCACCGACAGGTCGGAATGGCAGAGCCCGGCGGCGACCATTTTCACCAGCACCTCGCCAGGGCCGGGCCCCTGCAATTCGACCTCGCCGATGGTCAGCGGCTTCGACTGCGCGTAGGGCGGCTCGCGGCCCATCTCTTCCAGAATGGCGGCGCGGATTTTCATGTGCGTTCCTCCCTTTATGGCCGCCTATTTTAGAGCGGGATCGCTTTGATTGGAAACGATTGATCGTCGTCTGAAGCGCCTCCACATTGTCATTCCTGCAAAGGTGCGTATCCGGTAACGACTTGATTCTATTGAGAATTCTTGATCCATTGCGGCCTCGTAGCTGGACTTGTCTCAAGTCAAGGAAGACAGTTGCCGGTTCTGTTCTGGTGATGAAAACCAGGAGCGCCCGTCTTGCTCCCCTTTACCCGCGAAGCGTTTCTGGACATCTTTGCCGCCTATAATGATGCGATCTGGCCGGCGCAGATCCTTGCCTATTGCCTCGGCATCGCCGCGCTGCTGCTGGTGTTGCGAGGCGGTCGGGGTCGCGGCGCGGACAGCTTTATCGCCGGCAGTCTCGCCGCCATGTGGGTGTGGACCGGCATTTTTTACCATTGGGGCTACTTCGCGCGCATCAACGATGCGGCCTATGGTTTTGGCGCACTCTTCCTGTTG
The DNA here is from genome assembly GCA_963773735.1 of uncultured Alphaproteobacteria bacterium. Classification (GTDB taxonomy): domain Bacteria; phylum Pseudomonadota; class Alphaproteobacteria; order Rhizobiales; family Rhodomicrobiaceae; genus CAVZCK01. Next base: position 70,574 of record CAVZCK010000018.1, on the reverse strand, counting down.
CAAGGCGCCGGCCTGGCCTATGCGGGGGTCATGAGAGGCCGCCTGCGCTTCGGATTTCGCTGGAACGGCGCGGCGTGGACGGGTCTTGGCTTCGTGCTCTACGCAATGGCCATCTACCCGATCCTCGGCGTGCTGACGGGCCATCGCTATCCGGATGCGCCGGTCTTCGGGGTCACGCCATGCCCCGTCACGATCTTCACCCTCGGCATGGTCCTGATCGCGGCACGCCCGGTCCCGGCATGGCTGCTGATCATTCCGTTGTTTTGGTCGCTCATCGGCGGAAGCGCGGCCTTTCTCCTCGACATGCCTCAGGATTGGTTGCTGTTGTTCAGCGGCCCGGTCGCGAGCTGGTTTTTCTGGCGCCAGAGGCGCGCGCTGCCAGAGGCCGGATAAGCCGCTCGCAGCCCGATCGCTATTCGACGGGCGGCAGATGGGTCAGGCCGACAAGCGCAATGTCATCGCGGGTGATGATGCCCGAATAGACGTGCCTCATGCGCTCGGTCATCGCGCCCTTGTCCTCGAAGACTGCGCGGAAATACCGGGCGCCGCCGGCAGCAGCCCAGCCGCTGGCGACGCTGCCGCAGAGATAGACTCCGCCCCAGGCGGCGGCGGCCAGCACCAGGTCGCCGGCGATCCGGCCGAGCAGCGCCGAAAAACGCCGCACGGTTTCGGCGGCGATGTCGTCTTCCGCGGCTCTGGCGAAAATCTGCGCGCCGTCGAGGCCGCCCGCCGCCACGCGGCCCGCCCGTTTCGCGATCTGACCGTAAAGCGGGGCAACGCCGCGCCCGGACAGCACATCTTCGACGCTGCCGGCAAAGGCGATCAGATCGAGTTCGCCGGCATCGCGTGCGCCGAGCGACATATGCCCAGGCTCGCCGGGATTGGTGACCCAGCCGCTTCCCGCCGGGATCGCTGTCGCCCCGCCGAAGCCGGTGCCGACATTGACGGCAATCATCGTGCTGCGGGGCGGAAATTGGCGGGGCGTTTCGCCAATCGCAGACAATTCGCCCGGCTCCAGATGCGGCAAAGCCAGCGCCACCGCTTCGAGGTCGTTGACGAGACGCACGGGCGCGCCGCCCAGCATCGCGCCGATCTCGCCCGCCTCGACCGTCCAAGGCGCATTGGTCAGCTTGACCCGCCCGTCATCGACCGGCCCGGCAACGCCGATCGCGGCCGACGCGCAGCCATCGGGCCCGCAGGTCTCATCGAGATAAGCGGCGAGTGCGCCGCAAAAGCTGGGGTAGTCGTTCAGGGCATAGCTATGCCGGGTGTCCAACGCGTGACTTGCCGGACTTCTGGCGAAACGGACGTTCGAGCCGCCGACATCGGCGACCAGCCGCCACGGCGTCATAGAAGCGCCCCCGGACTTTCCGGCGCCAGCGCCGTGAGGAAGCTCTTGCGCCAGTTCTTCGCGTCATGCTCGCAGACCCGCTCGAAGAGGGCCCGATGCCGGATGCGGCGCTCCTCGATCGGCATGTTGAGAGCCTGTCCGAGCGCATGGGCGATATCATCGATATCATAGGGGTTGACGATCAGCGCCTCTTCGAGGTCTTCGGCGGCGCCGGCAAAGCGCGAGAGCACGAGAACGCCTGGATTTTCGGCGTCCTGAGCGGCGACATATTCCTTGGCGACGAGATTCATGCCGTCGCGCAAGGGCGTGACGAGACCGACCTGGGAGCCGCGGAACAGGGCGGCGAGCTGGTCGCGGGGGACATTGCGGTGGACATAGCGGACGGGCGTCCAGTCGAAATCTCCGTACTCGCCGTTGATGGAGCCGGAAAGCTGCTCCAGCTCTTGGCGGATGTCGGTATAGGCGGCGACTTCCTCCCGTGTCGGCGGCGCGATCTGCATCAAGGTCACGGTCTTCTGCTTGTCCGGATAAAGCTCGAGCAGCCTGCGAAAAGCTTTCATGCGCTCGGGCAGGCCCTTGGAATAGTCGAGCCGGTCGACCCCGACAATATGCGAGCGCGCCACGTTGCGGCGATTGAGCCGCGCGATGATATCGTCCGCGGCTTGCGTCCAGGCCATGGCGGCGAAACTCTCGACATCGATGCCGATCGGAAAGGCGTCGGCGATAACGGTGCGGCCGAAGGCGTTGATGCGATGCTCGCTGAGGATCTCGCCGTCGAGATGCTCGCTGACGAAGCGCTGGAAATTGACGAGGTCGGCGTGGGTCTGAAAGCCGATGACGTCATAGGAGAGCAGCGACTTCACCAGCCATTGATGCACGGGCACGGCGAGGAGCACGCCCGGCGGCGGAAACGGGATGTGCAGAAAAAAGCCGATCCGCTGTTTGGCGCCCCGGGAGCGCAGCTCCGAGGCGAGCGAGAACAGATGATAGTCGTGCACCCAAATCACGTCGTCCGGCTGAAGCAGTTCGCTGACCGCGTCGGCAAAGCGGGCGTTGACGCGGCGATAGCCGTCGAAATAGCTGGTCTCAAACTTCACCAGATCCAGACGGTAATGGCAGACCGGCCAGAGCACCTGGTTGGCAAAGCCGACATAGTAATCCTGATAATCCTGCTCGGTGAGCGGGATGGTCGCGATGGTGACCCTGTCCTCCTGGACGGCATTGACGGTGAGCGGCTCGCCATTATCGACGACCGTGCCGTCCCAGCCGAACCATACGCCGCCCGTTTCGCGCACGGCATCACCAAGGGCGACGGCCAGCCCGCCCGATTGGTTTTGCTTCTCGAGATAGGCAACTCGGTTGGACACGACGACAAGTCGGCTCATACCACCCCTTCCCAAGGGCGAGACAGACGCACCGCGCCATTGATGATCCCGACCATCGAATAGGTCTGCGGGAAATTGCCCCACGCCTCGCCGGTTGCCGGATCGGTATCCTCGGACATCAGCCCGAGGTGATTGCGTGCCGCGAGCAGATCGTCGAAAATCTCCCGCGCCTCTTCGCGCCGCCCCACGCGCGACAGAGCATCGACCCGCCAGAATGCGCACACATTGAAGGCGGTTTTCGGCATGCCGAAATCGTCGGGCGCTTCATAGCGCATCATATGCGGCCCGCGCCCGAGGACTTTCTCGACGTGAGTCACCGTCGACAGAAAGCGCGGATCTTTCGGATCGATGAACCCGACCTCGCTCATCAGCAGGATGCTGGCGTCCAGATGCTCGCCTCCGAAGCTTTCGACAAAGGCCTGGCGCTTATCCGACCATGCGCGCTCCAGGATCGTCGCCTTGATCTGGTCGGCGCGGTCGCGCCACAGCCCGCTGCGGTCTTGAAGTCCGAGATGTAGGGCGATCTTGGCCAGCCTGTCGCAGGCGGCCCAGCACATCACGCTCGATGAGGTATGAACGCGGGCGCGGTGCCGCAGTTCCCACATGCCCGCATCCGGCTTGTCATAGAGCGCGAAGGATTTTTCGCCGGCGAACTCCAGCTGCTTGAACTCGTCAACGCCGGCAGCGGCGAACAGCCGCTGGTCGAAAAACGCTTGCGCCGCGCCGAGCACCAGATTGCCGTAAGTGTCGTGCTGGAAATGCTCATGGGCCTGATTGCCGACGCGCACCGGGCCGCTCGACCGATAGCCGGCGAGCTGCGGCACGATACGCTCCGTGAGCTGATGTTCCAGGCCGACGCCGTAGACCGGCTGCAGATGTCCGTCATGGGCGGTGACGACGATATTCATGATCCAGCGGACGTAGTCCTCCATGGTGCGCACGGCGGCCAGGCTGTTGAGCGCCCGCACCACGAACAGGGCGTCGCGGATCCAGCAATAGCGATAATCCCAGTTGCGCTCGGTCCCGGGAGCCTCGGGAATGCTGGTCGTCAGGGCGGCGACGATGGCGCCGGTCGGCTCGTAGCTGCAAAGCTTGAGCGTAATGGCCGCGCGGATGACGGCGTCCTGCCAGTCCGGCGGCAGCGCCAGGCGGTGCACCCAATTCTGCCAATGTTGCCGCGTGCGCTTCTCGAAGGTTTCCGCCGTCTCCGCGGCGCCTTCGGTCAGCGTTTCGTCGGGTCCGAGAATGAGATTGAGCGGCTCGGCGAGATTGAACGCGATATCGTCGAGCAGATAGTCGATGGGAGCGTCGGTCGTAAGACGGATCGCAAATTTCGGTCCGGCATAGCGGATATGGTTCGATCCGAACGTCACCGTAGCCGCAATGCTACCATATTCGAAACGCGGCTTCACCCGGATTCGGACCCTCGGATTGCCGCCCGACGGCACGATCCGGCGAATGATCATCTGCGGGCGAAAGACACGGTCGCGCCAATCGAAGCGCGGCACGAAATCGATGATCTCGACGGAGCCGCTCTCGCCGTGCAGAACGGTTTTGAGCAGCGCGGTGTTGGGAACGTAGGACTGCTCGCTGGAGACGAGATCATCCATCTCGACGGCAAAAACACCTTCGCCCGGCGCGTCTTTCGGGCTGCCGATGAGCGCGTGAAACACCGGATCGCGGTCGAAGCGGGGCAGGCAGCACCAATTGATGTTGGCCTTCCGGTCGATCAGGGCGGCGATGCAGCAATTTCCGATAATCCCGAGATCCAGCGTGTTCACGACTTTGTTTTCCCTGCGTGATCAATGATGCCGTTCAGCCAGTCGATGAGCCCTTCGCGGTCCTCGACGCGGTAGCGCGCCTCCGTGTCACCACACCCGACCTTGATGGAAATGCCCTCTTGAGCGTTGACGAAGGCGAAACCGTCCTCGTCGGTGAGATCGTCGCCGGCAAAGACGGGCACGCGGCCGGAAAACGGGACTTCCCCCAGAAAGCTGCCGATCGCCGCGCCCTTGTTGCTCGAATGTCCGGTCGCCTCGATGACCATCTTGCCGCGGCGGATGGTGATATTGGATGCGCGTCGGGCCGCGTCTTCCATGGCGGTGAGACACTCGCCCTCCAGCTCCGGCCGCTTGCGGTAATGGAGCGCGACGGCGCCGTGCTTGCGCTCCAGGATCAGGCCGCTCTTGCCGTTGACGAGCGGCTCAAGCGCGGTCTCGATGGATGCGAGCGCCGCCGTGTCGATCTCCGGGGCGTGGAGCTGGCCATTCGCATCGCGCCGTGTCAGCCCGTGAACGCCCGCGACCGGCAGATGCACCGGATCGAGAAAATGGTCGATGCTGGCAATGTCGCGCCCGGTGATGATGGCGACGGCGCCGTGCGTGGCCGAGCGCAGAGCCTCGATGGTCGCCCGCGCGGCTTCGGTGACCTCGACATCTTCGGGCCGCTCCGCGATCTCCGCCAAGGTGCCGTCGAAATCGAAGAAGAATGCGAAGCGCTCAAGGTCGGTCAGGTCTGGAAGAGACATGGGCAAGCTCGCCGGTCGGACGGAGCGGCACCGATTTGATGCGCGCGGTGAATGACGCAGATGCAAAGGCGGCGGTCCTCGTCTTTATGTTGAGTTCGGATTGGGCGCGGCCAAGGGCGGAAAACGCCTTATGGACCTGTCACGCGGCGGTGGATTGTCGCATGAGTTGCCCGGTGGGTGGCTTCGCTCACTACTAGCGTGGTGCGCCGGGCGCATCAACGGCTTTACCGGAATGCCAACATGAAGCACCGGGCTTGTGAAAATCCGATAGAGGCTCACCTGGGTCAGGAACGCGTTCGTTTGGCTGATATTGAGGACGACTCATGGACGGTTTGTTAAAGGTCGAGATCGAATATTGCCGCCAATGCCGCTGGCTGTTGCGCGCGGCCTGGATGGCGCAGGAGCTGCTGACGACGTTCGAGGCCGAGCTGGGCGGCGTGGCGTTGATTCCGGGCACCGGCGGCATTTTCGAGGTGCGTCTGGGCGATGAGATTTTGTGGTCGCGCAAGGCCGAACGCCGCTTTCCCGAGCTGAAAGAGCTGAAGCAGCGGCTGCGCGACCGCATCGCGCCGCAGCGCGACCTTGGGCATTCCGACCACAAAGAGCCGCCATCTGAGGGTTAGCTCCCGCCTAAGCGTTTGAATTCGGCGAGACTTCCGCTATCATCGCGCCGCCGATGGGCGCCATGTGTCCGGGCTCGCCGAGACCCGGCTGGCGCGCGCCGCTCTGCGGCTCGCGCGTTCCGCGCTTATCAGCCACCAAACTGAGGCTGTAGCTCAGCGGTAGAGCGTCTGGGAAACCAGGAGGTCAGGGGTTCGACTCTCTTCAGCTTCGCCATGGACTAGCTCAGTGGTTAGAGCACAGGACTGTTAATCCTGCTGTCTTGGGTTCGACTCCCAAGTCCGCGCCTTTGCCAAGGCACTCGTTTCAGGTACGAGACGTACGAAATAGGAAGCCGGCGGCTTCCCCGCCTTGCCCGAGGCTTCGGCCAAAGGCAAGGCAAGCGGCGCGGACGCCCTGCGCCGGGGCGGATACCGCCCGCCAGCAGGCCTGAGCAATGGGCTCCGGCACGGCGGCGCTCCTTCGGGAGCAAGGCCGTGGCCGCAACCCGGCGTGGATGGCGGCGCTGGCCGGCTCAAGCCCCAGCCCGCGACTTCGCCGTGGGCGGCTGCCGGCGACCTTTCCTTCCCTGCGGTTCAGTTTTCCCCTAATAATCTCCGCCGGTTAGGTTTTTTAGGGAGGGCGCCATGGCCCATCGCTGGCCGTTCCGGTTCAAACTCGTCGTCAAGGACGATGAGCGCGCTTTGCTGACGCGCAGCGGCCGCTTCGTGCAAGCTGATTGCGCCGGGCAAGTACACCGCCTTCGATTTCGACCGCGCGCTGTCGGCGGAGATCGTCAAGGTCGTGCGCGCCGAAATCCCGGCCGAGCGCGTCCTGATGCTGCAAAAGAGCCATCCGGAGGTCGTGGCGGAGCATTTCGAGATCATCCAGACCGGGCCGACCCAGGTCGCCATCGTCTCCTTCGACGGCGATCCTAAGCATCTCGTCTTGCCCAACTCCACGCGCGCCTTCTGGAAGACGCTGACCAAGGTCGATGTCGAGCGCGTCGAGACGGCCGACAATTTCCGCGTCTCCAAGGACCATCTGAACAAGGTCGACCTCAGCCGGACGCCGGTGATCGTCTCGGCGGTCGTGGAGGCTTACGAAGCCGCGCTGCTGATCGTCGACGGCGAGCTGCGCGAAAAGCTCAAGCCGGGCCGGCACGCCTTCTGGGCGGTCGGGCGCACCGTCCGCCTGCCGAAGATCGATCTGCGCCCGCAGCCTCTGGAGGTGACGGCGCAGGAGATCCTGACCAAGGACCGCGTCGCGCATCCGGGTGACGCTGACCGCCTTCTACAAGGTGATCGACCCGGTCGTGGCCGCGACCAGCACCGGCGATCTGGCGAACACCATCTACCGGCTGGTGCAGTTCGCCATCCGCGAGGCCGTGGCGACGCGCACGCTCGATGATATTCTCGCCGCACGCGACACGATCGACCGCGAGGTGCGCGATTTTGTCGAGGAGCGGGTGAAGGCGCTCGGCGCGGAGATCGGCGAGATCGGCGTCAAGGACGTGATCCTGCCGGGCGATATTCGCGAGCTGCTCAACAAGGTCGTGGAGGCCGAGCGCATCGCCAAGGCCAATCTGATCCGCCGCCAGGAGGAGACCGCGGCGACGCGCTCGCTGCTCAACACCGCCAAGCTGATGGAGAACAATCCGCTGCTCTTGCGGCTGAAGGAGCTGGAGGCGCTGGAGAAGCTGGTCGAGAAGGTCGGCCGCATCGATCTGCATACGGGCGCGCAGGGCGGCGGCTTCGAGGCGCTGCTCAGCAAGCTCTACACCATCGACGGCGAGCTGGCCGCGCCGAAAGGCGGGGATGGGTAGCGATATCCGCCTGGGCAGCTCGATTGTCGTCACCCCGGGCGGCCGCATGGCCGAACCGGGATCCACTCGCCTATCGGCAAGCGCTGCGGTCGGTTGCCAGGTGATTCGGGCTCCCGGCGCTGACGGCCGGGGCGACGGCGCATGGAATGCGGTTTCGCAAGAATCTCCCATGAGAAAGCGCGATTTCGCATGACAGAGGCTCCGATATGACCACGCAGATCGCGCTGTTGCGGGCGATCAATGTCGGCGGTCGCGGCAAGATCGCGATGGCCGATCTTCGCGCCCTGTTCGCCGATCTCGGCTTTGCCGGCGCCAGGACCTTGCTGCAAACCGGAAATGTTGTCTTTCAGAGCGACGCGCTGACCGGCGGCAAACTTGAAGCCATGCTGGAGGACGCGATCGCCGCGCGTCTGAAGCATCAGACGGATGTGCTGGTTCGCAGCGCCGATGAGTGGGACGGGATCATCAAGGCAAATCCGTTCCCCGATGAAGCCGCCGACGATCCGAGCCATCTGCTGGTCATGCCGCTCAAACACGCGCCGGGCAGGCAGGCGCTCAAGGATCTGAACGCCGCAATCAAGGGGCGCGAAGTCGTTCGGGCGGAGGGCGCGCAGCTTTACATAACCTATCCCGAGGGCATCGGCCGCTCCAAGCTGACGATCGCGCTCATCGAAAAGTGGCTCGGCACCCGCGGCACCGCGAGGAATTGGAACACGGTCTTGAAGATTGCCGAACTCATGCGAACGCGCTGACGCCTGCGGGCGGCCGCGCGGTTTCTGTCCGGCTATCTCATCTATGACAGGATTAAATGGCTCGCGCCCCGGCCTTGCCCTGGCAAAGCAGCGGCGCATCATCTGGCAGCGGTGGACGCCGAGCCGGATGGATCGCATCGCCCTTGGAATCGCTGATGAAGGCGCAGATCTCGTCCATCGCCTTGGCTTGTCGAGCCAGCCTTCTGCCTGCCCGCGCCGGATGGAATAGCAGTCGGCCTCGCCTTCGTCATAGCCGACATGCTGATGGCCGCATTCATGTCCGTAGGCGTAGCGCTTAATGGTCGGCGGCAGCAGCTCGAAGCGTTTCGGGTTGATCAGGATGAAGCCGAAATAGGCGGCGCCATAATCGTCGAGCTTGGGGTTGAACACGGCCGGGAACCGGCCGCATTCGAAACGCCGCCCGTCATATTCGAGCTGACCCGCCGGCACGGCTTTCACTTCGCCGCCGACATAGGCCACATATTCCGCCGCCGTCGCCGGGGCGTAGGCGAATTGCAGCCAGCGCGCCAATCCCGCCGCGCCGGCGAGAAGTGCCGCAAAGGCGGCGACCATATCAGTGTCTGCATCGGGCGGGATTCCAGGCTCCTCATTGTCATCCCAGCCCCTTGTCCAGCCCGGAGATGCTTGGCGGATCCGGGATAACATGTCGGCAGCATAAGACGATGCGCTCATGACGCCGCCGCCTCGATCGCGTGCATATCGGCGTCGGAAAAGCCGAAATGATGGCCGATCTCGTGGATCAGCACATGGCCGATGACGTCGCGCACCGGCTCCATGCTGGCATGCGCGAAGGCCAGGATCGGGATGCGGTAAAGGAAGATCATGTCCGGGCCGTAGGGCAGGGCGGAGACGCTTTTGAAGGGCAGGCCGATGCCGTGATAGAGGCCGAGCAGATGGTAGCGGCTCGCTATGCCCATCCGGCGGAGCGTGCCCTGGCCGGCGAAATCCTGGATCTGGATGGAGAGATTGCCGACGATCTCGCGGAATTGCTGCGGCAGCCCGTCCCAGACCTCCTGCGCCGCGATCTCGAACTCTTCCTCGCTCCTCGGCTCACGGACGGACATGGTGGTCTCTGTCAAATGCATTTCAAAAAATAGGCATCGGTTCATCGTTCGGGAATAGTCAGGCCGACGAAAGACGATCACAAATACGGAATTTGCCTGCTCCTGGGCGTCATCCCGGGCGGCCGAAGGCGCTACCGGGATCCACTCGTAGCAAACCCAAGCGCGACCCGCGGACAGACCCCGCTGCGCTTCGCTTTCCGGGGTGACGACGGAACCGCAGCGATCCGGTCGCAGCCCGCTAAACCCGCCGCTCGACCATCTTCATCTTCAGCTCGGCGATCGCCTTGGCGGGATTGAGCCCCTTCGGGCAGACGCGCGCGCAGTTGAGAATGGTGTGGCAGCGATAGATGCGGAACGGGTCCTCGAGATCATCGAGCCGCTTCCCGGTCGCCTCGTCGCGGCTGTCGACCACCCAGCGATTGGCTTGCAAGAGCGCGGCAGGTCCCAGAAAGCGGTCGCTGTTCCACCAATAGGAGGGGCAGGCGGTCGAGCAGCAGGCGCAGAGAATGCATTCATAGAGCCCGTCGAGCTTTTCGCGGTCCTGGCGCGATTGCCGCCACTCCTTCTCCGGCGTCGTGCTCTCGGTTTGCAGCCAGGGCTCGATCGAGCGGTGCTGGGCGTAGAAATGCGTCAGGTCCGGCACGAGGTCCTTGACGACCGGCATATGCGGCAGCGGGTAGATGGTGACGGCGCCGCCGATCTCCTCGATCGCCTTGGTGCAGGCCAGCGTATTGGTGCCGTCGATATTCATGGCGCAGGAGCCGCAGATGCCCTCGCGGCAGGAGCGGCGGAAGGTCAGCGTCGAATCGATCTCGTTCTTGATCTTGATGATGGCGTCGAGAACCATCGGCCCGGTCTCGTCGAGATTGAGCCAATAGCTGTCCATATGCGGATTCTGGCCGTCATCGGGCGTCCAGCGATAGACGCGGAACTCCTTCCATGAACCCTTGCCGCCGCGCGCAGGCGCGTTCCAGCTCTTGCCCTGGGTGATTTTCGAGTTCTTGGGAAGTGCGAATTCGACCATGATCTGCCTATTCCGCTGGTTGCCGCATGCCTGCCGGCTCCGCCGTCTCGCCGGACCAGTTTACCCGCAAGGTCGCAAACATCACGATCGTCAGCATGACGAAACCGGCGATGGCCCCCGCAAGCAGCGCATAATCCTCCAGACGCAGGATGAGATATAGCAGCCCGTAGAGAATAAGAAAGACGCTAAGTACGATGAATCCCCTTGCGCGGCTTCGCAGCGATTTGCCGACGTAAAGCGACAACATGCCGCCCGTCGCGGTGGAGGCAGCCAGATAGGCGGCGGTGAAGCCGGTGTGCTCGGCGAGGCTGAGCAGCAGGATGTAGAACAGGATCATCGCCAGGCCGACGAAGACATATCGCACGGCATGGACGCGGCGGCCCGAGGTCAGCTCCATCACCAGCACCGCGAAGAAGGCGACGGCGAGGAACATGAGGCCATATTTTGCGGCACGGTTGACCAGCTCATACGTATCGATCGGCACGAAGAAGCTGACGCCGGAGAGCGTCGGCCAGAGCGCGTTATGCACATTCGGCGTCGTTGGAAGCCAAGCAGAGTTGCTTCGTTCGTCCAATAGATGGACTCAGCCAAATGGCGTCGGCAATGCGGTGGCTGCGGCCGCTGAGCGATGGCAGCTCATCGCTCACTTCTCTCCGTGGCGGGCCGGACCGGGCATCGGAGAGTTTCGCCTCGAAGGCGACTTCGGTCTCATTTCCAATTGCAACTAAAGGAGCGCATCTGCAATGATTTTCCCTCGATACTCCTGCCCGTTCTCTGCGAAAAGTTCACGAATTCGCTGTCGTACATCCTCCTTCAACTCATGGCGTGAATTCCACACGCGGTCGAACGAGATATCTGGCTGAAATAGCACATAATTTCCGGATACACCAAAGGTGAAACGCGAGCTTTGACGTTCGTAAAGATCCGAGAGCACAACTATAAACAGCGGCAATTTGTTGAATGTGAATTGCCATGAAGGCAACTCTACCTTCGAAAACAAATGCCCATCTGAATTTGGATCTAGTTTATTCAAAATCCGAAGTGTTGCGTGGAAGGCTTCAGCAAGAGTTTCTAATTTACTTAACTTTGGCAAAAGGGGTATCTGTAGGACGTAGCCATCGATGGCATGGTGACGGCAAATGTTAGTAAAGCGAATTAAGTCTGGCACTGCGGAAGCTATATTTTTCTGAAAAGATTCTTCCAGGACCGGCACAGGCGCGCCCCAAAAAGTCGCGCTATGTGCAAATGGGCAAAGCGTGTGCAATCGGATCGCTTCAAAAGCTTGCAGCACTTTCGACGTGATCGGATCATTGCGAATTTCAAATCGTGCACTATCTCTTGCCGCCTTGCTGCTAACAATCTCTGAAACCCTATCAATGAGATTGACGTTGTGTCGGTTCCTAGCAAATGAGCTAGCAATTAGGAAAATATCGATGTAAACGTCATTTAGATTGGGCAGCTTTTCGCCGACTTTTAATGGCTTTATACCTTCAAAGCATAATGCAACGCGCGCAAGATTCCCCAAACTTTCTGCCAACTTGGACATATATTTTTCATTATTCCATGTAATTATATCTTGATGTCTCCTTTGACCGAGTATAATCCCATCTTGGGAAGGGGCGGCACAATATTGATTAGCAATGCAAGAAGATATTATCGCTACATCAACTATCTCATCAATTTGCTCGAGGTCATTTCCATCATTGATGGCTCGCCACAATTCTCCATATTCCTCAAGACATCGAGCCGTCGCGCCGAGCGCGGGCCAATACCCGCCTACACTGGTGACCAAAGTATTAGCTCGCTGCATAAGCGTTTTGATGGCCGATTTGCTTTCCATCTTGGTATTATCTTTTGGTCAAACGAGCTAGAGCTTCGTTAGGCGGTTTCCACTGTGCGTTCTCTCGACACAAGGTGCTGTGCCGACCGATGAAAAATTGCGATAAGGCAAAAAGCGGTGTCAACTAGTACAACGAAAATTGTGTTGGTGGGATTTCCGATAAGCACGCCGGCTGCCATCACGAGCACAATGAATAATGACGCGCCGGTGACTTTCATGCGGTTGGGTTGCTCGCTAGATCGTGGTAAATTCCCGTATTTCGGTGACCGCCGGATCATCAGCGCAATTTGATCCCATACACAATATAAGGCGAAGGCGCCGGCGGTAAGCAAACTTTCTGGAACTGCAGATGATTGCGAGTTTTCCGCGTTTTCGGCAGTTGTTGCAAGCAGCCAATACAAATAGACATGCGTCATCTCAATCAAGAATAACACGAGAGGAAGATTGAAGAAATGAATCTTATAAGTCGATCGGTTGGCGCTGTTATGGTAGCCGATCCAACTTGTTATTGTAATAGTAGCAGCCAGAGCGAGGTGCGAGATGCCGGCAACCGGAAGGGTGGCAGCCGAACTGAGTTCTAGAATCTTCGTGATAACTGCGGCAAACAGGACGCCGACGAACACTAGGCCAACGGTGTGAGCGTCCTGTTCACGTATATCTGTGTGATCTTGCGGCATCTTGCCAACCTCATGCGGAGGTTTTCCACCTACACGCTGAGGTTATGACGAGGCGTTGGATTCAGAGTCAAGCTTGCTGTGCTCGTCTCTTCACACCGCGACCTCTCCGTCGCGGGCCACAAAGTTTGAGGGGCAGTTTAGAGGCGTTAGCAGTCGCAATGCCCGGGACACATCTGTTGGCGTGACGGTGCAACTCCGCTTTGAAGGCGGGACCCCGGCTTAACCTCAGCTGAAATAGCGGCTGGGCACGGTCCCCAGCTCGCGGCGGAACATGGCGGTGAAGGCGCTCGGGCTTTCATAGCCGAGATCCAGCGCGACATTGAGCACCGGCTCGCCGCGCGCCAGGCTTTCGACGGCGGCGAGCAGCCGCGCCCGCTGGCGCCAGCGGCCGAAGGAGAGCCCCGTCTCGACGGTCATGATGCGGTTGAGCGTGCGGCCGGAAATGCCGGCATTGCGGCCCCACTCGTCGAGCGGGACGTCGGCCGAAGGCTCCGCCATGATGCGCTCGCAGACCCGGCGGACGCGCGGATCGGCGGGCAGCGGCAGGGACAGCGGCAAGGCGGGCCTGGGCCGGATCTCGCTGACGATCAGCCGCATGACCAGGCCATCCGCCGAGGCCCAGTCATAGTCGTTGGGGATCGCCGTCGCCCGGATCAACAGCTCGCGCAACAGCGGGGAGACTTCGGCGACCGAGCAGGCGTCGGGAAGGCCCGCTTCCCGCGCCAGCGCCGCCTCGATATAGGCGGTGCGCACCTTCAGCGTCCCGACCGCGCGCACCCAATGCATCTTGCCGGGCGGGATCCACACCGCACGGCTCGGCGGCACGATCCAGGTGCCGTCGGCGGTGTTCACTTTCATCACCCCGGCCATGGCGAAAAGCAGCTGCGCGCGCGGATGGCTGTGCGGACGGGTGCAAAAACCGTCGGGATAATCGACGGCCATCGCCGCGATCGGCTGCGGCGTGTGCTGATAGTCGGCATGATCGGTGCTTTTTTCTTGCATGGCAGCTATGTTGTGTCCAGTTCTCGACAGTGAATGTCCAAACAGCGTTCGCCAGACATCATGCCGTCGAATTATTCTTCTTTGAAAAGCCTGAAGGAGAAACGAGCGCCATGACGCCATCAAAGACCGGCCGCCTGATCGCCTTTCTGAATTTCGGCCACGGGCTCGATCATTTCGTCATGCTCATCTATCCGGCGGCTGTGCTGGCGCTCTCGATCTCGCTCGACCGGCCCTTCGGCGACCTGCTCCCTTACGCGACGGGCGGCTTCCTCGCCTTCGGCGTGTTTTCCATGCCGTTCGGCTGGATGGGCAAGCACGTCAGCGGCCATACGCTGATCACGGTGTTCTTCTTCGGCACGGGGGCAGGCTGCATCCTTGCCGGCTTGGCGCAGACGCCGCTGCAGATCGGTATCGCGCTGACGCTGGTCGGCGTCTTCGCCGCGATCTATCACCCGATCGGCAATGCCATGCTCTCGGTGATCGACCCGGCGCGGGTCGGCCGGATCATGGGGAAGAACGGCCTGTTCGGAAATCTCGGCGTCGCCTCGGCCGCGCTGATCACCGGCGTGCTGACGGACCTGATCTCCTGGCGCGCCGCCTTCATCGTTCCGGGGCTCGCCAGCCTGGCCGCCGGCATCGCCTTCTGGATGCTGGTGCCCGATCCGGGCCCGATGCGCACCGTGCCCGGCAAGGCCAGCCACCACATCGCGCCGCGCGCCGAGATCATCCGCGTGCTTGCCATACTGATCATCTCGACGACGGTCGGCAGCTTCATCTTCAGCGCCACCACCGCGCTGATGCCGAAGCTGTTCGAGCAGCGGCTCACCGAGCTGACGACGACGCTGTCGGGCGTCGGCCTGTTCGTCTTCGTCATCTACTCTTTCGCGGCCTTCGCCCAGGTGATCATCGGCTCGCTGCTCGATAAGCATTCGACGGCGCGGATCTTCTTCATCGTCGCCTTGCTGCAGGTGCCATTCCTGCTGCTGACCGGCTTTGTCGGCGGCGTGGCGACGCTGCTCGCCGCCCTGCCGATGATGTTCGTGGTTTTTGGCCTCATCCCGATAAACGAGGTGATGACCGCGCGCTATACGGCGCCGGAATACCGCACCCGCGTCTATGCGGTGCGCTACACATTCGGCTTCGTCGCCATCGCCGCCGCCGTGCCGATCGTCTCCTATTTCCACAACACCTATGGCGGCTTCACCGAGCTGTTCGTGGTGCTGGCGGGGCTGTCGGTGCTGCTGACCGGGCTGACGGTGGTGTTTGCGATGGTCGAGCGCCAGCCCATGGCGAGCGCGCAGCCGGTGTCGGCCTGAGCGATCGGCGAAGACGGCGGCGCCCGCAGCGGCAGGGCGCTGCGCTCTGCCAAATCGGCACATATCCGTTGATCCGCGGCTCCGATTGTCAAAATCGATGCGATCGGGCAAGCTCTGCGCGCGCAAATCTGCTAAGACCATTCGGCAGCGAAGAAAAACACCTCAAGGAGTGAAACGCATGTCGCACCGCGTCATTATGAGTGCCTTCGCCTTCGCCTTCGCGCTGACCGGCGCGGCCCATGCCGCCGAGGTCAAGCGCACCATCGAGATCAAGGGCGACAGGTCGCAAGTCTGGGCCAAGATCGGCGGATGGTGCGCGATCGCGGATTGGCATCCGGTGCTCGCCAAATGCGAAGAAACCACCGACGGCGGCAAGAAGCACCGCGTGCTCACCACGAAGGACGGCGGCGTGATCAAAGAGACGATGGTGAAGAGCGGCAAGGCCAGCTACAGCTACCAAATCGATGAAAGCCCGCTGCCGGTTGCCAATTACACAGCATCGTTCGGCGTCAAGCGCGACCGTAACGACAAGACCAAATCAAGTGTCGTCTGGTCGGCCAAGTTCGACCCGAAGGGCGCCAGCGAGGAGGACGCCAAGAAGGTCATCGACGGCATCTTCAAAGGCGGGCTGGACGAGATCGCGAACACGTATAAATAGGCGCGGTCAGGCGGATTTCCGAGATCGCTCGACATCGCGTCTGGCGTCTCCGGCCAACCAACTGGCCGGAGCGCGGCCTTTTCTCGATGCTGCCCCCGCCAACCGCTCACCTAACCGCCGCTTCTAGGATCATCTGCAAGGGTTGGCCCAGACCCGGCAGTAGGTGAGCCAGCCCTCGACGTTGCAGTCTCTGCCCTTGTCCAGCGTGTTGTACCAGTTGCTGTAGTCAGGGCCATATTCGCCCGCCGTGCGCATGCGCCAGTTTTGGATGGCATGGCTCATGGCGACGTCCAAATTGGGACCGCGGCCTATGCCGAAGGTTGATGAGGGCTTGCAGGCGAGATGTGCCGCGCTTGCAGGCATGGCGCTTGAGAGCAGAACACCGGCAAACAGGGCCGTGGCCGCAAATCTTGTCATTGAGCTGATCATGGATCGATCTTCCTTGTGAAGCCGTCTTGCCTCGGGGAGCCGGCCGGAACACCGCGTTCAAGCGCGGCCCTTTGCGTTGGTCGCGACGAGACAGAAATAGGTTCACGCTCGTTTCGGGGAATGCTTGCGACTGGCGGATGGCCTTCGAGTGGTGAAGCGGACCGCGCCGTGTGCAGGGCGCGCGCGATCGAGATTACGCCGTGACCGATCAGCTGGAGCACGGCGAATTGACGCTTGGGATGCGCCTAACGTATTCGAGCTTTTTCGAGAAACGCTCGATCGTGCTGCGTGCCTTGTGAAGCATGGCTAAAACAATGGCAATGCCCCACGACGCAAGTGAATCCGATTTGCCGGATCCTGGAATCCCCCGTCGCGGTTTAGGGGTTGCGGCCTAATACACCCGCGCCTTGGGCTCGATATATTTGACCTCATTGGTCAGCGTGCGCGTATGCACGGGCCGGTAGTCGAGCCGGACGGTCCGCGTGTCGTAATCCGCCCAGGCGAGCGTGTGCTTCATCCAGACCTTGTCGTCGCGGTTCGGGAAATCCTCGCGCGCATGGGCGCCGCGGCTCTCCTGGCGGGCCAGCGCGCCCGCGACCGTCACCGCCGCCTGGGCGATCAGATTGTCGAATTCCAGCGTCTCCACGAGGTCGGAATTCCAGACCAGCGAACGGTCGGAGACCTTGATGTCGGCAATGCCGGCCCAGACATCCTCGATGCCCCGGCGGCCTTCCTCAAGCACCTCTTTGGTGCGGAACACGGCGCAATCCGCCTGCATGGTCTTCTGCATTTTCAGACGCAGCGCGGCGGTCGGCGTGCCGCCATTGGCGTAGCGGTAATAGTCAAGCCGCGCGATCGCATTGTCGCCGGCGCCTTCGGGCAAGGACGGCTGCGCCCGGCCGGCTTCGATGGTCTCGGCGCAGCGCAACGCCGCCGCGCGCCCGAAGACCACGAGGTCGATCAGCGAATTGGAGCCGAGCCGGTTGGCGCCGTGAACCGAGGCGCAGGCGGCTTCGCCGATGGCCATCACACCGGTCACGACCGCGTCCGGGTCGCCGTTCATGGGCACGACGACCTCGCCATGATAGTTGGTCGGGATGCCGCCCATATTGTAGTGGACCGTCGGCAACACCGGGATCGGCTCGCGGCGCAGATCGACGCCGGCAAAGATCCTGGCGCTTTCGGTGATGCCCGGCAGGCGCTCGGCCAGGATCTTCGGGTCGAGGTGGTCGAGATGCAGATAGATGTGGTCCTTCTCCGGCCCGACGCCGCGCCCCTCGCGGATCTCGATGGTCATCGAGCGTGAGACCACATCGCGCGAGGCGAGGTCCTTGGCGTGCGGCGCATAGCGCTCCATGAAGCGCTCGCCTTCGGAATTCGTCAGATAGCCGCCTTCGCCGCGCGCGCCTTCGGTAATCAGCATGCCGGCGCCGTAGATGCCGGTCGGGTGGAACTGCACGAATTCCATGTCCTGCAGGGCGAGCCCCCCGCGCAGCACCATGGCGTTGCCGTCGCCGGTGCAGGTATGGGCCGAGGTGCAGGAGAAATAGGTGCGGCCATAGCCGCCGGTGGCCAGGATCGTGGTCTTGGCGCGGAAGCGGTGGACCGAGCCGTCCTCGATCGACATGGCGACGACACCGCGGCAGGCGCCTTCCTCATCCATGATCAGGTCGAGGGCGAAATACTCGATGAAGAACTCGGCGGCGTGGCGCAGCGACTGGCCGTAAAGCGTGTGCAGCATGGCATGGCCGGTGCGGTCGGCCGCGGCGCAGGTGCGCTGCGCGGGAGGGCCTTCGCCGAACTGGGTGGTCATGCCGCCGAAGGGACGCTGATAGATCTTGCCGTCCTCGGTGCGCGAGAACGGCATGCCGTAATGCTCAAGCTCGTAAACCGCGGCGGGCGCGCTGCGGCAGAGATATTCGATGGCGTCCTGGTCGCCAAGCCAGTCCGAGCCCTTGACGGTGTCGTACATATGCCAGCGCCAGTCGTCGGGGCCCATATTGCCGAGCGCGGCGGCGATCCCGCCCTGCGCGGCGACGGTATGCGAGCGGGTCGGGAACACCTTGGTGATGCAGGCGGTTTTCAGTCCGGCTTCGGCGCAGCCCAAGGTGGCGCGCAGACCCGCGCCGCCGGCGCCGACGACGACGACGTCGTAGGTGTGATCGTTGAACGGATAGGCGCGGCCGTTCGTCCGCGGTGCGCTGATGCCGTCACCCTTGCCGTTTTCCGCCATGGTCAAGCTCCCAGGCTAAGCTTCACGATCGCGATGATTGAGGTAAGCGCGATCGCCGCAGCAAAAAAGGTGTTGAGAAGGAAAAGCGTCAATTTAGACGCCTCGCCGTGGACGTAATCCTCGATGATGACCTGCATGCCGATCCGCATGTGATAGCTGGCGGAGAGCGCGAACAGCGAGGCCAGAACCGCGACGACCGGCGAGGCGAAATAGCCTCGCACGACGTCGAGCGGCTCGCCGGCGAGCCGGATCACGGAGTAGATCAGGAAGACGAGGAGGACGAGATTGGCAACCGCCGTGACGCGCTGCGCCACGAAATGCTCGGTGCCGGCTTGAGCCGAGCCGAGGCCGCGGACGCGGGAGAGAGAGGTGCGGTAGCTCGCCATCAGAACGCCCCCCATTTTGCCAGCCCGATGAGCCAGACCAGGACCGTGAGCGACAGCGAGCCGATCAGAGTTGCCCAGGAAAGAGCGCGGACCACGGGGATGTCGAAGCCGTGCCCGGTGTCCCAGATGAAGTGGCGGATGCCTCCGAGCCCATGATGAATGAGCGACCAGCTATAGCCGAACAGGATGAGAAGCCCGATCGGCGAGCCGGCAATTTCGTTGGCTGTCAGAAAGCCGTCCGGCCCCGAGGCGGTCGCCGTCAGCCAGGCGACCAGAAGCAGCGTGCCGAAATAGTTCGCCGCACCGGTGATGCGATGCAGGACCGACATCACCATGTTGATATAGGGGCGGAAGATCGTCAGATGCGGCGACAGAGGCCGCGCCGCGTATGCCTCGGCTTTCGCCATGAAATGCCTCTCCTGATTGTGCTTTGCAGGTGTTTTACCGCGCGGCACGATGAGCCGCAATGGCGCAATAGACCAGGTCCAATGGCGTTCAGGGATCGTTCAGAGGCCGCCGGGAGCTATAGTCACCATTCGTATATTCGTTCGAGTTGCATGCGGCGCCGTAGAACAATTGGGGATCGGCAGCAATGATCGATAAAGGCTTTCGACGGGCGATGGGTTTCGCTTTTGGTCTTGCCTTGATGGCGTCTTACGCTTCGGCCGCGCGGGCCGAGACCTATTTCGACAGTATCGAGGCCGGCGGCCGCGAGCGCCACTTCATGATCGTCAGACCCGATGGGGCAAAGCCCGGCCATCGTCTGCCGACGGTGATCGCTCTGCACGGCGCACTGATGACCGGCCGGTCGATGCGCCGGATCTTTGGTCTCGACGACATTGCCGAGCATGACCGCTTCGCGGTCGTCTATCCGGACGGCATCCGGCGGCGCTGGAACGACGGCCGGACGGGGACGAAAGGGGTCCGGACGATGTTCTGTTTATCCGCAGGCTGGTCGAGCGGCTGGTGCGGGACGGTCTGGCCGATCCCGAGCGGCTCTATCTGGTCGGGGTCTCGAATGGCGGGATGATGACCTTCAGGATGGCCTGCGAGGCGCCGGGCGTGTTTGCCGCCTATGCGGCGGTCATCGCCAACATCTCGGCCGTTGTCGCCGATCACTGTCCGCAAACTGTGAGCGCTCCATTCCTGATCATCAATTCGACCAATGATCGCGTCGTGCCCTGGGATGGCGGCGACGTCGGCCCCGGCTCGCGCAGGGGCGAGCTGTTGTCGACGCCGGACACCGTCGATTTCTGGCGTCGCCGCAACGGCTGCAACGAACGCGCCGAGACCAAGCCGCTGCCGGATAAAGACGTCAACGACGGCTCGACGGTGCGTGCCACGCAATATGCCGACTGCCGGTCGAACGCTCCGGTCGTGCTCTTGGCCGTCGAGGGCGGCGGACATCTTCCGCCCGGAGCAGAGATCGGCGACCGGCCGCTGTTGCGCTTGATGATGGGACCGGCCAATCAGGACATCTCGGCGGCCGACGTCAGTTGGAAGTTCTTCAAGCGCTTCCCCTTGCCGCGCTGACACAAGTTTGATTCGGCTTGGCGGCCGCCTCCGCCCATAATCGCGGCAGAGGCCGATTGCGAGTGTGGGGACTGGCCATGACGACCATTTTTCGCCCTGGTGCGCGCTTGCTGCGCCTGCTGGCGGCTGCAAGTCTGCTCCTGCTCGCCGGCGGCGCCGCATCATCCGCCGTGGAGAAGCATACGCCGAAGCCGGAGGAGCGCTGGCTCACCTACCAGAATCCGCGCTTCGGCTTCAGCCTTTACTATCCTTCGGCGCTGTTCGGGGCGGGCGAGCCGTCCGAGAATGGCAGCGGGCTGACCTTCATCTCCGCCGACGGACACGCCAAGATCGTCGTCTTCGGCGCGCATAATGCGGAGAATTATTCGCCCACGGAATATCGGCGGATTCTGCTGCAGGAATTCGGCGGTTACGACCGGCTGGCTTACAGCCCCAAGGGGCAAGACCTGGTTCGTGCTGTCCGGATTCCGCGGAGGCAATATCTATTATCAGAAAGTGATGTTCAGCTGCGCGAACAAGGTCATCAGCGTGTTCAGCATGACGTATCCGACCGCCGAGAAGGCCGTTTACGAAGCCATGATCGAGACCATGGAGGATCATTTCAAGCCCGGGCGCGGCGCCGACACGCCGCCGGGCTGCTGAGCGCATCGGCGCGAGGCCACGGCGGAGGGGGACGAAACGCCGGCTCGCCACACCCAGGTCAGGGCCGATCGCCTCGGCGTCGTCCCGGAAACGCCGAAGGCGTTATCCGGGATCCAATCACGTTTTAGCAAACGCGTCGGTAGACGCAACGCGATTGGGGCCCGGCTCGAAGGCCGGGCCGACCCCGCAAAGGTGAACGCAGCCTGGGCGCGGCGCCGACACGCCGCCGGGCTGCTGAGCGCATCGGCGCTTGGCATTTTTGCGGCCATGCGCTACCCATCGGGCCATGAAACCGGCACGCCGCGCCAAGCCGTCATCGGCTGAATTTCTGGCTGAGGGGAGGGATGCGTTTCTCGCCGGGCGCTTCTATCTGGCGGCCGAGGCTTTCAGCAAGGCGCGGGACGCCGATCCGCGCAATCCTGTCATCCTGTTCAATCTGGCCAGCGCCAAGGAGCGCGTCGGCGAGATCGACGAAGCCGCGAGCTGCCTGACCACCGCCCTGCATTTTCGGCCGGCCTGGGCCGAGCCGGCGCAGCGCCTCGCCCTGCTGCTGGCGCGCTACCGGCTCGATGCGCCGGGCGATCTCGACCCGCACGGCCTGCTCGCCGCTTTCGCCTTCGATGCGGATCGACCGGCAGCCGATTGCAGGGGCGGCGATTGCGCATCTGCGGGCGGCAACGCGCTTGGTACTGGCAATCGAACGAAGCCGAAGAGGGCCGGGCGGACGAGGCGGCGCGCCGCCTCATTCTGCGCCGCACGGACAAGCTCCTGGGCCAGCCGCTGCTTCACGCCGCCCTGACGAACAGCCCCAACCGCGACCCCGGCTTCGAAAGGCTGCTCGTCGCGCTCCGGCGTGTGTTGCTCATGGAGACTCCGCCCGAGCGCTTCGAGGATAAGGCGCTGACCGGCTTCGTCCTGGCGCTCATCCGCCAGTGCCTTGAGAACGATTACGTCTGGGAGGCGGGCGAGGATGAGCGGCGCCGTCTTGGCGAGCTGCCGGTCGATTGGGAGACGCTGCGGGCGGGCGGACCGGACCAGGCGCGCCGGCTGATGCTGCATCTGCTCTACGCCCGGCCCGATGATGTGATCGGCGCGGATCTGACCATCGGCGACTGCCGGGGGCTGAGGCCAAAGGCGCTCGGCGAGCTTCTCGCAGCTTGGCTGGAGGAAGAGGCGCAGCAGGCCGAGCTTGCGGCCGCGATGCCGAGCCTCGGCGCGATCGAGGACCGCACCTCGCAGCGCGTCGCCCAGCAATATGAGGCGCACCCCTATCCGCGCTGGACCACATTGCAGCTGCCTGCGGAGGCAAGCGCAGGCGGCGTCCTCGAACGCTTCTTCGCGCCCGAGCGGCTCGGCTTCCTCGATCGGCCCTTCAAGGTTCTGATCGCGGGTGCCGGCACCGGGCAACAGGCCATCACCGCCGCCATCCGCTATGGTCCGGCGGCCGACGTGCTGGCGATCGATCTCAGCCGCCGCAGCCTGGCTTACGCGAAAGCCAAGGCCGAGCGTTTCGGCGTCACGACGATCCGCTTTGCTCAGGCGGACATCATGACTCTGGCCGGCGACGCCGGTCCCTTCGATGTCATCGAGGCGGTCGGCGTGCTGCATCATATGGCGGAGCCGTTCAAAGGCTGGCAGGCGCTTGCAACGCTGCTGCGGCCCGGCGGCATCATGCTGATCGGGCTTTATAGCGCCGTCGCGCGCCGGAACATTGCCGAGCTCCGCAGCGAGGCCGGCTATCCCGGCCCCTCATGCGATGACGACACGGCGCGCGTTTTTCGGGCAAGCCTCATGGATCGCCCCGATGTGGCCGCCTCGCTCGCGCTGTCCCATGATTTCTATACGCTGAGCGATTTTCGCGACCTCGTCCTCCACGAGCACGAGCGGCCGATCTTCCTCTCCGAAATCGAAGCCTTCCTCGACGAGAACGGCCTTTGCTTCAAAGGCTTTTATCTGCCGCGGCCGGTGACGAACGCATTTCTTGCGGCGTCCCCCGAGGAGCGCTGGCCGGGCCGGCTCGGCACTTGGGCGGCGTTTGAGGAGAGCCATCCGCGCGCCTTCGATGCCATGTATCGGCTGTGGTGCGAGAAGACCGATTGAGCCACGGTAATCAGGGCCGCGCGGTCAAAGCAGCTCGGGGCTGCAGCCCGCCGCCTTTCCGCCGGATAATGAAATGGCGCCGCTTTGCCGGCGGCGCCATGCCCATTTCGCGAGGTGCTACCAGGGAATCAGGCCGGGTGCAAGACCAGCTCGGCGACGGCAAGCGCCGCGTTGACGCCGGTCTGACCCTGGACGCTGAGCGGCTGGAGCGAGATGGTATCGTTCGATCCGCCGACGAGGACGTTGGCGCCGCCGCCGACCCCGGCCGTCGCTTCCGCCGAGGCGCCGACATAGGTTCCGGCAAGGCCGCCCCTGCGGACCTTCGTGGTCGGGGCGACGACGGCCCAGGTCAACACCGCATCGCCGGTGACGCCGACGTCGAGGCCGAACTTGTCGATTTTGCCGGCATAGCGCTCGCCCTTACCGCTTGTCGGGTCGAAATGGCATCGCAGGCCCTTGCTGGAGCCGAAGATAAAGCCTGTGCCGCCGTTGACCTTGCAGGTCAGGACGCCGACGCGGACGCCGCCTTCTTGCTTCGCGATGGCCGCCGGCGCGCCGAACAGCAGCGCGGCTAAGGCGCCGGTTGCGAGTAGCCGGATGGTCTCAGTCTTCATTTGTGATCCCTCCTGATTGATTTGCGTTGACAAAACCCTCGTGATTATTGCGGTTCTACGGGGCTGGCGTCATCCCACTCCCAATTTCTGGCGGATCTCGGGCAGCGACGATGATCGCGAAAAAAAGGTCGAGGCGATGAGCCACGGGCGGCGCAACTTTGCCGCCGCGCGCCGGGCGGCCCTGGCATTCGCCTGGAACCGACCCTGGCTCAATTCGCTGACGCGGCGGGAGCGGCCTCGTGCGAAGGCGCCTCGGCAGGCGCCGCCGGCGCGCTTGCCGGGGGCGAAGCCGCGCCCGCGGATGATGCTTCGGGCGGCGGGGCTTCTCCGGATCCGTGCGCCGACGGCTTGGCCGATGGAGGCGTCTCGATCGCCTTCGGCGCCGGCTCGTTCTCCGGCGCCTCGGCCTTGGGCTTTCCCTCAAGCTCGCCGACCGTCCAATCGACCAGATCGGTCGCGACATGGCCAAAAGCCTCGTTCAGGGCGGCGACGGCCGGGATCGTATCGGCGGATTTCGCCGGCACCGAGACCTGAAACAGCTTGGCGGCCAGGATCTTGCCGTTATCGGTGATCTTCGCGGAGAATTCGACCTGCGCGGTCGGCGAAGGACCCACGATCATCTGGAAGTTGCGAATGTCGATCAAAAGCTGAAAGTCCGCCGTGACGGCGTCGGTGCTTTGGCTGACGCTGCCGCCGAAGCCGGCATTCTCAAAGCTCTGGGCGATCCTTGCCTGCACCATGCGGGTCAGATTGTCGGCCCAGCGCGGGCCGGCGGGCAGAGGCGCGGCATCCTTGCTAGGACGGAAGAGAATGTTCTGCGTGTCGAGCTGGAAAAGCGCCGTCGGCGCGGCGACGGCAAGCTGGCCGCGCAGCGACTCGACCTTGGTCTGAAAGGTTTTTGGCGCGGTCACATCATAGACCTTGTCGGTGTCGGGGCCCTTGGGTCCGCCGGTCATGCGCTCTAAGCCCGCGATAATCCCATCGACCTTGCCCGAGTTCTTCGACAGGGCTGTCGAAAATGTGTCCAGATTGGCGATCAGCTCTTTGAGGGGCTGCGCATTCTCGTCGAGAATGTTGTCAACCTTCGTCAGCGTATCGTGGGCCGATTGCGTCAGCGTCTGCCCGGCGCCTCTGCTGGCGTTGAGCATAGGCGGTTCCTTGCCGGTGGGGACGAGCGGCGCCCCATCGGCGCCGCCGGTCAAGGCGATGGCCGCGACGCCGGTCAGCCCCTGATAGTCGAGATCGACCACGGTGTCGCTGCGCACGGGCGTGTCCGCCTCGACGGCGATATCGACATCCACCTCCTTCGGCTTGTCAGGGCGAATGCGCAGCGCCGTCACCTCGCCGACGCGGATGCCGTTGAACAGCACGGCCGAGCCGGTGAGCAGGCCGGAAACGGAATTCTCGAAGCGGACCCGGTACATGGCCCGGCTGCCGAAGCCGCCGGTATTGTCCAGCCAGTAGACGAAGCCGAACACCCCGCCGATGACGGCGACGAGAAACAGACCCATCAGAATGTAGCGCGCGCGTATTTCCATCTCTCGCCTCTAAAGCGTTGCCGGGCGGGGCGACGGCGCGATCATGCTGGCGCGTTTTCCCCGGAAATAAGCTTTCACCCAAGGATGCTCGGAGGTCATCATGGTCTCGATCGTGCCCTCCGCCACGACGGTGCCGTCGGCAAGCGCGGCGACGCGGTCGCAGACCGTATGCAGGCTTTCGAGGTCATGCGTAACCATAAACACCGTAAGGCCCAGTGTCTGTTGCAATGTCCGGATCAGGACGTCGAAATCGCCGCCGGAAATCGGATCGAGGCCGGAGGTCGGCTCGTCGAGGAAGACGATTTCCGGATCGAGCGCGAGCGCGCGGGCAAGCGCCACGCGCTTGGTCATGCCGCCGGAGAGCTCGGAGGGGAATTTTTGGGCATCACGCGGGGTCAGCCCGACCATTTCCAGCTTGGCGAGCGCGACTTCATCCATCAGCCGCTCGGAAAGATGCAGATATTCCCGCATCGGAAACTGGACGTTCTCGCGCACCGTCAGCGAGGAGAACAGCGCGCCGTTCTGAAACAGAACGCCCCAGCGCCGTTCGATCGACCGCCTTTGCTCGTCGCTTGCCCGATCGAGCCTGATGCCGAAGACTTCGATCGTGCCGCTCCGCTTCGGCAACAGGCCGATGATCGTGCGGAGCAGCACCGATTTGCCGGCGCCCGAGCCGCCGACGACGCCGAGGATTTCGCCGCGCCGCACGTCGAGCGAGAGCCCGCTCAGCACCAGATGGTCGCCGAAGCCGACGACGAGATCGCGAATTCTGATGGCCGGCTCGGTCATGGGCGCGCTCACATCCCGATCGCGGCGAAGAAGATGGCGAAGAGGCCGTCCATGACGATCACCATGAAGATCGACTTCACCACCGAGTCCGTGGTTTTCAGGCCGAGGGATTCCGCACTTCCCTGAACCCTGAGGCCCTCGGTGCAGGCCACCAGCCCGATCATCAACGCCATGAACGGGGCCTTGATCAGGCCGACCTTGAAATGCGTCACCGAGATCGACTCGCGGAGCCGCTCGATGAAGATGTCGGGGCTCATGCCGCCATAGCTGTCGGCGATCATGCCCGCTCCGAGCAGCGCCGCCATCGAGCCGAGAAAAGCCAGGATCGGCAGGGCGACGACGAGGGCCAGAATCCGCGGCAGGATCAGCACCTCGACGGGATCGAACCCCATGGTGCGCAAGGCGTCGATCTCCTCGCGCATCTTCATCGAGCCGAGCTCGGCGGTATAGGAGCTGCCGGAGCGGCCGGCGACCATGATGGCGACGATCAGCACGCCGATCTCGCGCAACACCAGAATGCCGACCATGTCGACGACATAGATATCGGCGCCGAATTTGCGGAAATGGAAAAAGCCCTGCTGGGCGATGATGCAGCCGATGAGAAAGGTGATCAGCAGTATGATCGGCACCGCCTGCCATCCGACGCGGTCGAGCTGGTGCACCGCCGAGGTCAGGCGGAACGTCGCCGGACGGCGGATGACGCGCAGGAGCGCGTTGCCGACGGCGCCGAACATGTTGAGGAAGGGCAGAATGCCTTGGCCGAGATCCTCGATATTGCGGCCGAGCCGGTCGAGCGCCGGCAGAACCCCCCAGGGCCGGCGGACCGAGGGGACGGGCGCCTGGTTGGCCTGGCGCATCTCTTCCAGGAGGCCGCGGTAATGGTCGGGAAGGCCGGTGATTTCGGCGGGCCTGCCCTGGCCCTGCCAGGCACGGACCAGCCGTTCGAGCAGCCAGGCGCCAAAAGTGTCGAATTCGCTCACGGCCGCCATGTCGATGGACATGCTCGGCACGCGGGCTGCCGCCAATGCCTGACTTTCGATCAGCGGCTCCAAGGTGGCCGCAAATGGCGCCGTCCAGGACCCTGCCGCCGTGAGTTTGAGGCGCTCACCCACGACGGTGCTGCTCAAGACTGGTCCCGAACTCATGCCTCAGCCCCCCTACGCCGTTCCGGGTCAACCGGACCGATCGGGTAAGAATACCTCCATTTAGGTTAAAATAAGATAACCTCAGCGCGCGGAAAATCCAGTCTCCGCCGCTTTTCGGTTCAAATCACAGTAACTTAGCCGGCGCGTCAGCGGCGCGCGGGCAGGTCCTCGACGCTGACGACGCGAAACGTCCTCAGCTTGTCGTCATGCTCGCGGATCGAGACATATTCGCCGATGACGAATTTGTGGTTGCCGAAGCGGTAGCCGCTTTCGTCGTCATCCTCATCGCCATGTGTATCGTAATGAAACGCCCAGGAGCCGCCGGGCTTCCTGACCAGATGGCCGGTTTCCTCATCCGCATCGCCCCAGAACCGGAGCGCCCAGCATTCGCGGCGGTGCTTTTTCCAGCTCTCCGGATCGAGAAACCCATCCGGCCCGACCGGCGCGGCGAATTCATAGCCGTGCTCATGGCTGCCGTTGGGGAAATCATGGTCGCGCGCCAGCTCGAGCCGGATTTTTTTGAACGTCATCAAGATCCTCCCAAAGTCGCTAGTGTGGCGTCTCGCAATTGCCGACCAACTTCGCGGCTAGGTTCATAGTCGGCAATTGCGAGATAAGCGCCACACAAAGCCAATGATTTGTCTAGTGTCCCTTTGTCCCGCAAATGCCGATAAGAGTTGGCGGCAAGCTGGTCGGCATTTGCGGGACGGGACACTAGGTGGCCCGGAACCCCAGAACGCATCGACTGCTTGGTTGGGGGCAGGGCAAGCATTCCGGAGCCCGAGCCGTATTTTTCGTAAACGCGAATATGTGCGCCGGCTTTGATCTGACGCAATAGGCCGCGCTTTCTTGCTACCGCTTTCCCCGTTTCCATGCGCAATTTGCGGCCATTGCGAATTGACGACAATTGCCCGCGTCCCTCTTGCCCTTTGCGAGGCGGCCCCCTAAAGCTGCGTTTGGCTATTTTAACGCAGGCTTTGAACAATCCGCGACATGGTCCATCCGTCCGCCTCCAACCATCCGGCCATCCGCCACGGCAAGATCGGCGTGCTGATCGTCAATCTGGGAACGCCGGACGCCACCGAGCTATTGGCCGATGCGCCGCTATCTGAAGGAATTTCTCTCCGACCGGCGGGTGATCGAGGTCAATCCCGTCGTCTGGTGGTTCATTCTCAACGGTCCGGTGCTGACCAAGCGCCCGTTCAGCGTCGGGCGAGGCTTACCGCTCGATCTGGAACAGCGAGCGCGACGAGTCTCCCTTGCGCACGATCACGCGCAGCCAGGCTGAGATCCTTGCCGGCAATTTCAAGGATGAGCCGCGGATCATGGTCGACTGGGCGATGCGCTACGGCAACCCCTCGATCCCGGCGCGGCTCAAGCAGCTCCAGCAGCAGGGCTGCGAGCGCATTCTGCTCGTGCCGCTCTATCCGCAATATTCGGCGGCAACGACGGCGACGGTGTGCGACAAGGCGTTCGATGCGCTGAAAACCATGCGCTGGCAGCCGAGCCTCCGGGTGGCGCCGCCCTATTACGATGATCCCGGCTATATCGAGGCGCTCGCCGCATCCGTCCGGACATATCTGGCCGCGCTCAGCTTCGAGCCGGAGCTGGTCATCACCTCCTATCATGGCCTGCCGGTCGAATATTTTGAGAAAGGCGACCCTTATCACTGCCACTGCGTGAAGACCACGCGCCTGCTGCGGGAGGCGCTCGGCTGGGACGAGACGAAGATGATCCACACCTTCCAGTCGCGCTTCGGCAAGGCGGAGTGGCTGCAGCCCTATACGGACAAGACCATCGCGCGGCTCGCGGAAGAGGGGCTGAAGCGGCTCGTGATTCTCGACGCCCGGATTTGCCGCCGATTGCGTCGAGACGCTGGAGGAAATCACGATCCAGGGCCGGGAGATTTTTGTCGAACATGGCGGCGAGGATTACGCCGCGCTGCCCTGCCTCAATGACAGCCCCGAGGGCATGCATTTTCTCGGCACCCATGTCCGGCGCGAGCTGCAGGGCTGGATTTAGCGCCTTGCTGCTTCTGACCAGCAGCCGTTCTGCATTCGTAAATATTGGCTGCGTTACGCTTTTTGCTTCCGTTCCTTGCGCCGTGTTCTTACATGAAATAGCGCTGGCTTTGCGGGAGATGCGCCCATGACAGCCTTTTCGATCTTCGTTCTCACGCTTCTCGTCCTGATCATCGTCACCGTCATCGCCACGGCGAAGGTGGTGCCTCAGGGCTATAATTACACCGTGGAGCGGCTCGGACGCTATGTGCGCACGCTGCATCCCGGCCTCGGGATCATCGTCCCGTTCATCGAGCGTGTCGGCCACAAATTGAACATGATGGAACAGGTGCTGGACGTGCCGACCCAGGACGTCATCACCCGCGACAATGCGATGGTGAGGGTCGACGCCGTCGCCTTTTACCAGGTCCTGGATGCGGCCCAAGCCGCCTATGAGGTCAGGAATTTGGAATTGGCCATGCTCAACCTGACCTTGACCAACATTCGTACGGTGATGGGCTCGATGGATCTTGATGAGCTGTTGTCCAACCGCAATGAGATCAATACCCGGCTTCTCCATATCGTCGACGAGGCGACCAACCCCTGGGGGATCAAGGTCACGCGCATCGAGATCAAGGATATTGCCCCGCCCACGGATCTGGTCAACGCCATGGGCCGGCAGATGAAGGCCGAGCGCGAAAAGCGCGCCGCCATCCTGGAGGCCGAAGGCAAGCGCCAGTCAGAAATTCTGCGCGCCGAGGGCGACAAGCAGGCCGTGGTGCTGGCCGCCGAGGGCCGCAAGGAGGCCGCCTTCCGCGATGCGGAGGCGCGAGAGCGCTCCGCCGAGGCGGAAGCGCGGGCAACGCAAATGGTCAGCGAAGCGATTGCTTCAGGAAACATCCAGGCGATCAACTATTTCGTCGCCAACAATTATGTCGGCGCGCTGAAGGAGCTGGCCAAGTCGCCCAACCAGAAGGTGCTGATGATCCCCGTCGATGCGGCGGGCGTGATCGGGGCCATTGGCGGCATCGCCGAGATTACCCGTGAAGCCTTTGGCGGGCTCTCGGATGCCGAGCACGCCGCGACCGACCGCCCCGACGGGCCCGGCCGGCAGGCAAAAAGCCTCGCTCGCGGGCCGTCGTCGGGCGGATCGGTTCCCAAGGTCTAGCGCGAGATCCGAAAAGTGGGAACCGGTTTTCGGAAAAATCGAGCGACAAAACAAATAGATAGAGCGACAGAGCGATGTCTATTTAAGCGAACGCCGCTCGAGCTGCCGGGGTGGGGCATGATGGAGGACATTCTGACGTTTTTCGCCGATCAGCCCGGCTGGGCCTGGCTGATCGTCGCGGTGATCCTGTTCGTCCTGGACGTGCTGGCGCCGGGCTTCTACATGGTCTGGTTCGGACTTGCCGCCGCGGCCGTCGGGGTGCTGGTCTTTGCGGTCCCGATGGAGACGAACTGGCAGATCCTCGCCTTTTGCGGGGCTTGCGTGATTTTCCTGATGATCGGGCGCGCGCTTTGGAGCGGGGAAGGCCACGCCAGCGACAAGCCGCTGCTCAATCAGCGCGCGCGCCAGCTCATCGGCCGCACATTCGCGCTCACCGCCCCGATCCAGGGCGGGCGAGGCCGGATCGCGGCGGGCGACGGCGTTTGGATCGTGCGGGGGCCGGATCTGCCTGCGGGCGCCATGGTGCGGGTGAAGGATGCCGACGGCACGGTTCTGATTGTGGAGGCGGCGGAGGGTGCGTAGAGGCTGAACGGCGGGTCGGGGACGACGGCCGGGTCGAGCTTTACGATCGATGTCAGCACTGCGGCGCAGCTGCGTCGAACGTCGCTTTCAGGTCAGCATGCATCATCGATTTTAGAGCCCATGAGCCGCGGATCACCCAATATTCACCCCCGCTCCGATCGGAATTGACAATATCCCCAAAGCGGAGCGACAAGCTCACGTCCGCGAGCATTCGCGGCATCCTCGCAGCAAGGAGCTTCGGCGCGATGCCGAGCGACAGTTCCAGTTGTCAGCAGACGCGGCCGTCGTCGGCAATCGGGGTCTGATCGTCTTTGCTTAAGACGCTCATCCGCTCGCCGTGACGGCGACAATCGAGGTGAGCGCATGACCTACTCTGCCCAGAACGGACATGTTTCGGCGAGCATGCTCGCCGGAGATCCGAATGAACTGGCCAACGCCCTGGTGGCCTATCGCGCCGCCGACGCCGCGGAAGCGCTGAACGGCCTCGGTCGCAGCGTGGCAGCGCAGGTGCTCGAGGCGATGCCCGTCTCGGCAGCCGTGCAAATCTTGAACGAGCCGCACCTTGATGAGCCAGCCAAGCTGATCGAGCTTTTGCCGGTGGATTGCGCCGCCGCCATCCTGACCGGCCTGCATCCGGACCGGCGTGCCGATATCTTTCGCGAGCTATCCGAAGGGCCGCGGCGCGCACTTCTGCCCCGGCTCGACAAGCACAGCCGCGAAATCCTCGAACAGCTGCTGAACTATCCGCCGCAGTCGGCGGGCGGCCTGATGACCACCGATTTCGTCAGCGTTCCCGCCGATTGGACGGTTGAGCAGACCTTGAAGCATATTCACGACGTTGCACGGAGCAGCGGAGCCCGTCTACACGGTTTGCCTGCTGGACCCGGCAACGAAGCGTCTTGTCAAAGTCGTGGGGCTGTCGGGCCTGATCACGGGTGATCCCAAGGCCGTCGTCTTGTCGCTGGCACGGCCCTATGACCCGATCGCCGTGCCGCCGCTGACCGATCGCGAGGAGGTCGCGCGGCTGCTCTCCAAATACAATCTTCTCGCCGTGCCGGTCGTCGCGGAAGACGGGCATGTGCTCGGCATCGTCACCGTCGATGACGTGATCGATGCCATCATCGCCGAAGGCACCGAGGACGTTCAGAAGCTCGGCGGATGGAAGCGCTCGACGAGCCCTACCTCAAGATCAGCTTCCTGACGCTGATCCGCAAGCGGGCGGGCTGGCTCTGCGCCCTGTTCCTGTCGGAAATGCTGACCGCCAGCGCCATGCAGTACTACCAGGCGGAGCTTGAGCGGGCGATCGTGCTGACGCTGTTCATCCCCCTGATCATGAGCTCGGGCGGCAATTCAGGATCGCAGGCGACGTCGCTCATCATTCGTTCCCTGGCCTTGCGGGAGGTCGCTCTTAAAGACTGGTGGCGCATTGCGTCTCGTGAACTGCCGACGGGTCTCGTGCTCGGCGCCATACTCGGCGTTATCGGCATTGTCCGGATCAGCCTGTGGCAATATCTCGGCTTCTTTGATTACGGACGCTATTGGCCGCTCGTCGCGCTGACGGTTGGTCTTGCGCTTATCGGCCATCGTGACCTTCGGCTCGATGACGGGATCGATGTTGCCGTTTGTGCTCAAGCGATTGGGCTTCGATCCGGCGACCGCCTCCGCGCCTTTCGTGGCGACGCTCGTCGATGTTACGGGCCTGGTGATCTACTTCACGGTCGCCTACACGGTCCTCCGCGGCACGCTCCTTTAAGCCTGCCAAAATTCTGGGTCGGCAGCGCCAGGCCGCGCGCCTCACGCGTATTCGGCCCGATGCGCTGGCAAATTTCGCCAGCGGGCGTTACCATCAGCCAAAGGCGATCAAAGCCGCGTTTCAACAAAGGGAGGAAACAATGCGCAGTGTCATCTTGGGCGTGGTCGCGGTGGTGGGGTTGGCAACCACTGCCAATGCCACCGACATCCGCATGATGACCGGTCCGCAGGCCGGTATCTGGGTGCCGCTCGGCGGTCAGCTCAAGGATATCTGGGAAAAAGCCATCCCCGGCGCCAAGGTGCAGCCGCTGCCTGGCGCGGGCATCGCCAATGTGCGCGCCATCGAGGAAGGCAAGGCCGACGTCGGCTTTGCCAATACCATCACCACGGCGGACGCCGTGGCCGGAACGGGCGAGCCGCCCCTCGACAAGAAGCATTCGCATGTCTGCAATGTCGCCACCCTCTATCCGCAATATTTTCAGATGGTCGCGAACGCCGACGCCGGCATCAACTCGCTCAAGGACCTGAAGGGCAAGGGCTTCGCCACGCAGGTCAAGGGCAATACCGGCGAGCTGATCGCCCGGCAAGTGCTCAAGGTCGAGGGGCTCACCTATAATGACGTGAAGGCGAGCTTCACCAACAGCTACACCGACAGCGTCGAGCAGATGAAGGACGGCCGGATGCACGTTTTTGCGCTCGGCACCGGCATCCCGGCCAGCTCGGTCATGGACCTTGCCTCGGCGCGGGACATCAAGCTGCTCGATATGGCCGGCATCTACGCGGATATGCAGAAGATCAATCCCGCCTACAAGCTGGTGACGATTCCCAAGGGCACCTATCCAAAGCAGGATAAGGACGTGCAGGTGATCGGCTACTACACCCACATCATCGCCGCGTGCTCGCTGCCGGAGGACATGGTCTACAAGATGACGGCGGCCTTCATGCCCAACAAGGAAGCAATGTCGGCCGTCTACAAGGAGATGGCTCGGCTCACGCCGCAGATCATGGCCCTGGATATCGGCGTGCCGTTCCATCCCGGCGCGGCCAAATGGTACAAGGAGCAGGGCATCACGGTGAAATAATTCGCCGAAGGAGCGGCCGTCGGGCCGCTCCGAAATCTCCCTGGGACGTGGGCAGGAAACGCACCGATGAAATTCGGGCTGGCGGGACGGGATGTCCTGCGCAAGGTGGTGTCTGCAATCGCGCTGGCGATGGCGCTCTACCACATGTACGTCATCATCCCGCCGATGGACTTTATCAGCCCGTCGCTACGCGAGGTCTTTCGCGGCCCGCCGACGGATTACATCTTCCGCGCCATCCATCTTCTGTTCGCGCTCGTTCTGACCTTCCTGTGGTTCCGCCTGAAATCGCCGACCGACGAGCAGCTCGCCATGCTGCTGCCGGAGGCGCGCGCCGAACTCGAACGCAAGGCGCGATCGGCCTCCCCGCTGGATTTCGTGCTGGTGGCGGCAAGCATCGTCTCGCTCGGCTACATCTTCGTCTATTACGATTACATCATCAACCGCATCATCTATGTCGACGATCTGGCGTGGTCGGACGAGGTCCTCAGTGTCACGCTGATCTTCTTGGTGCTTGAGGCGACGCGCCGCGTATTGGGCCCGGCGCTGCCGATCACAGCCATCATCTTCATGCTCTATGGCTATTTCGGCACCAACATCGAGCCGGTGCGGTTCCTCGATCAGCTCTATCTGTCGACCGAAGGCATTTTCGGCCAGCCGCTGGCGGTCTCGGCCTCCTATGTGATGATCTTCGTGCTGTTCGGCGCGTTCATGGAGCGTACCGGCACCGGCCAGCTGTTCATGGATTTCGCCATGGGCATCACCGGCCACACCGCCGGCGGGCCGGGCAAGGTCTCGATCGTGTCCTCCTCGCTGTTCGGCACCATCTCCGGCTCCGCCGTCGCCAACGTCATGGTCGATGGGCCGCTGACGATCCCGCTGATGAAGCGGACCGGCTTCAAGCCCCATTTCGCCGCGGCGGTGGAGGCCGTCGCCTCGACCGGCGGGCAGATCATGCCGCCGGTGATGGGCGCTGCGGCTTTCGTCATGGCCGAATTCCAGGGCGTCAGCTACGCGCAGGTGGCGATTTGGGCGGCCATCCCGGCCGTCCTTTATTACACCTCCTGCTTTGCGGCGGTGCATTTCGAGGCCAAGCGCTTGGGGCTGCACGGCGTGCCGCGCTCCGAGCTGCCGCCCTTGCGCAAGACGCTGGCTGCGCGAGGACATTTGTTCATTCCCGTGTTCGGCATCCTGTTCGTGATGTATTCCGGCCATAGCGCGCCGCTCGCCGCCCTTACCGGCACGCTGCTGTGCTTTCCCGTGGCATGGTTCGGCCCGGTGGTGCTGTTCATCGTACCTGCGCTGATCGTGTCGCCGGCGGTGATGCCGTCATTCCCGGCAATCATTCCCTCGATCCTCGGGCTGCCGGCGCCGATCGAGGCGCTGCTCTTTGCGGCCGTGATCGCCTTCTGGATGTGGAGCGTCCGAGACGAGATCATCCTCCTCAAGATCGAGCCGCGCCCGATCATCGATGCCCTGATCGATGGCGCGCGCAACACGCTGCCGGTGGCGCTGGCCTGCGCCAGCGCCGGCATCATCATCGGTATCGTCATCCTGACCGGGCTGGGTATCAGCTTCACGCAATGGGTGGTGGGGCTGTCGCAGAATACGCTGATATTGGCGCTCATATTGACCATGGCCGCCGGGATCATTCTGGGCATGGGCATGCCCACGACACCAGCCTACATCGTCATGGTCTCGCTGCTGGTCCCCGCCATCATCAAGCTCGGCGTCATCACACCTGCGGCGCATATGTTTGCCTTCTATTTCGCGATCTTGTCGGCCATCACGCCGCCCGTTGCGCTCGCCGTCTATACCGCATCCGGTCTGGCAAAATCCGACCTTTGGAAGACAGGCTGGGCCGCGGTGAAGGTCGGCGCCGCCGGCTTTATCGTGCCGTTCATGTTCGTCTACGAGCCGGCGCTGCTGACCATCGGCGACTGGCCGACCGTTCTCTGGCGCTTCATCGTGTCCTGCATCGGCATCTGCATGCTTGCCGCCGGCCTGCATGGCTATTTGCTGAAACCCATGCCGCGCTGGCAACGCGGGATCGCAATCGCCGCCGCGCTGATGCTGGTTGCGCCAACCCTGCCAACGGACATCGTCGGCTTCGCGCTGATGGTCTTGGTTGTCGCCGCCCAGCGCTTTGGCCAAGGTGAAATGAAGCTGGCTTCGGTCGGCGCCGCTGCCGCGGGCCGCGCAGCCGAGCCGGGCCCCTGACCATCCGGTACCTCCTGGGCACGCTCCGGCCGCTGTGCGAACGGCCAGATCAACGACTTGCGGAGCTTTGGGCGTGACCGAGGTGAGCGGCTGCGGCTACTGGCGCTTTGCCAAGACGACATGGGTGACGTTCGCCGTGGGAACGTGCTCAGTGCACTGATAGCCGAGCTTTGGTGCGTCGATCCCCGCGAAAAGCTGTTCCCCGGAGCCGAGCAGGGTCGGCGAAATCGCCAGGTGCATCTCGTCGACCAGGCCCGCGCGGAGATATTGCCGGATCGTGGCGACGCCGCCGCCGAGCCGGATGTCCTGACCCTTGGCGGCGTCGGCGGCGCGTTGAAGGGCGGCGTGGATGCCGTCGGTGACGAAGTGGAAGGTCGTGCCGCCGTCCATGGTGATCGATGCCCGCGGGTGATTGGTGAGCACGAAGACCGGGGTGTGATACGGCGGGCTGTCGCCCCACCATCCCTTCCAGCTGTCGTCGGGCCAGGGTCCCCGGACCGGCCCGAACATGTTGCGGCCTAAGATCCACGCACCGATATTCTGAAGCCGCGCGCCGCGAAGTCGTCATCGATGCCAGTCGTGCCGCCGTCGCGGCCAAACATCTGTCGAAACGTACGGGTGGCAAAGACCCATTCGTGCAATGCGGCGCCGCCGACGCCGAGCGGGTTATCGAGGTCCTGGTTGGGGCCAGCGCCGTAGCCGTCGAGGGATATGGCGAAGCTGTGGACGCGGAGCTTGGACATGGATGATCCTTCCTATTCGTGCCGCTTAGGTCAGCGCAACCGCTCCGGAGCCGAGACAGGAGCGGACCTCGTGCCTGTCGGCTTGCCCGCACCTCAGAATCCGACTTGATCGGCGCCTTTCAGGCCGATCATGGCGCGGGCTTCGGCGGGCGTCGCGCGCTCATAGCCCAACTCTTCGATAATATGGCGGATCTTGGCAACCTGCTCGGCATTCGTGCTGGCGAGTTTGCCGCGGCCGATGAACAGGCTGTCCTCCAGGCCGACCCGCACATTGCCGCCCATCATGGCGGCTTGAGTCGCAAATGGTATCTGGTGCCGGCCCGCCCCCAGCACCGACCAGAGATACTGATTGCCGAACAGCTTGTCGGCGGTGCGCTTCATGAACATGAGGTTGTCCATGTCCGGTCCGATGCCGCCGAGAATGCCGAAGATCAGTTGCAGGAATATCGGCGGCTTGAACCATCCCCGGTCGACGCAATGGGCCAGATTGTACAAATGGCCGACATCGTAGCATTCGTGTTCGAATTTCGTGCCGTGGCCTTCGCCGACGAGCTTGCAGATCTTCTCGATGTCGCGGAATGTGTTGCGGAAGATGTTGTCGTCCGACTGGATCAGGTAATCCCGCTCCCAGCCATGCTTCCACTCCTTGTAGCGCGCGGCCATGGGATAGAGCGCGAAGTTCATCGAGCCCATATTGAGCGAGCACATCTCCGGCGATGCCGCCAGCGGCGCGGCGAGCCGCTCCTCCACCGTCATCTTCACGCTGCCGCCCGTGGTAATGTTGATGACGGCATCGCAGCTCTGCTTGATGCGTGGCAGAAACTGCATGAACACCTTCGGGTCGGGCGTCGGGCGGCCGTCTTGCGGATCGCGCGCGTGCAGATGCAGGATCGCGGCGCCCGCCTCGGAGGCGGCGATCGCCTGCTCGGCGATCTGGTCGGGCGTCACCGGCAAGGCATCCGACATTGTCGGCGTATGGATCGATCCGGTGACAGCGCAGGTGATGATGACTTTGTTCGGCGTCTGACTCATGGATTTTCTCCCTTCAATTCAGCTTTGCCCGGATATGTGAGGCGGCGAGCCAATGGAAAAAGCTGCCAGCCGAAACGATCGGCGGCAAGGCGGGCGTCACCTTCGGCTGGTAAGCAGTCAGGCGCAAGCTGTCTCAATAGCCGGGGCCTTGGCTCCGGCTATGTGCATTTGCCCTGTCATAATCGTGCGTCAGGCGCCCGCGCCGCCTCTGGGTGGAGTTGTCTGTTTCGGCATTGGCAGATCCTCGGATCTCGATTTACGCCACCCCGATCCGCAACAGGTCGTGAATATGGATGATGCCGGCGGGCTTGCCGTCATCGACGACGAAAAGCGCGGTGATGTTCGACCGGTTGACGAGTTCAAGGGCGGCGCTGACGAGCGTATCCGGCGCGATCGCCTTCGGGTTGGCCGTCATGATGTCGCCGACGCGCGCGTCGAGCAGCTTCGGCCCCATATGCCGGCGCAGATCGCCATCGGTGACGATCCCGATCAGCCTGCCGGCATCGTCGACAACGCCAAGACAGCCGAAACTCTTTTCCGTGATGATGACCAGCGCCTCGGCCATGCACAGCGCCGGGTCTGACAGCGGCAGGCGGTCGCCCTTGTGCATGATGTCGGCGACATATCTGAGGTTGGCCCCTAACTGGCCGCCGGGATGGAAGGTTTTGAAATCGGCGGCGCTGAAGCCCCGCGCTTCGAGGAGGGCGATGGCGAGGCAGTCGCCCGCGGCGAGCTGCATCGTGGTCGATGTCGTCGGCGCCAGGCCGTGCGGGCAGGCTTCCTGCGACACCGGCAATCGCAGCACCACGTCCGACGCCTTGCCCAGCGCGCTTTCCGTCCGCGAGGTGATGGCGATCAGCGGCACGGCAAACCGGCGGGAGTAGGTAATGATGTTTCCCAGCTCGACCGTCTCGCCCGACCAGGACAATGCGAGAATGACATCGTCCGGCGTGATCATGCCGAGATCGCCGTGGCTGGCCTCGCCGGGATGGACGAAGAAGGCCGGCGTCCCCGTCGAGGCGAGCGTTGCCGCAATCTTCTGGCCGACATGGCCGCTCTTGCCCATGCCGGTGACGATGACGCGGCCGCGCGAGGCGTGAATTGCCGCAACCGCCCCGGTGAAGGCCGCGCCGAGGCCGTCGTCGATCGCGTCTTTCAGAATGCCGAGGCCCCTGATTTCGAGATCGAGCGTCCGTTTTGCCGAAACCACGGCATCGCTGGCGTCGGCCTTCACGGGTTTCAGGGCGTGAGCCGAATGGGTCGAAGGCCGGTCGT
Source organism: uncultured Alphaproteobacteria bacterium (assembly GCA_963773735.1). Classification (GTDB taxonomy): domain Bacteria; phylum Pseudomonadota; class Alphaproteobacteria; order Rhizobiales; family Rhodomicrobiaceae; genus CAVZCK01. The sequence goes on along the minus strand of CAVZCK010000018.1, from coordinate 31,272 downwards.
GAAGCATGTCACCAATTCCCCCGAATGCGCCGCCCGCCGCCGCGAATCCACCCTCTATATGCTCAGCAATTTGCGCAGTTCTAAGGCAAAGCTTGGACCGAAATCATCATGGTCGAGCGCAAAAGCGACATTGGCCATCAGAAAACCGAGCTTCGATCCGCAGTCAAAGCTGCGTCCGGAATATTTATAGGCGTAAAAGCGCTGGGTTTTCATCAGCGTTTTCATGGCGTCGGTGATCTGGATTTCGTTGCCGGCGCCGCGCTCCTGGCTCGACAGGATCTCGAAAATCTCCGGCTGCAGGATATAGCGGCCCATGATGATCAGATTGCTCGGCGCCTGATCGGCGCGCGGCTTTTCCACCATCGAGTTGATCGGCCATAACGGCCCCTCGCCCGGCTCGATGCCGACGACGCCGTAGCTGGCGACGGTCTCGTGGGGCACCTCTTCGACGGCGATGAGATTGACCTTCCCGCCCTGGGCGGAGAGCTCCTTATAGACGTCCATCATCTGCGCCATGCAGCTCGGCCCGTCGGTCTTGACGAGAACGTCCGGCAGCAACAGCGCAAACGGCTCGTGGCCGACGATGTCGCGCGCGCACCAGACGGCGTGGCCGAGGCCGAGCGGCTCCTGCTGGCGGGTGAAGCTGGTCTGTCCGGGCCCGGGCAGGAATTTCTCAAGCTCTGCGATCTCCGCGAGCTTATTGCGCTGGCGAAGCGTGTGCTCAAGCTCGAACGGCCGGTCGAAATGGTCTTCGATGACGCCCTTATTGCGGCCGGTGACGAAAATGAAATGCTCGGCGCCGCCTTCTCTGGCTTCGTCGACGACGTGCTGAATGGCCGGCCGGTCGACGACGGTGAGCATTTCCTTCGGCATCGCCTTGGTTGCGGGGAGAAAACGCGTGCCGAGGCCGGCGACAGGAAAGATGGCTTTGCGAATTTGTCGAGTCATAGGGTCCAAACAATCCGGAAAGTAATTGCTCAAGTCGGAAGTGGTTCCACTTGCCCGAGTTATGGACGAAAGGCCGAAATGCGTCCAGGGCGGATTTCATAACCGTTTGTGAGTATTCACCCGCTTATGAACAGCAACCTTGGCGTGCAGATCGGGTCTGGCATCGCCCGCCCGTCTCTGCCACTATGCGCCTGCTTCGAACAAAGCATCCGAGGGAGAAGGAATGTTCCGTTCGGCGATCCGCCAGACCATGCTGACGCTTGCGCTTGCCGCTCTCGCGCTGATCCCGGCGTCCTCCCGGCCCGCAGCGGCGGCGCCCGGGCCGGTCAGCTTCCCGCAATGGCTGGCCGAGCTGTGGCCTGACGCGAAGGCGGCCGGCATCTCGCGCGCGACCTTCGACCGCGTCTTTACCGGCATGGTGCCGGACTGCAAGCTGCCGGGCGTTTTCTGCTCCGGGGAAAAACATGAGCCGGTTCCGAAAAAGCTGAGCGAGCGCACCGGGCTTCCGGCGAGCTGCAACAAGGTCACCCAGCCCGAATTTCTGCAGCCCGAGAAATATTTCCCGCCGAAATATCTCCGCCGCCTTGCGCTTCGCGGCCGGGACATTCTCCTCAATCTCGAAAAGGAAGGGCCCAAGACCCACCAGGACATTCTCGAAATCGAGCGGACCTTCCGCATTCCGCATCTGATGCTGATGGGGCTGTGGGGCCGGGAGACCGCGTTACGGCGAGGCGCCGGACGGTCACAATGCCTTGCAGGCCCTCGCTTCCGGCGCCTATGCGGGCTATAAAAGCCGCCGCGACTGGTTTCGCAAGCAATTGATCGCGGCGCTGAAAATGGTCGAGGACGGCCATATCACGCCGGAGAAATTCCGCAGCTCCTATGCGGGAGCGACCGGCCTTACCCAGATCATGCCCGATGAATTTCTCGCCTTTGCCGTGGATGGCGACCGTGACGGCAAACGCGACATCTGGCAGTCGATCCCCGACGCCATGGCGACGACGGCGAATGTGCTGAAAGACCGCGGCTGGCGCAGCGAAGCGGGAAGCTGGGGCTATGAGGTCAAGCTGCCGGCGGGCACGAATTTCGATTGCACTTTGGAAAATCGCGCCAATCGCTGGCCGCTCCGCCAGTGGGTCCAGAAATACGGGATCTCGCCCGTGCCGCGCCCTGGCGCCGAGCCGCCCGCCTTCCCTGATCCCGGCGCGATCGTCTATCTGGTGCTGCCGGCAGGCGCGCGCGGACCGGCCTTTCTGGCGACGGAAAATTTCGACGTGCTCCGCAGCTATAATACCTCCGATCTTTACGCGATCTTCGTCGGCCATCTGGCGGACCGCGTCGGCTGCGATACGGACAGCCGCGAATGCACGTTCTCCACGCCCTGGCCGAAGGCCGGCCAAGATGATTTCGAGTTTTCGGTGGAGAATCTGTGCCGCCTGCAGGTGGCGCTGAAGGAACGTGGCTTTCTGGAAGGAACGCCGGACGGGCTGTTCGGGGCCGGGACGCGCGTTGCGATCGGCCGCTATCAAAAAGCCATGAAGCGGCCGCCAGACTGTTATCCCTCTCGCGCTCTATTTGCGGAGGTGACGGGGAAGCCGCGCTCGCAGGCGCTCAATGAGCGGCGTTAGCATGGTACGAATTAGGTAAAGACGCCAATGCCTTGAACTTGGTACGGTAATCCGGTTAGTTCTCTAGACTTGCGTTGAGCTGCCAGGAATGAAAGGCCGGAACGTCCGGTTCGAACATGATCGAGAGCACAATCCGCGCCAGCCGAATTCGCCGCGAGCCGGCCGTTGGTTCCGTTTCTGCTCCTTGCGCTGCTCGCATGGATCGGCGCCGTCCCGTCCGACAGCCCCGCCCAGGCCCAATCGCAATCCTTCACCTTCCGGTCGCGCAGCTACATCAATCCCTTCCCGCAGACCGACCGCTATCACGTCCATGTGATCGGGGACTATCTGGCCGCGGGCTTGGCAACCGGGCTCGATGAGGCCTTCGCCAAGGACGGCACGGTCAAGATCATCAATTCGACCAAAGCCTCGGCGGGTCTGGCGCGCCCCGACCGGGCCGACTGGGCGGCGGACATCGAGGAGCTCGCCAAGGCTCAGCCGATCCACATCGCCGTGATCATGATGGGCATCAACGACATCCGGAACATCTCGACGCCAACCGGGATCGCGCGCTGGGGCACGGATGAATGGCGCAAGGCCTATTCCGATGAGGTCGACAAGCTCATCAAGGCGCTGAAAGCGAAGAATATCGCGGTCTACTGGGTCGGTCTGCCGGTCATGGCGAACGCCAAGACCAGCGAGGCGATTGCGCTCATCAACGATATTGCCCGCGAGCGGACCTATATTTCGGGGACCAAATATATCGACACCTGGAGCGGCTTTACCGATCAGCTCGGCGGCTTTTCGGCCTATGGGCCCGACCTGACCGGGCAGACCAAGCGGCTGCGGGAGCCGGACGGTGTCGGCTTCTCCGACCGGGGCAACCGCAAGCTGGCCAATTATGTCGAGGTGATCTTGCGCCGCGATCTCGCTAGCGCACGCAGCGAGCGCAATCTTCCGCTCGCCGGCGATGAAGAGGAGCAGTCGCTTATTGCGCCGAAGCCGCCCGCGGAGGCTTTGCCGGCGGAGGCGGCAAAGACTGCGGCGAAACCGGAGGCGGATCAGCCGGGCGCCAAGCCGGCCAAGACCGGCACCGGCCCGGCTCAATTGCCCGAAAACGGCAAGCCGGCGCCCGCTCAGCCGCAGCCGGCGGCAAATCGAGCGCCGGCTGCCGCCGGAGCCGATGGCCAGGCGGCAGCCATCGCCGCATTTGCCAGTGGCTACTCTCCGCCCGGCGAAACGATACTGGGCGATATCGATGAAGGGCTGACCGGCCTCGCAACGGTCTCGCCGATTTCCGATCTCAACGCTAATATCGGCGAGCGCCGTCTTCCCGTCACGGAGCGGCTTTATTATAAAACCCTTGTGAAGGGGGAGGCTCTCAAACCGAAGCCCGGCCGGGCTGACGATTTTAAGTGGCCCAGAGGTTGACCCTCAACTTCGGGTTTGTTGGTTGCGTCAATGAGTTGAGGGATACGGGGTTCAATATGCAGGCTTCGGCGGGCTCCGGGCACATGCGCCGCTTCATCGGCGCGGCGCTCATCGGCATGATTGGGCTCATCCTCTCGGGCTGCCTTCCGGAAGGCAAATCGTCCGCGGGCAGGAAGGGGGATGCGCCTTCGGCCGCCGATCGCGAGGCTCCGGGCTTCTCGCATGTGAACCGTTCGGCCAAGACCGATCCGAATCTTGACGAGATCGCCAACCAGATCGCCGCCGGCGGCTCAGGATCGGGCGCCGGCAGGACTGGCGCCCAGGAGGCAGCGGTCTTTGCCACGGCCGCGACGAGCTTTTCGGCCGACGACGGCTCGCCCCCGCCGATCCCGACGATCGAAGACATCCCCGAAGTTCCTGCAAATGTCGCTCTCGCGCATTTCTTTTCCGCACTCGCCAAGCTCGAAAAGGGCGGCGGCAAGACCGTGACAATTCTGCAGCTCGGCGACAGCCATATCGCCGCGGACCGTTTTTCCGGCGGGCTGCGCGAGCAGTTTCAGAGCCGCTTCGGCGATGCCGGACGCGGCATGCTGACGCCGGGCCTCTACCTGGCGAACGGCGTCAAATTCGACCGCGGCGGCGAGTGGCTGGCCGCGCTCAGCACCGGAGCGGTGCCCGGCCCTTACGGGATCACCGGAGCAAAGCTGATCGCATCGTCGGGCGAGGCCTGGCTGCGGCTTACGGCGACGGACCAGCCGTTTACCTGGTCCGAGATCACCTTCGACAGCAGTCCCGAAGCCGGCACCGTTCTGATCAGCCTCGACGGCGAAATCAAACAGGCCTCGCTGCGCGGGCCGGCGCAGAACTGGCGCAATATCCGCATCGAGCGCAGAGCCCGCGAGCTGCTCATCCGGCCCAAAGGCGACGGCGTCGTGACGGTCCACTCCATCACCATCGGCACCGACAAGCCCGGCGTGCGCTTCGTCAATCTCGGCGTGCCCGGAGCGACGGCGCTGACGCCGCTTTCCTGGGACCGCAATTATGTGCTCGGCGACATGACGCGGCTTGCACCGGATCTGATCATCCTGTCCTACGGCACGGATGAGAGTTTTAGCGACAATCTCGATCTGAACGACTACGAAGCCAAGGCGAGCGCCGCGATCGCGCGGATTCGCCAGAGCGCGCCGGGGGCGTCGCTGATGGTCGTCGGTCCGCCCGATGTTTCGGTGATGCCGAAATTCGCCTCCGGCTCCAGCCGGGCGAGCGATGTCTGCCGGGCGCTGAGCGCCGCTGAACGCTCGAACTATGCCAAGCGCCTGCGAAAGCGCGATCCGCACCTTGCGCGCTGGCAGCCCCCGCTCAATCTCGAAGCCGTTCGCGCGACCTTGCGCCGGCTCGCGGCCGCGCATAACGCGCTGTTCTGGGACTGGTCGAAGCTGATGGGCGGACCCTGCGGCATTCATGCCTGGGTGCACAGCCAGCCGCCGCTGGCCGCCGCCGACCATATCCATCTGACCGAAGAGGGCTCCAAGCGTTCGGCGCGGCTCTTGTTCCGTGAGCTGATGAACGCCTATGACGCGGTGAACCGGACGGCCGCGGCGAAATAGTCCGCATACGGACGCCGTTACGGCAGGCCGACGGTCGCCCGCCGCCTTCCTCTCGGACGAATATCGAGCGCCTGGGCGAGGATCTTGGGCATTGCGCTCGGCAGGGCTTCGCACGGCCGCCGCGGTGAAATAAGGCACATACGGATCCTGCTAAGGACAGCCGCTCGCGCAAGTTGGGCAGGTATATTCCCCCTTGGCCCCCAATCCCCCCATCGTCGGCTCGTCGCCCGCAAGCCTGGTGCCTGCGTGACGCTCATAGCGGGCCAAGCAAATCCACGAGCTTTTGCCCATTCGCTCCAATAGCAGGGCAAGAATAAAAACATGACGTTGACATTCTGAATTGACAGATTTTATTTACGACCAGATATCAATCCACTGTTCTATATGGATAAATACGTATCTATATTCCAAGAGCTGCGTAATGCTTTTGAGTCATCATTTCGATTGGGTGGTTTTAACCATAGTCGGTTGCGTATCCGGCTTCGCCTCGGGTCTGCTGGGCATAGGCGGCGGCCTTGTCCTTGTGCCAGTCCTGATTTTCGCTCTGCCGCATTTCGGCGTCTCCGGAGCTGAGATTCCAAAGATCGCCATGGCGACCTCGCTCGCCTTGATCGTTCCGACCTCGATCGCCAGCGCTGAGGCGCACGCGGCAAGCGGGGCAGTCGACTGGCAGATGCTGGGCGTGCTGGCCCCCGGCGTAGGTGTCGGCGCATTCCTGGCGGCAATGCTTGTGCCCGAATTCAATAACGATCTGGTGGTGCTGCTCTTTGTGACGTTTGCCGCGGTCAGTTCGGGGCGCTTGCTGCTGCATGCGGAGAACGGCACGAGCCGCAGCGCCGCAGCGGTAAGGGCGCCGGACGCCGCCACGCTCGCTTTGCAGGGGGCGGCCGGAGGTGGTGCGGCCGCGATCTTGGGAATTGGCGGGGCGCTCTTCAACATCCCCGTGCTTTTGCGCTTTATTCCAATGCAACGAGCGATCGGCACGGCCTCGGCACTTGCTGTGCCTTTGGCCATGGCGGGAAGTGCAGGATATCTCCTCGCCGCGGCGCCGTCAGGATGCCGAGAGGGATGTATCGGCTATGTGTTTTTGCCCGCGGTTGCCGCGATCGGCATCGGCGCGGTGCTGGCGGCTCCGCTCGGCGCCTGGCTCGCCCATCGTTCGCCGGTCGCCATTCTGAGGCGGCTATTTGCGCTTTTCCTCATCTGCGCCGCCGCCAATCTGGCCTATAAAACGCTTTACCCTGAGCTTAGGAGAGGGGGAACTCAGCGCGCGATGGCGGTCATTGAAGGCCTGCTTCGAGAGCCGGCACCATCGGCGTCGCCGCGCCGAAAGCAGGTCATCGTTCATCGACGCCGTCCCTCCCGGCGGGATCTGAGAATGGCAGAGCCGCCAGAGCCCGCCGAGCCCGAGCCAAGCTTTCCGCCGCTGCCGGGCGAAATCTCATCGCCAATGCATCTGCTGGCGGATCGCCCCACGGGTTCAGCGCATGTCGGAATTCTGAATTGCTAAAAAAGGGGCCTCAGCCTGCGGCTTTCCTGGGGCGCGGCTCTGCGGCATGGGCGAGGACTTTGCGCATGACGCTCGGCAGGGCCTCGCGGGGCAGGTCGGCCGCCGCATACCAAGCGCAGCCGTCAGGCGCGGCGCGCGCATCGAGCGCCGCCGCGAGATAGACCTCAAGCTCCAGATGGAAATGCGTGAAGGTGTGGCTGACGCGACCGGCGAGCCGGCGCCAATTCGCCGCGAATGGCGCAGCGCCGTGGATGACGGCACGCGCCGGAAATTCCTCCGTCCACGGCGTTGACGGCACTTCCAGCATGCCGCCGAGCAGCCCCTTTGGCGGCCGGCGGCGCAGCAGCACCGCACCGTCGCGGCGCCGCGCGACGAAGGCCGCGCCGTGGCGGACCGGCCTTTCCTTCTTCGGCGTCTTTGCCGGGATGCTCGCCGTCAGCCCGCGCTCGAGCGCCAGGCAATGCGCCGAGACCGGGCAGAGCCTGCAGGAGGGCGAACGCGGCGAGCAGATCGAGCCGCCCAGATCCATCATGCCTTGCGTGAAGTCGCCGGAGCGTTTTGCGGGCGTGAGGCTGGCGGCGAGCCGCCGGATCTCCGGCTTGGCGCCGGGCAACGGCTCGGTGACGGCGAACAGCCGCGCGACGACGCGCTCGACATTGCCATCGACGGCCGCCGCCGGCCGGTCGAAGGCGATCGAAGCAATCGCTGCCGCCGTATAGGCGCCGATCCCCGGCAGCGCGAGAAGTTCGGCTTCGGCGTGAGGAAACCGCCCGCCATGCCGCTCGACCACCGCCCGCGCGCAGCCATGCAGATTGCGGGCGCGCGAGTAATAGCCGAGCCCGGCCCAGGCGGCGAGCACCTCGTTGAGATCGGCCGCGGCCAGATCGGCGACGCGCGGCCAGCGGGCGAGGAACTTTTGGTAATAGGGAATGACGGCCTTCACCGTCGTCTGCTGCAGCATGATCTCCGACAGCCAGACGGCGTAAGGGTCGGGGCGGATGCCGGGCGGTTGGCGCCAGGGCAGGGCGCGCGCCGCGACATCGTACCAGGCGAGCAGGGCAGGAGCAACGCTGGTTGCATCCGTAGGGGGATCGTCCGTATACCTTGTCTCTCGCATCTTGGCCATAAGCTCTTTGGTCTCTCGCCGATATTCCGACCCCGCCGCATGCGCGGCGCAAAGCCCTCTCCCACGGGGAGAGGGATGGGGTGAGGGGGTATAATCTATCGATGGTCCACCACAACCCCTCACCCGGAATGCTGGCGCATTCCGCCCTCTCCCCATGGGAGAGGGCAAGTTGCGGCTGGCCTTGTACTCTTAAGCGCCGGCTTTGGCGGCGGGAGCAGCCTTCTTGCGCGGCCTCGTCGTTTTCTTCGGCGCGCCGGGCGCGAGCCCCAGATGCCGCGCGATCATCTCGCGCGTCTCGGCGATGCCGTAAAGCTCGACGAAGGAGCCGAAGCGCGGCCCCTGCGTCTGGCCCGAGCAGCACCTCGTACAGCGCCTGGAACCAGGCCCGCAGCGGCTCGAATTTGTGCGCCTTGCCGACCTCGTAGACGACGGTCTGAATATCCTCGCCGCGCGTCTCCGGCGTCAGCCCGCCGAGCTTCTCGTAAAGCTCGGTGATCGCGGCGCGCTCCTGATCGGTCGGCGCACGGAACTTTTTCGCCGGCTCGACGAAATCGCGGAAATAGGCGATGGCATAGCCGGCCAGCCGGTCGAGCGCCGGGTTCGTCTCGGGCGTCACGCCCGGTGCGTATCGCTGGATGAAGCCCCAGAGCACGGCTTTGTCACTGGCGTTCGAGGCGCTGACCAGATTGAGCAGCAGATTGTAGCTGACCGGCATCTCGGTCTCGGGCGGCTCGCCGCCATGAATATGCCAGGCGGGGTTCGCCAGCCGCGCCTCGAGCGCCTCGACGCGGTAATTGCCGAGGAAGGCAAAATACTCGTCGACCGCCTTCGGGATGACGTCGAAATAGAGGCGCTTGGCCGTCTTCGGCTTCTGATACATGAACAAGCGACAGGCTCTCGGGCGGCGCATAGGCCAGCCAGTCCTCCATGGACAGCCCGTTGCCCTTCGACTTGGAGATTTTTTCGCCCTTCTCGTCGAGAAACAGCTCGTAGATGAAGCCGTCCGGCGGCTCACCGCCCAGCGCGCGGCAGATTTTCGACGACAGATTCACCGAGTCGATGAGGTCCTTGCCGGCCATCTCGTAATCGACGCCGAGCGCCACCCAGCGCATCGCCCAGTCGGCCTTCCACTGGCACTTCACGCTGGCCCCCGGTGACGGGCGTCTCGATCTTTTCGCCCGTTTCCGGATCGAGATAGGTGACGGTCCCCGCCTTCACGTCGCGCGCGATCATCGGCACCTGCAGCACCTCGCCGGTGCGCTCCGAGATCGGCAGGAACGGCGAATAGGTCTGGCGCCGCTCCGGCCCCAGCGTCGGCAGGATGATCTCCATCACCTTGTCGTAAAGGCTAAGCATCTTCAGCAAGGTCGCGTCCATCATGCCGGAGCGATAGGCCTCGGTCGCCGAGATGAACTCGTAGTCGAAGCCAAAGGTGTCCAGAAAGCGCATCAGCCGCGAATTATTATGCGCGGCAAAGCTCGGATATTCATGGGTGAACGGGTCCGGGATGCTCGACAGGGGCTTGCCGATATGCTGGCTAAGCATCTCGCGGTTCGGCACATTGTCCGGCACCTTGCGCAGCGCGTCCATGTCGTCGGAAAAGCAGATCAGCCGCGTCCTGGCGCCGGTCATCACCTCGAAGGCATGGCGCACCATGCTCGTGCGCGCCACCTCGCCGAAAGTGCCGATATGCGGCAGGCCGGAGGGGCCGTAGCCGGTGGCAAAGATCACCTCGCCGCCATGCCAGCCCGGCTTCTCCATGCGGGCGATCAGCTTGCGCGCCTCCTCGAGGGGCCAGGCTTTTGAGGCCATCGCCGCTTCGACGAATTCCGCATTGGTGGTCTTGCCTGCCATGGTCGTTCCGGATGGTTTGCTGCATCGATCCAAACGAAGGCGACAGCCGGAGTTTGGTAAATTTGATGCATCATCGAAAAAGACGCGCGGCCCGCCGCCGCAATCGTGGCGCGACCGTAGACCGCAAGGCGATGGAGGTCAATTCGGCGGTAGCGTTTGGGCCCATCCGCCTGCCCCTCTCACCTACCCGCCTTCGGGGTAGGAGGAAGGCGCGTTAGCGTCGTATGAGAGTGCAGCAGCCCATATACGCAGGCTTTTCGATTTTCAGGCGCAATTTGGACCAACGTAATTGCTATTTTAGTACCTAGAGTCGGCAATAAGGTCTGCTCCCGATTTGCTCCGTCCAGAACGCCCAGAGCCATTTGCGCCTCTTTTTGGTTTAGGAACTGGCTTTATTGCTCCTCGCGCTAGCTGTTCGAGATGAACGAATGCCTGTTTTTTTGAAAGCTTATGCAATTGTGGATTGTTTTTGTCGACCTTTTCTAAAACCGTAATACGATCAGGATCGGATTGGGCCGCCAGCAATTCCACAAATACACCAAAGGATCCAAACTCATAAATTTTCTTCAGCAAAGGCAGTTTCATTGCTTTCACAAACTCGCTAACGAACCATTTTTCTATCGCTAAAGCAAGTTTAGTCTCATGTGTCTCAGAAATGATAGAGAGGCGGATTGATTTCTGGGCTAGGCTCAATAATTGGCTCTGACTCGATCTTCTTCTATCCAGCCAAGAAGTTCCCAAAGCTCTTGGGTTGCAGCAATTACTTCACTCGATACGCTGCCCCAGAGACTGTTGAACGCAACGTTGTTAGCTTCGGTTAGCTCCGCGCGGTCCATAGCTTTTTTATAGACTTCGGTATCAGTATAGCGATTCCTGAAGCATTTATAGGGGAATATGGGGCGTCCTGCATTCAGTTGAAATTGGTCGGCATAAGTTTTTGAGATAACTCGGTTTGGGCTATATCTGTTTATAAATACGTTAGTCCGCTGAGCAATCCCATGAAGTTGGAGATCATCCCGCAGATATCGAGCATAAAGTTGGATGCCTTGCGTCGATAATCTATCGGGCACCTGAGGCACGACGATCTGGTCTGCCATTCGAATTGCAGCCTCGGCAAGTAGGGACAAACCCGGCGGCGTGTCGCAAATCACAAGATCAAATTTGCCCTTCGCTTCTGAAATTATTTCAGCCATCCATTGCGACAGAAATGTCTTGGCTTTTGCAACCTGCTCGCAAGCCGCGAGGCATCTTCTTTCAAAAAGCATAAGCGACGGGCTTCCGCTTAAAAGATTTATTCTCCCACAATTCAAAAAATACCAATTAGGATTTGGGTCGCGGCGTTGCCAACGATTTTCGAGGTAATCTTCAATTGTCTGATGGCAGCGCCAGGGAAGAAAATCATCTTCACAATTTCCGAGGGCGGTTATGCTCGCATTTATTTGGAGATCCAAATCGATCAAGATTGTTTTCTTACCCATAAATGAGGACGCCTCGGCAAACGATAAAGCGACGGTTGTCTTGCCAACGCCACCTTTCATATTCACCACTGTTACTAGCTAACTCATGGACGAACCCACTTCCTTAGAATCAAGCGATTTGCTTCGCCAAAACGATCTTCAATGAATTTGTCTATGCTTCCTGCTTCCGGGGCAAATCGCGCCGCTTTTACCATAATATTGCAACCTTCATCGTGGAAAGGATCGGCAATATGTATGACGCCAACGCCAAGTTGTTGAGCCTTCTGGCAAACCGTTGGGAGATTTGCCAACTCGTCGGCGTCTGGCGGTAAATATATTCCAAGATACGAATAATGAGCGAAGCTTGTATAACTCATCGCTTGCATTACTGAACCGCTGTTGCAGCCCTGCTTCATTTTTAGTTCAAAAGAAAATAGATCAAAATGCGTGAGGGGTGAATAGTGATACCGGGATACACACGCCATACATATGTCAGGTATCGTGAAGATCCCCGTCCGCCTGGTTGTCCTAGCCGTGTTTTCAATTGCGAGAACTCAGGCTAGGCGGCTTAAACGGGAAAAATCGTTCTGCAGCTTGTCTTAGAAGGTAGCGTTCAAACCACCCTTCGAGGTCGCGCTCTTCCTCAATTGTTTCCGCAAGGTTTGTTGGAAGAATCAATCTTAATTCAGAGGTCGCCGGATCCAGTGTCACACGGGAGGCGAGCGCCCATAGCATGCTATGTACTTCGCTTTCACTTGAAGCGCGGCCGAGTTCTTCCGACAACTGAGCCACAACCGCACTGAAGCTGATGGGGCTGCCATCGGCTGGTAAAATACCTAAAAGTAGGTCCCCATCTAACATAAATACTCCAAATATTTTTCTTTCTTAGCTGGCCAGACAGCATTCAGCAAGCATTGATCAACTTTGCATTAACTATATCAGTGGATCACCGTGCCAAACTTATCCCCGCGCGCCGCGCCTGCCATATACTCGCGCCCGTCGCTTCCCCTAAGGGGCGCCGGGCTTAAGACCGACTTCTGTTCTGGGGGGATGCGATTGCGGTGCCTGGGAAATCCGCATGGGATGGCCGAATCGCAGGATAGGCTGGCCGGGCGGTGGGGTAACGGCCCATAACCAGGGGTTTAACGGTGCGACCCACCTGTGCTGGGATGCGCAGGTCTTCCACAGGTTCGACCCGTGCAGGCCGCAAACCGGAAAGTCGCTGCCCCGCCGTCCGCCTTCTCAAGAGGTCCACGGCGCTGTCGCCGGCAGTGCGCCATGTCCTTTGGCTGGAGGCTTGGCGATCATCGCTGCCGGCGGCGCGGAAATGGAGCGGCTTTCAGCCACGGCTTGGCCGGAAGATACACGGGCGCGCCAGGTTCGGTAAGAGAGCGGACCGGAGCCAGAATATCGCCGCGCGTGGGCAGCCGAGAGGCTGACACACTAACCATACGGACCAGCCTCACGGCTGCCCGCGCCGCCCCTCATGGCGGCGAGATGAGAGGAATGCAGCAAAGCCTCGTGGACCACGTCCAGCGAGGGGATTGGTGTTGGGCAGGTGGGTCACCCCGGACAAGCGAAGCGCAGATCCGGGGTCACATGATGAGAGGCCGAGCAAGTCCCCGGCTCGCGCCTTTGGCGCGTCCGGGGAGACGAAAGAAGAGAACGGCGACGGGATTGGTGTTGGCCGCAGCGTCGCCGCACACTCTGCGTCGCCCCGGCCCCGGATCAAGTCCGGGGCAAGCCTGCGAGCCGGGGTCCACTCGCCTCGCATCCAGCCTAGGAGATTGCGGATAAGCCAATGGGCCCCGGGCCTCGCTGCGCTCGCCCGGGGCGACGAAAGAGCGGAGAGTCGCGAGGAGTTTGGTGTTGGACGATGGGCATCGTAATGCTGGCTCTGTAGGATAGGTTGAGCCGCGCGAAACCCATCATAATTGGCGATGAGGTGGGTTTCGCGCGGCTCAACCCACCCTACGCCATGACGACGCCGTGAAAATGTGTTCCCGGGTCTCGCTGCGCTCGCCCGCCCCGGCGCCGGATCAAGTCCGGGGCAAGCCTGCGAGCCGGGGCCCGGAGCGACGAAAAGGAGCGTTGGGGAAGACAGCAGAGAGATGACAAATCCGGCGCCCGCGCTTACCTTGCGGCCCATGCAGCTCATCGCGCCCACCGATCTGACGGCCTTCCGCAAGGTCGAAAGCTGGATTTTTGACCTCGACAACACGCTCTACCCATCCGAGTGCAACCTCTTTGCCCAAATCGATCAGCGCATGGGTGCGTTCCTCGCCGAGTTTTTCGGCGTCAGCCTGCCGGAAGCGTGGCGCATCCAGAAGGACTATTACTATCGCTATGGCACCACGCTGGCCGGGCTGATGGCCGAGCACAAGCTGCCGCCCGAGCGCTTTCTCGACTATGTGCACGACATCGATCTGGCGCCGGTCTGCGAGGCGCCCGCGCTCGGCGCCGCCATCGAGCGGCTGCCGGGGCGCAAATATATTTTCACCAACGGCTCGCGCCGCCATGCCGAGCGGGTCGCGGAGAAGCTCGGCGTGCTGCATCTGTTCGACGAGGTCTTTGACATCGTCGCCGGCGACTATGTGCCAAAACCCTCGCCCGAGGCTTATGACCGCTTTCTCAAGGCGCATGGCCTCACGCCGCGGACCGGCGCCATGTTCGAGGACATCCCGCATAATCTGGAAGCCCCGCATGCGCTCGGCATGGCGACGGTGCTGGTGCGCTCGACATTTATCGACCACCCCTCGCAGCAGGCGATCGCCGAGTGGCGCGCCCTGCCGCCGCACATCCACCATATCACCGCCGACCTGACCGGCTTTCTCCAAGACGCGCTTGCCGCGATTGACAAGCGCGTCCCGAACACGCCACGAAAGAGCCGATCAGGATAGTGCGAGGGAACCCCATGCCCGACCAGCTCAAAACCGCGATCGAGGCCGCCTTCGAGACGCGCGACACCATCAGTAGCGGCACGCAAGGCGCGGTGCGCGAGGCGGTCGATGAAGCGCTCGCCCTTCTCGATCGCGGCGAGGCGCGGGTCGCGGAAAGGCAAGACGGCGCCTGGGTCGTCAATGAATGGCTGAAGAAAGCGGTGCTGCTTTCCTTCCGCCTCAACGACATGACGCCGATCGGCGGCGGGCCCGGCGGCGCCACCTGGTGGGACAAGGTGCCGTCGAAATTCGCCGGCTGGGGCGAGGCCGAATTCCGCCAGGCCGGCTTTCGCGCCGTGCCCGGCTCGATCGTGCGCCGCTCCGCCTATATCGCGCCGGGCGTCGTGCTGATGCCGAGCTTCGTCAATCTCGGCGCCTATGTGGATAGCGGCACCATGATAGACACCTGGGCGACGGTCGGCTCCTGCGCCCAGATCGGCAGGAACTGCCATATTTCCGGCGGCGCCGGGATCGGCGGCGTGCTGGAGCCGCTTCAGGCCGGGCCGGTGATCATCGAGGACAATTGCTTCATCGGCGCGCGCGCGGAAGTGGCCGAGGGCGTCGTTGTCGGCGAGGGCTCAGTGCTGTCGATGGGCGTTTATCTCGGCCAGTCGACCAAGATCATCGACCGCACCACCGGCGAGGTGTTTTATGGCCGCGTGCCGGCTTATTCTGTCGTGGTGTCCGGCGCCCTGCCGGGCAAGCCGCTGCCCTCCGGCGAGCCGGGGCCGTCGCTCTATTGCGCGGTCATCGTCAAGCGCGTCGATGAGAAGACCCGCGCCAAGACCTCGATCAACGAGTTGCTCAGAGACTGACACCAAGAGCGGTCGTCAGCCGCTTACCGCCGGGCGGGGCGTGCCAAGATCATCACATTGAAGCTGATATTGAGAAGGATGATGGCCAGCGCGAAATACGCGCCCTCTCTCTTAAAGGAGGCAATATTTTGGATCTCCGGATCGATTCCCCGCCAGAGGTCGACGAGGAAATAGCCCACCACGAAGAGAGGCACGATCGAGAAAAGAATGTCAGTCGCCATGCTATGGGCGGACCTTACGCCTGCCAAGGCCAGCGTGCCTGACTGAAACCACCAATAGGCGGCGCAGATCGCGCAAAACCAGTAGGTGTGCGTGATGGATGCCTCGACGTCGGTCGGCGCCTGCCAAAAATCCTCGTAGAAAAAGAAGAAAAGGAATAGCGCAAACGCGACCGCCGAAAATTCGCTGACCGACCGACTTATGAACCGCCCCACGATCGCCCTCCCTAAAAAACGTCGACACAATGACGACCGGGCATGCTGTTTTGCTGGGATGGATTCTGACCCGCTCTTGCCGCCCGACTTTTCTGTTGTATGGCGAGGAGCGCTGCCAGCGCAAGCGCAAGCCCAACCTCCGGCGCGTGGGACGTCAATTGCGGTTCTAGCCGGGGCAGCGAAATCGCGCGGGCAGCTTGCAACCGGCAAATGCGGTCTCCGGCTTGGCCGTGATCAACTCGAGCCGCAAATGCTTGCCGCCATTGACGTTGAAGCCGGTGATGCAGGCGAGCGCGCGGGGCGGCGGATCGACGAGCGGGAGCTTCTCATCCAAGCCGCGCGGAATGAGTGCGAGATCGGCCTTGCCCTGGCTCAGCGCGGCATTCGCCTTCTCGGCGCTCATCATTTCCGTCTTCGTGCCGAGCAGGAAGACGGCGCTCGGCTCGCGGTAGCGGGTGAGGATCACCGGCCCCTGAGCGCACGGGCGCAGGGCGGCGACCGCCTCTGCCGTCTGGCGGCTGATCCATAGGGGATCGATCGCCGGCAGCACGTAGCTGAAGGCGGCGGTGTAGAGGAGGATGGCGGTCAGCAAAGCCGATGCGATCGCGGTGCCGAAAGAACCGCTCCATGCCGCCCGCGTCGTCAGGGCAGCGAAGACTATCACGCCGAGGGCTAGCGGCAGCAGCCACCACGAGGAGGGCGCGATCCAGAAATAAACATGGAGGAAGATCAGGAAGATGAGCTGAAGCACCGCAATCACTGCCCAGAGCGCGGCGCCCTGCTTATAGCTGCGCAGGCGCAGCCCGCCCGTTAGCACCGCCTCGCGCAGGATCCAGGCGGCGCCCATCGCGATCGCCGGATAGAGCGGCATCGCATAATGCGGCAGCTTGGTGGGCGTCGCCTCCAGCACCAGCCAGAAAGGGATAATCCAGGCGAGCAGGAACAACGCCCGCCGCCGCAGCCGGTTTCGCCACAGCCATAGCGCCGCCCCGCCCGTGGCAACCAGCGCCGCCGGCCAAAAACTCCACCAGAACAGCACGAAATAAAAGCCCGGCGGCCCCCAATGCCGCTCCTGACCGCCGCCAAGCTTGGCGAGGAAGTCCTGGCCGAAGGCCAGCCGGAAGAACTGCCAGTCCGAGACCACGCCGATGGCGATGAACCAGGGCAGCGTGATCGTCAGCATGACCGGGATGCCCCACGCCGCGTGCAAGTTTTTAAGCCAGGAGCGATCGCGGTCGAAGATCAGGATCGGGATGACGGTCAGAACCGCAAGCGCTGGCGCGACAGGGCCCTTGATGAGAATGCCCAGTCCCTGCGCGATCCAGAACAGCGCGGCGATGCTCACCATATCCTGACGCTTGCGGCGGAAGAGATAGATGCGGGCGAGCGCGCCTTGGGCAAGAACGATGGTCGCCAGCAGTACGGCGTCGGACTTGGCGATGCGAGCTTCGAGGCTGAGCGTGAAGGCGCCGGAGAGCAGGATCGCCGCGAGCAGCGCCGTTTCGCGCCCAAAAATCGGCCGCGCCGCCCACCATGTCAGCAGAACCGCGGCGATGATGCCGAGGAGCGAGGGGACGCGATAAGCCCAGATTTGTGTGAGATCGGTCGGCGACAGCGCCGAGACTGCGACCGATTGCAGCCAATAGATGCCGATCGGCTTTTTGTAGCGGGGCTCATCCTGGAAGCGGATATCGATGACGTTGCCCGTCTCCAGCATCTGCTTGGTCGCCTGGGCGAACCGGGCCTCGTCGCGGTCGGTGACGGGAAGCGATGCAATGCCCGGAAGATAGAGTGCAAGGCACAGAACGATGAGAAATGCCGCGGCCACGGGCGGACGCCCGGCGAGCAAGGCAAGCCCGCGTTTCAGCGCCACATCCGTCTGGGCGAGCATCGCCCCCATCCTCGCGTCCCCTCGGCCAGCCGAAGGCTTTGTAGCCGAAATGGCCAGCGGCGCAAACAGATAGAGGCGCGCCCGATGGGGAGCGCGCCTCTCTTTTCTGTTTCGGTTAATGCCGGGCGGCGCTATTCGGCCGCGACCTGGAGGACCGGCCCGGCGCTGCGGACGTCGGCATCGACTTCGGCCTCGAACTTACGGAAATTTTCGGCGAACATGGCAACGAGCTGACGCGCCTGGTTGTCATAGGCCAGCTTGTCGGACCAGGTCCGGCGCGGCTCCAGGAGATGCGGCGGCACGCCCTCGACATCGAGCGGCACCTCAAAGCCGAACAGGGGATCGCGACGGAAGCTTGCGTCCTTGAGGCGGCCCGACAGCGCGGCATTGAGCAGCGCGCGGGTGAATTTCAGCGGCATCCGCTGTCCGACGCCAAATTTGCCGCCGGTCCAGCCGGTGTTCATCAGCCAGCAGTCGACGCCGTGCTCGGCGATGAGATCGCGCAGCAGATTGCCGTAGACGCTTGGATGCCGGGGCATGAACGGTGCACCGAAGCAGGTTGAAAAGGTCGCGGCAGGCTCGGACACGCCTTTCTCGGTTCCGGCCACCTTTGCGGTATAGCCCGAGAGGAAATGATACATGGCCTGCGAGGGCGTCAGTCTTGCGATGGGAGGCAGAACGCCGAAAGCGTCCGCCGTGAGCATGACGAGGTTGCTGGGGTGGGGCGCTTGGCCGGTGGCGCTGGCATTGGCGACATAGCTGAGAGGATAGGCGGCGCGCGTATTCTCGGTCAGCGAGTCGTTGTCGAAATCGGGCTCGCGCGTCACCTGATGGAGGATGACATTCTCCAGAACCGTGCCCCAGCTATTGGAGGCGGCGTGAATTTCAGGCTCTGCCTCTTTCGACAGCTTGATCGTCTTCGCGTAGCAGCCGCCCTCGAAATTATAGATGCCGTTTTCGGACCAGCCATGTTCGTCGTCGCCAATGAGCGTGCGAGCCGGGTCGGCTGAAAGCGTGGTCTTGCCGGTGCCCGAGAGGCCGAAGAAGATCGCGGTATTGCCGCCGCCGCGCTCCTCGCTCGCGGAGCAATGCATCGGCATCACACCCATCTCGGGAAGCACGTAATTGAGGTATGTAAAGACGGCCTTCTTGGTTTCGCCCGCATAGGAGGTGCCGCCGATCAGCACGAGCTTTCTGGTAAAATCGCAGGCGATCACCGTGTCGGAGCGGCAGCCATGCCGCGCGGGATCGGCGCTGAAGCTCGGCAGGTTGATCACCGTGAATTGCGGGTCGAAATTCTGTCTTTCGGCGTCCGGCGGCACAATGAGGAGATGCCGGATGAAAAGCGCGTGCCAGGCAAGCTCAGTATAGATGCGGGCTCGAAGTCTGTATTGCGGATCGGCGCCGGCATAAAGATCCTGAAGCATCAGCTCACGTTCTGCGGCGTGGTCGAGAAAGTCCTGAAGCAAAGTCTCAAAATGGCCCCGCGAGAGCGGTTTGTTATTGGCCCACCAAATGGCATTCTCGGTCGCGGCATCGCGGACCACGAACTTGTCCACCGCGGACCGGCCGGTGTGCGCGCCCGTGCGCATGGCGAGCGCCCCGCTTGAGGCCACTTCCCCTTCGCCGCGGCGAAGCGCGAGTTCATAAAGCTCTGCTGCGGACGGATTCAGTCGGATGGATTTCAAGCGATCAGTAAGCGAAAGAGAGCTTGGCGTGCTCCCTACGTCGGTCGTTTGTGTGCTCACAGATTACTCCTCAGAAAAAATACTGTATTCCCAAGCCCCGTCCGCGACAGGGTCTTTGGTCTATTCTGTACCAAGCCATTGAAAATAATCGGCGCCACGGTGCAACTACGCCATTATCCAGATTACCTTCGGTCACATTGCGGTGCTAGCTGTAATGCAAAATTGTCCCTTAGCACATTTGTTCCGTATGGATTAGTTTACGCGGGGCTTAGGGCTTTGATGAGCAAGCCCGATGAGCGCGGCGGCTAGGCCCTCCGGCGACGACAGCGGGCCGGGAAAGCCGAGCCGATGCGTTTCTTCGCCGCAGATCAGGTCGCAGCCATCCGGATCGCAGGCGGCAATCCGCCAGATTGCGGCCGGCGCCGCCATGCCCTCGGCAAGCTGCGCGATGAGGGGCGACTGCGCGGCATTGACCGCCTCGATGGCGGAATCGATCCGGACGTCCCAATCCCGGGCGATATCCGGATCGACAAGAAGCTCAGGCGCCGCCAGGGTCTCAATGCGGCCGAATCCGCCGACAAAATGCGCCCGCTCGATATGAAGCCGCCAGAATGCGAAATCCGCAAAATCGGCATAAAGCGCGGCGCTTGGATGTCTCGCAAGAAAGCGGCTTCGCACCCGCGCATTGTCCGTAGGCTCCGCCTGCCCAATGACGCTGACCCGGCCAAGATTGAGCGGATCGCCGGGTCCGGCCTCGGCAGCAAACAGGATCGAGGCCCGCGGATCGGCGACCAGATTGCGCGTGTGCAAGGCAAGCCGGGAGATCAGAAAGATCGGCGAGGCGTCCGTATCAGTCGCGACGGTAATCAGCGAAGCATAGGGATGATTTGTCCCGGCTTCGGCGGTGGCAAGTGCGCCAACAGTCCGCTGCCGGAGCAAGGCGCGAGCCAATGCCCTAATTAAGCCTGATTTGCCAGAGCTATGCTGAGACATGATTTCGGGGTTTCCAATCGAACACCTCTGAATTACGATGCGCTTTCTGACGGAGTGTGGCATTTTTGCCACATATCAAAATAACAGTCTTTGTTCAGAACGCGAGTCAATCGCTGCCGAGGCTCTGACACACATGCCAACAATTGCACTTGTTGATGACGACCGCAATATCGTCACGTCGCTTCGAATGGTCCTCGAAGCCGAGGGGTATAAGATCCAAGCCTTCACCGATGGCGCTTCCGCTCTCGACGGGCTGATCGGCGATATGCCCGATCTTGCCATCCTCGATATCAAAATGCCACGCATGGACGGCATGGAGCTCTTGCGCCGGCTGCGTCAGCGGAGCGAGATGCCCGTCATCTTTCTGACCTCGAAGGAGGACGAGATCGACGAGCTGTTCGGCCTGAAGATGGGCGCAGACGATTTCATCCGTAAGCCGTTCTCCCAGCGCCTGCTTGTCGAGCGGGTGAAGGCGATCCTGCGCCGCTCCGCGCCGCGCGAAGCGAGTGCCGCCATTGAAGACCCCGCCAAGATCATCGAACGCGGCAAGCTCAAACTCGATCCGGAGCGCCACACCTGCGTCTGGGATGGCAAGCCCGTCACGCTCACCGTGACCGAGTTTCTAATCCTCCAGGCGCTCGCGCAGCGCCCCGGCGTGGTCAAGAGCCGGGATGCATTGATGGACGCCGCCTATGACGATCAGGTCTATGTCGACGATCGCACGATCGACAGCCACATCAAAAGACTGCGCAAGAAATTTAAGCTGGTCGATACCAATTTCGATGTCATCGAAACACTCTACGGTGTAGGTTACCGCTTCAAGGAATGACACCCGAGGGAAGGGACATCGCCATAGACGCCGCCCGACCTCTTAGCGCATCGGGACTGGCAAGCTCGACCCGCCGCGGTTGGCGCAAGCTGATGCGAGCTTTCGCGCGCGTCGGCATTTATTACCGCTTTACCACGACCACCGGCCGCATCGTGGCGATGAATATCATCAGCCTCTTCGTGCTTGGCGCCGGAATGCTCTATCTCAGCGACTTTCGCGACCGGCTGATCGCAGCCCGCTCGAAGAGCCTCCAGATCGAAGCCGATATCATCGCCAAAGCCTTGACGATTGAGGGCACGCCGGGCGTCTCCGCCAGCGCGGACAGCGTTGACGATGCCATTTTCGGGCAGTCCGTCGAGAACTCGTTCACGATCAGCATCGAAAAATCGGCGGAGCTTCTGCGCAGCCTGATCCGGCCGACCAAGACCCACGGTTATATCTACAATGCGGATGGCACCTGGCTGGTCGACAGCAATCGCATCTACAAAGGCGGCAAGCTGACGCAATTCCAAACGCCGAGAAAGCGAGCTGACGAGGTGAGCGAAGGCTACAAACTTTGGCTCAGCTTCGAGCGGATGATGCGTTCCGAGAGCCTGCCGACGCTGGACAACATCAGCATGCAGAACGGGAAGAACTTTGCTGAAGTCAAAGCCGCGCTTGAACAGGGTAGTCCGACCCTGATCGTTCGCGAAAATGAGCTTGGCGAGACCATCCTCAATTTCGCCGTCCCCATTGAAAAGGGCGGCAAGGTTTTGGGAGCGCTGCTCCTGGCAACGGAAGACGGTGAAATCGATGCACTGCTCGCCGACGAGCGTATCTCCGTCGTCAGAATTTGGGTTCTGATCATGATCGTGACGATCGGCGCCTCCATTGTGCTCGCCGGAACGATCGCCGGACCGATGCACCGCCTCGCCCAGGCCGCCGAGCGCGTTCGCAGGAACATCAAGACCCGCGCCGACATCCCGGACTATTCGCACCGTTCTGATGAAGTTGGACATCTGGCACATGCCCTGCGCGAAATGACGGCGGCGCTCTATGCGCGTCTTGACGCCATCGAGAGCTTCGCGGCGGACGTCTCCCATGAGCTCAAGAATCCGATTACCTCGCTTCAGAGTGCGATCGACACCTTCCCGCTCGTCAAAAAGGACGAGGACCGCGACCGGCTGATGAAGATCGTCCGCCACGACTCGCAGAGACTCAACCGCCTCATCACCGACATTTCCGACGCCTCGCGCCTTGACGCAGAGCTTGCACGCGAGAGCCGCCGTCCGGTCAATATTGCCAAGCTGCTGACAGCACTATGCGAGGCGCAAAATGACATTCACCGGGACTGCCCGGTGAAGATCGGCCTGCAGATGAAAGGTGTGGCGCGGGCCATCGCCATGGGCAGCAAGAGCCCGTTCACGATCTATGGCCATGAGCGCCGCCTGGGCCAAGTGATCAATAATCTGCTTGATAACGCGATCTCGTTTTCGCCCAAAGACGGCAGCATCCACATCAATTGCAGCATCATCCGAAAGACAAAGCAGATCGAGATCGCCGTCGAGGATGATGGGCCCGGCATCCCGCAGGAGAACCTCGAAAAAATCTTCGAGCGCTTTTATACGGACCGGCCCAACCAGGAGGAGTTCGGAAACAATTCCGGGCTAGGCCTCAACATTTCGCGCCAGATCGTGACGGCGCATGGCGGCAGTATCTGGGCCGAAAACCGGATGGCGCCGACGGTGACGACACAATGCAACGACCATGCGCCTCAACCCATTCTGGGTGCGCGTTTCGTTATTCGCCTGCCAGCCATCGCGATTTAACGTGAGCGAGACAGTCAAACTCAGCCACGGCACCTGCGTGGCGCTTGGCGATAAAGCGGCGATCCTGCAGGGGGCCCCCGGAAGCGGCAAATCCGACCTCGCTCTGCGTTTCATTTTCGGCACGCCCGAAGACTTGGCGCCGGCGCTCGTTTCGGACGATCAGATCAGGCTGACCGTCGCGGCGGGGCGCCTCATTGCCAGTCCGCCGGAAACGATCGCCGGACGCATCGAGGTTCGCGGCATCGGCATTCTCGCGGTGCCGTTCCGGCCGCAAGCGGAAGTTAAGCTGCTCGTCGAGCTTGTTGCGCCGGAATGCGTACCGCGGCTGCCGCCGTCCCAGCCCCCTTGCAGCACGCTCTGCGGCATCGAAATTCCAACGCTGCGTGTCGCCCCTTTTGAGGCCTCCGCGCATCTCAAACTGCGCCTTGCACTCCAAAATGCCGGTTCGTGAACAAAGCCGGAAAATTTACCCAAATGATGCGAATCCGTTTCTTATCTGCACGCACTGTTCCAGAATAAGCCTTGAACCCCTAACGCGGCGCATAGAAAATGATGAGGGCTTCGCGGGTGCCGCCGCAATGTAAGTTGTGCGGCGGCCGCGCTGAATGGATTTAAACATGATCGGTGTCGTGATCGTCACGCATGGGAATTTGGCCCGCGAATTCAGAGCCGCGCTGGAACATATTGTCGGTCCCCAAGAACAGATCGCGACCATCTGCATTCAGCCCGATGACGACATGGAGGAGCGGCGCAGCGCGATCCTCAAAGCGATCGCAAGCGTCGACAGCGGGGACGGCTGTGTGCTGCTCACCGATATGTTCGGCGGCACGCCGTCCAATCTCGCCATCTCGGTGATGGACGAATCCCATGTCGAAGTGATCGCGGGGATCAATCTGCCGATGCTGGTCAAGCTGGCGCGCGTGCGCGAGGAATCTCCGCTCCCGGAGGCGATCAAGCTGGCTCAGGAAGCCGGCCGCAAATATATTCATGTCGCCAGCCAGGTGCTGACCGGACGCTGACGAATTCCTAACGATAAGCGTGTAACTGACCTTCGCAGTGCGTTGCGCCGCGCATAAGTGCTCATCGCCTGCGGGCTTTCATTCAGCTTCCGCTCTATAAGCACCTGTTGCATAATCGCCTGCTCACCGCGATCCGCCGTCACCTATCGGGGTGTCAATGACCAGCATGTCCGCTTCCGGCGTTTATCAGTGCCTCGCCGAAGTCACGATCACGAACAAGAAGGGACTTCATGCCCGCGCCTCGGCGACATTTGTGAAATGCGTCGAGAAGTTCGATGCCGAGGTGTCCGTCACAAGAGACGGCCATCAGGTGAACGGCGGCTCGATCATGGGGCTGATGATGCTGCATGCGGGTCCGGGCACGACGATCCTCATCGAGACGGACGGACCGGAGGCGGAAGAAGCCCTCGACGCGCTGACGGCGCTCATTGAAAGCGGCTTCAACGAAGAGACGTAACGGGCGCAGGCGTGACGCAGGCGCCGAGATGGGCGTGGCGCCGATAGGCAGTGAGATCGTCCACATCCGAAAGTCGTGCCGCGAGGCCGATTTGCCGTCCCGCAAGGTTGGCGAGCGCGTCGTCGAGCGCGTGCGGGCTCGACCAGCGGACCCCGGTAAACAGACCTCGCAGGCGTGGCAGGGCGTTCAGTCCGACAAGCCAGAATCCGCCGTCCTCCGCCGGGCCGAACACGGCATCATGGCCGCGCAACAGAGCAAAGGCCTCCGCGATATGGTCCGGCCGGACCGCCGGAATATCCGAGCCCATCAGTATGGCCGGCGCCGGCCACTCAGACCGCAGAAGCCTTTCCATGCGCTCGCCGAGGCCGCCCGCGCCTTGACCGACGCGCGCGACGGCCGTCGGCCAAACGCGGGCCCGTACCGCCTGATCGGGCGCGACGGCGATAACGGTTCGCCATCGCCGGTCGAACGCCAGGCGGCGGATCAGATTTGCGGTCACGCTCCGGTAGAACCGGGTCGCGGCCGCCGGGCCGATCTCGCGCGCAAGCCGCGTCTTGACGGCCCCCAGGCGCGGTTCTCTGACCATGATGATCAGCCTGCCCGCCGATCGGCTGGGTTTAGCCATAGATCCGCGACAGCAGACGGGCGGCACGCGCAGATAATACAGGCAGAGGCAAGCGAGATTGCGCAGCATACGGCGGGAGATAGCCTTCGTCGCGGTAGCGACGGGCGCTGGTCATCGCAGCCGAGTTGAGAAAGGCGATGCGGCGCCCGCCAAGGCGGCGGATCATATCGACATCCTCCATCAGCGCCATCGGCTTGAAGCCGCCGACGGTCTCATAAAGCCGGCGCGAAATCAGCAAGCCCTGATCGCCATAAGGCATTTTGAGGATGCGGCAACGCAGCCAGACGACCGCATTGAGAAAGCCCGCCCACAAGCCGCGATCATCGAGCGAATAGCGGAACACGCCTGCCGCCTCGGGCCGCGCGCCGCTTTCGACCGACCGGATCAGCTCGAACGCATCGGCCTCCCATCCGGCCTGCAGGACGGTGTCGGCATGAAGAAAGAGCAGCCACGGCCCTTTCGCCCGGCGGGCGCCTTCCGCAAGCTGCTGCCCCCTGCCTCGCTCGGAACTGACGAAATGCGCGCCAGCCTCTTCGGCGACTTTCGCCGTTGCATCCGTCGAGCCCCCATCGACGATCACCACGTCGCGGATGAAGCCATCGACCGCCGCGGGAACCAGCGCCGTCAGCGTCCGAGGCAGGTCGGCTTCGGCATTGAGCGTGGGAATGACAACCGAGATCATGGCCGGGATGATACCGGCTCAAAACTTTTCCACAAGCGTGCCGGTCGCGTTTGTTCTTTATTTGTTCTCTCCCTCCGCCTATAATTATAGAATGATCGGAAAACCGCCAGCCATGCCGCGCGCCGCCGTTACCTGACCAGCCGCCGGTCGATCGGGAGAGGCGGCGCGGCCGCGGATCGAAGTCGAACCTGACCGGCCGGTTCGAGACACAGCTCCGCGAGGATTTCGACGACGGCTGGGAGGGGCTCGGCGAGCTGGCGCCGTTCAAGACCGATGTCCGGCTCGAAGAGGCACGGCAGATCATCGCAACCAATGACTCACCGGATATCGGCTTCGATCAATCGATCAATCCCTATCGGGGATGCGAACATGGCTGCATCTATTGCTTTGCACGCCCAACGCACTGCTATCTCGGATTTTCGGCGGGGCTCGATTTCGAAAGCAAGCTGATTGTCAAAACGAACGCAGCCGAGTGCCTTGAAAGGGAGATCGCCGATCCGCGCTATCAGGTCAAGACGATCGCGCTCGGGACGAATACCGACCCCTATCAACCACTCGAGAAGACCTATGAGCTGACGCGCAGGATTCTTGAAATCATGGACCGCACGAACCACCCCGTCGGCATCGTCACCAAATCTGCGCTAATCCTGCGCGACATCGATCTCTTGGCTTCGCTTGCCGCGCGTGGGCTGGCCAAGGTCTCGTTGTCCGTCACCTCGCTCGACCACAGGCTGGCGCGGAAGATGGAGCCACGCGCGACAACGCCTGAGCGCCGCGTCGAGGCGATCGAGCGGCTTGTCGAAGCCGGCGTTCCGGTCGGTGTACTGGTGGCGCCGATCATTCCCGCCATCAACGACGGCGAAATCGAAGCGGTGCTGGAGCGCTGCGCGGCTGCGGGCGCACGGGAAGCCGGCTATGTGCTGCTGCGGCTGCCCCTCGAAATCAGCGGCCTCTTCCAGGAATGGCTCGGCGAGGAATTCCCCGACCGGGCCAAGCGGGTCATGTCGCTGGTGCGCTCGACGCGCGGTGGCAAAGATTACGTCTCGCGATGGCGGGAACGCCAGACCGGGACGGGTCCCTATGCCGCGCTGATTGCGCAGCGTTTCCGGATCGCCACCCAGCGCCTCGGGCTCAATCGCAGCCGGGCCGTTTTGCGTTCGGATCTATTCAAGCCGCCGGGGGCTGCGAATAAGCAGTTAGACCTGTTTAAATCATGAGAAAGGCGCTTGCGATCCTCATCGCGCCATGCAGTCTGATCTGCATGCAGGGACAGAGGATCGCAAAGCCACTGACCTTCAGAATCGAGCGCGGATTTGCCGGCCGGAATTCGAAGCTCGTCGCGGGGGTCGATGAGGCAGGCCGCGGCCCATGGGCTGGACCGGTCGTTGCCGCCGCTGTGATCTTCCGCCGTGGCAAAGCGCCGAAAGGCGTGAACGACTCCAAGCTGCTGCCGCCGGAGCGGCGCGAGGAGCTGTTCGAGGCCATCTGCAAGACGGCATGGATCGGCGTCGGGATCGTCTCGGTCGAGGACATCGATCGCATCAACATTCTGGAAGCGACTCTCCGGGCCATGTGCGAGGCGGTCACCGCCCTGGGCATAGGTCCCGAAATCGTGCTGGTTGACGGCAATCGCTGCCCTCCGCTCGGACATCCGGCCGTACCGGTCGTTGATGGCGATGCGATCTGCCCGTCGATCGCCGCGGCCTCGATCATCGCCAAGGTCACGCGCGACCGGCTTATGGAGAAATTGTCGGAAGATTTCCCAGGCTATGGCTGGCACACCAACAAGGGTTACGGTACCCCCGAACATGCCGAGGCGATCACGCGGCTCGGCGTCACACGGCATCATCGGCGGTCTTTTGCTCCGGTGCGGCTGGCACTTGCCGGCGAGACCAGCTTCGGTGACGCACCCGCTTAGCGCCTCGTCTCAGCTCGGTATCGTATAGGCAATTGTTTTTATTCGAATCCCTTGATGACAAAGGCCTCCGATGATGAAATTAAGCGCCCCCTCATTCGGCATTTTCGCGGTTTCGACGGCCCTGGTCGTCGTCATCATTTTGTCGCGCTATTTCGGTTTCGACGTGCCGATTCTCACGCCGATCGTTGACGGGCATCCCTTCGAAGTCACACTTGTCGCCTGGGCGATGCTGTTCGCAGGTGTCTCTTTCAATCTTTAGCGGACCGCGCAATATTGAAACACTCGAAACCCGGAACTCCGTTTCCGGGTCATTGTTTCAGCCCAGGCGTCAACCTTGGCGACTTCCGTGTTTCAAGGATATGCGCGTGCCAGTAATGACCCACCCATTCCGCTCCATTGTCGGCTCAGCGACCATATTCACGTTCCTCCTGTCATCCATGCCGCCGGCAGTCGCGCAGGATCAGGCCCGGATTTCCGTTACCATCGAGCAGTGCAACAATCTTGGTGACCCGGAAGTACGCGCACAGATCCGGGCGCTGACCGAGACTGCGCTGACGAAAGAGCTGGGTCAGATCGACTATGCCGCACTGGTCGACAAATATTGGCACGAAGCCAAAGTCGGTGAGCGGCTCGACAAGGAAATCGACGACGCCATCCGCGTCGAGCGTGCCAACACCAATATGTTCGGCCGCGCCTATTCGACCATCAGTCAGGAGACAGCGGAAAAGGTGGCCACCGCCGTTGCCGAGCGTACCTTTGGCTCGGAAGGCTTCAAGGCGGCCCTCACCGATCTCGCCCAGGGCGTCGGCAAAGACTTCGGAAGCCGCGTCGAGACGCGCCGCAAGCAGCGTTTCCGGCCCCGTCATAGCCTGTGTGAGGACGGCGCTGCAAAGCCGTTATGGCGGCGCCGTCGCACAGGTCTTTACTCGTGAGACGGAACAAAATCTCAACGTGACCGCGGAGATCGGCAGCGCCAAGATCGATACGAGCGATCTGCTTATTCAGAACGTCGGCACGATTTCCGGTATTGCGCTGATCGTAAGCCGGCGCATCGTTTCGCGTCTGGTCGCAAGCATGGGCCGCCGCGTCGCCGGGCTTGTCGCCTCGCGGCTCATTTCCACCTTCACAGGGCTTGTCGGCCTCGCGCTGATTGCCCGCGACGTTTATGAAGCCACGGAGGGTGTCTTCCCGCTCATCGAAGAGCGGATGAAGTCGGATGAGGCCAAGGACCTGATCAAACAGGAGCTTACAAAATCGATCCAAGCCGATCTCACCCAGCAGGTCAGCGTCATCGCCGAAGAGACCACCGATCGGATTTATGCTTTCTGGCAGGACTTCAAGCAAAAGTACAACGTTCTTCTAAGCCTTGCCGAGAAGAGTTCGGACTTTGCCGAATTCCTCAAGACGCGGACCGTCGATCAGCTCGGCCGCCTCGGCCGGATCGTGAGCTTTCTTCTGAAGGATGACGGGGAGGCAGGCGTACTCCAGCGAACCCGCGACGGCACGCTGCGCAAGGCGCTCGCCGATCTCGACGACGCCGGCGTTTCGCTGGCGATCGAGATCAAATCACTCGACAAGGCGGTTGCCTGGGCTGAGCTCGCCGGTCCGCGCCTGCCAAAGGCGATCGACTACGGTCTGCCCCAGCGCATTCCCCCGAACGCAATTACCGCGGCGCAGCTTTCGATGCTCCTGTCTTTCGACGACCGCGCGCCCGCGCTTCGGATTGCGCGGCTGGAGCGCGCTGCGCGAGATGCGCTTCTCACACTTCCCCCAGATACCTTGAAGGCGCTTGCCAGGCGCCTTTCCGGAGCCGAGCTTGCGGCGCTTGCGGCCTATCAGGAGCAACTCGCGCCTCCTGCGGCCAGCCGGCTCCTGCGCGAGGTTGCGGCCGACCCCGCGCTGATGGACAGACTGGCCAAGCCGGCGCTCGTGAATGCCATCACCGGCAGCCGCGATCAGCTTTCGGCGATCACCATGTTGCTGCGCGAGAACTCCATGCTCAATCTGTCCAACATCGGCAGCGACTGGTCGCTGGTCCAGCAGGGTGATGTCAACTACCGCGTATTCCTGGAGCGCTATTGGCTCGGCCTGATTGCAGCCTTTTTCCTCGCGCTTCTGGTGCTTCTGGGGCTCCGCCGCATCCTGTTCGGAAGGCCGCCGACCGTCATCATCAAGACCGCCGATGGCGGGGGAAAGAAATAGGGCCATGGCGCTGTACACGACGGACCGACCGGTCGATCGCAAAATCAAGGAAGGGGAATTGCTCTGGGTCGCGGCCGTCAATGCGGCCAACATCCTCCGCGATGTGCGCGAAATGATCACCAACATTTTCGGCGGCAAGATGAGACGCTACGAACGCGTCATGGATATGACCCTGGAGCGGGCTTTGACGGAACTCGAGGACAAGGCTAAACAAAAGGGCTATGACGGCTGTCTGGCGGTTCGGATCAGCCACCCCCGGATTGTAGATGGCGCTTGCGAAATTTTCGTTTATGGGACGGCATTCAATTTCGTTTCCGGCGACGCGCAATAGGAAATTGACTTCAGAGCATTTAATGCCGTTCATTGCATCGAAATAGCTGAGGGAAAGGTCATGAGACTTGGCAACGACATCAGCGCGATCGTCGCCGGTGGTGCGAAGGGGCTTGGAGCGGCAGCCGCGGAAAAGCTCGCCGCGGCCGGCTGCAAGGTCGCCATCCTCGATATGTATCGCCAGGAGGGCGAAGCCCTCGCCGCGCGGATCGGCGCAATCTACCGCCATCTGGAAATTTCCAGCGAGATCACCGTCGACACCGGACTTGACTTTGCCCGCGAGGAAAACGGCATCGAGCGCATCCTCATCAATTGCGCTGGCATCGCCCTCGAACAGCCTGCTGTCTGGCGTGACCGCAACACCGGGCGGATCGTCACCCATGACGTGCCCAGCTTCGAGCGGCTTTTGCAGGTCAATCTGACCGGCACCTTCTATATGGCGACCAAATCCGCGGCCGCCATGATGTCGCTGCCACCGCTCGCCGGGGGCATTCGTGGCGTGATCATCAATTCGGCTTCGCTCGCGGCGGAAGACGGCAAGGAAGGTCAAGCCGCCTATGCCGCCTCGGAGGGCGGCGTTCTGGCGCTGACGCGTCCGTTGGCGCGTGATCTGGTCAATGAAGGCATCCGCGTCGTCACCATTATGTCGGGCCGTTACGACACCGCCGATTTCGCCGAGCGCTCGGAGGACATGACTCAAAAGATCAAAACCACTGAGCACGACCCAAGCGTTCTCGCCGACCCGAAGGAATTCGCGGACACCGTGCTGAAAGTGATTGGTGACGACGATATCAACGGCCAGTGGGTGCGGATGAGCAGCGCAAAGAAATCCTGACGTCGCGCGACGCGCCGTCTGCCACGTTGCCACTGTCACGAAACCCGCTGCGCCGCCCCCACCCACGCAAGTGAAGGGCGCATTGTCACCAAACCCGTCCGACCGTCTTTTCTCACTTCGGCTTTTGCGAAACCCGCGGGTCGCCGCCGTCTTTCGTCATTCTCCGATGGTGCTCCCTCCGCGCCATTCCGCCCCATTCGAGGCCTCCGCGTAAAAATCAAGCAATTGCATATTTTCCATGCAACGCACGATTTTACTTGCGAACCC